>NZ_BLYI01000046.1 GCF_016586355.1 Anaerostipes butyraticus
TGGACACAGCAAAAACTAGTTTTGGATGCTTTTTGAAAGCCTGTCCCATACTGTGGACACAATAAAAGCTGATCCAGGAGGAGGAAATCCCAGGAGAAGAGTGTGAAGGACTTCAGGAGATCAGTACAGGCTGCAGGTCTTAAAACTCAGGAAGTGGTTTTAACTGAAACCTCAGTAGTTTCTGCAACCAGCATGGAAGTGCAGTGAGGACAGCGTGTGGCATCGGCTGCAATTTTGCTTTTGCAGAAAGGACAGGTTTTTGTTTCAGGAGCGGCAGGCGCTGCCTTGTGTCCGAGGGATGTCAGCTTGTTGATTACTTTCAGAAGACAAAATAATACGAAAGCCATAATCAGGAAATTGACCAGAGAAGAAATAAAAGAAGAAAAGAATCCGGCGATATCCTTCAGGGTGTAAATTTCTCCTCCTGTGAAAAAATTCAAAATAGGATAAATAAAATTATTTGTAAGAGATGTAACAAGATTTGAAAAAGCGCCGCCAATGATAACGCCGACAGCCATATCCATCATGTTTCCGCGCAGGGCAAAAGTTTTAAATTCTTCTATAAATTTTTTCATAACAAAAATCCTTTCTTTTGTTTCTCAGATGCATATAAATGAACGAAATTATTATAGAGCGGGAAAGGATAACTTTTCAATAAATATCAGGAAAAATATTCTGGATTCTCTGGAAGGAACCGGAGGATCAATGAAGGATGCAGACAGAAAAAGAGACATGAAAAAACGGCCATTCAGCCAGAGTAAAAATCCATGACAGAATCGAAAGATGCAGGGACAGAAAAAAGAGAGAGAAAACCTTAAGAATACAGCACACAATTAAGATAAATAATATAGTACAGAATGTCCAGATAGGCTTGCATAATTTCCCATTGCTTAGTATAATATAGGAGTAATTTTACTGGTAAACTTGACAATCGGTGCCAGAAGAAGTTATACTTTGATAATCAAACTAAATTGAATGTATGAAGGAGAAAGATTATGTTAGAAAAGATGAAAGAAATCATTGCAGAGCAGTTAGGTGTAAGTGAAGATGAAGTTACATTAGAGGCTTCCTTCAAAGACGATCTGGACGCAGATTCTTTAGACTTATTCGAATTAGTTATGGCATTAGAAGAAGAATATGATGTTGAGATTCCATCTGATGATCTTACAGAACTGAATACTGTTGGAGATGTCATCAATTACTTAAAAGACAAGGGCGTAGAAGACTAAGAAATTTGTAAGATTGACTTATAACATATGTTATAAGTCAATTTTTTGAAGCATATATTTTGAGATTCAAAATAAATGAAATTGGCGAGGTGAGGATTATGGGTAAAACCGTATTTATGTTTCCTGGACAGGGAGCGCAGTATGTAGGTATGGGAAAAGATTTCTATGATGCTTTTGACTGCAGCAAAGAAATCTTTGACAAGGCGAATGAGGTTCTGGATATTGATGTAAAGAAGCTTTGTTTTGAAGAAAATGAAGATATCAATATCACTGAATTTACACAGGCGGCGATGGTCACAGCCAGCGTAGCAATTCTTAAGAAGCTGGAAGAGATGGGATTAAAAGCGGATATGGCAGCCGGACTGAGCCTTGGAGAATACTGTGCGCTGGTAGCAGGAAATGTTATGAGTTTCGAGGACGCTGTAAAAGTGGTAAGACAGAGAGGAATTCTGATGCAGGATACAGTTCCTGCGGGAGAAGGAGCTATGTCTGCGGTTCTTGGAATGAAAAAAGAAGAAATCGAAGCGGTTTTAGAAGGTGCAGAAGGAATCGTCACCATCGCGAATTATAACTGCCCTGGACAGATTGTGATTTCCGGAGAGACACAGGCAGTGGCAAAGGCAGGAGAGGCTCTGAAAGAGGCAGGAGCAAGAAGAGTGCTTCCGCTGAAAGTAAGCGGACCATTTCATTCTCCGATGTTGAAACCAGCTGGAGAGAAACTGCTTGATGTACTTTCTGATGTAGAGGTAAAAGATCCGGAGATTCCATATGTTTCTAATACAACGGCAGAATTTGTCACATCAAAAGATGATGTAAAGGAATTGCTTGGAAGACAGGTTTATTCTTCTGTCCGCTGGGAACAATCTATAGAGAAAATGATTGCGGACGGAGCAGATACATTCATTGAAATCGGACCTGGAAAGACTTTATGCGGATTTATGCGTAAGATCGATCGAAGTGTAAAAGCAATTAATGTTGCGACAGTAGAAGATTTGGAAAAAGTAAAGGAGATCTTGGGATGTTAGAAGGTAAAGTTGCAGTAGTCACCGGAGCAAGCCGTGGAATCGGAAGAGAGGTAGCTCTCACGCTTGCAGGATACGGAGCAACCGTCATTGTCAATTACTGTGGATCCAAAGATAAGGCAGAAGCAGTTGTGGAAGAGATCACAGCAGCCGGAGGAAATGCCAAGGCATACCAGGGAGATGTGTCTGATTTCAATGTGGCAAAAGAGATGATGACTTCTGTAAAGAAAGAATTTGGATCAATCGATATTCTTGTGAACAATGCGGGAATCACAAAAGATAACCTCATTATGAAAATGAGCGAAGAAGAATTTGATAAAGTCATTGAGGTTAATTTAAAGGGAGCCTTTAACTGCATGAAACATGTTTCAAGAATTATGCTGAAACAAAGATATGGTCATATTATCAATATGTCATCTGTTTCAGGCGTTATGGGAAATGCAGGACAGGTAAATTATTGTGCTTCAAAAGCTGGAATCATCGGTATGACGAAATCCCTGGCAAGGGAGCTGGGATCCAGAGGAATCACAGTGAACGCCATAGCTCCTGGATATATTCAGACGGAGATGACAGAGGTACTTCCGGATGATGTAAAAGAAAGCATTTTAGCAACGATTCCATTGAAACGCATGGGACAGACGAAAGATATAGCAGAGACGGTTGCGTTCTTAGCTTCTGATAAAGCTGCGTATATTACAGGACAGACCATCGGTGTCGATGGCGGAATGGGAATGTAAAGGAGAAGAACATGAGAGATTTGAAAAGGGTTGTCGTTACCGGTATGGGTGCTATTACTCCGATTGGAAACAGTGTAGAAGAGTTCTGGAGCAGTGTGAAGGAACAGAAGATCGGATTTGCTCCGATCACACATTTTGACGCATCAGAGTACAGGGCACATCTGGCAGCGGAAGTAAAAGATTTTGATCCGAAAAAATATATGGACAGAAAATCTATCCGGAGAATGGAATTGTTCTCTCAGTATGCGGTAGCTGCCGCAAAAGAGGCAATTGAGGATTCCGGACTGGATTTGGAAAAAGAAGATCTGGCAAGGATTGGTGTTTCTGTTGGTTCCGGAATCGGAAGTCTTCAGATCATTGAAAGCACGACCAGACTGATTGATGAAAAAGGACCGAGGAGAATCAAGCCGATGGCTGTGCCGATGATGATTTCCAACATGGCGGCGGGCAATGTTTCCATTGCATTTGGCCTGAGAGGAAAGAGCATCAATGTGGTGACTGCATGCGCCACAGGAACACAGTCCATAGGAGAAGCCTATCGTTCTATACAGATTGGAGAAGCGGATGTTATGGTGGCAGGAGGAACAGAAGCGGCTATCACTCCGGTAGCGGTTGGAGGTTTCGCTGCGCTGACAGCGTTAAGCTCTTCCGATGATCCTGAGAGAGCATCCATACCATTTGACAAAGAAAGAGACGGATTTGTCATTGGTGAAGGTGCGGGAGTCGTAGTACTTGAGACTCTGGAACATGCTCAGGCGAGAGGAGCAAAGATCCTGGCAGAGCTTGTAGGTTATGGCGCAACCAGTGATGCTTTCCATATTACTTCACCGGCTGAAGACGGCGAAGGGGCTGCAAGAGCCATGGAATTTGCTATGGAAGAAGCCGGTGTAAAACCGGAACAGATTGATTATATCAATGCCCATGGAACGAGCACACATGCGAATGACCTTTTTGAGACAATGGCGATCAAAAAAGCGCTTGGAGACAGCGCTTACAAAGTAAAGATCAGTTCCACAAAATCTATGATCGGACATGGACTGGGAGCTGCAGGAGCCATTGAATTTATTACCTGCGTAAAATCAATCGAAGACAATTACATCCATCCGACGGTTGGATTAAAGGTTCCGGATGAAGAGTGTGATCTTGATTATACACTGGAGCCGGTAACAGATCGCGAAGTAAATTATGTTATGAGTAATTCCCTTGGATTTGGAGGACATAACGCGACGCTTCTTGTGAAGAAATTCGAAGGATAGGAGGATCCGTAAATATGAAAATCGAAGAAATGAAGGAATTGATACAGGCGGTATCAGATTCAGAAGTAGATGAGTTTAAATACAGTGATGAAAAATGCTCTGTCCGCATCATGAAAAATAAGACACAGGTTGTTGCAGCGGAAGCTGTTCCGGCGGCAGCGGCAGCACCTGCTCCGGCAGCTGCGCCTGCGGCACCGGAAGAAAAAGAACCTGAAGTTGAAGGAAATCAGGTAAAAGCACCGCTTGTTGGTACATTCTACGCGGCTCCGTCTGAAGGAGCAGATCCGTTTGTATCTGTCGGAGACACTGTAAAGAAAGGACAGGTCATCGGAATCGTAGAGGCAATGAAACTTATGAATGAAGTAGAAAGCGATTATGACGGAACAGTAGCTGAAATCCTTGTAGAAAACGGTGAGATGGTAGAATACGGACAGCCATTGATCGTGGTCAAATAAAAAGGGGGCATATCATGTTAATGGACATTAAAGATATTATGAACACGATTCCCCACAGAAGTCCTTTTCTGCTGGTTGACCGTGTAGAAGAAATGGAAACCGGAAAACGTATTTTGGCAAAGAAATGTGTTACATATAACGAGCCTTTTTTTGCAGGACATTTTCCTCAGGAACCGGTTATGCCGGGTGTCCTGATCATTGAGGCACTGGCTCAGGCCGGCGCGATCTGTGTACTTTCTGATGAAGCAAACAAAGGGAAGATCGCATTTCTCGGTGGTGTAAACAAAGCAAAATTCCGCGGCAAAGTTGTTCCGGGAGATGTGCTGTCTCTGGAAGTTGAGATCATTAAGGTCAAAGGACCGGTTGGTGTCGGAAAAGGAACGGCCAAAGTAGACGGAAAAGTTGTTGCATCTGGGGAAATCACATTTATGATTGGATAAGAGAGGGTGTCGATATATGTTTAAAAAGATACTAATCGCAAACAGAGGTGAGATTGCAGTACGAATCATCCGTGCCTGTCGTGAGATGGATATCATGTCTGTAGCCATCTGCTCGGAAGCAGATAAAGACGCTCTGCATGCTCAGCTGGCAGATGAGACTGTCTGTATCGGGCCGGCTCCGGCTAAAGACAGTTATCTGGATATGGAGCGTGTCGTAGGAGCAGCAATGGCAGTTGGCGCTGATGCGATTCATCCGGGATTTGGTTTCCTGTCAGAAAACAGTAAATTCGTACGGATGTGTGAAAAATGCAATATCACATTCATCGGACCTTCTGCTGAGATCATCGATAAGATGGGAAATAAATCTGAGGCAAGGAAGACGATGATGGAAGCAGGCGTTCCTGTTGTTCCGGGAACGAAAGATGCCGTTTATGAAGCAGAAGAAGGCAAAAAAATCGCGGATGAGATGGGATATCCGGTTATGATCAAGGCTTCTGCCGGAGGCGGAGGAAAGGGTATGCGTGTATGCTACTCCTCTGATGAATTCGTGCATACATTTGAAACAGCAAAACTGGAGGCAGAGAACGCTTTTGGAGACGGAACCATGTATATTGAAAAATATATTGAGGATCCAAGGCATATTGAGTTCCAGATTCTTGCGGACAAATATGGAAATGCCATTCATCTGGGAGAACGTGACTGCTCCATTCAGAGAAGACATCAGAAACTTATTGAAGAATCTCCTTCACCGGCAATCGATGAAGAGACAAGAGAAAGAATGGGAAAAATTGCCGTCAAGGCAGCGAAGGCAGCTGGATATTACAGTGCCGGAACCATTGAGTTTCTGAGAGACAAGCATGGAGAATTCTATTTTATTGAGATGAATACAAGAATTCAGGTAGAGCATCCGGTAACAGAGTGGGTTACAGGAATCGATCTGATTCGTGAGCAGATCCGCATCGCAGCCGGGCAGCCGCTGACTTACAGCCAGGATGATATCCAGGTACGCGGCCATGCGATTGAGGTACGTATCAATGCCGAAGATACAGAACATGATTTCCGCCCGAGCCCTGGAACTGTAACAAATGTACATTTTCCGGGAGGCAAGGGAGTCAGAATTGATTCAGCTCTGTTTGCAGGCTATGAGATTCCGCCATACTATGATTCCATGGTGGCGAAACTGATCGTATACGATAAGAACCGGCAGCTTGCTTTAAGAAAGCTCAGAAACGCTTTAGGAGAAGTTGTACTGGAAGGAATTAAGACGAACATCGATTATCAGTATGAGATCATCAACGATCCGGATTTTATCGCGGGAAATGTGGATACCGGATTTATTGAGAGATTTCAGAAGGCAAGGGAAGAGAAGTCGGAGGATGAATAACAATGCCATTAAAAGAAATGTTTAAGAAGCGGACTTTAACGCCGCAGGAGAAAAAACAGGCAGAACGAATCCGTAAAGCGAAAGACACTCTGTTAGAATATCAGGTGCCGGAAGGGCTGTTCCAGAAATGCAGCAGCTGCGGAAAGCCTGTGTATAACGAAGATATCATTGAAAATTATTACATTTGTCCTTACTGTGGAAGTTATTTCAGAGTACGTCCGAGAAACCGAATTGCTATGGTGCTGGACAAAGGAACTTTCCAGGAATGGGATGAAAGAATGGAAACTTCAGATCCATTGAACTTTCCGGGTTACAAGAAGAAACTGGAACGTCAGAAATCTGTAACGAATATGGATGAGGCCGTTATCACTGGAAAAGGTGAAATCGGAGGCAAAGAAGTTGTGATCGCCGTTATGGGAGCTGATTTCATGATGGGAAGCATGGGAGAAGTAGTAGGAGAAAAGATCACCCGTGCAGTTGAGAGAGCAACAGAGATGAGGCTTCCGGTCATTATTTTCACATGTTCCGGAGGAGCCAGAATGCAGGAAGGAATCATTTCTCTGATGCAGATGGCAAAGACTTCAGCAGCTCTTCGAAAACATGATGAGGCCGGTCTCCTTTATATTACGGTTCTTACAGATCCGACTACAGGCGGTGTCACTGCAAGTTTTGCCATGCTTGGTGATGTCATCCTGGCTGAGCCGGGAGCGCTGGTTGGATTCGCAGGACCTAGGGTTATCGAGCAGACCATCGGACAGAAGCTGCCGGAAGGATTCCAGAGATCAGAATTTCTGCTGGAGCATGGATTTGTTGATAAAATCGTGGAACGTAAAAATCTTCGCAAAGTATTGAATACGATTATAAGGAGTTGTGAATATGAGCAGTAATTTTACACCTTGGGAGAGGGTGGAAATATCCCGATCACCGGAACGCCCAACCAGCCTTGATTACATTTCTACGATTTTTGACCGTTATATGTCTCTTCATGGAGACCGTCTCTATGGGGATGACAAAGCTGTCGTAGGAGGACTGGCTTCCATCGGTGGAAGAGCAGTTACAGTCATTGGACAGCAGAAAGGACGTTCCACAAAAGAAAATATTATGAGGAATTTCGGAATGCCTCTGCCGGAAGGATATCGAAAATCTCTGCGTCTGATGCGCCAGGCAGAAAAATTCCACAGACCGATCATTCTGTTTGTGGATACTCCGGGTGCTTTCTGCGGAATCGAAGCAGAAGAGCGGGAAGTAGGAGAAGCAATCGCAAGAAATCTGTTTGAAATGTCAAATATGAAAGTGCCGATTCTTTCTATTATGATCGGAGAAGGCGGAAGCGGAGGAGCCATTGCCATGGCAGTGGGAAATGAAGTGTGGAGCATGGAAAATGCGACATATTCTGTTTTGTCTCCGGAAGGTTTTGCTGCAATTCTCTGGAAAGATGGAAACCGTGCTTCAGAAGCGGCAAAAGTAATGAAGATTACGGCCCAGGATCTGAAAGAACTTGGTGTTGTGGAAGAAGTAATTGAAGAACAGGAACCGGCGTGCATTGATAATATTCTGGAAATTTCTGAAAAAATGAAAGGCATGATCTGTGATTTCCTGGAGAGATACGATAAAATGACTCCGGAGCAGATTGTTAATCAGAGATATGAAAGATTCCGTAAATTCTGATTAAAAGGAATAAGGATCATTTAATACAGTTTGATAAAAGACAAAAAAAGTTCAGACATGATGTCTGAACTTTTTTTGTCTTTTACACATCTACCAGAATAACGTTTGTCATTTCACTGATGGAATCATAGATTGGTTTTGGAAGATCGCTGTCGGTGATGAAATAATCGATATCTCTCCAGCTCGCGTACTGGATCAAAGCGGAAGTTGACGCTTTGGAACTGTCAGAGATAACAACATTTAATTTGGAGTTAGGGATAATAGCCTGTTTTGTCTGAGCATCTGCAAAAGCAGAAACCGCCGGACCTTTATGCTGTTCAAATCCGTTAGTTCCAAGGAAAGAAACAGCGACTTTCAGATTGTTGATAAAGTTAGTTGCCTGGAATCCTTCTGCGGACATATTGCCGGAGTTCAGCTGCCCTCCGGTTATGATCGTTGTGTTGTCACTGTTGATCAGAACATTGGCAGCGCTTAAAGAACAAGTGACGATCGTACATCCGGAACGCTGACTCAACAATTTTGCCATATGAACGATCGTACTCCCGGCGTCCAGGTAAATAACTCCTGTCGGCGGGATAAAATCCAGGGCTTTTTCACAAAGCTTGATTTTAATATCTGCATCTTTATTAATTCTTGTTTCTATCGGAACAGTTCCAAATTCATACATGGAAGTTGCACCGCCGTGACTTCTCTGTGCAGCGCCGATTTCGTTCAGATAAGACAAATCGCGGCGGATCGTCTCGCGGGAAACCTGAAATTGTTCAGCCAGCTGTCCGATTTTCACACTGCCGTTGTCATGCAGCAGTTTTAGTATCTCTTTTTGCCGCTCAGCGGCGATCAATTTGCCCATATAGTATCTCCTTCCTGATATTATAAGTTTATTTTACAGCATGTGAATGCACAGGTCAACGTGTACAATTCCCGATTACCCTCAAAAAGTCACAAAATGCAACATTAATATTGACAAATGTGGCAAAATGAATTATTATAACATCATAAAACAACAAAATAACACATAAAATCACACGAAAATGCATTTAAGGAGGAATAAAGGATGGAGGCCCAGAAATTAAAGATCATTACAAATGAACTGTCAAAATATGCAGACAGGGTAAAAGAGGAAGAGATACAGGCTGCAGCGGATCTTATGATATCGGCAGATAAGATTTTTCTGGCGGGAGCAGGACGTTCAGGACTGGCTGCCAGAGCGTTTGCAAACCGGCTGCTTCATATGGGGTTTGATGTGCACTTTGTGGGGGAGATTTCCTGCCCGCGAATCAGAGAGAATGATGTAATCGTATTAGGATCCGGTTCCGGAACGACAAAAAGTCTGATTGTCATGGGAGAGAAAGCGAAAGATGTGGGAGCGAAAATCATGACGGTTACAATGTTTCCGGATCATACGATTGGTGAAATGGCAGATGTCATTGTGAAAGTTCCGGGATCTACTCCAAAGAAAGCGGCAGGTGAAGAAAACCCGGCACAATCTGTACAGCCGATGGGAAATCTTTTTGAACAGCTGAGCTGGCTGACTTATGACAGTATTATTATGGTTTTAATGGATAAGCTTGGACAGACAAGCGAAGAGATGATGGAACGTCATACAAATTTGGAATAAAGGAGTTTCAAAATGCAGAGATTTGTAAATGATCCGGATTATATTGTGGACGATATGGTGAAAGGCTTTGTGAAGGCTCATGAAGATCTGATCGTAAAATCTGAGAAAAATGACAGAGTGGTGAAATATAAGAATGCGCCGGTAGAAGGCAAGGTCGGGCTGGTAACCGGAGGGGGAAGCGGACATGAGCCGGCGTTTCTTGGATATGTAGGAGAAAATATGATGGATGCGGCTGCGGTCGGTGAGATTTTTTCCTCTCCATCTGCTCAGACATTTTATGATGCTTTCCTGGAAGCTGACGCCGGAAAAGGAGTTGCCTGTCTTTTTGGAAATTATGCCGGTGACAATATGAATGTTAAAATGGCAATTCGAAAAGCAGGAAAAAAGGGTGTGGAAGTAAAAATGGTTGCTGCCACAGACGATATTTCTTCTTCTCCAAAGGAAACAAAGGAGAAACGTCATGGCATCGCCGGCGGTGTGTTTATGTGGAAAATCGGAGGAGCGAGAGCGGCTCTCGGCGGCAGTCTGGATGAGGTGATTCAATCTGCGCAGAAAGCGGTGGACGCCACAAGAAGTATCTGCGTGGGACTGGAACCATGTACGATTCCAGCGGTAGGACATCCTAATTTCAATATAGAAAATGGAAAAATGGAATTTGGGATTGGACATCATGGGGAGCCGGGGATGAATGTTCAGGAACTGAAGTCTGCAGACGAAATCGCAGATCAGATGACGGAAGCGGTCTGTGAAGACCTGGAACTGGCCAGAGGAGATGAAACAGCGGTCATCTTATCGGGACTGGGAGCGACGCCGGTGATGGAACAGTATGTATTATATGGCAGGGCAGAAAAGTATCTGGAGCGGAAAGGCATCCATGTTTATAGAGCGTTTGTAGGAAATTATGTTACATCGCTGGATATGAATGGTGCGGCTCTGACGATTATGCGCCTGGATGATGAATTGAAAGAACTATTGGATTATGAGGCTGGATGTCCTGGCCTGACAGTAAAAGCAAAATAAAATCAGGAGGAAGAAACATGAAGGCGGTACATTTTGGAGCAGGAAAGATTGGACGAGGTTTTATTGCGGAATTGCTGCATGACACCGGGTACGAAATAGTATTTGTAGATGTGAATGAAGCAGTGAATCAGGAATTAAATCAGTACCATAACTACTATCTGTATGTGATTGAAGAAGATTATAAGAGAAAGGAGATAGATAAAGTTTCCGCCCTCTCCCCGGCTGCGCAGCCGGAAGAAGTGACAACAGCCATTGTGGAGGCGGATCTGGTGACAACAGCAGTGCTGGCAGATAATTTTCCTAAGATTGCCGGAAATCTTGCAAAGGGTCTCAAGGCAAGACTGGATGCAGGAAAAGAGAAGATCAATGTAATTCCATGTGAAAATGCAATTTTATGCGGAGATATGCTGAAGAAAGAAATTCTTGCCACAGGTATTCTGACAGAGGGGGAGCTGGATCAGATTGCATCAGTGCCGAATACGGCAGTGGATCGAATGGTATTTGGAATAGACCGTGACGGAAGAGATGGAATCGAAATTGGAAAAGATCATGAGCTGGTAATTGAAAAAGAGAAACTTACGGATCCGGAAAAGGAACCAATCAAAGGAGCTGAGTATACAGACAATCTTCAAAAATTTCTGGAAAGGAAATTATATGTGATCAACTGCGGTCATGCATGGTCTGGATATATGGCGCATTTAATGGGATATAAGATCATTCAGGATTATTTTGCGAAAGAAGAAAATGTAGAGATGACAAGAGCCGTGATGAGAGAAGTGGCTGCTCTTGTGGAAAAGAAACATGGGTTTACTCATCAGGAAATGGAAGATTATGTGAATTTTGCACTGAACCGTTTCCTGACACCGGGAATTACAGATACGGTGGAGCGAATTTCCAGAGCGCCGATTCGGAAACTGGGGGCAGATGACCGTCTGGTGGGACCGGCTTCTCAGTGTGAAGAACTGGGACTTCCAAATGAATTGCTGTTAAAAGGAATTGCGGCAGCATTTCTATTTGATGTAAAAACAGATGAACAGTCTGTGGAACTGCTTTCCTATGTGAGGGAACATGGAATTGAAAAAGCAATCCCTCATTTTACCGGAATTCAGGAAGGAAGCAGGATGTTTGCGGAGATTGTAAAAAATTATGACGAATTAAAGAAACAGTATAAATAACATAATGATATTTAAAAGATCAGGAGGAGAGAATCATGAAATTACAGTTGGCTTTGGATGAAATGAAAATGGATGCAGCGCTGGAAATGATGGAGAAGGTAAAAGATTACGTAGACATTATTGAAATCGGAACACCTTTTTGTCTTGATGCAGGCAACAATGCGGTAGAGACTTTTAAAAAGGCTTATCCTGACAAGGAAATACTGGCAGACTGCAAGATTATGGATGGCGGATATCTGGAAGCGGAAAATGCGATCAAAGCAGGGGCAGACTATGTAACTGTGTGCGCTGCTGCGGATGTTCTGACAGTAAAAGGGGCCTTTCGGGCAACACAGGATTACGGAAAGAAACTGGTCGTTGATATGATCACGATCGAGGATATTCCTGGGAAAGTGGCGGAATTGGAAGAGATCGGAGTTGACGTACTGGCAGTGCATACCGGAGCGGATGCTCAGGCGGTTGGAAGAGAGCCAATCCAGGATCTTAAAGTCATGACCGGCAGCGCAAAGAAAGCTAAAATCGCAGTTGCCGGAGGAATCAGCAGCAAGACGATTGACAAATATGCCGCTTTAAAACCGGAAATCATTATTGTAGGAAGTGCCATAGGAAATGCCGAAGATCCGGCGGCAGAAGCAAAAGCAATCAAAGAGGCAATGATGTAGGAGGATACGGGATGACAGAGTGTAAAAATATTTTTGAGATTTTAGAGGAACTAAAGGAAAATGCGGAACAGATAGATGATGACAAGTTAAAAGAAGTAGAGAAACTGATCACGGAAGCAAATCGTATCTTTATCAGCGGAGCCGGGCGCTCCGGGTTTGCGGCCAGAGGATTTTCCAATCGTCTGATGCATCTTGGATATACGGTATATTTTGTGGGAGAGCCTACCACGCCGTCCATTCAGGAAGGCGATCTTCTGATCGTCGGTTCCGGTTCCGGTAATACAGCAAGTCTTGTATCTAATACAAAAAAAGCCAAAGAACAGGGGGCAAAGGTGGCGACTCTTACCATGTTCCTGGAGAATACGATTGGCTCTATGGCGGATGCGGCAATCCGGATTCCAGGAGTGACGGAAAAAGTCGAAGGGAAAGGCCAGGACAGCGTCCAGGCGGCAGGATCTTCTTTCGAGGAATTATGCTGGATTACATATGACGCCATGGTTATGGATCTTATGAAGCTTACAAATCAGACAGATAAGGATTTATTTAAACGCCATGCCAATATGGAATAGGAGACATCTGCAATAGAACAACAGAAATGAAAATGGGGAGTGCTGCATTGCTGACAGTGCTCCCTTTATAAGTATGAAAGCAGGAGGGTGGAATGGAATACAAAAGGAAATTAAGGAATGGAGTTGAGATGCCGTATCTTGGATTTGGAACGTGGAAGTTAAAAGACGATCAATGTGCGGATATGGTACAGTACGCCCTGGAAAACGGATATGATGCTATAGATACCGCGCAGGTATATTTAAATGAAGAAGCAGTTGGCGAGGGAATCCGGCGTTCCGGAAAGAAAAGAGAAGAAATCTTTGTCACGACAAAAGTCAGGAACCGTTTTCAGGGATATGATTCTACGCTATATGCGGTGGAAGCTTCTCTGAAACGATTGGGTATGGAGTATTTAGATCTGTACCTGATCCACTGGCCGGGAGAAAAGATGTATATTCCCACATGGAAGGCACTGGTGCGGCTGTATGAAGAAGGGGTATTGCGGGCGGTTGGAGTGAGTAATTTTTATCCGGAACATATGGAAGCATGCGCCCAGGAAACAGGAGTAATGCCGATGGTGGATCAGATCGAGATGCATCCGTATTTGGTCCAGTATGAAATCATAGATTACTGCCGGGAGCACAATGTATTTCCGGTGGCATGGAGTCCGCTTGCGGCAGCAGGAGAAAGCAGGAAAGACAGCAAAACAGAAAAAGGAGAGGAGAGAATGAAGGTGGAAAGTCCCATGAAAGATCCGGTGATCATTAAAATCGCAGAGAATCATCAGAAAACTCCTGGTCAGATTATTCTCCGCTGGCATATCCAGAATGGGTTCGGTGCTGTACCGAAGTCTTCGAATCCAGGAAGAATTAAAGAAAATAAGGGAATTTTTGATTTCAGTCTGGAAGAAAATGAGATGAACCAGATCTGGAATATGACCAAAAAACAGATTCGAATCGGGGATGACGGAAAAACTTATCGCTTTCTGCTGCTGGAAGAATTAATCCGGGAAGGAAAAGAACCGAAGAAAGACCGGTTTGGAAATTATTTATAAAATATAAGTTCTTTCACTTGTGGGACAAACAGGTGAAAGAGCTTATATTTTTTGCGCAATGTGCGTGAGGTACCACGATAATCAAATAGAGGGGCAGGGAACCTCCGCCTGCCGGAATCGGTGTGTCTGTGTTAAAATCGTTTGAAATGGGAACAAGAATAAGTAAAATAAGCATGAAGATGAAATTTTTTCGAAAACTTTTTAACTGGAACAGTTCCTTCATAAAAATTCCTTCTTATTGAATCAGCTGTAAGACAACAGACTGATATGTGATAGAAATGATACGAATTGATTTATCTGTATTGCATCATACAATATATTATCCGACAATTATACGGTATAGATGATATATGGAAGAAGTGCTGCGCGATGGTGTCAAATGCCCGGTTGGCAGAAAGAGGAAAAATGAGTTTCTTCTATTATATATAGGATGCACATGACAGGAAAAAACTCCTGCATTGTACTTTCTTCCATACATACAAAAAAAGTGAAAAAAGTCCTTGCATTTCCCTGTTTTTTCATATATAATCAAATCGTTGTGACCTTGATAGCGTTGAAGCGTGAGGTTGCTGTATCGGTAAAAGCCGGTACAGGTTTTCCGTGGAGCGAATGTCAAGTTGTTAAAACTGGCGACAAGTCACTGTACGAATTACAATCTATTTATTGTCGAAAGATCGAGAGCGTATGAATAGAGACGCAGTGTGTAGATTTCACGATACACACGGAGGAGTGTACAGTCACCACTTGTCGTGCTACAAGCAAATTATAGTACGAAAAGGAGGCGGCTTTTTTTATGGCAGCAAGTCAGGTAATGAGAATTACATTAAAAGCATATGATCATCAGTTAATTGATGCATCTGCAAAGAGTATTATCGAAACAGTAAAGAAAACAGGATCTAAGGTTAGCGGACCGGTACCTATGCCGACAAAGAAGGAAATCATCACAATCCTTCGTGCGACACATAAGTACAAAGATTCCAGAGAGCAGTTCGAGCAGAGAACTCACAAAAGACTGATCGATATCATTACACCGACACAGAAAACAGTTGATGCTTTATCCAAACTGGAAGTACCAGCTGGTGTGTACATCGACATCAAGATGAAAACAAAATAGTAATCCCCTTGAGCTTTTTGGGCGTCTAGGATGATTACAACGTCACACGTTATAATCCGCTGTAGATTAAATAGGAGGAATATCTAAAATGAAAAAAGCGATTTTAACAACAAAGATCGGTATGACACAGATCTTTAACGAAGATGGAGTATTAACTCCAGTCACTGTACTGCAGGCAGGACCATGTGTTGTAACACAGGTTAAAACAGTAGAAAATGACGGATACAGTGCAGTTCAGGTAGGTTTCGTTGACAAGAAAGAAAAAGGAATCAACAAACCTCAGAAAGGACACTTTGATAAAGCAGAAGTATCTCCAAAGAGATATGTAAGAGAATTCAGATTTGAAAATGCTGAAGAATATACAGTTGGACAGGAAATCAAAGCTGACATTTTTGCAGCTGGAGACAAGATTGACGCAACTGCAACATCTAAAGGTAAAGGATACGCTGGTGGTATCAAACGTCACGGTTTGAAATCAGGTCCATCCAGCCATGGTTCTAAATATCATCGTCACGCTGGTTCCAATGGTATGGCTTCTGATCCTAGCAAAGTATTCAAAGGAAAGAAGATGCCAGGACAGATGGGTGCAGAAAGAGTTACAATCCAGAACCTGGAAGTAGTAAGAGTTGACGCTGATGAAAACATTATTTTAGTAAAAGGTTCCGTACCAGGACCAAAGAAATCTTTAGTAATGTTAAAAGAATCAGTAAAGGCGTAGGTCTTTAGAAGAAAGGAGGACTATATAAGATGGCAACAGTATCTGTGTTGAATATGGAAGGCAAAGAAGTTGATAAATTAGATCTTAATGACAGCATCTTTGGCGTAGAAATAAATGAACATTTAGTACATCTGGCAGTTGTAAGCCAGCTGGCAAACAATCGTCAGGGAACTCAGAAAGCTAAAACACGTTCTGAAGTTCGCGGCGGTGGAAGAAAACCTTGGAGACAGAAAGGAACAGGTCATGCAAGACAGGGATCTATCCGTGCTCCACAGTGGACAGGCGGAGGAGTTGTATTTGCTCCAACACCAAGAAGCTATACAAAGAAATTAAACAAGAAAGAAAGACGTCTGGCTCTGAAGTCTGCACTGACATCCAGAGTACAGGAAAACAAATTCATTGTTGTTGACGAATTCAAATTTGATGAAATCAAAACAAAGAATGTAAAGAACATGCTGGACAGCTTCAATGTAAAGAAAGCTCTGGTTGTTATGAATGGAAAGAACGACAACCTGATTTTATCTGCCAGAAACATCCCTGGTGTTAAAACAGCATTAACAAGCACGATCAATGTGTATGATATTTTGAAATATGACACTGTAGTTGTTTCTAAGGAAGCAGTTGCAAATATCGAGGAGGTATATGCATAATGGCAGATATTAAATATTATGACGTTATCTTAAAGCCGGTTATCACAGAAAAAAGCATGAATGCTATGGCTGAGAAGAAATATACTTTTTTAGTTCATCCATCTGCAACGAAATCCCAGATTAAAGAAGCAGTGGAAAAAATGTTCGAAGGAACAAAAGTAGAAAAAGTCAACACAATGAACAGCGCAGGAAAGACAAAGAGACGTGGAATGACTTTTGGAAAAACTGCTAAGACAAAGAAAGCAATCGTTCAGCTGACAGAAGAAAGCGCTGATATCGAAATCTTCGAAGGATTATAAAATCCGGCGGAAACGAAAGACAAGGCAGTAAACTATACGCAACACAAGCGTGATAATAAATTAGATTTGAAAGGAGATCGACATGGGAATCAAGACATATAACCCATATACACCTTCTAGAAGACATATGACAGGATTAGATTTTGATGTGATCACAAAATCTACACCAGAAAAATCTCTGGTAAAATCCTTAAAGAAGAATGCAGGCCGCAACAACCAGGGTAAAATCACAGTAAGACATCGCGGCGGCGGATCTAGAAGAAAATACAGAATCATTGACTTTAAGAGAACAAAAGACGGTGTTCCTGCAAAGGTAACAGCGATCGAATATGATCCAAACAGAACAGCAAACATCGCATTATTAACATATGCAGATGGTGAAAAAAGATATATCATCGCTCCGAACAAATTAGCAGTTGGAACAACTGTTATGAACGGTCCGGAAGCGGAAATTAAAATTGGAAACTGCCTTCCACTGGCAAACATTCCGGTTGGTACTGAAATTCACAACATTGAAATGCATCCTGGAAAAGGCGGACAGTTAGTTCGTTCTGCAGGAAACTCAGCACAGCTGATGGCAAAAGAAGGAAAATATGCAACCCTTCGTCTTCCATCTGGTGAAATGAGAATGGTACCTGTTGTATGCCGTGCAACCATCGGACAGGTTGGAAACATCGAGCATGACCTTGTAAATATTGGTAAAGCGGGACGTAAACGTCACATGGGATTCCGCCCGACAGTCCGCGGTTCTGTTATGAACCCGAATGACCATCCACATGGTGGTGGAGAAGGTAAGACTGGTATTGGTAGACCGGGACCATGCACACCTTGGGGAAAACCTGCATTAGGACTCAAGACCCGCAAAAAAAACAAGCAGTCTAACAAGATGATCGTAAGAAGAAGAGATGGTAAAAACGTTAAATAGTACAAGGAGGTAACTTATGGCTCGTTCACTTAAAAAAGGACCATTTGCAGATAAGAGCTTACTTAAAAAAGTAGATGCTATGAACGAATCAGGAGACAAGAGTGTAATCAAAACATGGTCTCGTCGTTCCACAATCTTCCCATCATTCGTAGGACACACAATCGCTGTTCATGATGGAAGAAAACATGTGCCGGTATATATCACAGAAGATATGGTAGGACACAAACTTGGAGAGTTCGTTGCAACAAGAACTTTCCGCGGACATACAAAAGCTGAGAAAAAATCCGGAATGAGATAGAAATAATATTTGGAAGGAGGTTTCATTTCAATGGCAAAGAAATACAGCAGATCTCAGTATAAAAAAGAGAGAAATGCAAAGAAAGATACAAGACCGAAAGCTACATTAAGAAATGCTAGAGTGTCTACAACAAAAGCAGCCTTCGTGCTGGATGCAATCAGAGGAAAAGATGTAGAGACAGCGCTTGGAATTTTACTTTACAACCCAAGATATGCTTCAACATTAATTGAAAAGTTATTAAAATCTGCAATCGCTAACGCAGAAAACAATAACGGAATGGACCCAGAAAATCTTTATATTGCAGAGTGCTATGCAAATAAAGGACCTACAATGAAGAGAGTAAAACCTAGAGCGCAGGGAAGAGCTTATAGAATCGAACACAGAATGAGCCACATTACACTGGTGCTGGATGAAAGATAGAAGGAGGCAAACATGGGACAGAAAGTAAATCCTCATGGTCTGAGAGTCGGAATTATTAAAGATTGGGATTCTAGATGGTACGCAGAAGATGATTTTGCAGACAATCTTGTAGAAGACGACAAAATCAGAAAATATGTAAAGAAAAGATTATACAATGCCGGAATTTCAAAAATTGAAATTGAAAGAGCATCTGACAGAGTTAAATTAATCGTATATACAGCAAAACCGGGAGTTGTTATCGGTAAAGGCGGATCTTCTATTGAAGAATTGAAGAGACAGCTTCAGAAGATGACAGACAAGAAGCTTCTGATCGATGTAAAAGAAGTAAAGAGACCGGACAAAGACGCTCAGCTGGTTGCTGAGAACATTGCACAGCAGCTGGAAAATCGTATTTCTTTCCGTCGTGCAATGAAATCCTGCATGCAGCGCACAATGAGAGCTGGTGCATTAGGAATCAAGACAGCTGTATCCGGACGTTTAGGCGGAGCAGATATGGCTCGTACAGAATTTTACAGTGAAGGAACCATTCCTCTTCAGACACTCCGTGCAGATATCGATTACGGATTTGCTGAAGCAGACACAACCTATGGAAAAATCGGTGTTAAAACATGGATCTACCATGGTGAAGTACTTCCTACAAAAAATGCGGAAGGGGGAAATAAATAATGTTAATGCCAAAGAGAGTAAAACGTCGTAAACAGTTCCGCGGAAGCATGCGCGGAAAAGCGATGCGCGGTAATAAAATCACTTACGGTGAGTTCGGTATCGTGGCAACAGAGCCGGCATGGATCACAGCAAACCAGATCGAGGCAGCCCGTGTTGCTATGACTCGTTACATCAAACGTGGTGGTAAAGTTTGGATTAAGATTTTCCCAGATAAGCCGGTGACAGCACAGCCTGCTGAAACTCGAATGGGTAAAGGTAAAGGTAACTTGGAGTATTGGGTAGCAGTTGTAAAACCAGGAAGAGTTATGTTTGAGATTGCTGGCGTAAGCGAAGAAGTTGCAAGAGAAGCGCTGCGTCTTGCTGTTCACAAACTACCTGTAAAGTGTAAAATTGTTTCTCGTGAAGCTTTAGAAGGCGGTGACAACAGTGAAAACTAAGGATTTTGTAAAAGAGTTAAATAATAAGTCATTGGACGAATTAAATAATGAGCTAGTAGCTGCGAAAAAGGAATTATTCAATCTGAGATTCCAGAATGCAACAAATCAGCTTGAGAATACAAGCAGAATCAAAGAAGTAAGAAGAAATATCGCACGTATTCAGGGTGCGATTACAGCGAAAGCAAATGCTTAGTAAATTCGAAAGGAGGAGTTTGTTGTGGAAAGAAATTTAAGAAAAACCCGTGTAGGGAGAGTTATTAGTGATAAAATGGATAAGACAATCGTAGTCGCAATCGAAGACAACGTGAAGCATCCTTTATATAAGAAGATCGTTAAGAGAACTTATAAATTAAAAGCTCATGATGAGAATAACGAATGTAACATCGGAGATAGAGTAAAGGTTATGGAAACAAGACCTCTGTCCAAAGACAAGAGATGGAGACTTGTAGAAATTATCGAGAAAGCAAAATAATTTTGCTTGGTTGGAAAGGAGAAGAAAGGCATGATTCAGCAGGAGTCAAGACTTAGAGTAGCCGACAACACAGGAGCAAAAGAAATCCTTTGCATCCGTGTGTTAGGAGGATCTACCAGAAGATATGCTAACATTGGTGATGTGATTGTCGCTACGGTTAAAGATGCAACACCAGGCGGCGTTGTAAAAAAAGGTGACGTAGTCAGAGCAGTTGTCGTTCGTACAAAGAAAGGCGCTCGTCGTAAAGACGGTTCTTATATCAAATTTGACGAGAATGCTGCTGTAATTATTAAAGATGATATGAATCCAAGAGGAACTCGTATCTTTGGACCAGTGGCAAGAGAGCTTAGAGACAAGAAATTCATGAAGATTGTTTCATTAGCACCAGAAGTATTATAAGGAGGAAACACTGTGTCAGCAATTAAAATTAAAAAAGGCGATTTAGTAAAGATCATCGCTGGTAAAGATAAAGACAAAGAAGGCAAAGTAATTGCTGTTGATCAGAAGAATGGTAAGGTTACCGTAGAGGGAGCCAACATGATCACAAAGCATACTAAACCTAGCGCTGCAAACCAGCAGGGCGGAATCGTAAGCCAGGAAGGACCAATGGATGTTTCCAATGTAATGTATGTGCATAATGGAAAAACAACCAAGATTGGCTACAAAGTAGTTGATGGCAAAAAAGTTCGTGTTGCACGTGCAACAGGCGAAGTGATTGACTAATTAAGAGAGGAGGTTTACGCAGGTGAGTAGATTACATGAACAGTATAGCAACGAAATCGTAGATGCTATGACAAAAAAATTCGGATATAAAAATATTATGCAGGTACCAAAGCTTGAGAAAATCGTAATCAACATGGGCGTTGGTGAAGCAAAAGAAAATAAAAAAGCACTGGATACAGCGATCACTGATCTTGAGATCATCTCTGGACAGAAAGCTGTCGTAACAAGAGCGAAGAAATCTGTTGCGAACTTCAAACTGAGAGAAGGTATGCCAATCGGATGCAAGGTTACATTACGCGGTGAGAGAATGTATGAATTTGCAGATCGTCTGATCAATCTTGCACTGCCTCGTGTACGTGACTTCAGAGGAGTCAGCCAGAATTCTTTTGATGGACGAGGAAACTATGCATTAGGTATCAAAGAGCAGTTAATCTTCCCTGAAATCGAATATGATAAGGTAGATAAAGTAAGAGGTATGGACATTATCTTCGTTACAACTGCCAATACTGATGAAGAAGCTCGTGAATTATTAACCTTATTTGGTATGCCGTTTAAGAAATAGTTAGGAGGGTTCCCATGGCTAGAAAGTCAATGGTTGCAAAACAAAAAAGAAAAGCAAAATTCTCTACAAGAGAATATAGCCGTTGTAGAATCTGTGGACGTCCACATGCTTATTTAAGAAAATACGGAATTTGCAGGGTTTGCTTCCGTGAATTAGCATATAAAGGACAAATTCCAGGTGTCAAGAAGGCAAGCTGGTAAGAAGAAGGAAGGAGGAACACAAAAATGACAATGAGCGATCCAATTGCAGATATGCTTACAAGAATCCGTAACGCAAATACTGCGAAACATGATACAGTAGAAATTCCTGCTTCTAAGATGAAGACAGCGATTGCAGAAATCTTATTAAAAGAAGGTTTCATTAAAGCTTATGACATCAAGGAAGAAGGTTCATTCAGCACAATCGTAATCACATTAAAATATGGTGCTGATAAAAATGAAAAAATCATCACAGGACTTAAGAGAATCTCTAAACCAGGTCTTCGTGTATACGCAGGAGCAGAAGAGCTTCCTAGAGTATTAGGCGGACTTGGAATCGCGATCATCTCAACAAACAAAGGACTGTTAACAGACAAAGAAGCAAGAAAAGAAAACGTGGGTGGAGAAGTATTAGCATTTGTATGGTAGGCATTGAGCACTTGGCGGGAACGAGTGGAAACGAAGTTCGAGGTTAGTGTGAAAGCCCATCCCGAACCTTAACGAATCCAAGCCGAAGGCGCAGGATGAGTTTAGTTGAGGGATGATACCGCCGCTTAGTGAAAGCATGTAAAATGCAGTACTCAGACCATTCTGAAAACAGAAAGGGAGCGTCCCTTTCCGACAATTTAAGGAGGTAACCTATGTCTCGTATAGGTAGATTGCCAATCGATATCCCTGCAGGAGTAGAGGTAAAGATTGAAGAAGGAAATAAAGTGACTGTCAAAGGTCCGAAGGGAACATTAGAGAAATGTTTACCAGTTGAAATGACAATCAAAGTAGAAGATAATCAGGTTGTCGTAACAAGACCAAATGATTTAAAGAAAATGAAATCTTTACATGGTCTTACAAGATCATTAATTGCCAACATGATTACAGGTGTATCTGAAGGATACGAAAAGAAACTGGAAATTAACGGTGTTGGTTACAGAGCGCAGAAAAAAGGAAAAGAAATCACTTTCAACCTTGGTTTCTCTCATCCGGTTGTTATGACTGATCCGGAAGGCATCGAGACTGTTATGGAAGGTCAGAATGTCATTATCGTAAAAGGTATCGACAAAGAAAAAGTTGGACAGTATGCAGCTGAAATCAGAGAACTTAGAAAACCTGAACCTTACAAAGGAAAAGGTATTAAGTATGCTGATGAAGTGATCAGACGTAAAGTAGGAAAAACCGGGGCTAAATAAAGGAGTGATATAGGATGATTAGAAAAGAATCAAGAAGCAAGATTCGTGCGAAAAAGCATTATAAGCTTCGCAACAGAATCAATGGAACAAGCGAAAGACCTCGCTTAAGTGTATTTAGAAGTAATGATCATATGTACGCTCAGATTATTGACGACACTGTTGGAAATACATTAGTATCTGCTTCAACTACTCAGAAAGATGTAAAGGCAGAACTCAGCAAAACAAACGATGTTGCTGCTGCAAGCTATGTAGGTAAAGTAATTGCTGAAAGAGCTCTTGCAAAAGGCATTACAGAAGTTGTCTTTGATAGAGGCGGATTCATTTATCATGGTAAAATTGAAGCATTAGCAGATGCAGCTCGTGAAGCTGGTCTGAAATTCTAATAGGAGGAAGTCAAATGAAGCATACACTTATTGATCCTAGCCAGTTTGAGCTGGAAGATGCAGTCGTAGCCATCAAACGAGTTACAAAAGTCGTAAAAGGTGGCCGCAACATGAGATTCGCAGCACTGGTTGTTGTAGGAGATAAAAACGGTCATGTTGGTGCGGGATTAGGTAAAGCAGCTGAAATTCCGGAAGCAATCCGCAAAGGAAAAGAAGCAGCTATGAAGAGCCTGGTAGAAGTACCAATTGACGAAAAAGGAAGTATACCACACGACTTTACAGGTCGTTTCGGCGGAGCATCCGTATTATTAAAGACATCTCCAGAAGGTACTGGAATCATCGCCGGAGGTCCTTCTCGTCTTGTACTGGAGCTTGCAGGATATACAAATATCCGTTCAAAATCTTTAGGTTCCAACAACAAACAGAACGTTGTTCTGGCAACCATCGAAGGATTAAAGAACTTAAAAACTCCGGAAGAAGTAGCAAAACTGCGTGGTAAGTCAGTAGAAGAGCTCTTAGGATAGGAGGAAATCGAAAATGGCAGATAAATTAAAAATTACATTAGTGAAATCAACGATTGGTGCGATTCCGAAGCACAGAAAAACAGTAGAAGCTTTAGGACTGAAAAAGCTGAACAAGACTGTTGAACTTCCGGATAACGCAGCAACACGCGGAATGATTCACCAGGTAAAACATTTAGTTAAAGTAGAAGAAATCTAGTATATCCGGCAAGGAGGTGTATTTAGGAATGGAATTATCAAACTTACGCCCTGCAGAAGGATCTAAACACAGCGATGCGTTCAGAAGAGGACGTGGACATGGTTCAGGAAATGGAAAAACTGCAGGTAAAGGACATAAAGGACAGAAAGCTCGTTCAGGCGGTGGAGTAAGACCAGGATTCGAAGGTGGACAGATGCCGCTTTACAGACGTATTCCAAAGAGAGGTTTCAAATGCAGAAACTCTAAAGAAATCGTTGGAATCAACCTGTCTGCATTAGAAAGATTCGAAGATGGAGCTGACGTAACAGTTGCATCCCTGATCGAAGCAGGAATCGTTAAGAATCCAAGAGATGGTGTAAAAATCTTAGGAAATGGAGAGTTAACCAAAAAGCTGAATGTACAGGCAAACGCGTTCAGCGCAAGTGCAAAAGAAAAAATCGAAGCACTGGGCGGAAAAGCAGAGGTGATCTAATATGGCAAACGCTGTAGTCAGCGCTTTCAAAAACAAGCAATTAAGAAATAAACTGATATTTACGATACTGATATTAATTGTTGTGCGCTTTGGATCACAGCTGCCGATACCTGAGATTGACAGCGCGCAGATTAGTCTTTATCTGCAGATGGTACTGGGAGATTCTATCAGTCTTCTGAACTCCTTTACCGGCGGATCTTTTACACAAATGTCTATTTTTGCGTTAAGTGTAACGCCTTATATCACAGCATCCATCATCATGCAGCTGATGACCATTGTAATTCCTGCTCTGGAGGAAATGCAGAAGGACGGCGAAGATGGAAGAAAAAGGATGGCAAAGATTACAAGATATGTGACTCTCGTCCTTGCAGTGATCGAAGGCGGCGGCCTGTCAATCGGGCTGGCGAACAGAGGAGCCTTAGGCTTAGATTATACGAATTTCACCCTCGTCATCATGACAGTTGCTCTGACGGCAGGAGCCGTGCTTGTCATGTGGCTGGGTGAAAGGATTACAGAAAGCGGAATTGGAAATGGTATTTCCATTATCCTGCTTGTCAATATTGTTTCCGGAATGCCAAGTGATTTTTATTCCCTGTATACGCAGTTTATTTCAGGGAAAAAGATCGGGCCTGCAGTACTCGCGGGGGTCGTGATCGTAGCAGTCGTCCTGGCAATGGTTATCTTCGTAGTCATCTTGTCTGACGGAGAGAGACATATTCCGGTTCAGTATTCGAAAAAGATACAGGGAAGAAGGCTGGTGGGAGGACAGTCCAGCTACATTCCTCTGAAAGTTAATACCGCAGGAGTCATGCCGATCATTTTTGCCTCCTCCATTATGCAGTTTCCGATTATGCTGCAGAATCTGTTCAGTTATGAGAATAACGGATTCTTTGGAAAGGTATTAACAAGTTTAAATTCATCTACCTGGTTTGATGCCTCTCATCCAAAAAGGACGCTGGGTCTTTTGATCTATATTGTTCTGGTAGTGATGTTTGCATATTTCTATACGTCGATTACTTTTAATCCTCTGGAAATATCCAATAATATGAAAAAACAAGGAGGCTTTATTCCAGGAATCCGACCAGGAAAACCTACCGTTGATTACTTGAATAAGATATTAAAATATATTATTTTTATTGGGGCTGCAGGACTGACAATTGTTGCAGTGGTGCCATTCTTCTTTAATGGTGTGTTTGGTGCCAGCGTTTCGTTTGGAGGAACATCCATCATCATCGTTGTAGGAGTTATTCTAGAAACCATCAAACAAATAAAATCACAATTGTTGGTACAGAATTATTCTGGTTTTTTAAGCGAGTAAGTGTTAAGATAAGCTGTAGTTTCACTACAGCTTATTTGTGATTGAAAGGAGGATTTGTCACATGAAAATTATTATGTTGGGAGCACCGGGAGCCGGAAAAGGAACACAGGCAAAACAGATCGCAGAGGAATATGGGATCCCTCATATTTCTACCGGAGATATTTTCCGTGCCAACATCAAAGAAGGGACAGAGTTAGGAAAGAAAGCACAGGAATATATGGATCAGGGGCTGCTGGTTCCGGATGAACTGGTATGTGATCTGGTAGTTGACCGAATTCACAAAGATGACTGCGAAAAGGGATTCATTTTAGATGGATTCCCAAGGACGATTCCTCAGGCAGATGCCCTTGATCAGGCACTTGCAAAAGATGGAGAAGCAATTGAATACGCAATTGATGTGGAAGTTCCGGATGAGAATATCATCAGGCGAATGGCAGGACGCCGTTCCTGCAAAGAATGCGGTGCGATTTTCCATGTCGAATACAATCCTCCGAAAAAAGAAGGCTGCTGTGATGTATGCGGCGGAGAATTAGTCCTTCGTGATGACGATAAAGAAGAGACTGTAAAAAAACGTCTGGAAGTTTATCATGATCAGACAGCTCCGTTGATCGATCACTACAAGAAAGCAGGCTCTTTATATGAGGTGGACGGAACACAGGACATTGATGTAGTATTTAAGGAAATTAAATCCATTTTGGGAGCATAAGATATGGCGGTAACTATTAAATCAAAGCACGAAATCCAGTTGATGCGCGAAGCGGGCAAGAGACTGGAAGATGTTCATAATCAGCTGGCCGAGATCATTCGGCCAGGGATTTCCACTTTGGAAATCGATCAGTTTGGGGAAAAGGCGATCCGTGCTTACGGATGCATCCCGAATTTTTTAAACTATAACGGATATCCGGCATCCATTTGTGTATCTGTAAACGATGAGGTTGTTCACGGCATACCGAAAAAGAACCGCATTCTGCAGGAAGGCGACATCGTAAGTCTGGACGCGGGCTTGATTTATGAAGGATATCATTCCGATGCGGCAAGAACCTATGGAGTTGGAAAGATATCTGACGAGGCAGCCAGGCTGATCCGGGTTACAAGGGAAAGTTTTTTTGAAGGCATCAAGCTGGCACAGCCTGGGAATCATCTTTTTGATATCTCAGAAGCGATACAGAATCATGTGGAGAGCAATGGCTTTTCTATTGTAAGAGATCTGGTCGGTCATGGAATCGGAACACATCTTCATGAAGATCCGCAGATTCCTAATTTTAAGGAAAAACGGAAAGGAATGAAGCTGCGTCCGGGAATGACGCTTGCCATTGAGCCGATGGTAAATGAAGGCACCTTTGAGGTTGAATGGCTGGACGATGACTGGACGGTGGTAACAGCAGACGGAAGTCTGGCTGCTCACTATGAGAATACAATTGCGATCACAGAAGATGGATATGAAATATTAACATTATCTGATAAGGAGGATTAGGAAATGTCAAAATCAGAAGCAATTGAAGTAGAAGGAGTTGTATTGGAAAAACTTCCGAATGCAATGTTTAAAGTTGAGATTGAAGGCGGACATGTCATTCTTGCCCACATCAGCGGAAAACTTCGTATGAATTATATCAAGATCCTTCCGGGAGATAAGGTAACACTGGCATTATCTCCGTATGATTTATCCAAGGGAAGAATTATCTGGAGAGACAAATAAAAAAACTCTTGAAAAATAGAAAACATGATGATATAATTGTATCCGAACGTTTTTTGAAAGGTTTTTTGAAAGGAGAATTCAAGTGAAGGTTAGAGCATCAGTAAAACCAATTTGCGAAAAATGCAAGGTTATTAAAAGAAAAGGTTCTGTCAGAGTAATCTGTGAGAATCCAAAGCACAAACAGAGACAGGGATAATTTGCGGTTTTTGAAAAAAGCAAAGGGTCCTTGCCTTTGTGCGTCTATATATTGAATACAATATATAGATTTTTGTGGAACAGGGGAACTGTCCACAATACTATTTTAGCGGCTGCAGTATGAGGTGGGTACTGCTCATACTGATTATTTATAGATAGAAATAGGATTAAGGGAGAGACATATATGTCATTTCACCGTACGCGGATATATGGATCGAACTTAATAAAACAACTTAAAGAATTATTTTTGGAGGAAAAGAAAACATGGCTCGTATTTCAGGTGTTGATTTACCAAGAGAGAAGCGTGTAGAGATTGGTCTTACTTACATTTATGGAATTGGTCTGTCCAGCTCTAAACGTATTTTGGCAGAGGCAAATGTAGATCCTGATACTCGTGTTCGTGATCTGACTGACGACGAAGTAAAAAGACTGAGCGCAGTAATCAACGAAACACAGGTTGTAGAAGGTGATTTAAGAAGAGAAATCGCTCTTAACATTAAGAGATTAAAAGAAATTGGATGCTATAGAGGAAAACGTCACAGACAGGGACTTCCTTGCCGCGGACAGAAGACTAAGACTAACGCAAGAACACGTAAAGGTCCGAAGAAGACAGTAGCAAACAAGAAGAAATAGCAGGCGGCTGCAGCATGATACGCCCGGATGCATGGGCATTGCAGCATAAGATATTTCTTATTGCCTGAAACTTTGTGGAAATTGAAATGAAGAAAGAAAGGTATATGTAATTATGGCTAAAGTTACAAAGAAAAGTGCAAAAAAACGTGTGAAAAAGAATGTACAGCACGGACAGGCACATATTCAGTCATCTTTTAATAATACAATCGTTACATTAACAGATGCACAGGGAAATGCTCTTTCTTGGGCAAGCGCCGGTGGATTAGGATTCAGAGGATCCAAAAAATCTACACCATATGCAGCTCAGATGGCAGCTGAGACAGCTACAAAAGCAGCATTAGTGCATGGTCTGAAAACAGTAGACGTTATGGTGAAAGGTCCTGGATCAGGAAGAGAAGCAGCAATTCGTGCATTATCAGCAGCTGGACTTGAAGTTACAAGCATCCGCGACGTAACTCCTGTTCCACATAACGGATGTCGCCCACCAAAACGCAGAAGAGTTTAATTTAGGAGGATATGAAAAGATGGCAATTGATAGAACTCCAGTCTTAAAGAGATGCAGATCCTTAGGTTTAGATCCAGTCTTTTTAGGAATTGATAAAAAATCAAATAGATCATTAACAAGATCAAACAGAAAGAAGAGCGGATATGCCCTTCAGCTGACAGAAAAACAGAAAGCTAAGTTTATCTACGGCGTACTGGAAAAACCTTTCAGAAACTACTATACAAAAGCTGAAAGAATGAAAGGTCAGGCTGGTGCGAACCTGATGATGCTTCTGGAACTTCGTCTGGATAATGTACTGTTCCGCCTTGGATATGGAAGAACAAGAAAAGAGTGCAGACAGATCGTTGGACATAAGCATGTATTAGTAAACGGAAAACAGGTAAATATCCCGTCTTATCAGGTTAAAGTCGGAGATGTGATCGAAATCAAAGAAAAACATAGAAACTCTCCAAGATATAAAGAAATCTTAGAAATCACAGATGGAAGAATGGTTCCGGCTTGGTTAGAGGCTGATCATGAGAACTTTACAGGAACTGTAAAAGAACTTCCGACAAGAGATGAAATTGACGTACCAGTTAATGAAACATTGATCGTCGAGTTATATTCTAAATAATAACCCTCAATTAGATCCTAAGCCAGAAGGAGGGCCAATATGTTTGAATTTGAAAAACCAAATATTGAGATTAGTGAGATTTCAGAAGATAATCGTTTTGGACGTTTTGTTGTGGAACCGCTGGAGAGAGGATACGGTACAACTCTGGGCAATTCCCTGAGACGTATTATGCTGTCTTCCCTTCCGGGCGCAGCAGTAAGTTCCGTAAAGATCAAAGGTGTTCTTCATGAATTCAGCTCAATTCCGGGAGTAAAGGAAGATGTGCCTGAGATCATCATGAACATCAAATCACTGGCAATCAAAAACAACAGTTCATCCAATGAAGCAAAACAGGCTTACATTGAATTTACTGGAAGAGGTGTTGTGACTGCGGGAGATATCAAGGCAGACAGTGACATCGAGATTCTGAATCCAGATCAGGTCATTGCGACATTGAGCGATGAGAGCAGCAAACTGGATATGGAAATGACGATCACAAAAGGCCGTGGATATGTAGGCGCAGACAAAGCGGATAAAGAAGGCAAAGCTATCGATGAGATTGCGGTAGACGCCATCTATACACCGGTAGAGCGTGTGAATCTGAAGGTAGAGAACACCCGTGTCGGACAGATCACAGATTATGACAAACTGACACTGGATGTCTTTACAAATGGAACACTGACACCAGATGAATCTGTTAGTTTAGCAGCAAAAGTATTATGCGAACATTTGAACTTATTCGTAGATCTTTCTGAGAATGCCAAGACAGCAGAAGTCATGGTAGAAAAAGAAGACGATGAAAAAGAAAAAGTTCTTGAGATGAGCATTGACGAGCTGGAATTATCTGTTCGTTCTTACAACTGCCTGAAGAGAGCAGGAATCAATACAGTAGAAGAACTGACAAATAAGACTTCTGAAGATATGATGAAAGTCCGCAACCTTGGACGTAAATCTTTAGAAGAAGTTCTGGCAAAACTGAATGAACTGGGATTATCCTTAAGTTCAGGAGACGAATAATAACAAGATAACAGGAAGGAGACCCGCCTAGGCTGAAGGAAGAAGTAGGCAAGGCGAAAAATCACAGGAGGTCAAATTTAAAATGGCAAAATATAGAAAATTGGGAAGAACTTCTTCTCAGAGAAAAGCATTAATCCGTGCAGAAGTTACAAACCTGCTTCATCATGGAAAGATCATTACAACAGAAGCAAAAGCAAAAGAGATCCGCAAGGTTGCTGAAAAGCTGATCGCTCTGGCTGTAAGAGAAAAAGACAACTTTGAGACTGTAACAGTTGACGCAAAAGTTGCAAAGAAAGATGAAAACGGAAAACGTGTAAAAGAAGTTGTAGACGGAAAGAAAGTTACAGTATACGAGACAGTTCAGAAGGAAATCAAAAAAGATATGCCTTCTCGTCTCCATGCAAGAAGACAGATGCTGAAGGTATTATATCCTGTAACGGAAGTTCCTGCAGATGCAGCTGGTAAGAAAGCAAACACAAAGAAAGTAGACTTAACACAGAAATTATTTGATGAGTACGCACCAAAATATGCTGAACGCAACGGTGGATACACAAGAATCGTTAAAATCGCTCAGCGTAAAGGTGACGGAGCTTTAGAAGTATTACTTGAGTTAGTATAGGCATTGAACACTTGGCAGGTACAAGTCGCAGAGACAGTGCAAAAGCCGGTGTGAAAGTAAATTGAAAATTCCAAATCGACAACACATGAGAGTATTCCAGAATCTGGGATACTCTTTTTGTATTGACGTTTTTTCCCGAATATGCTACAAAATAGTTGTAACTATTAATATTACAACAAGGGAGGAAGTATGACAGCAGAAAAATGTCTGGAAATGTTAAGGGAAATTAAGGATGCAGCCTTTGCAACAGTAGATCAAAACGGAAGACCCCAGGTAAGAATCATTGATGTAATGCTGGCAGAGGATAGAGCGTTATATTTTTGTACTTCCCGGGGAAAAGATTTTTATCATCAGCTGATAGATAAGAAAGAAGCTGCCATTGTCGGAATGAATGAGAAATATCAGACTGTGCGCCTGAATGGTAAAATAGAAAAGCTGAAAGATCAGAAATACTGGATTGACAGGATTTTTGAAGAAAAAATTCACAAAAAGACGGTGCAGCTTCTGCAGATCGTTGACTTGCTTCAAAAACTTCTTCTTGCTATAATAGAACCCAATGAGTTAAGGAGAATTTTATGCCGATTTTAAATATAAAAAATTTGATTCATAAATATATGACCTATGATGATTCAGAAAAAAACCAGGAAATCCGGGCCATTGATGATGTGAGTTTTTCAGTGGAAAAAGGAGAGTTTATCGCAATTCTTGGAAGAAACGGTTCTGGCAAATCATCTCTTGCGAAGCATATCAACGGACTGCTCCTGCCGACGGAAGGAGCTGTCTATGTGAAAGGGATGGATACGAGGAATCAGGAAGAAATCCTGCAGATCCGCCAGAGCGCCGGCATCGTATTTCAGAATCCTGACAATCAGATTGTGGGGGCAGTTGTAGATGAGGATGTGGCATTTGGACCGGAAAATATGGGGCGGCCGACAGAAGATATCTGGAGGAGAGTGACCAAAGCTCTGGAAGATGTAGGAATGACTGCCTATAAGGAAGCAAGTCCCAACCGCCTGTCCGGGGGCCAGAAACAGCGGATCGCGATTGCAGGGATTATGGCAATGGAACCGGAATGTATCATTCTGGATGAGCCAACGGCGATGCTTGATCCTCAGGGACGGCAGCATGTTTTGTCACTGGTAAAAGAGCTGAATCAGGAAAAGAATATTACGATTCTTATGGTCACTCACCATATGGAAGAAGTTCTTCTGGCAGACAGAGTGATCGTAATGCAGGAAGGGAAAATAGCAGCGGATGGAACCCCAAAGGAAATCTTTTCACAGGTGGAAAAGCTCAAAAAGATCGGGCTGGAAGTTCCGCCTGCGGCAGAGCTGGCCTATGAATTACGAAAAGAAGGGATTCCATTGAAAGATCAGATCATAACAAAGGAAGAGCTGGTGGAAGAATTATGTCGATTCGTTTAGAAAATGTCAGTTATAAATATGATGAAAATACAAAAGAAAAAAGTTATGCCTTGAAAAATATCAAGCTGGAAATAAAGAAAGGCGAATTTGTTGGAATTGTCGGGCATACAGGATCTGGAAAATCAACATTGATTCAGCATCTGAACGGTCTGCTGAAACCATCTGGTGGGAAAGTATTCTATAATGAACGGGATATTTTTGAAACCGGATTTCCGCTTCGGGAGCTGCGGGGAAAAGTCGGAGTCTGCTTTCAGTATCCGGAATATCAGCTGTTCGAAGTGACAGTTCTGGATGACGTATGCTTCGGACCAATGAATTTTGGAAAAACGAGACAGGAGGCTGAAGAGATATCCCGAAGAGCACTTCTGGATGTAGGAATTGAAGAGAGCATTTTTCATAAATCTCCGTTTGAATTATCAGGAGGGCAAAGAAGAAGAGCTGCCATTGCAGGAATTCTGGCAATGGAGCCGGAATATTTTGTGCTGGATGAGCCGACGGCAGGGCTGGATCCGGCCGGAAGAGATCAGATACTGAATCTTTTAAAAGAGCTTCATGAGAAGAAAGGAATTGCGATCATCCTTGTGTCTCACAGCATGGAGGATGTGGCAGCCTGCGCAGACCGGGTGGTTGTTATGAGTCATGGAAAGATTTTATATGACGGCGATAAAAGGGAAGTATTTTCTCATGAAAAAGAACTCAAAGAAGTTGGTTTATCTGTTCCGTTTTACCGGTCTCTGGCAGGAGATCTGAGAGAACGGGGCTTTATGATACGGGAAGATGTACTGACTCTGGAAGAAACCAAAGACGCAATTATGGATATTTTAAGAAAGAAGCGAAACAATGCTTAGAGATATTACAATAGGACAATACTACAGGGCAGATTCACTGCTTCACCGGCTGGATCCGAGAGTGAAATTATTTGGGACACTTGTGTATGTAATTACTTTATTTCTGCATAAATCACCCGTGAATTATGTGATGTCCCTTATTTTTCTGATCACTGTCATTGCGATTTCAAAAGTACCGGTTTCCTACATTATAAAAGGGCTCCGTGCAATCGCGGTGATCTTGATCTTTTCAGTACTGATCAACATGCTGTTTATTGAAGAGGGAAAAGTGGTCATTGATATCGGATGGATCCAGATTACGGATGAAGGACTTGAGACTGCCTTTTATCTGGGAACCAGGCTGATCATGCTGGTGCTGGGAACATCTCTGTTAACATTTACCACCACGCCAAATCAGCTGACGGACGGTCTTGAAAAATCCCTGGGATTTTTAAACAAAATAAAAGTACCCGTTCATGTTATGGCAATGATCATGTCCATTGCCCTTCGGTTTATTCCTGTTCTGACAGAAGAACTGGATAAGATCATGAAAGCTCAGACGGCAAGAGGAATTGATTTTGAATCCGGAGGACTTTTAAAGAGGGTCAGGAGCATGGTGCCAATCGTTGTGCCGTTGTTTATTGCGGCCGTACGCAGAGCCAATGATCTTGCCATGGCAATGGAGTCAAGGTGTTACCATGGCGGTGAGGGAAGAACCAAATTAAGGCCTCTGGTTTATGGAAAAAGAGATCTGGCTGCTTATGCTGTGCTGATCATATTTACGATCTGGATGATTTATTTGAGTTTTTACAGTCCATGGAGATAGAAAATGAAACGAATTAAGTTGGAAGTAGCATATGACGGAACAAATTACTGCGGCTGGCAGATTCAGCCCAAAGATATTACGATTGAAAAGGTATTAAATGATAATCTGACCCAGCTTCTGGGAGAGGAAATTAAGGTAATCGGAGCCAGCAGAACAGATTCCGGTGTGCATGCGCTTGGAAATGTTGCAGTTTTTGACACAGAAAGCAGGATACCAGGGGAGAGAATGGCTCAGGCTCTGAATGCCAGACTTCCGGAAGATATTATCATTCAGTCTTCCAGAGAAGTGCCGCCGGATTTTCACCCAAGATTTCAGGATACGAGGAAAACATATGAATACAAATTTTATAATGCGCCGTATGATAATCCCATTACCCGCAGATACCATCATTTTGTATACGTTCCGCTGGATGTGGAAAAGATGAAAGAAGCAGCCCGCTATTTTCTCGGAGAACATTGTTTTATCAGCATGTGCAGCAGCCGTGCCCAGGTGACTTCTTATGTCCGAGAAATTTACTCCTGTGACATTATACAGCAGGGAAGATACATTACGATGCGGGTAACCGGAAGCGGTTTCCTCTATAATATGGTACGGCTGATGGCGGGAACTTTGCTGGAAGTCGGAAGAGGGAAAAAGGAACCGGAATGGGTAAAAGAAATTCTGGAATCAGAAGAAAGAGTTGCCGTGGGACCGAAGCTTCCGGCCAAAGGACTTACTTTGATCGGGATACAGTATGAAAATTTTGAGGAATAAAGAAAACAGAGATGGGAAATAGTTGGATTATTTTTCAGAAATTATTGGTATTATTTGGATTTATGCTTCTGGGAACCCTGGGGTATAAACGACGGTGGATCAGTGACGAGGGAGCTTCTCAGATTTCAAGACTGATTGTCAATATCTTTAATCCTGCGCTGATCGTTACCGGAATTACTTCATCGGAGGGGGCGTATTCGTGGACTTCTGTTTTAATGAATATACTGCTGGCGGTTATTTTGTTTGCTTCACTGATTGTAATCAGTCCGCTGTTTGTCAGAATTTTAAGAGTTAAAAAGAATGTAAGGAATATGTACAGTGTTATGCTGATTTTCTCTAATCTTGGATTTATGGGAATTCCTTTGATTGAAGCTCTCTATGGCAGGACGGCTGTATTTTATGTGGGAATGTACACGCTGGTATTTAACATATTGTTTTATACTTATGGATTTTATCTTTTTGAAAAGGAAAAAACATCAGGAAAAGTCCGTTTTCAATGGAAAAAACTGATCAATCCAGGGGTTTTTGCATGCCTGGTTTCACTGATGATTTTTTCGCTGCAGCTGGAAGTGCCGAAAACGGCAGCTGATTTTCTGGATTATCTTGGAGGGGCAGCAGTGCCTCTGTCCATGATGATGACAGGAGTTTCACTGGCGAAGATGTCTCTGAAGGATGTGTTTTCAGAATGGAAAATGTATCCATTTACTTTTCTTAAAATGCTGGTGATCCCGGCAGCTGCGGCACTGATTATTCATAAGTTTCAGGTAGATCCTGTTTTGGCAGGTATTATGATTCTGATGTATGGAATGCCAAACGGAAGTATGCCGGTTATGCTGGCTGTGGATTATGGAATGGACAGTTCCCTGTGCAGCAGAGGTATCGTGCTCACTACGCTGCTGTCACTGATTACGCTGCCGGCGGTGACCTGTCTGATCTAAATTTAAGACGCTGGATTCTGGAAAAAATCTATTGACACACCCGACTCTGTGTTATATAATATAAAACTGTGACATGAGGGAAAATACTACCCCAAAGCCCCGGTGGGAGTATTTGAATATAGACACAAGGATTGATAATATTAAGGAGGAACACCATGAAAAGTTTTATGGCCAGCCCATCAACAATTAAAAGAGAATGGTATGTAGTTGATGCTACAGGACATACATTAGGACGTTTGACATCAGAGATTGCTAAAATTTTAAGAGGAAAAAACAAACCAACATACACACCTCATATTGATACAGGTGATCATGTGATCGTTGTCAATGCTGACAAGATCAAAGTAACTGGTAAAAAATTAGACCAGAAGATTTACTATCGTCATTCTGACTATGTCGGTGGAATGAAAGAGCAGACATTAAGAGAAAAATTAGCAAAAAAACCTGAAGACGTAATTTATCTTGCAGTAAAGGGTATGCTTCCAAAAGGTCCTTTAGGAAGAAAGATGATTAAGAAGCTTCACGTATATGCAGGCCCAGAGCACAACAATCAGGCTCAGCAGCCAAAAGCATTAGAGATCAAGTATTAATTAGAAGGAGGACGAAGAAGTGGCTACAGCAAAATATTATGGAACCGGTAGAAGAAAAAGCAGTGTTGCCAGAGTATATTTAGTACCTGGAACTGGTAAGATCACAATCAATAAAAGAGACATTGATGAATATTTAGGATTAGAGACATTAAAAGTAGTTGTACGTCAGCCATTGGTTGCTACAGATACTCTTGATAAATATGATGTATTAGTAAACGTTCACGGTGGTGGATTTACAGGACAGGCTGGAGCAATCCGTCATGGTATTTCCAGAGCTTTATTACAGGTAGACGGAGATTTCCGTCCAGTACTGAAGAAAGCTGGATTCTTAACAAGAGACCCAAGAATGAAAGAAAGAAAGAAACCAGGTCTCAGAAAAGCACGTCGTGCACCACAGTTCTCAAAACGTTAAGCAAGCGTTAATCGGGATTACCCAAGAGATAACCGAACAGTTATTGAAATTGCAGGCAAACCCTGGAAACATCACGTTTCCGGGGTTTTTCTTTTCGCCCTGGAAACGCGGTGGAATGGGGGAAAACCGGGTGAAAATCACCGGATTAGCAGCGCGTTTGTAACACGTTTGCAACAAAAATATCTTTACTCAAGAGTCCTGTTTATGGCGTCAATCAGGATCCGTACATCCAGATGGGTGTAGACCTTTTCAGTCAGTGTCATGGCTCCGGAATGCCCCACAATTTTCTTGATGACCGTTTCCTGCACACCGGCTTCGGACAACATGGAGATACAGGTGTGGCGGGTGCAGTGCGGTGTCCGCTGGATACCGATCTGCTCCATCAGGGGTGTCCAGTAACTGTCAAAGTAGTTGCGGTACTTGAACGGTTTTCCGTCTTCTGTATGGAGAAGATATTCACATTCCGGGCAGGAGTTGTACCAGTTCCGGTAGAACGGGAGCAGCTTGTCGGCAATGGGCACTTTCCGGATACCGTTTTCTGTTTTGCTGTCGATCACATCAAAATACTGCTCATCCAGGTGTACATTTACTTTTTTCAGGGACAGGAATTCGGAAATCCGGGTGCCGTTATAGAGCAGCATGAGGACAATCTGGTAATACTTATCATCCTGCATGGTCCAGATCCTGTCGATCTCTTCCCTGGGAAATTTGTTCCTGCTGTGTTTGTTCGGGTTCCGGTCTTTGTACTGCACGATATCCACGTAGGTGGAATAATCTTTGTTGCAGATATCATTCTTCAGGGCAAATCCGTACAGCTGGTTAAACAGGATCTTTACTTTCTTCAGTGTCGGATAATTTTTGCCGCAGGTATCGATCACCTGCTGAAGATCCGCCAGTTTCAGGTCTTTGAAAACCCGGTGGTAAAGGAGGGTACAGGCCTTGTAGGAGGCTGTGTATCCTTTTACATTGCTTTCAGATACGGTCGGATATTTCTTCTTTGACCATTCTTCGTACACCTCGGAAAAAGTCATTTTTGCGGCTTTCGTATCATAAGGATTATGATTATAATCAGCCAGCATCTCCAGCCCTTCGGATTTTGTCCGGGCATAGCCGATGATAATATATTCTGCAATCTTCTTTTCTTTTACGGGATCGATCCGGTATCCTGTTGTCTTGCGGACCATATATGGTTTTCTCCGTTTTCCGGATAATTTCACTACACTTCCGTAGCCGTTTGGTAATTTCATTCAGTCATTGCTCCTTTCCTTTGAAGGACTTATGATCTGAACTGCTCCTTTAAAAAGGCGTTCCGGCGGCTGATGCGCTCTTCCTCTGTCAGTTCTTCCGTTTCCGTTTCGGATAACGGGACAGCTGCATAGTAGGCCAGTGTCTTGTCTTTCCAGTCCTGATAGGAACTGGCAGAATGGCCATATGCAGCATATTCCTCTCTGTTTTCCCTGAATTCTTCCAGGAATAAACACATATCTGCATTTTCAGAGGACGACAGGTCTTTGCCGTTGAAGGTAATGGAGCACTCCCAGCGGTCGTGTTCCGGCGGACGTTTCACATCAATCCGGAAGCCGAGCTCCCGGATCTGATCCAGCTGGAAGAGAAACTGCATGACGTCTGCCATATTGGTCAGCGGCTTCTCCTGCGTGTCATAGCCGGTCAGATAAGTAGAAGTGGTGTCCAGTACCCCGGCAAGTTCGTTGATCATGGCGAGCGATACTTCAATCTCTCCGCTTTCGTATTTCTGGATTGTGCGGAGGGATTTGCCAAGTGCGGCTGCCAGCTGCGTCTGATTCATGCCTTTTTGTTTTCGGGCAGTCCGGATTCTCAGTCCGATCTGTTTCGTATCATGTTTCATGATTGAATTCACCTCTCTTTCGTCCATCTTATCATATTAAAATACGAATTACAAGTGCGGATTTTTAGAAATATATCTTGACGCACGCAATTTTAATGCGTATAATAAAATACGAACTAATAGTGCGGTTCGCGTGTAGAGAAAGGAAATAGCAAGAATAAAAGTGCACTAAAAATACGGATATCGAATCCGGAAGGAGGTGAAGATAATGGAAAAGAAAATGTATGTGGAGCTGCCGCCGTTTACAGGCAGAAATGTTCCGATCAAAGAGATCGCCCGGGCAATGGGAAAAGATCCTCATTATGTGAGGCTTGCCATCCAGCAGGGTGTCGTCAAGTTCGGTGTGGCGATGAAAGTGGGGGACGCCAGCGAATTCAGTTATTACTGCCCGGACCGTAAAGTCTGGGAAGAAACCGGATACTTCCGGGATGTGACAAAAGAAAAAGCCCATGCATGATCGCACGGGCAAATTCTCCAGAGGTATTGCTACACTCTGACCTAGCAACTCAAGTATAGCAAATACCTCTGCGAGATACAATGAAAAATTTCAGCAGAGGAGGTTATAAGTGAATATATTTCAGGAAGTAAAATCATACGTTACCGCAAGGCAGGCGGCGGAGCAGTACGGGATCCGGGTCGGCAGGAACCAGATGGCATGCTGTCCGTTTCATGACGATCATCATCCCAGCATGAAAATTGATACTAATTATTACTGTTTTGCCTGCGGAGCAAAAGGAGATGTGATCGGGTTGACCGCAGGGCTGTTTGGTCTGTCGCCTTACGAAGCGGCCAGCAAACTGATCGCAGATTTTCAGCTGCCGTTGACAGCAGAGAAGTGTCAGGAAAGACGAAAAAAATACAGAAACAGGAATCCGGTTTCTGTCAAAGAGAAGATGACAGACTGGCACCGGCATGCGGTAAAAGTCCTGACCGACTATCTGTCATGGATCCGGTTCTGGAAACGGTTCTACGGATTGGAACCGGACGCCTTTGAGCAGGAACAATTTCTGGAGGCGTTGGAAAACGAGAGGAAGATCAATGATTATCTGGATATTCTTCTGGCCGGAAGCGGAGAAGAAATTGCAGAATTCTTTATCTGTAAGCGGAAGGAGGTGGCGGAGATTGAGCAGCATGTGGAACGATATCAGCGAAGAGTCCATGCGGAAATTAAAGCGTATTGCAGAAAATGAAATGCTGACTCAGGAAGAAATCCGGGAGAACCTGGACGTGACAGAGAAAGGCAAGATCCGTCAGTCGATCCAGAACTGCAAATATGCGCTGGAGCATGATCCGTATCTGCAGGGAGCAATTTGCAGAAATGAAATGACCTGCCAGATCGATATTATGAAAAAGGTTCCATGGAAACGCCGGGGCGTCCAGATGACGGATACGGATATGAACAATCTGTCCCTTTATCTGGAAAAGAATTACGGATTGACCAGTGACAGGGTGATCGCCAAGGCGGTGGATATTGTGGCAAACGATAACAGCTTCCATCCCATTATTGATCTGCTGGAAAGCCTGACCTGGGACGGAACGCCGAGGATTCACAACATGCTCAACCATTTCTTCGGGGCGTCTGATCCGGAGTATTCCGGTGAGATCATGAAAATGCATATGCTGGCGGCCATCAGCCGTCTGTATGACCCGGGGAAGAAATATGATATCATGCTCTGTCTGGTGGGCGGACAGGGAACCGGGAAATCTACATTTTTCAAATATCTGGCGATCCGGGATGAATGGTTTACCGATGATGTGAAACGTTTAGACGATAAGCGGGTTTATGAGTATCTGCAGGGACACTGGATCGTGGAAATGTCAGAAATGAACGCGGTGGCCAATGCCAGGAGTATTGAGGAAACAAAATCATTCCTGAGCAGACAGAAGGACACCTATCGGATCCCTTATGAGAGACGGGCAGAAGACCGGTACCGGCAGTGTGTATTCTGCGGAACTTCCAATGATCTTGCATTCCTGCCCTTTGACAGGACAGGTAACCGCCGGTTCGGACCGGTCAGAGTATGCCCGGAAAAAGCAGAAACGACCATTTACAGTAATGAGAAAGAGTCCAGGGAATACATCCTGCAGGCATGGGCGGAAGCCATGGAGATCTACCGCAGCGGAGATTTTTCCCTCACATTCTCGCCGGATATGGAAGATTATGTGAAAGCACTCCAGAAAGAGTTTATGCCGGAAGATACCCAGACGGGCATGATCCAGGCGTTCCTGGACCGTTATGAGGAAGACTATGTATGTTCTACCATCATTTATCAGGAAGTGTTCCACCATGAAGGGATGGTGCCGAAATGGCAGTCCAAAGAGATTGGCGACCTGATGGATAATGAGATCATCGGATGGGAAAAACACGGGACACACCGGTTCCCGGGAAGCCTTGGAACTCAGCGTTCCTGGAAACGGATCCATCCGAAAAAAGACGGGGACGGCTTTATAAATATAGATGAAAATACAGAGCTGCCCTTTGAATAAAAGATAACTTTTAAAATGTTTTGAGCCTTGTTTACAAAAGTTTGTTTACACAAAAATGAGAAATCTGTAAACAAGAACCTGTAAACAGGATGAAAAAAACTTTGAAAGTTAAAAACCAGAGAAAAGGAAACATCCCGGATACGGGCATAAAATAACAGGCGGATACGCCGGAAACCAAGCCCTCGGCGCTTGAGAGCGAAATACACCCATCGCGCAGATCTGAAGATCTGCACTCTGTGTATTTCGCGACTGCGTCGGGCCGGGACGCCCCGCAGGGCGGATCAGAACCGAAAGACCGGTTCATTTCTGACGTACCACCGCCGGAAAGGAGATGTATGGCAAATGGAAAGAATTGTTTTATCCAGACGGTCAAGCTGCCTCACGTCCGGGGCAGGGTACGTTATATCTCGGATCCAAAGCGGCAGGAAAATCTGTATGCTGCCTATACCAGTGCGGATCCGAAATTCTGGCAGTATCTGTCAAAGGAGAATCAGGCGGATTTTGCCAGAAGCGGAACGGAAGGAAAATGTATTGAGGCCAGGGAAATGATCATCATGCTGCCGCCTGGCCTGATCCATTATGATCATGACACGCTGCTGAAATATTTTACTGCGAAATTTGTGGAACGGTACGGCGTGGCTGTGGCAAGCGCCCTTCACCACAATAAACGGAAAACCAATCTTCATATCCATCTTATTTTTTCAGAGAGAAAAGCTTATGATGAGCCGGTGGAGAAGATCGCTTTAAGAAATATGTTTTACGATGAAACGGGGAAACATGTCCGGACGAAGAAAGAAATCCTGGATGAAAATGGAGAAATCCGTTCCGGCTGCAGGATCATCAAAAAAGGAGAGGTTTACGAAAAGCATTTCTTCCAGCCGAAGAATCCGGAATTCAAGTCGAAAAAATTTACAGAGGATATGAAATATTTCTATACGGATCTGATCAATGGACTGGTGCAGGATCCGGCGGAGAAACTGAAGGTGTTTGATAAGAACAGTCCGTATCTGCCAACCAGAAAAATCGGGAAGAACAATCCGAAAGCAGAGGAGATACGGATCGATAATTATCTCCGGCAGGAGTGGAACAACATGGTAGACCGGGCAGTAGTGGAAGGAGTGACCGAAGAGGAACTGCGCTTTGCAAAGAAAAAAGAGCTCACAGATCCGGCGGCAGAATCCATCCGAAGGTCAGGGTGGAAACCGGAGATTTTTCGGACGATCCTGCAAAAGGCGATTGGAAAGCTACGGGGCTTTATCCAGTATATCAAAGAACTCCGGAATGCAGAATATGACAAGAATGGACAGCCAATATTTCACCGTGACCTGAAATTTGATGTGACGCCGGCGCCGCTGCCGGAGATCGCAAAAGGGAAAAGACCATCTTCAGCAGCGCAGGAAGCAGAAGTAATGAGGCTGGATAACATTCTGCAGAAGATGAAGAAAGCAGAGCAGAGGATCTATGCTGTCGAGAAAGTTCTGATCCGGCTGGAGAAAGAACGGCAGAATATTGACGGGAAATGGTTTCACGGAAAAGAAAAGAAGGAGCTGGATCAGAAGATTGCCGGAAAACAGCAGGAACTGAAAAAAGCGAAGGCTACACTCGCCGGAATACCTGGACTGCATGGATATGAAAATGCGTTGGCAGTGAAAAAAGCATATACATCTGCAACGAAGGAACTGGATAAAATCCGTAACAGGCAGAAAGAATGGGATCAGAAAAGTGTTCCGGAAAAACAGTATCTGGTGATCCGAAGTAATAAGCCGGAACAGAGGGCAGAGCGGCAAAGTGTACTGGAGCAGCTGGATAAAAGGAAAAGGGAGATGGAAAAGAGGCAGCGAACAAAGAAACGGGGATATGACAGAGATTGTCTGTAAAAAAATGTTCACAGGAAAAGCAACCGTTTTATGCCGGAGAGCTACGGTTGCTTTTTTCTAAACTGATATGAATTTGGACTGATCGCCTGTGAACGGGAGTGAACCTGTCCACAGATCGATAAATGGCAGATGGACTGCCAGATGGTCTACACCAGTCCGCTAAAAAATTCAGATATATCAGCGCTGAAAATTTTGCTGAGAGCAACAAGCTCACTGACTTTAATGTTCATCCGGTTGGTTTCAATTTTTGCATAGGTGCTTTTGGATATTTCAATTCCCATGAGCTGAAGGCGGGCGATCACCTGATCCTGCGTCATGTTTGAAGCTTTTCTTAATCGTTGGATGTTATGTCCGATATCCATATCCGGTCTGAGTTTCTGCATATCTGTACAACTCCTGAAAATTCGTAATAAAGAAATATATCTTGATTGTATGCAGTATTGAGATTATAATGTTTCGTAATAAAGAAATGTTTCGCAATAGAGAAAGGATGGAATAACATGAATGTAGATAAAATATTTGAGAGAGCAACAATCAGGGGAGTTGCGGATTATCTTCTGTTTGGCCTGGGACCGGATGAAGATGACAGGAGTTATGAGGAACGGCTGGATGAGATTTATATGAGATTTGAAAAGACTGTGGGAAAGTATGATGAAAACCCGACTTCAGAACTGCTGGATCTGTGTAATGAACTCAGCAGCGAGACGGCCAGTGTGTATACGGAAATAGGGCTGCAGGCGGGCATACTGCTGATGATGGATATGATCGGGAATATGAATCAAGAGAAAGAAAACAACGATTAAGATGGAATGATAAATGGGAGCATGCAACAGATGCCTGTACATGCTCCCATATTAGGAAGAATTACATATCTGAATCTTCATCGTTGATTTCTGCCAAAGTATTGTCCCAAATAGTTTCTTCTATAACTTGGAGGCATTCATCGGTGTGCTTTTTAATATCGCTCCCCCAAAAATGAATAACAGTATATCCAAGGAAGAGAAGTTTTTTATCATTTTCCGAATCTCTTGCACGGTTCCGTTCTATCTTCTTAATCCAGTAATCAGGATTATTTCCCTTTTCAAGCCGTAGTTTCAGGTATTCCCAGTCCTTCCCGTGAAAAAATTCACTGTCGCAAAAAATAGCGATTTTATATTTGGTAAGTACGATATCTGGAGATCCCGGGAGCGATTTGTAATTTTTACGGTATCGGTATCCCTTATGCCATAATGCTTTGCGAAGCTGAATCTCAATAGAAGTATCCTTGCTATGAATTTTACTCATGTTTTTCGAAATAGTTTTGGCATCTCGCAACATATGAACCAATTCCTTTCATAGAAAGTTAGATTATACAAAATATAGTAGTATTATCATATCAAAGTGCTTATTATTCTACAAGAATAAAAATATTTCTAAGAACCCAAGAAGGAGATTATCTAACGATATGGTGAGAAAAGGATTGAATGGATAGTTGTTCTATGATAATATTATTTCCATAAGTGATGGTGTTTAGGAGGAAGAGGAATGTCTATTTGTTATGATAGATTATGGAAGCTGCTAATAGATAAAAAAATGAATAAGACAGAGTTGAAGGAGGCGTCTGGAATCAGCTTTAATGTTTTAGCAAGACTAGGGAAAAATGAGCCGGTTTCATTTGAAACGATAGAAAAAATATGCTTTACCTTGAACTGTAATATAGAGGATGTTATAGAAATCAAGCGTAATACTGATAATGAAAGTGCTAAAAGCAAATATACAACAATAGAACTTTTTGCTGGAGCTGGTGGACTTGCATTGGGAATCGAAAAAGCAGGCTTTGAAACATTGGGGCTTGTAGAGTTTGATAAAGATGCAGCAGACTCTTTGAAAATTAACCGGCCTAATTGGCGTGTTATTAATGATGATATTGCAAATATTTCTTGCTTGGATTTGGAGGAATATTTTGGATTGAAGAAAGGCGAGTTGGATCTTTTATCTGGTGGAGCACCGTGCCAGGCATTTTCCTATGCTGGAAAGAGGCTTGGCCTTGAGGATGCAAGAGGAACACTATTCTATCATTATGCTACCTTTTTACAGAAACTACAGCCTAAAATGTTTTTGTTTGAAAACGTACGAGGGTTGTTGACTCACGATAAAGGAAGAACATATACAACGATTACGAATATTTTTGAACAAGCAGGATACTCCATTCAGAAAAAGGTGTTAAATGCATGGGATTATGGAGTTCCTCAAAAAAGAGAAAGACTTATTACAATAGGAATCAGGAAGGATCTGTTGGACTGCGTTACGTTTGCGTTTCCTAAAGAACATGATTATAAACCGGTATTACGAGATGTTTTGCTGGATTGCCCCGAAGGACCAGGGGTTCCTTATGGAGAAAGCAAGAGGAAAATATTTGAACTTGTTCCACCTGGAGGCTATTGGAGAGATATTGATCCTAAAATTGCAAAGGAATACATGAAAAGTTGTTGGGATATGGAGGGAGGACGAACTGGGATATTGCGAAGAATGAGCCTCGACGAGCCGTCTTTAACTGTTCTTACTTCTCCTTCTCAAAAGCAAACAGAAAGGTGTCACCCGTTGGAAGCTAGGCCATTTACTGTTCGCGAAAATGCCAGATGTCAGACGTTTCCAGATGATTGGCAGTTTTGTGGAAATGTTCATTCACAGTATAAACAAGTTGGAAATGCAGTACCGGTTAATTTAGCCTATGATATTGCAATAGAAATACATAGATCTTTGGAGGCGATTAAATGATGGGATGGAATCTTGATTTTATAACGGAAGAACAATTTAAATGCCATGTTCGTGCAACTATTATGAAGTATGGCGAGAAACTGGAATCGTATGATTTAAAAAGATTCAATAGCAATCTGATTGATCCAATTAAGCTGATTTTTGATAAATCAGTGTATCGGACAAGTTGGGAGGAGATTGTCAATAATGAAATATTCCGACAGAGAGATAAATCCAGCAATAATGATATTGGTTACTTCCACCAGAATATTTTTTCCTACTTTAAGGGCTGTGAAGTTCCACAAGCTGGGTGGGATGTGATATATAGAAATCCGGAAGGGATACAAATGCCTGACGGAGACATTGTACATACGATTTATGTGGAAATGAAAAATAAGCATAATACAATGAATTCCGCATCTTCTGCAAAAACTTATATAAAGATGCAAGGACAGATTCTAGAAGATGATGATTGTGCTTGCTTTTTAGTAGAAGCAATCGCCAAGAAGTCACAGAATATAAAATGGGCAACAAAAGTAGATGGGAAAAATGTGCAACACAGACTGATACGCCGTGTTAGCATGGATCAGTTTTATGCTATATTAACGGGAGATGATGAGGCATTTTATAAAATGTGTATGGCACTTCCAGGAGTAATCAATTCTGTTGTGAATGAAGAAGACAGTGTTGAAGTTCCAAATGACACGGTGATTGACGAACTCCGTAATGTGGCATCCTTATATACGGATCAGACAGAAGAATTGTCCATGGCAATGGCAGTTTATATGCTTGGTTTTAACACCTATAGCGGTTTTGGAAATAAAATAATACAACGACTTGGTGGGAAGAATGAAGGGATGCTTAAGCGGATTTATGAATATGCGAAAAGGTTAGGATGAGAAAACCATGGGGGAATGATTATGAATAAAGTGGTATGTGATTTAACAAATTGTTATGGGATTCAAAAACTTCATCATGAATTCGATTTTTCTAATACTAATGCTATTAGTATATATGCTCGAAATGGGCTAATGAAGACATCTTTCTCAAAGACCTTTAGAAAAATTCAAGAGGGGAAAGTGGCCGAAATAAAAGATGAAATTTTTGGCATGCCCGGAGTGGCTGATGTTAAGGTTGATGGTAATTCTATTTTGCCTGAAAATGTGTTTGTTATAAAGTCTTTTGAAAGCGCATACGAATCGAATAGTGTGACATCGCTTTTGGTCAATGATGATATTAAGGCAAGAATATCGACAGTCTTAAAATTGAAGGAAAAATTCTTGAAACTGTTAGAAAAATATTCGGGATTAAAAATTACCAAAACGTCATTGGGGAAAAAAGTCTATGAATTAGAGCCTCAGATTGTAAAAGATTTTCAATTTGAAGAAGATAGTTTTTTGCTAAATATAAAATTTCTGGATCAAATGCGGGCAAAAGTGGTCTTTTCAGGAATAAAATATAGCAATATATTCGACTCAACAGTATTAAAGAAAATTACATCTGCAGAATTCCAGGAAAAAATAGAGGATTTTTGTTTAGCAAGCGACAAGATTTATGAAAAATTTGGTTTTTTGGAAAAAGGAAACTTTACTTTGCCAAAGTTGAAAAATCTTTCAAAAACGTTAGAGAGTGATAGTTTCTTTGTAAAGGATAATCAATTATATCTTGAGGGCAAATATGAGATTAAAGAGCCATCGGAATTAAAGGAAAAAATATCCGAAATAGAAGAAAAGATAAAAGCAGTACCTGTATTTCAAGAAATTGAAAAAATGCTTAGTGATTCAAAAGGAATAGTATTGAAAGAATTGCTAGAAAATAATCCAGATGTTATTCCATATTTGAAAATTGAAAAACTCGATGATTTGAGAAAAGAATTATGGCTGACATATTTAGAGTGCGAAAAAGATAAATTTGAAGAACTCGTAGATGAATATAAAAAACTAGAGGATGAAATAGGGGATATAGATTTAGATGCCACTCCTTGGAAAAAGGCTCTAGATATTTTTGAAGAACGCTTTACAGTACCGTACAAAATGGAAATTTCTAATATGAAGGGCGCAATAATAGGAGAAAGTATTCCCAGAGTGGAATTTTCATTTAAACGTGATGGACAAATTATTAAATTGGCAAGAACGGATCTTGAAAATCTTGATGTCTTAAGTCAAGGGGAAAAAAGAGCATTATATCTTTTAAATATTATATTTGATATTGAAAAAGTAAAAAATAGCGGGAAGGATGTACTGTTTGTTGTTGATGATATTGCAGATTCATTTGATTATAAAAATAAGTACGCTATAGTTGAGTATTTGTATGAAATGTCAACGAATCCTAATTTCCGTTTGCTCATTTTATCACATAATTTTGATTTTTATCGTACGGTGTCTATGCGTTTGGCTATAGGACGAGAAGATCGGTTGACCGCAGAAATAGTAGGAAATACTATTGTTTTGAAACAAGAAAAATATCAGAATCAACCATTTGTGGCATGGAAGGACAATTTAAATTTGGTTAATGTTGTGGCTATGATTCCATTTGTCCGTAATATGATAGAATTCGGAGTCGACAAAAATGTTGGAGGGATAACAGGGATAAGCAGTGACTATGTTTTGCTTACACATTTGTTGCATGAAAAAGACAAAACCAAATTAATTAGATTCAGTGATTTGAAAAAAATATATAAAAAGTATTTAGGTATAAAAAACTTTAAATCTGACGTTGTAGAGAGTAATCTTGTTATAGATGAGATATTTAATATTGCAAATAGAGTTACAAATATGGATGTTCAGCTAGAGCATAAAATTATTTTAGCTATTGCTATTCGCCATTTGGCTGAAAGATACATGCTAACAGAAATAAAAAAATATACAGGTCAATTAACTTGGCGTGTAAAGAAGAATATAAGAACGGGACATGTAACTGATTTTTTACTATATTTAGATTCGGGAGTTAATCAAACGAGAGAATTATTTAATGTATATAAACAGTTTGGCCATCAATATGAAATCAAAGTGCTGGAAGAAGTTAATATTATGACGCCGGAAAATATTCATTTAAATTCATTTATGTATGAACCGATACTAGATATGGATATTAGCGAGTTGTTAAATCTATATCAAAAGGTGCAGGGTATGTAGGAAAAACGATAGAGGATAATATAAAGAGAGGTGTCCTCAATCGTATTCAGTCTTCTACAGTTTGTAACGTATTTGCAACAAATTCCAGCAGAATCCCCGTGTTTCCGCCATTTTCGGTTACCCAAACGTTAATTCGGTTTATTTACAGAGAATTTCTATCCCGGAAGCAGAAGCTTCCGGGATTTTTTTAGTTTACTATATCTAAAATTTATCTAAAATGGTAAAATATTACATATTATTTCATTTTGAAAGATTTGAGAAAGAAAACTTTGGGGGAAGCATCTGGGAATCTAAAAAATTAATATAGGGATAAACCCATAGGGGAAAAGAACATCTGGTGAGAAGAAAACAGTCGAAAGGGAGGAGATGGTACCAAGGAGGCAACATCTGAAAATTTGAAAACAATCAAGGAGGGAGGAGAAGTTAAAGTTAAGAGGACATCTGGAAATCAAAAACAATCAATAAGAGAGGAGAAACTTCAGAGAAAACCTCCATCAAGAATCTAAGAAGCAGAGAAATTAAGGTTGCCAGAGGAGTTATTGGGGAAATTTCGACCGGCTACTAAGAATATATCGAATGTAGTCATGTAAATTGGGGAAATTTATAAAGTCAAGTCAGGGAAGCCAGGTCTTCAATCAAATTCAATCGAATCATTCAAATTCATGATGGCAAATTGTCAGCATGTGCACAGAAAGGAAGATTATATGGCGAATCTTAGAAAAATGCTATTCCAGGAACAAATCAGGTTAGAAAAAATTCTCAGGAAGACTAAAGAACAATTAAAAGATGCTCCGCAGGGGACACTCCGATTAACCCACACAAAACAATCTGTACAATATTACTGCAGTCTGCCAGGAGAAAAAAGGATCGATAAATACATATCAAAAAATAATACTGAGTTGGTGCGCAGACTTGCCCAGAAATCCTGTGATAAAAAGATATTGAAACAAGCAGAGAGGCGATTACATCAGATCCGAAGAATTACCAGGGATTATGATGAGGAAGAAATTGAGAAAATTTTCTGGCAGGAGCATAAGGAAAGACAAAAACTGATCCAGCCTGCTGAGCCGTTGTGGGAGCAGCAATTGGAAACATGGATGGCAAAAAATTATGAAGGAAAAGGATTCCAAAAGGACAGTCCTATGATTCTGACAGAACAAGGAGAGCGGGTACGATCAAAGTCCGAAAAAATCCTGGCGGATTGCTTTTATCGGCACAAAATTCCTTATAAGTATGAACATCCGTTATATCTAAAAGGATACGGCATGATCTATCCGGACTTTACCTTTTTGTCAAGGAAAATCAAATGTGAAATCTATTGGGAACACCACGGAATGATGGATGATCCATCTTACGCGGAAAGTACAATTCAGAAAATACAGGCATATGAGAGAAATGATATTTATCCTGGCGAACAATTAATCCTGACTTTTGAAACAGGAAAACTTGTTCTGGATATGGAAATAGCTGAGAAACTGATTCAAAAATATTTACTGTGAAGCTAGATCAGATGTTTTTGCACCATTTCCGGGAGTATACTGGAAGAGAATAGATCGTGATGATGAAGACTGCCTGTATGCGGATTGTTCCATGGAACATCAGCTTTTTACAAGACTGCACCCGTATGTTCGGGAAGAGATGAAAGAAGAACGACCGATTTTAAACGTTTGTCATTTAAATATCCGGAATATGAAACATATTTTACCGATGACCAGAAATTTATTCTGGACCATGCAGATCAATTGTTATTACCGGACAGTGTTGTTCTTCCTTATGATCCGCTGGACCGGATTCAGGCGGCTGATGACTGTGAAGAACCGTTCCTTATGAAAGCTGCGGAACGAATAAAAAATACAAGTCATAACCTTAATTTAACATGATCTCTCTGGTGGATTTTACATTGAAATGTTTAAATAGTAATATATTTAGAAAATATGGAAGAAACAGGAAACGGGGGAACAGATGGCACGACAGGAGAAAACGGGGAGCCGGAAAAGCAAAAGAAAATGGATCATCGGAGGGATTGCTGCTGCAGTTCTGGTAGCTGCCATAGCAGCAGGATTTTTGCTGGGGAATAACAGAAATGCAGCGTCCAACGGACTGAAGGTACAGAAAAATACGGTCGAGTGGAATCAGGATATGAAAAGCGCAGATAAAGACGCGGGAATCCAGATTCCATATTACAGTGATGTCTATATGAAAGGCGGAACGGACACGATTGATATGACACTTGTCAATCCAAAGGAAAATGACTGTTATTTTACATATACTTTTATTCTGAGTGACACCGGAGAGGAAATTTATCAGTCAGACCTGATCGGACCGGGCAGGGCTCTGGAGCAGGTGAAACTAAACCAGGAAGTGCCAAATGGAACGTATAAACTGAATATTCGCGTGGACACCTATACCATGGAGAATCAGGAGACGTTAAACAATGCGATCGTTGCAACAAATTTGATTGCTTCTTAGGATGAAATTGATTGCTGCAGTGGAAATCATACAGGTATTTTCCCGGGTCGGGATGATATAAAAGAAACAAAAAAGAGAAGAGACTTACAAAGGAGGTTTCGACAATGAGAAAGTTTAAAAAGTTCGCAGCGCTTGGCCTGGCGTGCGCGATGATGATCGGAAGCATCGTTCCGGTTTCAGCAGCAGATGTATCTGTGTCTGAAGGGGATACACAGAGCGCAAAGACCAATATTTCACTTGTAAAAGAAAATCCTGCGCCTACTTTTACGGTTGGGATTCCGGCATCAGCGACCATCAATTCTGCAGATGCCACAACAATTGCATTTACCATGGATGAAGACAGCTTAAATGCAATTCCGGATGGAAAGAAAGTAAGCGTAAGTATCGCGGACGCAGGATATGGAGATACCACAGGAAAATTTGCTCTGGGAAGCGAAGACAATCAGGAAGCAACTTACAAAGTATACCCGAGCAGATACAGCACCAGACCAACGGACGCGTACGATATTGGAGATCTGCTGATCAGCTTTTATGGAAATGAGAGAGTGACAGACGGAACTGCTTCTGTAAGCAGAGCTATCAAAGCAGATAACTATGATGAAATTGCTGCCGGAACATACACCGGAAATATTACATTCAGCATTGACGTGCGCAATCAGTAAAATACGCAATCCGTAAAATAAATGATATACCCAAAGTGAGAAGGGCGGAGTTGTCATCGAACAGCTCTGCTCTTTTCATGTTTCAGGCGCCAGGGTGACGAGAACATAAGTCAGGTCATGTCCACGGCGGAATAATTTCAATAGAGGATAGAGAGAGCCTTCCGGGAAACCGGAAGGTTTTTTTCTATTATGTAATATGATATGATTTAACTAAAAGATAATGAGTGGTCAGAAGAAATCAATGCGAACGCAGTTACAGCTTAGAAAGGAGAGAAGGGATGAGTAATACAGAAGCGAAACAGGCAATGGAGGAACTTACGATGATATTGTTGTATCTATCCAGGTTTCAGGACCGGGATTTGCCGGATTTTAAGGGAAAACCGATATATCATGCATGGAAGGGATATGATTTTGAAGTCTTAAATCAATTAGATGATAAAGACTATATTGATCAGGGAAGGCGTCCTTCCAGGAGAAAATCTGTATACATAACAGAAGAGGGAATAGAAGAAGCGAATAAACTGATGGAAAAATATGGAATCAAAGATTGGTAATTTAAAATAAAACTGCAAAGGAGAAAGAATGAGAAAAGAGGCGACGCTGAATCAGTGGAGAGTTTTATATGAAACAGCCACAAGAATCAAAGAAAAGAAACCGTGGGAAACATTTATGGATATGGATCTGCTGGGATTCAGATATGGGGCAAAAGAAGACACCATCTATTTCAGTATTCTTGGGCATCATGGAGACTGTTATGGAATCGCAGTTTACGAAGGATATTCGGGGCTGAATGACTTTTTAATGCTTGTTATGCAGGAAGATTTAAATATCCCGTGGGATTTCGCCATGGCAAATCAAAGAAATCTGACCTGTTACTGGGGTGCCGGCAGGAATTGAGCAAAAAGCAGTGGCAGATTGTAAAAAATCTGGGATATAAATACAGAGGGAAAAATCAGTGGCTGTATTTTATGTCATTTGAGCCGGGATATGCTCCGTTTAACCTGGATCAGGACGAAGTCCTCAGAATGACAGAATATCTGCAGGGGCTGGAAAAGATACTGGAGTATTATGAGGAAAATGATGTAAACATTGATTTCAAAAATGGGAATATACTTTGTATGATAAAAGATCAAAAGAATAACACAGTAAGATTCGAAGAAGAACCGCTTCCGTTTTTTGAATATTGCCCGGGAATACTTATGCCCGAAGATGAAAGTTTCATCGAAGAGCTGAAACGTATGCCAGTGTGCAGAGCCCGTCTGGAAGCGGACATCTTTCCTATGAGGACATCCATCGCGGATTCCAAATATGACAGACCGGCAGATCCATTTATATGCCTGATCATGGATGCTGCATCAGGAATGGTTATAAACTTTGAGATGACAGAACCAGGAGAAAGTGCAGAACTTTATCTGGCCGAGATGATTGCAGGATTTATTTTACAGTATGGAAAACCGAAAGAAATCAGGATTTCCAATAGAATTGTGGAAGCAGCGATCAAAAATTTGTGCGATGCGGCGGGAATCAAACTGCGTTTTCGGAAGACTTTAAGAGGGGTTGAGGATTTCAAATGGGGAATGCATGAAAGGATGTAACGGACAGCTTAGTCAGGAGGTTTTATGAAACAAAATGATATTTATATGATCCAGGGGACCGACTACAAAGAGATGACAATGAAACTGCTGGAACATATTGATCTGGCATCGGATATTGTAGTCAGGAGCAAACGAATCGGGATTAAGCCGAATCTGATCAATGCAACGCCGGCGTCTCATGGGGCAACGACGCATCCGGAGATTCTGGACGGACTTCTTACGTATTTGAAACGAAAAGGGTTTCAGAATGTCTGTGTACTGGAAAGTTCCTGGGTCGGAGAGAAAACATCCAGAGCAGTAAGAGCAAACGGAACGCTGGAAGTCTGTGAAAAACATCAGATCGAATTTATGGATCTTCAAAAAGACCAGTCTGTGGTCTGTTCCGGAGGCGGCATGGAAATCAAAGTATGCCAGAAGGCATTGGAAATAGAATATATGATCAATCTTCCGGTGGTGAAAGGACACTGCCAGACAAAGATTACCTGCGCTTTAAAAAACTGCAAAGGACTGATTCCAAACAGTGAAAAAAGACGGTTTCATACGATGGGGCTTCATAGACCGATTGCGTGTCTGAATACAATCATCCATCAGGATCTGATCCTGGCGGATAATATCTGCGGGGATCTGGATTTCGAGGAAGGCGGCAGCCCGGTGGCTATGAACCGGATTCTGGCATTTAGGGATCCGGTGCTTTGCGACAGCTTTGCAGCAGAAATCATGGGCTATGAACCTTACGATATTGAATACATCCGTCTGGCGGAGGAACTGGGAGTGGGAAGCGCAGACACAGAGAAGGCCCGGATTCATGCCCTGAACCGGGAGGCGGAGACTGTGAAACAGGCGGCGCCGAAAGGGCAGGCGGCAAAACTGGCTGCTTATGTGAAAGCAAAAGACGCCTGTTCTGCCTGTTACGGTTCTTTGATCTATGCCTTAAACCGCCTGGATGAGCAGGGAAGGCTGAATCATAAAAAGAAAAAAAGTCTGGCCATTGGCCAGGGATATCGAAAGAAACAAGGAACATACGGAATTGGAAACTGTACGTCATGCTTTCGGAAATATGCCGCCGGCTGTCTGCCAAAAGCAGTGGATGTTGTAAGATTTTTGGAAGAAGAGTGGGAATAAGGTTTAAGATTGTACTAAAAATAGTAATTGTTATAAAACCGAAGAACTGGTAATCTAATTTTAAATATGATATAGTAATGTCGAAAAGAAGATACAAAGATCATAGAGTTTGGAGGTAACAAATGAAAGATATTGTAATTACAGATGCGATTAAATATATCGGTGCGGATGACAAAGACCTGGATCTGTTTGAGAGCCAGTATGTGATTCCAAATGGCGTATCATACAACTCTTATGTTATTTTAGATGAGAAGGTTGCAGTTATGGATACGATCGATCAGAGAAGAACCGATGAATGGCTGGCTAACCTGGAAAGAGAATTAGATGGAAGAAACGTGGATTATATCGTTGTTTCCCATCTGGAGCCGGACCACGCGGCAAGTCTTCAGGTTCTTGCAGAAAAATATCCGGAAGCAAAACTGATCGGAAATGCGAAGACATTCAATATGATCCCTCAGTTCTTCAGCATTGACAATCTGGCAGACCGCAGTGTGACAGTGAAAGAAGGAGATACGGTATCTCTTGGAAAACATACGCTTCAGTTCTTTATGGCTCCGATGGTACACTGGCCGGAAGTTATGGTAGCATATGAGCAGTCTGAGAAAATCTTATTCTCAGCAGACGGATTTGGTAAATTCGGCGCTTTGGATGTAGATGAAGACTGGGCATGCGAAGCAAGACGTTATTACTTCAATATCGTTGGAAAATATGGAATGCAGGTACAGGCGCTTCTTAAGAAAGCAGCCGGACTTGACATTCAGATGATCTGCCCGCTTCACGGACCAATCCTGAAAGAAAATCTCGGATACTATATCGGATTATATGATACATGGAGCAAATATGAGCCGGAAGATGAAGGTATTGTAATCGCATACGCCTCCATTCATGGAAATACAGGAAAAGCAGCGAAGAAATTTGCAGAGATTCTGGAAGCAAAAGGTGCAAAGAAAGTTGTTGTGACAGATCTTTCCAGAGATGATATGGCAGAAGCAGTGGAAGATGCTTTCCGTTATGACACTCTTGTTCTTGCATGTGCTACATATGATGGCGGATTATTCCCTTGCATGGAAGATTTCCTGCATCATTTGAAAGCAAAGAATTATCAGAAGAGAAAGATTGCGTTTATGGAAAATGGTTCCTGGGCTCCAACAGCCGCAAAGAATATGAAGGCAATCGTAGAGAACTTCAAGAATGTAGAATTAGTTGATCCGGTTGTTACGATCAAGTCTACAATGAAAGAGGAGAATGTGAAGACAATGGAAGAACTGGCAGACAATCTTCTTGCATAATCAGCATACATAAATATAGAAGAAACAGCGCAGCAGGAAAATTTTCTGCTGCGTTTTCCTTTTTCTGCTATAATAAAAAGAAAACTTGAAAGGAAGAGAAAAATGAAAAAATTTCGATATATATTCGGGCCGATTCCTTCCAGAAGACTGGGACGTTCTCTGGGAATTAGTCCTCTGCCAAAGAAGACATGCAATTATTCCTGCATTTACTGTCAGCTTGGAAGGACAGACCGGATGACCAACAAACGGCAGGAATTTTATAAGACGGAAGATATTCTAAAAGAATTTAAGGAATACCTGAAAGATTCTGATAAATTTGACATTGTAACTGTAGTAGGAGAAGGGGAGCCGACTCTTTGCAGCAACTTGGGAGAATTGATCTGTGGATTAAAAGAAATGACAGATAAGCCGGTGGCAGTGATTACCAACGGGGCTCTGCTTTCTGATCCGCAGGTAAGAGAAGAACTGTGCCATGCAGATATGGTGCTGCCGTCTCTGGATGCATATAATCAGGATATTGCAAAGAAAATTGACCGTCCTTACGGAACAATTCGATTTGAAGAAGAATTTCTGGGACTGAAAAAGTTCTGCAGCATGTATCAGGGAGAATTATGGCTGGAAATCATGCTGGTTGATGGAATCAATGACGATGAGGAATCCATTGCGCAGTTCAAAAAATTATTAAAAGAATTAAAGTACGACCGTCTGTATCTGAATACACCGGTACGTCCTCCGGCTGAAGAAGGCGTCAATGTGGTATCTGATGAGAGAATGGAATATGCGGTAAAAGAATTAGGCGGAATTTCCATCGAGATGCTCAGCTCCGGCAGTTTTTTCAGTGAGATTGAGGATGATTATGAGGCAGTCAAATCCATTATCGGACGTCATCCTATGAATCAGTTTGAACTGAATGGATTTCTGGACAGCCGTGGGACAGCAAATAAAGAAGAAATGATCGAGAAAATGAAGCAGGATGAAGAGATCGCTGTCATTGATTATAAGGGAATCTTAACATTCCGGCTGAGATAGAGAGGGGGAGACGAATATGAGAAAGCGCAGTGTACAGAGGGTAGCAGCCATCCATGATCTTTCAGGATTTGGAAGGGCGTCTTTGACAACGATCATACCGATTTTATCATCGATGGGAGTGCAGGTCTGTCCATTGCCGACAGCGATTTTGTCAAATCATACGGGTGGATTTGAAACGTTCAGTTATGTGGACTTTACCGATTATATGCAGGATTACATTGATGGATGGAAGAAGCTTAATCTGGATTTTGACTGTATTTACTCTGGATTTCTTGGATCAGAGCGTCAGATTCAGATCATTTCTGATTTTATCGATGATTTTGGAACAGAAGACAATATGGTGGTTGTGGATCCGGTGCTGGGGGACAATGGAACACTGTATTCAACCATGACCCAGGACCATGTCAGCAAGATGAGCCGTCTGGTGGAGAAAGCGGATATTATTACGCCGAACTTTACGGAAGTCAGTCTGCTGTTAGGAGAACCTTATGAGGAAAAAATCACAGATCATAAGATCAAAAAATGGCTGAAGACACTTTCTGATATGGGACCGGAAATCGTAGTGGCAACCAGTGTGCCGGATCAGGGAGAAGGAAAAGACACCAATGTAGTAGCTTTTGACAGGAGAAGCAATACTTACTGGAAGATTCAGTGCAGATATATACCAGCTTCTTATCCGGGAACCGGAGATGCCTATACATCCGTTATGATCGGGAGTCTTTTAAATGGCGACAGCCTTCCAATCGCCCTGGATAAAGGGGTGCAGTTTATTACCCAGGCAATTAAGGCAAGCTATGGATTTGATTATCCGAAACGAGAGGGAGTGCTGCTGGAAAAAGTACTGGAAGTTCTGAATATGCCTGTAGTCATAGGCGGATATGAGATGCTGGAATAGGAGGATGTATGTTTCGACGGATTGATCAGGAAAAATGGGAACGAAAAGAACATTACAAATATTATACGCAGAAGCTTCCATGCGGTTATTCTGTTACCGTCCGGCTGGATGTGACGAATTTTTATGATCAGATCAAAAAACGGGGGCTTCGGTTTTATCCGGCCTTTATTGCCTGTGTTTCCAGGGCCGTAAATGGAAGAAAAGAATTCCGCATGGGGAAAGATGCGGAAGGGAATCCAGGAATCTGGGACGCAGTGCATCCCAGTTATACGATCTTCCATGAGGATGATCATACCTTTTCCGATATCTGGTCTTTTTATGATGAGGATTTCCGGAAGTGTTATGAAAACATTGTCAGGGATATGGAAACATATAAAGACTGCAAAGGTCCCAAAGGAAAGCCGGATCAGCCGCCGAATTTTTACTGCATTTCCTGTGTGCCGTGGATGGATTTTACAGGATACGGAACCTGGGTGCCGGGAGGAGAACCGAATCTTTTCCCGATCATTACATTTGGAAAGTATGTGGACCATGACGGGAAGAAAGAATTATCAGCAGCATTGACGATTTCTCACGCGGCAGCAGACGGATATCATACCAGTATGCTGTTTCAGGAAATACAGAAAATTCTCTCAGAGTTTTCCGCTTTTTAAAAAATCAGAAGCGGCGGAGAAAGATAAGGATTTCAGCAGGTGAGAGATTTCTTTTTCTGACTGTTGAAATCCATTACGGATCCATTGCTGTATGATGCCAATGCAGCCCCGGGAGATGAAAATATAGCAGAATTCCAGATCCTCTTTCTTAAATTCCGGATACTGCTGTTCCCAGTTGGCGATGTTGTTTTCCTGAACACGCTGGTTCAGCTGATTCAGAAATGCAGGGTCACCATGGTCAGAGAATACCAGCCGGATCAGATCTTTGTGGCTGGAAATATAATGGATCAGAGAATCCATAAAGTCGGTCAGGGAGTTGTTGATATTGTACTGCTCCACGTTTTCATCCAGAGCCAGCAGAATCTCTTTTTCAATCTCACGAAGCAGATCCATGGGACTGGAATAATACGTATAAAAAGTACTTCGATTAATATCCGATTTCTCGCAGAGGCGGGAAACGGATATTTTTTGTATAGGCTGTTCTTTCATCAGAAGCAAAAGATTGGTTTTTAAAGCATGCTGGGTACGACGGACCCGGCGGTCGGTTTTTATTTCTTTCATATAATATCTCCTATCCTACAGTTTGTGATGATATGTCGGATATCCATCAAAAAGAGATGGTTTGGTGGTTGTTCTGTTTCTTTTTCTTTATTATAATATACATATGAAGGAAAAACAACAAATGTAGGATAAGGTGGTGTTTTTAGTGAACAGACAGGATTTTTATGATGGAAAAATGTTTGACGCCTATCAGTATATGGGGGCGCACAGAAAAGGGGACGTCATAGAGTTTGTTACTTATGCGCCGAGGGCGGAAAAGATAGCAGTGATCGGGGAGTTTAATGACTGGACAGAAGAATTTATGGAGAAAGATGGACAGAGCGGATTTTTTTCCATGAAATCCAGTGCGGCAAAAGAAGGAGATATGTATAAATACTGCATTTACGGACCGGGAGGAAGGATGCAGGAGCACTGTGATCCTTACGGATTTGAAATGGAACTGCGGCCGGGAGCCTGCTCTATCATTTGTGATCTTAAGCAGTACGAGTTTCATGATAAAAAGTGGATGGTAAACCGAAACAATGGAAAACACAGTCCGGTCAATATCTACGAGATGCATCTGGGTTCCTGGAGACAGAATCCGGACGATGAAAACGGATGGTATGAGTATGACGAGATTGCAAAGATGCTGGTTCCGTATTTGAAAGAAAATCACTACACCCATGTGGAATTAATGCCGCTGTCTGAACATCCTTTTGACGGATCCTGGGGATATCAGAATACCGGATTTTTTGCTCCGACCAAGCGTTATGGAAAACCGCAGCAGCTTATGAAATTTGTGGATATGCTTCATCAGGCGGAGATCGGGGTGATCATGGATTTTGTTCCGGTTCATTTTGCGGTTGACGGGTATGGACTGCGGCTTTACGATGGAACACCATTATATGAATACGATAATAAAGATACGGGAGAAAGTGAGTGGGGGAGCTGTAATTTTATCCACTCCAGAAGGGAAGTAAAATGTTTTCTTCAGTCTGCGGCCAATTACTGGCTGGAAGAATATCATTTCGACGGGCTTCGGATGGATGCGGTCAGCCGGCTGATTTACTGGCAGGGAGATGAGCGAAGAGGCGTAAACGGCACTGCCATTGAGTTTTTGAAAGATATGAATCTGGGGTTAAAACAGAGACACCCGGATGTCATGCTGATTGCGGAGGATTCCACCTCTTATCCGGGGGTTACAAAACCGGTGTACGAGGGAGGACTGGGCTTTGATTATAAATGGGATCTCGGATGGATGCATGACACGCTGGAATATTTTCAGACGCCTCCTGAGTACAGAAGCAGAGATTATCATAAGCTTACTTTTTCTATGATGTATTTCTGGAATGAACAGTATCTTCTGGAATTCAGCCATGACGAAGTTGTTCACGGAAAAGCAACGATCCTGCAGAAAATGTACGGCGATTATGAAGGGAAGTTCCCTCAGGCCAGAGCCATGTATTTGTATATGATCATGCATCCGGGGAAAAAGCTGAATTTTATGGGAAATGAGTTTGGACAGCTCCGGGAATGGACAGAAAAACAGGAACAGGACTGGAGTGTACTGAAATATCCGATTCATGACGCTTTTCATCATTATATGGAAGAACTGAACCGGATTTATCAAAAGGAAACGGCGCTGCATGAGGATTATGATCCGGATTATTTCCGGTGGCTGGACTGCCATCAGGAAGAACGGTGCATCTATGCCATTGGGCGCGGCGCAGGAGAAATGATGCTGGCGGCAGTTTTTAATTTTTCAGATCGGGAGCAGGAAGATTATGAACTGGAGATCGATGGAAGCTGGGAAGGAAAATGCATCCTGCACACTGACTGGGACTGCTGGAGCGGAGAAACGCCGAAAGGAAAAGAAATATGGGAGATAGAGAGAGGAAAGGAGACGTCAAAGATCACTGCGGCGCTGCCTCCATACAGCGGTATGCTGCTGGAGCTGACCAGGGATAAGAAGAAAACGCTAAAAACAAAAAATAAGAAATAGAATAGGCGGCATGCTGAAACGAATATGAAAGTTTTTTGATAAAAATGAAATAAAAATTTCCTTTTTGTTTAAAATGATATTTAACTTTCATTTTACTAAAGAATGAGAGAATAATTTACATGAGGCTGATATGATAGGTCATGTAGAAAAGAGACAGACTGACTGACAGGGAGGAAAGAGATGAATCAAAAAGCAAACATTACACAGTCACAGAAGTTAATGGTTTTCGTTTTAAGCATGTCGCTTTATGGATTAGCAACGTTATTTACAGAATTAATTCCGTCATTCCAGGTGGGAATCGTGGAATTTTCAGTGGAATATTTCTTGTTCATTCCACTGACACTGGCTATTTTATTTGATCCGATGTCCGCAGCGCTGGGAGCGGCCACAGGGGAAATCGTATTCAGCGAGATTATGCTGGGACAATTCGGAGGTCTGGGAGAACTGGAAAAATTCATTACCCTGACCATCGGAATTTATGTGGCAGGAAGACTGGTAAAGAATCCGAAGAACCGGAAAGCCGTTGCGGCTGCATCTATTTTCGGAATGATTCTCCAGCAGTTTATGGGATGTGTTGTAGATATCCTGAAAGTACAGCTTGCGGTATCTGATTTCGAAGCGGTGCCGGGACTTCCGCAGAGCGTTTTCTTTACCGAAGGATTTGCCTTCTTAAATGATGTGCTCTTCTCAGGAATTTTGTTCTGTATGCTGCCGACAGTATTCCTTGTCCCAAGATTATACGGAAAAATCGAGCCGCTTCTGGGACTGAAACCAAGAGATGAGAAGAATCTTCCGGCAGGAGACGCGGGTATGACAGCAAAAGCTGCCGCAGGAGCAGTGATCGGTTTCGCGGCAGCAGTGGGAGCCGAGCTTCTGGCGGAGAGCGGAATGTCTCTGATCGACTGGGAAGCCTCCTGGGCAGAAAGTTCCACGGCGTTTATTGTAGGAATTGCTGCTGCAGCTGTTCTGGTAATTCTGGTCTGTTCCAGAATCCTGAAAAATTCCAGAAGGACTGAAGCGGTGCAGGGAGAGATGTAAAATGATCCAGATTGAGAATTTGACATTTACTTATCCTGGTGCCGAAGAACCAACGTTAAAAAATTTATCAGTTGAGATCGAACAGGGAGATTTTCTCGCAATCGTTGGAAACAACGGCTGCGGGAAATCCACTTTCTGTAAGACACTCAACGGTCTGATCCCTCATTTTACAGCGGGCGACATGGAAGGAAAGGTTGTCATCGGAGGTCTTGACACGAGAGAGTGTGAAATCGGTGATCTGGCGCAGAAAATCGGATATGTGTATCAGGATTTCGAAAATCAGATCGTACGGCCGACGGTTTTGGATGACGCGTCCTTTGCGTGCCTGAATTTTGACGTAAAAGATTATGAGGAGAAGGGACGCAGAGCCCTGGAAATGTGCGGCATCGCCCACAAGACAGATGAATATATCTGGCAGCTGTCCGGCGGTCAGAAGCATCTTCTTGCTCTGGCGGGAGCGGCCGCTCTGTCACCGGAGATTCTGGTGTTGGATGAGCCGATCGCCCAGCTGGATCCGGCTCATGCGAGAGATATTTATGAAGTGCTGAAAACAATGAACGAGACATATGGAAAGACGATTATCGTCATCGAGCATCATACGGAATATATTGCCCGGTACTGTAAGCATGTAATGCTGATGCGCGGCGGGGGCATTGCCTGGAAACTGCCGGCCAGGGAAGCACTGTGCCGGGTGGAAGAGCTTCAGAAAAGCAATATTTTTCCACCGCAGGTTACGCTGGCGGCCAATCGCGTGGCAGGAGGCGCAGAGACGGTGCTTCCGGTTACCGTGGAAGAGGGAAAAGAGTTTTTTGGCAGATATCCGCAGACGGATGTGGCGAAAGCCAGGATTCTGGACGCGCCGCCGGAAGAAAATACCATACTGGAATTTGAAAATGTATCAGTGGAATACCGCTCCGTAAAAGGAGATCCAGTCCGTGTGCTGAATGATTTTAATCTGGAAATCCATAAAGGAGAGAAGATTGCGGTGATCGGCTCCAACGGCGCAGGAAAGTCCACGATCATGAAACTTATGTGCGGCCTGCTGAAGCCGTCTGAAGGGAAAATCCTTCTGCAGGGACAAAACATCAAAGAAATGGAAATGAATGAACTCTCCCAGATTCTGTCTCTTGTATATCAGAATCCGGAAGAAATGTTTATTAAAGATTCCATCCGAAGAGATATCGAATATGCCATGAAAGTACGGGATGTGGAAAATTATCAGAAAAGAACAGAAGGGCTTCTGGAAAGGTTCCAGCTGACGGACCTTCAGGACCGGGACGGGCGTCTGCTGTCAGGAGGACAGATGAGACGTGCTTCCCTGGCTATCGGCATCGCGCTGAATCCGTCTATTCTTCTGCTGGATGAGCCTACCGCCAATCTGGATATTGCCACAAGGAAGGAAATCCTTCGTACCTTAAGTGATATGAAGAACATTACAGATACTGTTATGATCGCAACCCATGATATGCAGCTGGTCTGTGAATGGGCAGAGAGGATCCTGGTATTGTCCGGAGGAAAATTATTAAAAGACGGCACGAGAGAAGAAGTGTTTAACGACCGGGAAGTTATGAAGGAAGCAGGCATCCAGCCGCCGGAAATTTACCAGATGGGGAAAGAAATCCGTCCGGAGATTTCCTGCTATACCGTAGATGAGTTTTTGCGTTTATTTCAAAGGGAGGCAGTGTAAATGAAAGAAAAATTATCGGAGAGTATTTTTGATAAAATATCCATTGATTATATCCGGAACCAGGTGCTGAAAAATGCCTATGGAAATGATGATACCGTCATTGCCAGGCTGGATCCGCGCGTCCTTTTGATCTGGTATTGTTTTTTCGGGATCGTGCCCTGGTTTCTGGACAATGTAGTTCTTTTGATCTGCCTGTTCCTGTTTGTGGCAGCTGCTGCCTATAAGGCGAAAATAGCGCCTCTCGTTATGTTCGTCTTCTGTCTGGGCGTTTTCTCCCAGACAGGATATCTTCTGATCGTTTCGCTGTTTTTTGGCGGAAATGCAGAGACAATCGTTCCGGTACTGATCATGACCCTGAAAGTTGCCATCGTTTCCATGGCTTCCATTACAGTATTTTCCGGGCTGGATCCGGACCGGCTTGCCAACGGACTCCTGTGGTTTGGATGCCCGGAGCGCCTGTCTTTCAGTATTTCATTTGCCTACAGGATTCTGCCGATTCTCATGGAAGAATTTCAGAATATTCTGCTGTCTTACCGCATGAGAGGAAAGGCGCCGAAGAAAAAAGGAATTTCAGGAAAGATAAAATATCTGATTTATCAGGTAAAGGTGATCATTCAGGCTTTTTATCCGTTGCTTCTGAATACGGCGAAAAGATCCAGGACGACCGTGGAGGCGCTGGAACTGAAGGGATATCGTTATGCGGCTTCCAACAAAGAAGTGAAGAGAATGAAATTATCAAGTTTAAAAATCGTAAAACATGATTTCGCTTTCATTGCCATCTCTGTTGTATGGGTATTTGGAAGCATAGGCATGTCTGTTACTATATAGAAGGAGAAGAAAATGAAGATAGATTTTCATACCCATGGAAAATTAGCAAAAAAACTGCCTTTTTCAGGAGCCTATACCAGCTGGCTTCTGACGGAGGCAAAAACAGCCGGTCTGGATGCCATCTGTCTGACGGAACATTTTAACACCATCGGATTCCAGGAAATATATCAGTATCTGGAGAATCACTATGAGAAAGAGGGAGACTGTTATGTAACGGATCAGGGCCTTAAACTATTCCCGGGAATGGAGACGGACATTGCGGAGGGCGGCCACGTGCTTTCCATCGGACCGTCCGATCAGATCCTGGAGTTAAACCAGAGACTGGAGCCATACAAAGAGAAAGGAAACTTCCTTCCGTTTGAGACCTTAAGCCGGTATTTTGATTCTTATGATCTGCTGGTGGGAGCGGGACACCCTTACCGGGAAGGCGGACACATTCCGGAACTATCGGACCATCTGATCCGGAAATTCGACTTTTTTGATCTGAATGGGAAAGATATCGCGGAAGATGAGGCCGGCACCAAAGAGAAGGTATATGCACTTGCCGGAAAATTTGACAAGAAGGTGGCAGCAGGAAGTGACACCCATCAGTCTTTCCAGTATGGATGCATTTACAATGTATTTGAGAAAGAATGTGTCACAGTAAAAGAAATCCGTGAGCAGATTGAGAAAGAAGCGTATGAAATCCGGATCTCCCAGATGGCGTCTTTCCAGGTGAAAACAGCAGGACTGCTGAAGAAGTCGCTGAAAGAGATCAATGCTCTGGGAGGAGATTATGTGACGCTTCTGGTAAAAGGAGCATAAAAAAGAGGGGAATTCCCTCTTTTTCAGCGCGGTATTTCTTTGGAATAAGATTCTTTCAGCTGATGCAGCTGATTCAGGGTATCCACCGGCATATCCATGGCGTCAGCTGTGAGAACCACCAGAGCGTCGGCCAGGGCGGTAGGGACGGTCATGGAATGATACTCCTCCGGCTGGCCGCGGTAGGCGTACAAATTGATATAGGCCCGGTTCTCCGGAGAGTCATAAATCTGACTGGTAAACAGGATGGTGGAAGCCTCCTGTTTTTTTGCGTAGTCTAAAATAACCCGGACTTCCAGGGGAACTTTCTGGAATCCAAACAGAAGAACGCAGTCGCCGGACCGGATATGGATCAGATCTTCAAAAATTTCAGAACCGGCAGAACGGATCATATGCACCGATTTGCCGAAGCGCCCCAGACGGAAATGAAGAAGCTGGGCCAGGCTTCTGGACGCGCCCTTTCCGAAAATGTGGATCTGGGAAGCCGATGCCAGGAGTCCGGCGGCCTCGGAGGCGGCCGAAAAATCCAGCTGCCGTATGGTGTCTTCCATATATTCAATCTGTTTCTGCAGAAGTTTCTTGAAGGATGAAGCCTCGTCGGTGTGAAGCGTGCGGGAAATCTTGTCCGCGGGGCTTAAAACATCCGGCTCCAGTGATTTCTGCAGATGATGTTTCAGCGCTTTGAAATCCTCGTATCCGGCGTGGCGGGAAAAACGGGAGATGGTAGATTCCGAAATCCCCAGCGCTTCGGACAACTGCTGTATGGACATAAAAATCACAGCAGAAGGATGCTGGTAAATATAATTGATGATTTTTTTCTCGGCTTTTGTATAAGAAATTCCCTCTGTGGGAAATTGAAAAGATGTCATTGTGTTGTCTCCTCCTGCCGAAAGTATATCACAGAATATTTACCAGCGGATAAAAAACAGGTAAAATTTTTATGAATCTTTACCTCTGCGGTAAATATAATAGGAATAAATAAACGGAACAAAACAAAGGATCAAAATGGCAGCCAGCAGGACGCCCAGATTCAATGGAGAAGGAAGGAATGCGGACAAAATGATGAAAAATCCTCCGGCGCACCATACTTTTGCGCTGAAACGATGGGTCTGAAACCAGATTTCAGGATCTGCCAGAGTCCATGGCGTTTTGATACCGACAAAATAGTTGTGTTTGAATTTGGGCATCATGTTTCCGATATAAATAAACAGAATGCCGATCAGAATCGGAAGAACAATCTGAACCTGCACATCGATGCCGAGACATACAGCAGTCGTGATGAGCTGGACCAGAAGGAGAAGAAGGCAGACAGCCGCCTTGATGCCGTCAAAATTTTTCTCAAATTTTACATAGTTGGCCCGCTTAGGATCAATATTTCTGGTCACATCCAGAAGGATGGTAAGAAACAGCATCATCAGAGGTTCTGTGAAAATCCATAATCTGCTGCCGTATCCATCGATTTCACCGGCCATATTCCAGTGGATCGGAATGCGGCTTTCCAGAAAAGGAAAGACTGCCGCGGCAAGCAGAATGGAAAACAGAAAAATCAAAAAGCAAATTTTATTTCTCTTGATCATTTTTTTCATAGGACAAATCCTCCTTAAAATCTTGGAGCCAGTTGATGATTTCTTCCAGGACGGAAAGATTCAGTTCGTAATAAACGTATTTTCCCCGTTTTTCATCAGTCACCAAACCGGCATCTTTTAATATACTTAAATGGTGAGAGATGGTCGCTCCTGTCATATCAAAATGCTGTCCGATCTCTCCGGCGGACAGAGATCCGTGTTTGAGAAGGTTTAAAATCTTCCGGCGGGTGCTGTCGGATAATGCTTTAAAAGTTTTCTGAAATCCCAAAAAATCACCTCTTTTTAAAAAACATTTAGAAGATTATCTAAATAATAAAGCACATACAATGTAAAGTCAAGGATATTTAGAAAAATATCAAAATGAAAATTCCGGGAAATAGAATGGGGAGAGAAAAAACATGGAAATCGCGCGAATATGGAATTGCAGTTTGGGATAAGGTATAATGATAGAAAGATAAAAGAAAAGGAGATGAGTAAAAATGAAGATTTATGATCTGGTAATTATAGGATCCGGACCTGCGGGAATGGCAGCAGCAATCTACGCAAAAAGAGCGATGCTGGACTGTCTTTTACTGGAAAAGGAATATATGCCGGGAGGACAGGTAATCCAGACTTATGAAGTAGATAATTATCCGGGGATTCCGAAGACCAACGGAATGGAACTGAGCAGTAAATTTGCAGAACATGCCAGAGAACTTGGGATTGAGACCCAGGTGGCTGAAGTAACAGATATCATGCCGGATGGAGATGTAAAGGAAATCATTCTCAAAAATGGAGAGAAGATTCAGACAAAAACGATCATACTGGCGACCGGAGCGGTTCACCGGACATTAGGTGTGCCGGGCGAGAAGGAACTGGCTGGTATGGGAGTTTCTTACTGCGCTACCTGCGATGGAGCATTTTTCAGGAATAAGATTACGGCAGTCGTTGGAGGAGGAGATGTGGCTTTGGAGGATGCGGTCTTTTTAAGCAGAATGTGCGAAAAAGTGTATCTGATCCATCGAAGAGATGAATTCCGCGGGGCTAAAATCCTTCAGAATCAGGTGAAAAACAATGATAAAATTGAAATTCTCTGGAACAGCGTGGTGACAAAAATCGACGGTGACAGCAAGGTTGAAAGCATACAAATTGAAAATGTGGATAGTCATGTGGATAAGACGCTGGATGTGGACGGAATCTTTATTGCCGTGGGAACGAAACCGGTTTCTGATCTGCTGAAAGGCCGTCTGGACATGGATGACCAGGGCTATATCAAAGCCGGAGAAGACGGAGTCACGAATCTGCCGGGAATTTTTGCAGGTGGGGACGGACGAACGAAAAATCTGCGTCAGGTGGTGACTGCGGTCGCAGATGGAGCTAATTGTGTTCAGTCAGTGGAGCGTTATCTGCAAAAAATGTAATTTTCAGATAATTTAGATGTATTTTTTTTGGTGACTAAAAAATTAAAAATCAAGGGTTTTTTTACGATTTGTGACAGATGTATAAGAGAAAGGAATGCAAGAAGTATTTGAAAAAAAACATCACATAATATGCACAAAGTTATCCACATGAAAAATCACGCAGAAAAGCCAAAAAATAGTTATACACAAAGTTATCCACATTATCCACAGTCTGTTATCGACAAAAATCGATTGTTAAAAACCAGAAAAAGGAAACGTTTGTTTTGTGTAGTATTTCCAAAAAGATTTTGTTTCATTGCCAGGGGTTATATGTTATAATAAATTTACATTAAAAGTAAAGGAGTTGGGAGCCATGAAGTTCATTATTAGTGGAAAGAACATTGAGGTCACCGAAGGAATCAGAGCAGCAGTTGAGGAGAAACTTGGACGTCTGGACAAGTATCTGGTAGACGATACGATCGTAAATGTTACCCTCAGTGTTCAAAAAGGAAGACAGAAGATAGAAGTTACCATTCCTATGAAAGGCCATATTATCCGTGCGGAGGAAGACAGTGAGGATATGTACGTATCTATTGATCTTGTAGTTGATGTAATCGAGCGTCAGATCCGCAGATATAAGACAAGATTGATGAATCAGAAGCATGAGGGAACCAGCTTCAGACAGGAATTTATGGATATGGAAGATGATGAGGAAGAAGATGAGATCCAGATCATCCGAAGCAAGAAGTTTGCAATCAAACCGATGGATGTTGAAGAAGCATGCATCCAGATGGAGCTCCTGGGACATGACTTTTTCGTATTCCGGAATTCCGATACCTTTGAAGTCAATGTAGTTTACAAACGAAAAGGAAATACATACGGTCTGATTGAACCGGAATTTTAAGCTGTATTCATGAGAGAGAGGTCTTCGGACCTCTCTTTTTCTCTTTCTGCCAGAAGCAGAAATATGTTTTTTTAAAGAGGAGTTGTGAAAAGAGATGCCCTGGAATTCATAAGAAACCTGGGGGAAAAGAATTTTGAGAATTTACAGGTTGTTAACTTGCGTCTTATATTTAGAAGTGTTACAATATGACAGTCTATATATTGCTGTAAAAGAGAGGAAATAGAACCATGTATGGACATTGAGAAGTTAGGAGAATAAGAAATGAGTTTATTAGATAAGGTTTTTGGTTCTCATAGCGATAAGGAGATCAAGAGAATCAGCAAGACAGTAGATAAGATTGAAGCATTAGATGAAGAAATGCAGAAATTGTCAGATGAAGAACTGAAACATAAGACGAAAGAATTCAAAGAGCGTCTGGAGATGGGAGAGAATCTGGATGATCTGCTTCCTGAGGCTTTTGCTGTTGTTCGTGAGGCCAGCAGCCGAACGATTGGAATGAAGCATTACCGGGTGCAGCTGATCGGAGGAATTATCCTTCATCAGGGACGAATCGCTGAGATGCGTACTGGAGAAGGAAAGACGCTGGTAGCGACGCTTCCGGCGTATTTAAATGCCCTGGAGGGAAAAGGCGTCCACATCGTTACGGTCAACGACTATCTGGCAACCCGTGATGCCCAGTGGATGGGACAGGTGCATAACTTTCTGGGGCTCAGTGTCGGCGTTGTGACCAATGACATGAACAATGACGCGAGAAGGGCGGCTTATCAGTGTGATATCACTTACATTACCAATAACGAACTTGGATTTGATTATCTGAGAGATAACATGGTGATTGATAAGAAGGATCTGGTTCAGAGGGATCTGCATTATGCCATTGTGGATGAGGTTGACTCTGTACTGATCGATGAGGCGAGAACTCCGCTGATCATTTCCGGACAGAGCAATAAGTCCACAGAACTTTACCGTGCCTGTGATATCCTGGCACGTAAGATGGAAAGAGGAAGTTCCGACGGAGAACTTTCCAAGATGGACATTCTGATGAATGAGGATATCGAGGAAGACGGAGATTTCCTTGTAAATGAAAAAGACAAACAGATTATGCTGACGGCGGAAGGTGTGAAAAAGGTAGAAGACTTTTTCCATATCGAGAACCTGGCTGATCCGGATAATCTGGCAATCCAGCATAATATCATCCTTGCCCTGAGAGCTCATAACCTGATGTTTAAGGATAAAGATTATGTGGTAAAAGATGATGAGGTATTGATCGTTGATGAATTTACCGGACGAATCATGCCGGGAAGACGTTATTCAGACGGACTGCATCAGGCGATCGAGGCGAAAGAGCATGTAAAAGTAAAGAGAGAGTCCAAAACACTTGCGACGATTACATTCCAGAACTTCTTTAATAAATACAGCAAGAAGGCTGGTATGACAGGTACGGCACAGACAGAGGAACAGGAATTCCGTGAGATTTATGGAATGGACGTTGTCGTGATTCCGACGAATAAGCCGGTGATCCGTGTGGATCATAACGATGCCATTTATAAGACAAAACGTGAAAAAATGAATGCGGTGGTAAATGACATCATTGAATCCCACAAAAAGGGACAGCCGGTGCTGGTTGGTACGATCACCATCGAGACATCGGAAGAATTGTCCAGAATGCTGAAAAAGCGAAATATCAAGCACAGTGTCCTGAATGCGAAATTCCATGAAAAAGAAGCGGAGATCGTATCCCATGCCGGTGAGATCGGAGCAGTTACCATTGCGACCAACATGGCAGGACGTGGTACGGATATCGTGCTGGAAGAAGGAGTTGCGGAACTTGGAGGATTGAAGATCATCGGTACAGAGCGTCATGAGTCCCGCCGAATCGATAATCAGCTGAGAGGACGTGCAGGACGTCAGGGGGATCCGGGAGAATCCAAATTCTATCTTTCTCTGGAGGATGATCTGATGCGTCTGTTCGGATCTGAGAGAATGATTGCGGTATATAATGCCCTTGGCATTCCGGAAGGAGAAGAGATCCAGCATAAATCTATCAGCAGGACCATTGAGAAAGCCCAGAAGAAGATTGAGAACAACAACTTTGGAATCCGTAAAAACCTGCTGGATTATGACAGGGTCAACAATGATCAGAGAGAAGTTATCTATAAAGAGCGCCGCCGGGTTCTGGACGGCGATAATATGAAACAGTCTGTTCTGAAGATGATGAAAGATACAGTGGAAAACAGGGTAAGACAGGTCATCAGCAATGAACTGTCACCAGATGAGTGGGATATGGCTGCTCTGAATGCGGAACTGCTGCCAATCATCCCTCTGCAGAAAATTGAACTCACGGAAGAAGAAAGGAAATCCAAGAAAGTTGAAAAACTGATCGAGAGACTTCAGCAGGAAGCTGTGGATCTTTATGAGCAGAAAGAAAAAGAATTCGAAGGATTTGATCTGCGTGAGATTGAGCGCATTATTCTTCTGAAAGTCATTGACCGTAAGTGGATGGATCATATTGATGATATGGATCAGCTGCGGGAAGGAATCGGAATGCAGGCATATGGTCAGAGGGATCCGGTTGTGGAATATCGTCTGGTCGGATTTGATATGTTCAATGATATGATCAAGTCTATTGAAGAGGAGACAGCAGGTGCCTTATTCCATGTACAGATTGAACAGAAGATCGAAAGAGAAGAAGCGCCGAAAATTACAGGAACCAACAAGGATATTGACGGACCAAGGACGCCTTATGTCAGAAAAGGCGCAAAGGTAGGAAGAAACGATCCTTGTCCTTGCGGAAGCGGAAAGAAATATAAGAATTGCTGCGGCAAAAACAAGAAATAAGGAGTTTATCAGTGATTGAGTTAGAACAATTAAAATATACTTTAAACTCTTTTCGAGAACCACTGGAGGACCTCAGTGGTTCTCTTGCGTTAGACGCGAAGAGAGAGCGGATCGATCAGCTGGAACAGTCCATGGAAGCCCCGGGATTTTGGGACAATGTGGAGGAATCCCAGAAGGTCATGAAGGAAGTAAAAAGTTTAAAAAAAGTAGTAGAAGAATATGAAGAGTTAAAGACCAAATTTGAAGATGCGGAAACCCTGATTGATATGGCAGAGGAAGAGGAGGATCAGGAACTTGCTGCAGAAGCTCAGGATACAGTAGACAGTTTTCAGGAAGAATATGAAAAGCTTCGTATTTCGACTCTTTTGACGGGAGAGTATGACAGAAACAATGCGATTCTGACGCTTCATGCAGGAGCAGGAGGAACAGAATCCTGTGACTGGGTCAGCATGCTGTACCGCATGTACACCAGATGGGCAGGAAAGAAAGGGTACGAGACGGAAGTTCTGGATTATCTGGACGGAGAAGAAGCAGGAATCAAGTCTGTGACAGTGAAGATAAAGGGAGAAAATGCTTTTGGATATCTTCGTTCTGAAAGAGGGGTCCACCGTCTGGTAAGGATTTCACCGTTTAATGCGGCAGGCAAGCGGCAGACATCCTTTGCCTCCTGTGATGTTATGCCGGAAATCGAGGAAGATCTGGAAGTAGAAATCGCAGATGAAGATATCCGCGTGGATACTTACCGTGCCAGCGGAGCCGGCGGACAGCACATTAATAAGACAGATTCTGCAATTCGTATTACCCATATACCGACCGGAATTGTCGTACAGTGTCAGAACGAACGTTCTCAGCATAAAAACAAGGATCAGGCAATGAAAATGTTAAAAACAAAGCTGTTTTTGTTAAAAGAACAGCAGCACCTGGAAAAATTGTCTGATATCAGAGGCGATGTATCAGACAATGGATGGGGAAGTCAGATTCGTTCATACGTTCTGCAGCCGTATACTATGGTAAAGGATCACAGGACCAATGAAGAAAGCGGAAATCCATCTGCGGTTCTGGATGGGGATCTGGATCCTTTTATGAATGCGTATCTTGCCTGGGAAAACCAGCAAAACCAGCAGAAAGAGGGAGAGTAATGAGAAAATGGATCGGATATCTGCTGGGAGCGGGTATTGCGGCGGGAACAGCTGGCGGAGCCTTTTCCTTATTCTGCAATAAGAAACTGAAAAACAGCCGGAAGACGTATTCTCTGGAAGAAATCGGGGAAATCCCGCAGTCAGATTTTATTATTGTTCCGGGATGCCTGGTCCATCCGGACGGCACGCCGTCTTATGCTCTGGAAGACCGGCTGACGGCAGCACTGGCTTTGTACGAAGAAAAAAAGGCAGATAAGATCATTGTGTCAGGAATCGCAAAAGAAAATCAGACAGGCAGGAATTACCTGCTCCGTCATGGTGTGGCAGAAGAAGATATTTTAAAAGATGACGGCGGTCTGGATACGTATTCCACAATTTACCGGTGTCGGGATGCTTTTTTAGGAAAACAGTTTTTAATCTGCACCCAGGAAAAATATTTTAAAAGGACAGGGTTCCTGATCAGTGAACTTGGGATGGACGGATTTTGTGTGAAAGCGGATGCCCGCCGCTATCAAAGAGAATACTATGAGAGATTCCGGGACTTCTTTGCGGCAGATAAGGCATGGCTGGAATGTAAAGTAACGAAGCCAAAACCAAAATATAGTTTGAAAGATCTTCCAATTTCCTATTGATTCCGGAAAACATCTGTGATAGTATTCTGTAGAAAGACAAATGTACACCACAGAAATACAAGAAGGAAAGATGTATGGAAGATGCAAAGTATTATGTGATCAAAAAGAAGGCGGTTCCTGAAGTCTTGTTAAAAGTACTGGAAGTGCAGAAGCTTCTTGATTCCAAGCAGGCGGTGTCTGTCATGGAAGCGGCAGAACGTGTAGGGATCAGCAGAAGCTCTTATTACAAATACAAGGATGATATTTTCCCGTTTTACGCAAAAGAAAAAGGGAAAAATATTACCTTTGTCATTGAGATTGAGGATCAGCCGGGAGTTATGGTTTCCATTCTGGAAGTTTTTGCCCGGTATCATGCCAATATTTTAACAATTCATCAGAGCATTCCGATCAATGGAAAAGGAGTTCTGACCGTCAGTGTAGATATTGTCTCAGAGCAGACGAATATATCGGCGATGATCCAGCAGGTAGAACAGCTTGCGTCTGTTTCCTGTGTAAAGATCATTGCCATGGAGTAAATAAGCTGACTAGAATTATCTGGAGGACTGATATGAAATACGTAATTATTTTAGGAGATGGAATGGCCGATGAGCCGATTGAGAGCCTTGGAGGAAAGACTCCTCTGCAGGCGGCTCATAAGCCGGTTATGGATGAGATGGCAAAAAAAGCGGAACAGGGGATTGCCTATACGGTGCCGGATAATCTTCCGGCAGGAAGTGATGTGGCGAATCTGTCCATGCTGGGATATGATCCGCAGAAATATTATTCCGGACGTTCCCCGCTGGAGGCCCTGAGCATCGGTGTGGATATGAAAGATACCGATGTGGCGTTAAGATGCAACATTGTCACCTTGGAAGAAGACGGGGAGTATGAAGACAAAGCGATCCTTGACCACAGTGCCGGGGAAATCACCACCGAAGAGGCGAAGATTCTGATTGAAGCGGTAAGAAAAGAGCTGGAAGATGATGAATACAAATTCTATCCGGGAGTCAGCTACCGCCACCTGACCATATGGGATCATGGAAAAATGGCTGATCTGGTTCCGCCTCATGATATTTTGGGAAAAAAGATTGGTGAATATCTTCCAAAAGAAGAAAAACTGCGTGAGATGATGAAGAAAAGTTTTGATATTCTGGATCATCATCCGATCAATGAGGCAAGAGCAGAAAAAGGCCTGAATAAAGCGAACAGCATCTGGTTCTGGGGAGCAGGAACGAAACCGGCTCTGGATGAGTTTGAAAGCAGAACCGGAATGAAAGGAGCAATGGTTTCTGCGGTAGACCTGCTGAAAGGAATTGCGGTCGGCGCCAAAATGAGAAATCTGGATGTGGAAGGCGCCAACGGAGGTCTGGATACTAATTATAAAGGAAAAGCAGAAGCTGCCCTGGAAGCCCTGCTTGAAAAAGGCGATGATTTCGCGTATATTCATGTGGAAGCACCAGATGAAATGGGACATCAGGGAAATACAGAGCATAAGATCCAGGCAATCGAATATCTGGACGACCAGGTAGTGAGAATTGTGAAAGAAGGACTGGAAAAGGCAGGGGAAGATTTCCGTATGCTGATCGGACCGGATCATCCGACGCCAATCGCAATCCGGACACATACAAAAGATCCGATTCCGTTTATGATCTATGACAGCCGCAGATCTCTGGGATCTCAGGAAGAATACAGTGAAGCGGCAGCAAGGAGTACAGGGCTGGTCATGGAATACGGATATGAACTGATGAACCGTTTATTACAAAAATAAGAGAAGATAGATGTAGGAGGCACGAAGATGCTAGTAGTGAAAAAGTTTGGCGGTACTTCTGTAGGCGATAAAGACCGCATTGTAAATGTAGCAAAGAGATGTATTGAGGAATATCAGAAAGGAAACGACGTAGTCGTGGTACTTTCAGCCATGGGCAAGATGACAGATGAGCTGATTGCCAAAGCGCAGGAAATCAATCCGAATCCGTCCAGAAGAGAGATGGATATGCTTTTGACAACCGGGGAGCAGACATCGGTTTCTCTGATGGCAATGGCAATGGACGCGTTAGGAGTGCCGGCCGTGTCTCTGAATGCATTTCAGGTTGCGATGCATACAACTTCTGTATACAGCAACGCAAGGATCAAGAGAATTGACACAGACCGCATTCTGAATGAACTGGAACAGCGAAAGATCGTAATCGTAACCGGTTTCCAGGGAGTGGATCGTTTTGACAATTATACCACGCTGGGACGCGGCGGTTCTGATACGACGGCAGTTGCCCTGGCAGCGGCGCTTCATGCTGACGCATGTGAAATTTATACAGATGTAGACGGCGTTTATACAGCGGATCCGAGAAAGGTGCCGGATGCAAAGAAATTGTCTGAGATTACCTATGATGAAATGCTGGAAATGGCGACCCTGGGCGCAGGAGTCCTGCATAACAGGTCAGTGGAGCTTGCGAAGAAGCATGATGTGCAGCTTGTGGTAAGATCCAGCATGACTCAGGAAGAAGGAACCGTTGTAAAAGAAAACGTAAGAAAGAGAACTTCTGAAATCAGCGGTGTTGCCGGAGACGATGACGCAGCAAGAATTTCTGTTCTCGGCGTGGAAGATATTCCGGGAATGGCATTTAAGATTTTCAATGTTCTTGCTAAAAAGAATGTAAATGTTGACATGATCCTTCAGTCTGTAGGTCATGGAAACAAAAAAGATATTTCCTTTACAGTAAAAGAAGGAGATATGGAACTTGCGGTAAAAGCGCTGGAAGATCATCTTCCGGATGACGCCTATGAAGGAATCAACTACACTGCAGAGATGGCAAAAGTATCCATCGTCGGCGTGGGACTGCGCAACCATTATGGAATGGCAGCCCGTATGTTCCAGGCATTATATGAGGCAAACATCAATATTCGTATGATTTCTACATCTGAGATTCGTGTAACGGTTCTGGTAAATAAAGAAGATATGGAAAAGGCAATGATCGCCGCACACGGCGCATTTAAACTGTAGCAATCAAAAAAACCGCCTGTAGACAGTTCAGGCGGTTTTTTTCAGGTAAGAAAGGATGGAAGCAGGATCAATGAAACGGAAGGATTATATTTCATGGGATCAGTATTTTATGGGAATTGCGCTGCTCTCTGCCCAGAGAAGCAAAGATGATCACACACAGGTAGGAGCATGCCTGGTGAATGATCATAATAAAATCCTGTCAGTGGGATACAATGGAATGCCGATCGGATGCAATGATGACGATATGCCGTGGGAGAGGGAAGGAGAGCCTCTTGATACAAAATATTTTTATGTTTGCCATGCGGAACTAAATGCCATACTAAATTACGGCGGCGGTTCCCTGGACGGAGCCAGGGTTTATGTGACTCTGTTCCCATGCAACGAATGTGCCAAGGCTATCATTCAGAGTGGAATGAAGGAAGTTATCTATATGCAGGATAAATACGCAGATTCAGATGCGACAATGGCGTCAAAGAAAATGTTTGACATGGCAGGAGTCACGTACCGGCAGTTTCAGCCGAAAGGACAGAGGATTATCATCGACTTATAAGGAATGGGAAAATGGATATTATAAAAATTTTGCAGGAAGAATTGGGAATCCGCCGGCAGCAGGCGGAAACAGCCGTCAGGCTGATCGATGAAGGGAATACGATTCCATTCATTGCCAGATACCGAAAGGAAATGACAGGGTCCCTGAATGATGAGACGCTCAGGAATCTGTACGAAAGACTGATGTATCTGCGCAGCCTTCAGGAACGAAAGGAGACTGTGGCAAAGAAGATCGAAGAACAGGGGAAAATGACGCCGCAGCTTGCTGAAAGTCTGGAGGAGGCAGAGACTTTAGTTGCTGTAGAAGATATTTACCGGCCGTATAAGCAGAAAAAAAGGACCCGGGCAATGATCGCAAGGGAAAAAGGTCTGGAGCCTCTGGCAGAGACAATTCTCGACCAGCGGCTGAAGGCGCCGGCAGAAGAGGAAGCAGAAAAATATGTCGATGAAGAAAAAGGCATCGCTTCTGCAGAAGAGGCTCTGAAAGGCGCAAAAGACATTCTTGCGGAGATGATTTCAGACAATGCCAAATACCGCAGCTATATTCGTAAATCTACCTGGGATCATGGGAAGATTGTTTCTGCGGCGAAAAAAACGGATGAGTCTTCTGTTTTTGAAATGTATTATGATTTTCAGGAACCGGTCAGCAGAATTGCAGGATATCGGATTCTGGCCATAAACCGCGGGGAAAAAGAAGGAATCCTTCAGGTAAAGATCGAACCGGATCAAAAAAGGATCGCAGGTTATCTGACCAGACAGATAATCAAGAAGAAAAACGGGCATGCAGCCAAAATTCTTCTGGAAGCGATCGAGGACAGTTATAAAAGGCTGATTGCCCCATCCATTGAAAGAGATATCCGGGGTGAACTGACAGAGAAAGCGGAAACAGAAGCTATCAAAGTATTTGGAAAAAACCTGGAACAGCTTCTGATGCAGCCGCCGATCGCAGGTCAGGTTGTCCTTGGATGGGATCCGGCTTTTCGAACCGGCTGCAAGCTGGCAGTCGTAGATGCTACAGGAAAAGTACTGGATACGGTGGTGATTTATCCGACAGCGCCTCAGAACAAGGTAGAGGAAGCGAAAAAAACAGTGAAGCAGCTGATCAGAAAATATGGGATAACGTTAATTTCCATTGGAAACGGAACGGCTTCCAGGGAATCAGAACAGATTGTAGTGGAACTGCTGAAAGAAATTCCGGAATCGGTACAGTATGTCATTACGAATGAGGCGGGAGCTTCGGTATATTCCGCCAGCAAACTGGCAGCAGAAGAATTTCCGGATTTTGATGTAGGACAGAGGAGTGCCGCTTCCATTGCCAGGAGAGTGCAGGACCCGCTGGCAGAGCTGGTAAAGATCGAGCCAAAAGCCATCGGAGTGGGACAGTATCAGCATGATATGAATCAGAAACAGCTCTCAAAGGCACTGGAAGGCGTAGTAGAAGCCACAGTCAACAAAGTAGGAGTGGATTTAAATACAGCATCGGCTTCTCTTCTGGAATATGTTTCCGGAATTTCTAAGGCAGTGGCGAAAAATATTGTGGCTTACCGGGAAGAAAATGGAAGATTTCAGAACAGAAAAGAACTGATAAAAGTATCCAAACTGGGACCAAAAGCTTTTGAGCAGTGTGCAGGATTTTTAAGAGTGACAGGGGGAGATCAGCCGCTGGATGCCACAGGGGTGCATCCGGAAACCTATGGAGAAACAAAGCAGCTGCTGGAGAGTCTGGGATATTCTCCGGAAGACCTGACGGGCGAAGGCGTTCGGGGAATCAGCAGAAAAATTACAGATTACAGTCAGCTGTCACAGGAACTGGGAATCGGGGAAATCACTTTAAGAGATATTGTAAAAGAGCTGGAAAAACCAGGAAGGGATCCGAGAGAGGATCTGCCAAAGCCGATCCTCAGAACGGATGTCCTGGAAATGAAAGATTTAAAACCAGGCATGAAATTAAAAGGAACTGTGAGAAATGTCATAGATTTCGGCGCATTTGTTGATATTGGCGTTCATCAGGACGGCCTGGTCCATATATCGCAGATGTCAGAAAAATATATCAAACATCCGCTGGAAGTTGTCAGCGTCGGTGATGTGGTAGATGTAACTGTCGTCAGTGTAGACGAGGCGAAAAAAAGGATCCAGCTGACAATGAAAGAGAATTAATACCAGCCTCCGGAAAAGGTGATCACCTGCCCGGTCATATAAGAAGGAGCCAAAGCTGTGTGATAGATCATCAAAGCAGCTTCTTTGGGGGAAGCAATATAGTCGGCGGGGATTTCTTCACGAATCATCTGCCGGTCTTCTTCTGAAAATTCCTGGTTCATATCGGTATCGATCATGCCAAAGGCAATAGCGTTAACCTGAATGCCGCTGGGAGCGACTTCTTTTGCCAGTGCTTTTGTAAATGCGTTGATGCCGCCTTTGGAAGCAGAGTAAAGGACTTCACAGGAGGCTCCGGCTTCTCCCCATATGGAAGAGATATTAATGATTTTTCCGGAATGCCGGGAAATCATATGGGGAAGAACGCTGTGGCATGCAGAAAAAGCAGACAGAAGATTTGTATTCAATATTTCATGCCAGTCTTTCACGGTTGTGTCTGTAAACAGTCCGACCTGGGAGATTCCTGCGTTGTTTACCAGACAGTCAATGGCGCCAAAATGGGAAATGGCACTGCGGACCATTTCGCCGGTAAAACCGGGATCACTGATATCACCGGTGAACGACAGACAGGAAACATCCTGTTTACAGATAGCCTCTTCCAGAGAACGCAGATGTTCGGGGTGATGAAATCCGTGGATGACGACATTCCATCCATTGGCGGCAAAACAAAGTGCTGCGGCGCGGCCAATTCCACGAGAACTTCCGGTTATTAATGCTGTTTTCATAAAAACCTCCGATTTTTTATTTAAGAAAATATTAAGAATAATTATATAAGATTATAACATAGCGGATTATTGAAATGAATCGAATAATTTGTTATACTGAACGAAACTGTAGAGGGAAGGAGCAGATAAATGTCAAAAAAGAAAAAAAAGAAAGCAGGGATCGGGGCGATTTTTGCAAGGATTCTTGTTGTGATTTTGACGATGGCCGTTGGTGGAATTGCCAGCTTTTTTGCTGTGAGGCAGTTCTTTTCTTATAAATTCGCGAAGGAGAAGAAAAAAGAGGTTTCCCAGCAGCTGGAAAAAGAGAATAAAGACCGGGTGGATGTGGCGCTGATGCAGGCAGGTGACATGATGACGATCCGCGTGTATCACAGCAAAAATAATCAGATGGTTTATATTCCGCTTCGCTCTGATATGGTGCTGAATCTCACAGACGACGGGAAACGGGCGGTAGAGCAGGAACTGGGAGAGAGTGTAGATACCGCAGAAGTATCGGATGTGATCAAGGCCATGAACGATGATGGAAATACCATGAAGGAACAGGTGGAAGAGACCCTTGGAATTACGATCAATTCCTATGAGCTGATCAAGGATGACGATCTTGTGGATATCATCAATGACGCAGGAACCATTCAGGCAGATCTGAGCCAGACCATCAGTTATGAAGATCAGGATGGAAAATCTGTGACACTGACATCTGGTGAGAATACAGTGGATGGAGACGCGGTTCTGGCGCTGGTGTCCAATGAGGCGAATATCGAGGATGAGGATGTCCATATGAAACTGATTGGGGACATACTCGTACAGGCATCTAAGACCGTGACAAGCATGACGTCTTCTGATTTTGAAAACTACGTTAAGAATTATTATTCCAAAGCAGATTCCGATACCAAGTACAGTGATGTTTCAGACAATCTGGAACAGATTCAATCTATTGAGGAAGATGATGTTAATTATCTGCTCCTGGACGGAAAAGAAAGCGGCGGGAAATTCAAAGTCGATACAGATGCGGCGAAAAAAGTATTCGATGTGCTTCTTGCTGAAGACGGAGATATTGATTCTGTGCTGAAAGCAGAAGATGCATCGACAGAGAAGACGACAGAGGCAGCCACAGAAGATACAGAAGATTCTTCTAAGAGCATCACGATCGAGATTCAGAATTCAACAAAGATTTCCGGTCTTGCCAGCCGATGGAAAGACAAGCTGACAGAAGATGGATACAGCATTGGATCGGTCAAGACAAACCGGCAGGGAGAGCTGACTCATACAAAGATCATCATTGCGGAAAAAGGTCTGGGTCAGGATCTGAAGAGTTATTTTAAGAACCCGGAATATGAAGTAGGCCAGGTGAGCAGCGGGGCGAAGATTTGTATCGTACTTGGAACAGAAGATGAGATTTAAGATTTCTGGATAGGAATCCGAAATTTTTCCATACTAACCACAAATGGTTTAGGAGGAATTTCGGTTGAAGAATTATTTTAAAATAATACTGGGAACATTTTGTATGGCAGCAGCGACAAATACGGTATTTCAGCCATTTGGCATTGTGACCGGAGGATTCAGCGGATTAGGGATCATCCTTTGGAGCATATTTCGAATACCGTTATGGGCAGCGAACACCATACTGAATGTTCCTTTTTTTATCGCGGCCTACCGGCAGAAAAACAGGAAATTTTTCTGGAATACCTTGTTTGGGGCTGTTATGCTGTCATTTTTTCTGGGAGTGCTGCCAAAATTCTCTTTTTTTCCACGGGATTTTTATGTTAACCTGATACTGGGCAGTCTCCTGATGGGTACAGGGATCGGCATCATTCTTAGAGATGGTAATTCCACCGGTGGGACGGATCTGATCGCGTTTCTGATGAAAAAACGCTTTCCTACAGTCAGCATCGCGGTGCTCCTTGGAATCTTTGACGGAGGGATTGTCTTTTTGGGAACCTTTGTATTCGGGATTGAAAATGCCTGCTATGCTCTGCTTTGTATCTATGGGATCACAAAAGTTGCGGATACGATCGCAGAAGGTCCGGGAGTGTCAAGACTGTTTCTGGTAATCAGTTCCAGAGGAGAAGAAATCGCAGAGATGGTTTTACACGATAAAAAGCGGGGCGTAACCAAAATCGTGGCATATGGTGGTTATACCGGCCGGCAGATTCCCATGTTTTTGTGTGTTGTTTCAAAGAAGGAAACGCCGGTTATGAAGGAGATCGTGAAAGAGAAAGATCCGCATGCCTTTGTTGTGATCACGGATGCAAGGGAAATTCTGGGAGAAGGATTTGTGAAAAATATACAATGAGTGTAAAAAAAACCTGATTTTTTCTTTTTTTCTTGTAAAAAATGCTGTATAGTAAAAGAAAAAGAAGAAGGCACATAGGGAAAGGTTGATGAAGGAATGATTTCGAATCAGGTTTTACAGGAAACAATTAATGGAATTAAAGGCATAACGGAAGTTGATTTATGCGTTATGGATCTGTCTGGCCGTCCGGTCGTTCAGACAATGGAAGCGATTGGCGATGTAGAGAAAGAAGTCAGATCCTTTTCTGAATCTATGGCCGAAAGTCAGGTAATCGACGGGGTACAGTACTTTAAGATCTTTGATGATAAAAGGCTGGAATATATTCTGCTGATTCAGGGACAGAATGAGAATGATTATACGATCGGAAAACTGGCAGTCTTTCAGATTGAAAATCTTCTGGTTGCGTATAAGGAACGTTTTGATAAAGAAAATTTTGTGAAGAATCTTCTGCTGGACAATTTACTGCTGGTGGATATTTATAACCGGGCCAAGAAGCTGTACATTGACGTAGAGAAAAGACGGATTGCATTTCTGATCCAGACTTCCTATGGCAAAGATCATAATCTGGTGGAAGCCATGAAGCAGCTGGATCTGATCCGGGAATCTGATTTCATTACGGCGGTGGATGAAAAAAGCGTAGTGTATGTGACAGAGGTGGAAGAAGAGGATTCACAGGGGCATTTTCTTGAACATGCGTCCCGAATTGTACAGGCTTTGGAGGCAGAGGAAATTCTGGATGTTAAGATTGCGATCGGGAATCCGGCGGACAATATTAAAGATGTATCCAGGTCTTATAAAGAAGCTCAGATTGCTCTGGAAGTCAGCAAGATTTTTTATGAAGAATCTACGGTCATCGCATATAATCAGCTGGGAATTGGAAGGCTGATTTACCAGCTCCCGCTTCCGCTGTGCAAGATGTTTATCCGGGAGGTATTTGGAGACTACTCTCCGGATTCGATTGATGAAGAAACTCTGATTACGATTGATAAATTTTTTGAAAATAATCTCAATGTATCAGAGACGTCCAGACAGCTGTTCATACATAGAAATACACTGGTTTATCGTCTGGATAAGATCCAGAAGAATACAAATCTGGATCTGAGAAACTTTGAGGATGCGATCGCATTTAAGATCGCGTTGATGGTTGTTAAGTACATGAAATATATGGATACGATGGATTAGGACTATGATTATACTAGATAACGTAACAAAGGAATACAAACAGGGCCATCCGGCCCTGGATCGTGTGTCACTGCACGTTCACAAAGGGGAATTCGTCTTCGTGGTAGGGAAGAGCGGTTCCGGAAAAACGACGCTGATGCGTCTTCTGCTGAAAGAGATAGAACCTACCAGCGGCAGGATCATTGTCAATGGATATGATTATGCCAAGATCAAATCAAGAAAGATTCCTTATCTGCGGCGTCAGATTGGGTTTGTTTTCCAGGATTTCCGATTATTGCAGGACAGGAACATTTATGACAATGTAGCGTTTGCGCAGAAAGTTGTAGAGGCGCCGAACCGTCATATGAAGCGCCAGGTGCTCAATGTCCTGGATCTGGTTGGTCTGGCGGACCGCCTGAAAGCATTTCCGGGGGAACTTTCCGGAGGAGAGCAGCAGAGGGTTGCAATCGCAAGGGCGATGGTCAACCATCCTCTTTTGCTGCTTGCGGACGAGCCAACCGGCAATCTGGATCCGGTTACAGCCAGAGAGATCATGGATCTCCTTGATCAGGTTCAGAAAAGAGGAACGACAGTTGTAACGGTAACTCACAACAAGGATCTGGTCAATGCAATGGGCAGGCGAGTGATTTCCCTGGAAGATGGACGGATAGAACAGGACGAAGCAAGGGGGTCTTATGATATTTAGACGTTTTTTTTATGGACTAAAAGAGGGAGCCAAGAGTATTTTTCGCAATAAAGTGTTCTCACTCGCATCGATCGGAACGACGATCGCATGTGTGTTTTTAATCGGAGTGTTTCTTGCCGTTGTACTGAATGTACGAGCTACAGTGCATAAAGTGGAGCAGTCTGTCGGCATTTCAGTTTTCTTTGATGAAGGACTTTCCCAGGAGAGGAAAGATCAGATTGGAAAAGAGATCAAAAAGAACAAAGATGTAGACAGTGTTACTTATATTTCCGCAGAGGAAGCGTGGGAACAGTACAAAGAAGAGGTTTTCAAAGGAAATGAAGACCTCTTGGAAGGCTTTGAGGGAGACAATCCCCTGAGCGAATCAGATTCCTATGAAGTAACTTTAAATGAAGTCGCTGATCATGAAGAAGTGGCGGAAACCTTAAAGAAGATAGAAGGCGTCCGGAAAGTGCAGTATTCAGAAATTGCGGCAGAAGGAGCGGCAAAACTGAATTCTCTTGGTACTTATGTAGCCGCCGCTTTGATTCTTATTTTATTCGGGGTTTCTATTTTCCTGGTAAGCAACACAGTTTCCATCGGAGTCACTGTCCGAAAAGATGAGATTGCGATCATGAAGCTGATCGGGGCTGCCAATGGCTTTATCAAAGCGCCGTTTTACATGGAAGGAGTGATCATCGGGATTGCAGGATCTGCGATTCCAATCCTGATTATCTATTTTGGATATCATCACATCATATCCTGGATGGCGGAGAAGTTTTATGTGGTAACTTCATTTATGGAATTTGTTTCAGTCCGTGAGATTATGATGTATCTGATTCCGGCCTCATTGATTGTAGGGCTGGTGATCGGTCTTTTGGGCAGTTCCATAACGATTAGAAAATATTTGAAAGTATAAGAAAGGATGAATATTTTATGCAGAAAAAGAGGGTCTTGCTGGCCGCTGCGGCAATGATGGCGGCATGCTCTTTAGCGACAGGAACATATCGGACAGATATCTGGGCAGAAGGAAGCAAAAATGAGATTCAGAAAAAGACGCAGAAGCTGGAGAATCTTAATGCTCAGATGGCAGATGAGATTGAGCAGCTGGATAAGAAGGTAAGCGAAAGCAATGAAAAGTACGAGAAATATGTGAAAAAGCAGAATAATCTGGAAGAGCAGATCAAAGAGACAAAAGAAGAACTGAAAGAAGCCAAAGAATCCAGAGAAAAGCAGTATGAAACAATGAAAAAGCGGATCAAATTCATGTATGAAAATGGAGATACCGCATATCTGGAAATTATATTGAAATCAGAATCTTTTCAGGAACTGGTTACAAAAGCAGAGTATGTTTCAAAAGTAGCAGAATATGATTCCAATATGTTCAAAAAGCTGAAGAAAACAGAAGAAACCATTGAAAATGCGTCCCAGAAGCTGGAAGAGGACTATGATAAAGTTACAAAACTGGTGGATCAGACGAAGGAAGAGAAAGATCAGCTGGACAAGGTGGTGACGGCAAAGAAAGAAAAGGTTCAGGAATACCAGAAGGAACTGAGTGAGAATGAAGAACTGCTGGCAGTATATGAAGAAGCTGAGCAGCAGGATGAAGATGCAGCTTATGTAGAGGCAGACAGCGCTGCGGCAGTTATAAGCACAGAAAGCGCTCAGCAGAACAGCACATCTGCAGATACAGGCAGCAGTACGGAAACTTCAGCCGGTACAGGCGCTTCTGCAAGTACAGAAAATACTGCGAGCGCTTCCACAAGCACCAGCAGCAAGCCAGGCGCTTCTACAAGCACCAGTAAAAAGCCAGGCGCTTCTACAAGCACCAGTAAAAAGCCAGGTGCTTCCACAAGCACCAGCAAAAAGCCAGGCGCTTCCACAAGCACCAGCAAAAAACCAGGCGCTTCCACAAGCACCAGCAAAAAGCCAAGTGCTTCCACAAGCACCAGTAAAAAGCCAAGTACATCCACAAGTACCAGCAGTACAAGTTCCTCCAGTACACTTTTATGGCCGGTACCGTCTCTCCATACGATTTCTTCCGGATATGGATACCGGGTACATCCGGTAACGGGAGTATATAAGCTTCATGGAGGAATTGATATTCCGTGCAGCACCGGAACCACACTGGTGGCAGCAGCTTCCGGAACGGTAGAGGTGGCCGGATACAGTGTTTATAATGGATATTATATCAAGATTGATCATGGAAATGGTCTCGAGACTATGTATCTGCATTGTTCCAAACTTCTGGTTTCTGCAGGTGATCATGTGACCCGGGGACAGACCATTGCCAAATCCGGAGCGACAGGAATGGTAACCGGAGCACATCTCCATTTCGTTGTGAAGAAGAATGGCAGCTATGTAAATCCAATGAATTATCTGTAAAGGTACATATTTTGCAGGGAAAATGCCAGGGGCAGGTAAGACTCATATGAGTCTTACCTGCCCCCCCTTACTTTTTGTGTTCCAAATTTGCAGAGTTTTCGTTTTATAATTCTTCACCGTTAGTTTCGATGACTTTCTGATACCAGTAGAAGGATTTCTTTTTCAGCCGGGCAAAATCACCAGTACCGTCGTCGTAGCGGCGGACATAGATGAAACCATAGCGTTTTGCGTATTCTCCGGTGGAAGCGGATACCAGGTCGATGCATCCCCATGGAGTGTAGCCGATCAGATCGACACCGTCTTTTACTGCTTCTTTCATCTGCTCGATATGGCGGCGCAGATAATCGATGCGGTAGTCATCATTGATGGAACCGTCTTCTTCTATGGTATCTTTCGCTCCCAGGCCGTTTTCCACAACCATCAGAGGGAGACCGTAGCGGTCGTACAGATCATTGAGGCCGTAGCGCAGACCTTTTGGATCGATCTGCCATCCCCAGTCGGAAGTTTCCAGATAAGGGTTCGGTACACCGCCGAGAATATTTCCCTCGCCGCTTTCTGCGTTCGGATCGGCAGACTGGCAGGAAGACATATAGTAAGAGAATGTCAGAAAGTCTACGGTGCCTTCTTTCAAAATCTCATCATCCCCAGGCTGTTTTTCAATCACAATGTTATTTTCACGGAAGAACCGGTTCATATAGGCCGGATAAGCTCCTTTGCACTGGACATCAGAACAGAAATAGTTCTGGATCCGGTTATATTCCTGATTGGCAAGGACATCATCCGGATTGCAGGTCAGCGGATAAGAGCAGGAATAGATCATCATGCTGCCGACTTTGTAATCAGGATCAATTTCGTGGGCTCGTTTTACAGCCTTTGCGCTGGCAAGGAACATATGATGAAGCCCCTGATACCGCTGCTGCGGAATATCCGGCTGATTCATAAATTCCGTCGGATGTTCCAGATCATTTAAGATTCCCTGATTCAGAAGCGCTCCCATAGGCGCTACGGAACTGTTGATTTCATTGAAGGTGAGCCAGTATTTGACTTTTCCTTTGTAGCGCTGGAAAATCGCCTCACAGTAGTTCATAAAGTAATCGATCATTTCACGGCTGACCCAGGAGTTGCATTTCTTAGTGAGGCCGAAAGGAACCTCATAATGAGAAATGGTGATCAGCGGTTCGATGCCGTATTTCAGACATTCGTCAATGACTTCATCATAATGGCGCAGACCGGCCTCATTCGGTTCAGATTCATCTCCATTTGGGAAAATTCTTGTCCATGCAATGGAGAAGCGATAGGTCTTAAAGCCCATTTCCGCAAACAATTTGATATCTTCTTTGAAACGTTCGTAGTGATGAATGGCTTCGTGGCTTGGATAGAAGGTTCCTTCCTGAAGAACCGGAGTGATGGTCTTTGACTGACCGAATTTTCCGCCGGTGCAGATGTCGGCGACGGAAATGCCTTTTCCGTCCGCATTCCACGCGCCTTCACACTGGTTGGCGGCTGTGGCGCCGCCCCATAAAAATCCATCTTTAAAAACTGACATAATCGGTATCCTTTCTGTGTGGCTGGGTTATCTGGTTAATGTTAAAATTTCTTCACCGGCATTGACAGCGCCGGTTTTTGTAAGTTTCAGTTCCTGATAATCGTCTGTGTTGGTCACAATCACAGGAGTGGAAGTGTCAAAGCCTTCTTTTTTCAGGGAGTCCAGATCAAAACTTAACAGCAGATCTCCTTTTTTGAAGGTATCTCCCTGTTTCACATGAGGCGTAAAGTATTTTCCGCCCAGTGATACGGTTTCCAGTCCTACATGGATCAGGAGGGTTGTACCTTGTCTGGAAGTAAGTCCCAGGGCGTGATGGGTATCCATCAGGGTTTCCACAGAACCATCGAACGGAGCGTATACTTTTCCTTCGGAAGGGATCACAGCGTATCCCTGTCCAAGAATACCGGCTGCGAATGTCGGATCATTGACATTTTCCAGAGGGATGGCTTCTCCTGTCAGAGGATTTGCAACTGCCGGCTGACTGCTGGCAGCTGGTTCTGCTGTGTCAGCATCCGTCATAATGGCCGTGTTATCAGAACCTTCGGCAGGGGCCTCATTTTTCGTTACAATGAATGTGAAAATGAAGGCCAGAATAAAGGCGGCTGCGGCAATGATGCATGCGTATATAAAGTTTTGTCCGCCGTCCGGAGCTACAAACTGAACAATGGCAGTCAGGCATGGCGTTGCAAAAGCATATGCTTTTAACTGTACCAGGCCGGTGATCAATCCGCCGATGCCGGAGGCGATACAGGCTGCGTACATTGGTTTCTTTAATTTTAAGGTAACTCCATACATGGCAGGTTCGGTAACTCCCGCAAGCAGTGCGGAAATTCCTGCAGGAAAGGCAATCTGTTTCATTTTAGAATCTTTTGTCTTAAAAGCTACGGCGAATGTTGCTCCTGCCTGTGCGAGGTTGGATGAAAGCATGGCAGGCAGCAGCATGGTATCAAAACCAGCAGAAGCAATCGCAAGCAGTGATGCAGGGACGAAAGCCCAGTGCATACCGGTCATTACGATAAACGGCATGAATCCGGCAAACAGCGCAAGCGCCAGCCATGGAGCAAAGTTGTAAATCCCATTTAATACATACTGGAGTCCATTTCCGACAATTAGTCCGATCGGAGCCAGAATACATAATGTGACCGGAGCAACGATTACAACGATCAAAAGTGGTTTTAAGAAGTTTTTGGACCATTCCGGAGTAATCTTATCGATAAAGATTTCCACATATTTCAGGAGAATCGTGGAGAACATAGCCGGGATAACGGAAGAAGAATAACTTCCGTGGATAACCGGAATCACTCCAAAAAGCCGGGTTGGCGTATCACTTCCAAGGAGGCTGATAATATCCGGATGGATCAGCATAGCTGCAACCATAACAGATAAGAAGGTATTGCAGTTTAATTTTTTGGAAGCCGTGTAGGCAACAAAAACCGGGAGAAAATAGAATGCCGCGTCTCCAATGGCATTAATAATAATGTAAGTATCACTGGTTGTTTCCAGTATACCGAGAAGGGATGGCCCCAGAAGAATTGCAAGAACCTTCAGGAGACCTCCGGCAATGATGGCAGAGATCAGAGAAGTCATACATCCTGCGATGAAATCCAAAGCTACATTGACCGGATTCTGCTTTTCTTTTGGCTGATCTGCGGCAGATGAAGATCCCGCAAAGTTTCCTGGTTTTGTAACTTCCTGATAGCATTTGGCGACGTTATTGCCGATGATGACCTGGTATTGTCCGCTCTTTTTCATGATTCCCATAACGCCGGGAATATTTTCCACAATTTTATCGTCCACAACAGATTCATCGTTTAAGATAAAGCGGAGTCTTGTCATACAGTGGGTGACAGTGCGGATATTGGACTGTCCTCCCAGGTTTTCAATTAATTTCTGGGCAGTAGTAGAATAATCCATAATATAGTCCTTTCTTGAAATTTAGTGAATAGTGTTATTTATCAAGAAGTTTTGCCCGCGACGCCGTACGCTCGTCTTGGTTACAAGCCTCATGGATGCCTCATAAAAATGAGGAAATTTATTTAGATTCTCTGGTTAGTTTTTCCACATAAATGATCAGATAAGCACGCTCTTCTGTGGAAATGCTCCGGTGATATTTAAATGTAATGATCGTACTGATTTTATTGACACATTTGGCGGACTCTGGATAGGCTGCTGCAACAGAGTCATAAAGAGTCGGGTCATCCCGGAAAAGATTGCCGGATATGATACGCTGTGTCAGATATTTCAGATGAGTTACAAACCGGTAATAAGGAGTGGAGTCCTCATCCAGATGGATGTTAAAATGGGCTTCCACGGTCCGGATGATATCATTTACAAATTTCACAACCGTTTCAAGATCAGCGGTGCTGACTGCGTGATCTGTGCGGTTATCGATAAAATGAAGGGCGATAAATGCTGCCTCGTCATGTGGAAGTGCATATCCGGTACGTTTTTGAATCAGGTCAATGGCATACAGGCCAACGGAAAACTCAGTGCGGTAGGCACGGCGGATTTCCATGGTCAGCTGATTGGCAAACAAAACATTGCTTTTCAGCCGGTCCAGCAGACCATCAATATGATCTGTCAATGTAAGATGGATGATATCATTCAGAGACAGATCTTTTTCTTTGCAGGCGAAGGATATGATATCTTCCGCCAGTTCAGCGGCCAGAGGATCGGCATTGCTAAGAAGCTGGTCATAGCGGCCTTTTACTTCATCGGAAAGTACAAAGATTTTCTGAGAATCATCACGAGGGAAAAGATCGCCTTGTTTTTTTCGGAATCCAAGGCCAAGACTCATGACAATGACTTCTTTGTCATTCTCATCCCTTGCGATCACCACATTATTGTTCAGTATCTTTTGTATCTTCACGATCAAAACCTCCTAAAAACAAAAAAAACAACACCTTTTCCTATTCATCCTGACAACAGAAAAGATATAAAAAACCCCTGTTCCAAGATTAATAAAAAGGTATTGCCCATTACGGTTACAAACCAACAATCTAATAAATTTTTTATCTGCTGATATTCTAACATGAGGGTTTTTGAATTGCAAGAAAAACTTAAACTTTTATGAATTCTTTGTGAAAACAATCAAATACTAGATAAGTAAGGAAAAGAATCTGCTATAATAAGAACCATTGGAGAAAGACGGGAGGAAAGATTTCATGAAGAAAAGAATTACAAAGATCGTCATAGCGGTTTTGACGGTACTGTGCCTTGCGGAAGGATTTTTTCTGTACCGGGCCTACTGGGGAGCCAGCGATACGATGCGGATGGTTCAGAAAATAAGGAATATTGAAAGAGCCATCCAGACATACTATAAAGGTGATGTCGATGAGGATCAGCTGGAAACTTACACGTATAAAGGACTGGTGGCCGGACTTGGAGATCAGTATTCTGACTATTATTCGGAGGAAGAGTACAAGGAACTGACAGAGAGTACAGAAGGAGTCTACAGCGGAGTAGGAATCACCATGACAAAAGATTCCAGCAGCGGCGAAATTACTGTAGTCAATACGCTGAAGGGAAGCCCTGCTTATGGAAGCGGACTTAAAAAAGGAGATGTTCTTACTAAAATTGGTGATGAAGAAATTGGAAAGAATGCTAATTTAAATGACGTAGTCAGCAAAGTAAAAGGAAAAGAAGGAACGAAAGTTACTCTGACATTTCAACGGGGAGACGATACAAAAGAGTATACATTTACAAGAAAATCCGTAGAAAATCCAACGGTTGATACGAAGATGTTAAGCGGAAACATCGGATATCTGTCAATTTCCGAATTTGATGAAATCACAGTGGAACAATTTGAAGACGGTTTAAAAGATCTTCAGAAGCAGGGCGCCAAATCTCTGATCATTGATCTGAGAGATAATCCGGGAGGACTGCTTTCAGCAGTGGTGGATATTGCCGATGATATCCTTCCGAAAGGAAAAATCGTATATACGGAAGACAAAAACGGCAAAAAGAAATATTATAATGCAGAAGATGATGATCAGTTAAATATGCCGTTATGCGTTCTGGTCAATGGAAACAGTGCCAGTGCTTCAGAAATCCTGGCAGGAGCAATCAAAGACAGAGATGCAGGAACTCTGGTAGGAGAAAAAACGTTCGGAAAAGGAATTGTCCAGGGATTTTATGGTCTGGGAGATGATTCCTATGTAAAACTTACCTATGCGTCTTACTATACGCCGGCAGGGCATAATATTCATAAAAAAGGCATTCAGCCGGATGTTGCTGTGAAGGATAATGAAAATACAAAGACAGATGAGCAGCTTCAGAAAGCGGTTGAAGTGCTGCAGAATGAAGATTAGGAATAAAAAATCCGGGTCTCAGAAAGAGACGCCGGATTTTTTCAATCCCAGCGAAGATAGAACAAACATTCGAAAATGGTCTGTACAATTTAAGACGGCTTTGCTATAATAAGCGAAAGAGAGCGCCTGTACAGGCTAAAAAGGAGAGATTTACATGGATCATTTTGAATTAGTATCAGAATATGAACCGACCGGTGATCAGCCTCAGGCAATCGAGAAACTGGTACAGGGGTTTAAAGAAGGAAATCAGTTTGAGACGCTGCTGGGTGTTACAGGATCCGGCAAGACATTCACAATGGCAAATATTATTCAGGCCCTGAATAAGCCGACACTGATCCTGGCGCACAATAAGACGCTGGCAGCACAGCTTTACAGTGAATTCAAGGCTTTTTTCCCGCACAACGCAGTGGAATATTTTGTAAGTTACTATGATTATTATCAGCCGGAAGCTTATGTTCCGTCTACAGATACGTATATTGAGAAGGATTCATCGGTCAATGATGAGATTGATAAGCTGCGCCACAGCGCTACGGCGGCACTGATCGAGCGGAAGGATGTCATTGTCGTGTCCAGTGTTTCCTGCATTTACGGAATTGGTAATAAGGAAAGTTATACGAAGATGATGATCTCCCTCCGCCCTGGAATGATCAAAGACAGGGATCAGGTGATTGACGAACTGATCAATATCCAGTATGTAAGGAATGAACTGGATTTTAAGAGAGGAACGTTCCGTGTCAAGGGTGATGTTCTGGAAGTTGTTCCGGTCTCTACCTTTGAAGATGCAGTGAGAATTGAATTTTTTGGAGATGAGATCGACCGGATCGTGGAGTTTGACATTCTGACCGGTGAAGTCAAAAGAAGTGTGAATTTTATTGCAATCTTTCCGGCGTCTCATTATGTTGTTCCTCAGGAACAGATTGAGCGGGCTATCAAAGGCATTAAGGAAGAACTGGCACAGCAGGTGGAGTATTTTAAAGAGAATGACCAGCTGATCGAAGCCCAGAGGATTGCGGAGAGAACAAATTTTGATATTGAGATGATGAAGGAGACCGGATTCTGCTCCGGAATTGAAAATTATTCCCGGCATCTTTCCGGGCTAAAACCGGGAGAGCCGCCGAATACCCTGATTGATTTCTTTGGGGATGATTTTTTAATGATCGTGGATGAATCGCATATGACCATCCCGCAGATCGGTGGAATGTATGCGGGAGACCGGTCCAGGAAATCTACACTGGTGGATTTTGGATTCCGGCTTCCGTCAGCGCTGGACAACCGCCCTCTGGAGTTTTCAGAATTTGAGCAGAAGATCGATCAGATGCTGTTTGTCTCCGCGACACCGGGGAAATACGAAGAAGAGCATGAACTGCTGAGAGCTGAGCAGATCATACGGCCGACCGGGCTTCTGGATCCGCTGATTGATGTGAGACCGGTCAGCGGACAGATTGATGATCTTTTGGGAGAGATCCGGAAGGAGACGGACAAAGGACATAAGGTGCTGGTAACAACGCTGACCAAGCGGATGGCGGAAGAACTTACAGACTATATGAGAGAAGTGGGAATCCGCGTCAAATATCTCCATTCGGATATTGATACACTGGAGAGAATCGAGATTGTCAGGGATCTTCGAATGGGTGTTTTTGATGTGCTGGTTGGAATCAACCTGTTAAGAGAAGGTCTGGATATTCCTGAGATTACGCTGGTCGCTATTTTGGATGCCGATAAGGAAGGATTTCTCCGGTCTGAGACCTCCCTGGTACAGACTATCGGACGTGCCGCCAGAAACAGCGAAGGACACGTGATCATGTATGCAGACACGGTGACAGATTCCATGGAAGCAGCCATATCAGAGACCAACCGAAGGAGAGAGATCCAGGATCAGTATAATAAAGAACACGGCATTACGCCGCAGACCATTCAGAAAGATGTCAGGGATCTGATCAGGATATCAGATGATCAGGAAGAGGCTGTGGATGAATACGAAAAAGACATAGAATCCATGACGAAGAAAGAATTAAAAGAGATCATAGAGCGTCTGACGAAGAAGATGAATCAGGCGGCAGCAGAACTGAATTTTGAGGAAGCAGCGAAACTGAGAGATGAATTAAAAGAATTTAAGACAGCATACAGAGATTATGATGAGTAGGAGCAGTGATGAAGAACGAAACCATTCGAATCAAAGGAGCAAGAGAAAATAATTTAAAAAATATCGATTTGGAAATACCGAGGAATCAGTTTGTCGTCCTGACAGGGCTGAGCGGATCCGGCAAGTCCTCTCTGGCGTTTGATACGATTTACGCAGAGGGACAGCGCAGATATATGGAATCTTTGTCTTCTTATGCAAGACAGTTTCTGGGCCAGATGGAAAAACCGGATGTAGACAGCATTGAAGGACTGTCTCCGGCGATTTCCATTGATCAGAAGTCCACCAATCGAAATCCGAGATCCACAGTCGGAACGGTAACGGAGATTTATGATTATTTCCGTCTGCTTTATGCAAGGATTGGAATTCCTCATTGTCCAAAATGCGGAAAGCCGATCAGCAGGCAGACAGTGGACCAGATGGTAGACCGTCTGATGCAGCTGGAAGAAGGAACAAGAATCCAGCTTCTGGCTCCAATCGTACGGGGAAGAAAGGGAGAGCATAAGAAGATTTTCCAGAATGCCAAGAAAAGCGGTTATGTCCGTGTCAGAGTGGATGGAAGTATTTATGATCTTTCTGAAGACATTCCAATGGAAAAAAATAGAAAGCATAATATAGAGATTGTGGTGGATCGTCTCGTAATCCGGCCGGGAGTGGAAAAAAGAATGACAGATTCCATCGAAACAACTTTGAATCTGACAGACGGCCTGATGACGGCAGACGTCATCGGCGGAGAGCCGATCAATTTCAGTCAGAGTTTTTCCTGTCCGGACTGCGGAATCAGCATTGACGAGATCGAGCCGAGGAGTTTTTCATTTAATAATCCATTTGGCGCCTGCCCGGTCTGCCATGGTCTGGGATATAAGATGGAATTTGACCCGGATCTTATGATACCGGATCAGAAGCTGAGTATTGATGAGGGCGCGATCCAGGTATTCGGATGGCAGTCCTGTACCGATAAAAAAAGTTATACCAGGGCGATCCTTGACGCGCTGGCCAGGGAGTACCAGTTTGATCTGTCCACACCATTTTGCGAATATCCGGAAAAAATAAAAAATATACTGCTGTATGGAACCGGCGGGCATGAAGTGAAAGTTCATTATAAAGGACAAAGGGGAGAAGGTGTCTATGATGTTGCTTTTGAAGGAATTATAAAGAACGTAAGCAGAAGATACCGTGAGTCTTCCCAGAGAATGAAGGCAGAATATGAAGCTTTTATGACGATCACGCCATGCGATGCCTGTCATGGACAGCGTCTGAAGGCAGAATCTCTGGCAGTGACAGTGGCGGATAAAAACATTGCGGAAATGTGTGATATGTCCGTAGGTGAACTGGCGGCTTTCCTGGATCAGATGGAACTGACCGAGAGACAGCAGCTGATCGGGGCACAGGTTCTAAAAGAAATCAGGGCAAGGATTGGATTTTTGAATGATGTCGGACTGGAATATCTGACACTGACCCGGGCGACAGGAACGTTATCGGGAGGAGAAGCCCAGAGAATCCGTCTTGCGACTCAGATTGGATCTGGTTTGGTAGGAGTTGCATATATTCTGGATGAGCCAAGCATCGGACTGCATCAGAGAGATAATGACAAACTGATCCGGACGCTGAAAAATTTGAGAGATCTTGGAAATACGCTGATCGTAGTGGAACATGATGAAGATACGATGCTTGCGGCAGATCATATTGTGGATATCGGACCGAGAGCGGGAGAATTTGGCGGAGAAGTGGTTGCGCAGGGAACTGCGGAGGAGATCATGGAAAATGAAAATTCCATCACCGGAGCGTACTTAAGCGGAAGAATCCAGATTCCGGTTCCAAAGGAGAGACGGAAACCAACAGGTTTTCTGAAAGTAGTCGGAGCTGCAGAGAACAATCTGAAACATATTGATGTAGAATTCCCGCTGGGAGTGTTCACCTGTGTGACGGGAGTGTCCGGATCAGGAAAGAGCTCCCTGGTCAATCAGATTCTATATAAAAGACTGGCGAAGGAACTGAACCGGGCCAAGACAAAAGCAGGAAAGCATGATGATATCATTGGATTTGACCAGCTGGATAAGATTATTGATATCGATCAGTCGCCAATCGGGAGAACACCCCGCTCTAATCCGGCGACTTACACAGGAGTATTTGACCAGATCAGAGAACTGTTCGCTATGACAAAAGATGCAAAAGCCAAGGGCTATAACAAAGGACGCTTCAGTTTCAATAAGAAGGGCGGACGATGTGAGGCCTGCGCGGGAGATGGAATCATTAAGATTGAGATGCATTTTCTTCCGGATGTTTATGTTCCATGTGAGGTCTGCCATGGCAAAAGATACAACAGGGAGACCCTGGAGGTAAAATATAAAGGAAAAAGTATTTATGATGTGCTGAATATGACGGTAGATGAAGCATGTACGTTTTTTGAGAATCTTCCATCCATCCGCAGAAAGATTGAGACGCTGAGAGATGTGGGGCTGGGTTACATCCGGCTGGGACAGCCGTCAACAGAATTGTCAGGAGGAGAAGCTCAGAGAATTAAGCTGGCTTCCGAGTTAAGCAAGAGAAGCACAGGAAAAACGATTTATATCCTGGATGAGCCGACAACAGGACTGCATTTTGCAGATGTACACAAGCTGATCGACATTCTTGGGAAATTAACAGAAGGCGGAAATACAGTGATTGTAATTGAGCATAATCTGGAAGTGATCAAGACCGCGGATTATATTATTGATATGGGGCCGGAGGGAGGCTCCGGAGGAGGAACCGTTGTGGCAAGCGGAACTCCGGAAGAAATTTGTGAAGTGGAAGCTTCTTATACAGGGCAGTATCTGAAAAAATATCTTCAGAAAACGCATCCGGCGTCCTGAAACTGAAAAATTCCCGATGGAACGTCCATTGATTCAGAGGATCCGGCGTCCGGTCGGGAATTTTTTTTAATCTTCCATCTGTTTTCCAAGAAAGGAGGCGCCAATCCGGGCCGTTAAAAGATCCTGGTCAGTAAAATTTCCTTCATTGGAAAGAAGGCATACCAGACCGATGGCGTCTCCCTCTGCGATAATGGTGGAAAAAGCAATTTCAGCAAATTCTTCAGGAAAATCTGAAACCAGGGGGAAGAAGCCGGAATCTTTTTTTGCAAGAATCATCTGTTTTCTGTCGTGAAGGGCGTCTTCGGCCTGGGGGTGAAGTATTTTCCCAAGAAGTTTTTTTCCGTTGGGACCAGCAGCCGCGATTACGGAATCCTGGTCACAAACACAAACTGTATAGGGAAGAGAAGCGGCAACCGCATCTGCAAACTGCTGTGCGGAAGGACTCATTTCTCCGATCGGAGAATACTTTTTCAAGATAATCCCGCCGTCCCGTTCTGTAAAGATTTCCAAAGGATCGCTCTCCCGGATATGCATAGTTTTACGTATTTCTTTTGGAATGACAATGCGTCCGAGATCATCGATTCTTCGTACAATACCTGTAGCTCTCATGATTGATCCTCCATCATTTTTTTATATCCATAGTATTTGTAAAAAGGTTGGTTTTATACCCAGGATTATGCTATAATATCTCATTAATAGGAAAAAGGAGAAAGAACATGAAGTTTCAAACACAGCTGACAGCAAAAGATATTTTTAAATTTTCCATGATGTACACGTATTCTGGAGCATCAGGAATTTTTTCCATTGTTATGATCATTGTAGGATTTTTTATGTGCATTCGAGGAATCGCTCAGGGCCAGGACTGGACTTACATTGTAACAGGAGCCTTGATTCTTCTGCTTCTTGTAGTGATCAATCCGCTTATTTTATACCAGAAAGCTAAAAAACAGGCCGACACCCATCCTACGTATCAGCAGCCGTCTTATTATACGATGAAAGAGGATGGGATTTTTGTTGAAATTGGAGATGACACAGGAATCATTGAGTGGAACCGTATTATGAAGATCAGGCATAGTTTCGGACTTTATATTCTGTATACCGGGAAACAGCAGGCATTCGTTTTTCCGGATGAAGCCATGGGAAGCCAGAAACAGGAAATCATGAAGTATATTGAAGAACATGTCAGAGCAGCAAGAACAAATCCTGTCAGACAGACACAGAAAGATTCAGGGATTTCCAGATATGCCAAGGCTTCCGGCGAGGCGAAGGAAGAAGAAGGCAAAGAAGAAAAAACGGAAGAGTAAAGGAGATTAGAATGATCATTCAGAGTCATAGCGCAGATGAAACTTTCCAGCTGGGCGAGAAGATCGGAAAAGAAGCGAAAGCCGGGCAGGTGCTTTGTCTGTATGGGGATCTGGGAGTTGGGAAAACCGTGTTTACCCAGGGGCTGGCGAAAGGGCTTGGAGTTGAAGAGGCAGTCTCAAGTCCTACATTTACAATCGTAAAAGAATATGAGGAAGGCAGACTGCCTTTCTATCATTTTGATGTCTATCGGATCGGCGATATTGAAGAGATGGATGAGATTGGATACGAAGATTATATATATGGAAATGGTGTCTGTCTGATTGAATGGGCAGATTTGATCCAGGAAATTCTGCCGGATCATTTTACAAGGATTGAAATTCGGAAAGATCTGGAAAAGGGATTTGATTATCGGGATATAGAGATAAAGGAGATATAGATGAAATTATTGGTATTGGATAGTTCCGGGCTGGTAGCCTCCGTGGCACTGCTGGAAGACGACAGACTGATCGCTGAATATACGACAGGAAATAAACTGACACATTCTCAGACTCTTCTGCCGATGCTGGATGAGGTGATCCGGAGAACGTCTTTTAACATGGATGAAATTGACGCAGTCGCAGTGGCAATGGGACCGGGGTCTTTTACAGGACTGCGAATCGGGGCAGCAACAGCCAAGGGGCTTGGACTGGCTCTGAACAAACCGATCATTGGGGTCCCAACAGTGGATGGACTTGCATATCAGCTGTTTGGTGTGAACAGTCTGATTTGTCCGATGATGGATGCAAGAAGGAAACAAGTGTATACAGGATTTTATCGATTCCACGGATCTCAGATGGAGGTTGTGAAAGAACAGTGCGCCCAGAGTGTCGAGGATACATTAAAACAGCTGAAAGAGTATAAAGAACCTGTAATATTTTTAGGAGACGGAGTGCCGGTTTATCGTAAAGAAATCGAAGAGGCTATGGGAACGGATGCAGTCTTCGCGCCTGCCCATGTGAATCGGCAGAGAGCCGGAGCTGTCGGGGCGCTGGCAGAAGTATATTATGAGAAGGGAATGTGGCAGACAGCAGATGCTTTTGCGCCGGAATATTTGAGAAAATCACAGGCAGAAAGAGAGAGGGAAGAGCGGATCCATGGAAAAAGCGAAAGCAAATGCTAGAGAATGGCATGTGCACAAAGCTCTTCCGGAAGATCTGGCAATGATCGCGGAAATTGAACGGATTACATTTCATAAACCGTGGAGTCTGGAGAGCATTGAATCATTTTATTACAAAAAGACCAGTGATATTTATGTGTGGAGAGACCGCAATAAGATCAGTGGTTATATTATGGCGGAGCATATTCTGGAACAGGGAGAACTCCAGAGAATTGCGATTGTTCCATTTATCCGCAAGATGGGAATTGGGACATTGCTTTTGCAGGAATTTCGGGAGAGATACCGAAAAATGGGAGTTGAGACCATTTATCTGGAGGTGAGGGAATCCAATCAGGCCGCAAGAAATTTCTATAAAAAGTCAGGATTTGAGGAGTATGGAAGGCGTCCCAAATATTATTCAGATCCAATGGAAGATGCGATTTTAATGTTTTGGGACGATCCGGATCCTATCCATTCATTACCAGTAGAATCAGGGGAAACTTCGACTTATAATGATTCTGGTAAGGAGGAGGAAACTATGATTTGTAATGTTTGTGGAAATAAGATTGACGAAAAAACTGATTTTATAGAAGTAAAAAAAGAGTGGGGATATTTTTCAAATAAAGATACGGAAATACATGAATTTAAGATATGTGAACGTTGCTATGACCGTATCGTAAAACAGTTTGAGATATCTCCGAAAGTAACTGAAAAAAGTGAAGTTTTGTCATAAAGGATGATATATGTTAGATGTATGTTTGTTAGGAACAGGAGGCATGATGCCTCTGCCGTACCGCAGGCTGACTGCGTGCATGACCCGTTTTCAGGGACATAGTCTGCTGATTGACTGCGGAGAAGGAACACAGGTAGGAATTAAAGACCGAGGATGGAGCGTTAAGCCGCTGGATGCCATCTGTTTTACACATTTTCATGCGGATCATATCAGCGGACTGCCGGGTCTTTTACTGACCCTTGGAAATGCGGAGAGAACAGAGCCGCTTCTGATCATAGGACCCCGCGGTGTGGAAAAGGTGGTAAACTCTTTAAGAATCATTGCGCCGGAACTTCCGTTTCCAATCCGGTTTTATGAGCTGAAGGAAAAAGAGCACAGGATCGAGATGGATGGATACACGATCGAGGCATTCCAGGTGAAACATAATGTAATCTGCTATGGATACAGTGTTGTAATTCCACGTGCGGGCAAATTTGATCCATGCAAGGCCAGGGAAAATGATATTCCGATGAAATACTGGAACCGGCTTCAGAAGGGGGAAACCCTGGAAGATGAAAATGGGCGTGTATTGACAAGTGATATGATTTTAGGAAAACCAAGAAAAGGGATCCGGCTTACGTATTGTACAGATACCAGGCCGGTGCCTGCCATTGTCAGACATGCCGCTGATGCAGATCTGCTGATTTGTGAAGGAATGTACGGAGAAGATGGAAAAGAAGCCAAAGCAAGAGAATATAAACATATGACGTTTTACGAAGCAGCCAGGATTGCAAAAGAGGCAGGTGTAAAACGTTTATGGCTGACCCATTACAGTCCGTCTCTGGTACGGCCGGAGGAATTTATGGGGAAGGTCCGTAAAATTTACCCAAATGCCGTCCCGGGAAAAGATGGAAAGACGATAACTTTAGATTTTCAGGAGGAGTAAAGGTACCAATGAGTGAGTGTGTAAAAATACTGGCGGTCGAGTCTTCTTGTGATGAGACAGCTGCGTCTGTCGTAGAAAACGGCCGTATTGTAAAATCTAACATTATTTCATCTCAGATTGAACTGCATAAACTGTACGGGGGAGTCGTACCCGAAATCGCATCAAGAAAACATATTGAAAAGATTAATTATGTAATAGAAGAAGCATTGAAGGAAGCAGGAGAGACGCTGGATACAATCGACGCAATAGCGGTAACTTATGGTCCAGGCCTGGTGGGCGCTCTGCTGGTGGGAGTTGCGGAGGCAAAAGCAATTGCCTTTGCGAAGAAAAAACCTCTGGTAGGAGTCCATCATATTGAAGGACATATCTGTGCCAACTATATTGAGCACCCGGATCTGAAACCACCGTTTCTTTGTCTTGTAGTATCCGGAGGGCATACCCATCTTGTAAATGTGAAGGATTATGTGACGTATGAAGTGATCGGACGTACCAGAGACGATGCTGCCGGGGAAGCGTTTGATAAGGTGGCCCGCGCAATTGGACTGGGATATCCGGGAGGACCAAAGATTGAAGCACTTGCGAAAGAGGGAGATAAAAACGCAATCGCATTCCCAAGAGCAAAAGTGAATGATTCTAAGATGGATTTCAGTTTCAGCGGACTGAAATCAGCTGTATTGAATTATCTGAATCATTGTCAGATGAAGGGAGAAGAGGTTAACAAAGCAGACGTTGCCGCTTCTTTCCAGGAAGCAGTCGTGGATGTATTAAGCGCTCATGGTGTCGAAGCCGCGGTTGAGTTAGGATATAAAAAACTGGCGATTGCCGGGGGAGTTGCGTCCAATCATGCGTTTCGTGAGAAAATGATAGAGCGGTGCAAAGAGGCAGGGATTGATTTTTACTATCCGTCTCCTGTTTTTTGTACGGATAACGCTGCCATGATCGGCGTATGCGGATATCATGAATATATGAATGGAACGAGAAGCGGATGGGATTTAAATGCAGTGCCAGGATTAAAAATTGGCAGCAGATAGGAGTATGATATGCGGAAAAAAGTCGTTGCGATTGTTTTAGCGGCAGGAGAAGGGAAACGCATGGGAAGCGGGATTCCCAAACAATATATGCTGATAAAATCACGGCCTTTGGTATATTATGCCCTGAAGGCATTTGAAAACAGCCCGGTGGATGAGGTCATCCTTGTAACAGGAGAGGATGAGATCGAGTACTGCAGGCAGTACATTGTAGAAAAATATAACTTTCATAAGGTAACCCGGATCGTAGCAGGAGGATGCGAACGCTACGCTTCGGTATATTGTGGGTTAAAAGCTGTGAATCAGGCGGATTACGTGCTGATTCATGATGGTGCACGCCCGATGATTAACAGGGAACTGATCAAACAATGTATTTTAAATGTTATGGAGTACAGGGCCTGTGTCGTTGGAATGCCGAGCAAAGATACGATAAAAATAGTAGATCAGAGAAATTATGCAATTCATACGCCGGAGCGGAAAACTCTATGGCAGGTGCAGACGCCGCAGTGTTTTGAATACAGTCTGGTTATGAATGCTTATCAGAAATTAATGGAGAGCGGAGCGACCAATGCGACAGATGACGCAATGGTTGTTGAGACATACGCAAAAGTTCCGGTAAAACTCATTGAAGGCGGGTATGATAATATAAAGATTACGACGCCGGAAGATGTGAGAATTGCAGGCAGTCTGATGAAGGCAAGAAAGGTCCTGCGGGTGCTTCATCGTATCCATGATAAGGTCATTTATGCCCAGATGCAGGTGTTCAAACGGCATCAAAAAAGAAAAAAATAAAAAATTTGAAAAAAGATGTTGACAAGTATATCCTGGTTTGTTATTATATACAAGCGTCATCGAGAGAGCGACGCAAAGAACAACAGAATATACGCGTGGAGAGGTATCGAAGTGGTCATAACGAGGCGGTCTTGAAAACCGTTTGTCCGCAAGGGCGCGTGGGTTCGAATCCCACCCTCTCCGTTATCATGAATAACAACATGAGATCAACCCTTGGAGAAGTACCCAAGTGGCTGAAGGGGCTCGCCTGGAAAGTGAGTAGGTCGTTAATAGCGGCGCGAGGGTTCAAATCCCTCCTTCTCCGTTGGATATTTCATCCAAAAAAAGTTGAAAAAAGTTGTTGACAAGCTGAAAAAGATGTGATATATTAAAATAGTTGCACGAAACAGTGAACAACAACGAAAACAGCTGTGTCGAACGGCACGGAGGAAGAATGAAGATTGACAACTGAACAATAAGACAACCTTGAAAATTCTGATGAATTTTTCAGGAAGGTTTTTAAAGAAAAACCGACGAACGTTCTTTATAGAACAGTAATGAACAAGGATAAGAAGCTAGTGCTTTCTTGACTTGGGACAAACCATTTAACATGAGAGTTTGATCCTGGCTCAGGATGAACGCTGG
>NZ_BLYI01000047.1 GCF_016586355.1 Anaerostipes butyraticus
ATCAGATGGTGGAGGAATTTGCATATGTCACATATAATCATGTGCGCCCACATAGTTTCAATGGGTATCAAACACCATATCAAGCTCGAATTGCATAAATCGATATTTTTTAGCCACAAGTGTTACAAAAACGCTTGACCACAACAAAACAGAAACACCAGATGAATTGTTCGAAATACCGACTTTTGAAACATATACAGATGAAAAATTTAAATATCAAATAGATATTCCGTCTACATTTAAATCTCAGCCAAATACAACAAAAGAAGATAAACAGTATGTTGCATTGGATAAAAGAGCGACTATCAAAATATGTGCTAGATATTTTGATAAGGATATACCGACAGAATTCTCTCTTAAAGAGTATATTAAAATGTATGAGAATGGCACTATTTTTTATAAAGATGATAGAATGGAAAAAGAGCATTGGTATGCAATATCAATGAAGATAGCAAATGTTTATAGATATAAGAAATGTATTATTACATCAGAGAATACCATTGTGTATGTTGAACTGGTTTTTCCAGAAGATCAAGGTGAGATATATAATAATGTGTATGATTATACAACTCATATAGAAAAATCATTTAAAACATATAGAGGGTAGAAGAAATAATAAATTTATTTTAAAAAACGAAAGAATATCATCTCATATTAATGATTTTTTCAATATATAAATATTTGTTAATAACTAATAACAAAATTTTAAATTAAGATACATTTCTACAAGAAAAAGGTGATGAAAATGAGTGCAATGCAGGAAATACAGTATATTTATAAAGATGTATCGGAGTGGTTAAAGTTTGCAGAAGTAAAGCATGCTGGACTATTTGCAGTGTGGACAGCTATTTTAATTTCTCTAGTTTCGGAGAAAGATTGGTTCAATGAACCGCTAGTGGAAAATACCTTTTTATTAATTATAGCTTTTGGGGGCAGCTTGATTAACATTATTTCATTTATTCCATTTTTAAACAGATCTCAGTATATTAAGGAAAAGTGTTACCAAAAGTACTGTAAATATGCAAATAATAGTGTATTTTATCAGTCAGTGTTTGTAGCTACATATAGTAAGATAGGGATACAAGATTCAGTTGAAAAATATATTAGGATGTTAGAGAAAAAAGGAGTACATTTTGAAAATATTCAGCTAGAAGAAGATTATCTGAAACAGATAATCGAAGTATCAACAGTTGCGACAATAAAAATATATTTATTCAATGTTGCTGTCAAATATGTTTTCGGTGCAGCAATACTCTATTTTATTATAGTTACTGCCTTATGAATATTTTAGAGTATTGTTAATGAGGAGATTAGAACTATGAAAAAGGTGAAGAATGGTATCGTACCTTTGCAAGGGGTTGCGGTTTCAATTGATATGTGTAGCTCAACAAAAAAATTTATTGAAATAGAAAAAAATAAGCAAGGAGGAAATCTTTCACGAAACCAAATTGCAACGTTTCAGATTGTTGAAAAAATGTATCAGGCTATAATGTATGCTTTTGAACCTTATAAAAATATGGCTCATATTATTCAATTCACAGGTGATGGTGCTTTGCTCTTTTTCTCAGAGGAGTTAGGACTTTCCACAGCGGAAAGTGCAGTAGAATTTGGTATTAATTTTTTGAATATATGGAAAAAATTTTGCGTTTGGTCGGATGAGTTCAAGCAAATTGTGTTTAGGGTTTGTCTTGAAAAAGGAGAAGTTCAAACAAATCCAATAAGTGGATTATGGAATGGGCTTGTGTTGAATTATGCAAGCAAAATGGAACATAAAAAGAGAACGAAATTAGATACTAATCGAATTACAATTTCAGAAAAAGTAATGGAATCTTTATTAGAAAATCATGTGTATAAATATTTGTTTCTTAAAACAGAAGAATATAAGATTTCATTGGATAAAAAAATAGGTTTATATAATATAGAAGTATTAGATACAATGCAAGTTTCCGCTTTAGTGGAAAGAAATCAAAATAAAGGGAAATATTTAAAAAAAGTGCCAATATGCATGTGTATTGTTGCAACAGAAACGGATTATGAAAGAATAGAGGCGGTGCTATTAGCTATCGAAGTTCAAACTTTTTTACCCAAATATGTTTTAATATATACTTCTGATGCAAATGTAAGAAAGTTGAAGAAAAAATCATTTTCATTTAAATGTAAATTTTTTCTTTCAAAAATTAGCGTAGACAGAGCACATGCTAGAAATATTTTAATGGACTATGTTTTAAAGATGAAAGAAGTAGAAGCAATATGTTTTTGTGATGGAGATACATTAATTGCACCAAAATGTATTCAAATATCATATCAATTATTTCAAGCAAATAAAGATGTTGTTTTTGGGATGCCGCGAATCGATTTAGATAAGGCTTTGTCAAAAAATGAAATTAAGTATATAACAAATATATTTCTTGCAAGAGATAATTATAGTCAGCCGTCACATCTTTTTTATTGGAGTGCAGAACATTCAATGAAAGTTGCAAAGGAAATTACTACTAATTTTTTGTATCTGGGGTCATATTTTCTTTTTGTTCCTATGAATATTTGTAAAGTAGTGGGGAAATGGGATGAGAATTTTTCTGGATGGGGAGAAGAAGATATTGATTTTACATATAGAATTTTTTTACGGGGAAACCGATTGATTGTACCACGAAAAGAAGGTTTTTTGGCATTACATCTTACTCATGAGAGTGGTGAAGATGTAAAAGAAATTGTTGATAATGCAAAATATTTGTTGAGTAAATATCCCGAGATGAAGGAATATCGAAAATTATTTTACCAATTAATAGGATTAGACTAAAAATTTGGAAAGTATAGAATAATAAAAATTAGCATGGATGTCCAGAGTACAAATTATACTTTATGTGTAATGGAATCAGTGATTAATGCAGAAAACCGCACATTTGCGAATATCAAGATAATACCGAATTATAAAAATATCCTGATGTTCATTGAAAAGCTCAAGTCTAAGCTGGAATTTCATGAAAGGTATCTGAAATGAGGTATAACACATAAAACGAAAAAATTGTATCTATTACAGAAAAAACCTTAGTTCTTGGGATTAATGTTGGAAGTGAGACTCACATTATGTAAGAGCAATCGACTGGTGTAATTTATGAGTATTCAAAAATTCTGCTGACAGTAAGCATGGAAGATTCTCTTAACCGTATATCTCTACAGGGATTTATGCATAGATTTGAAACTTGCCAAATCTACAATTCCAGTCTTAAGGAGAGATTACACGTATCCAGAACCGGGTCGTATGGTAGATTAGTATCTACTTTTTTAAAATTAAAGACGTTTATGGTAAATTGAATGCAGTAAACAGGCTGATAGTACTTAAGGAGGCAAAATTTCCATTGGAGATCAGAAGGTTGGGAGTGGAAAGGATTGAAGAAAAGATTAACAAGGGTTCATATGTGGATAAACTTCTAGAAATCAACGAGATTGGATTAAAAACAGTGTGCGGCTTTTTATATATGTTGGAGGGCTAAAATTGTATTATGTAATGTAAGAGTATGATTTATAGAAAATGAAGAAAAATATGAAATTAGTAATTAAGAATGTTTGGGGAGAATATTAAGAAATGAGAGATAAAATAAGTATTGGGAGTATGTTAACTGAAAAAGAAGAAAAGTTAATATTAGAGCAATTGAAATATTTACAGAATGAAATTATTTCAATTCAGCAAGGATTTATTTCTTTTGTGTCAATCCCATTGGGTGTATATGCATTAATTGTATACTATATATTGAATATTGCTGATAATCAAGTAAAAGAAATATTATTTTTATTATTGCCTTTTTTCTTTTGCCTGAGTTTTTACAATATTTTAAAATATACAATTAAAATATTAGGCCTAGAATCGTATCAACGACATTTAGAAAATATGATAAATAGGAATCATGAAAAGCCTTTATTTTTATGGCAAAGTTTTTTTGTATATGCAAATGGTTATTCTTTTATAGGTTCTATTGGACAATTTCCATGTATCTTCGTTATTTTTATCTACTTTACATATAATTTTTTTGAAGTAGCAATAAGTACAGATTCAATTCCAAAAAATATTTTAAATTTTTTAATTATCTTCTATTTATTACAAATAGTTTTTCTGGTTTTGATGTTATTTCATTGTTTAAGACAATATTCTTGGATAGAAAATGATTGTAAAAAATTTTTTAACGAGATTAATAACAAGGAATGGGAAAAAAATTTAGCGGATATAGAAACGATGTATCCTCCATATATTAAAAATATATTGAAGAAAAGTAGAAGAAAATTTAGTGATATTAAAAATGAATAGGAGTATTCAAAACAAGGATGGCAAAGTGAAAGAGGGAAAAATTAATGGCGTTAACGCATGATAGCATGTGGATTGATAAAGGATAAGGGCATATTACGGCGGAAGAACCATCACATATTCATATCTTGGTGAAGATGTTTCTGCAAAAAGTGGATTATTTATATGTGATTCAACCCATTGTGCTAGTTTAATCGTAAGCGCCAAATATTAATGCGGTCAGATACAAAATTACCCCAGCCTTTTGCGAGTTGGAGTAATTCAATATAATTCACATGCGATTTTTGATAGATTGGAGTTTTTTCACTCCAAGGGGTCAATTCTGCTAGTTGTTCATCGATTATATCTTTATTTGGCCGATGCTCCAGCAGAAATTTAAGATTGCCATAAATATTCAGCCCACGTGCTTTTGCCATCCCAACCATTGTGTAGACTACCGCACTGGCATTCGCTCCGTTCATGCAACTGCTGAACAGCCAGTTCTTCCGCCCTACTGCAAATGCCCGGGTTGCATTCTCACTGAGATTATTGGTAAAGCTGCAGCGTCCGTCTTCCAGATAGGTCTCCGCCGTATCACGCCGGTTGAGACATAATCAACTGCTTATCCATCCGGGTATTCCGGACGGGTTTCTGCTGATCGAGCCACGACCAGAAAGTCTCGAGAACGGGTTTTTCCTTTTCGAGACGCAGTTGCTTTCGTTTTTCATAATCACCGGGATACTTTTTGTTAATGGAGTCTTCAATGGCAAACAACCGGTTGCAGTACTTGACTCCCTGCACTGCAGGCTAGATGTAGTCATATTGTTTTCCTTTGGGAACGGCGTCGATAAAGTACCGGCAGATATGCACCCAACAAGAGCAGCGCCGGATCCCAGGCAGATTGTTGTATTCCTGATATCCATCCGTTTCCAGGTATGCGTTGTAGCCTTCCGGGAACTCCCTTATATGGCTGCCGCTCCTGGCTGGAGAACAGCTATACAGGATGAGCGCTGGAAGTCTGTTCTCGCCGCGGAACAGCTACATGAATGATTGGGCATGGACCTGGCGCCCTTCCTTGTTCAATACATGAACCCGGGGTTCATCTGCCATTGCAAAGCTACCTTTAGCAACTCAAGGTGGAAGTAATCATACATTAGCTGGAAATAGTTCTGCGAACAGTAGATGATCCAATTGTCAAGGATGGTCCGGCTGATCTAGGCTCCATACTGTTTCCAGTCCTTCTTCTGCCGGTAAAGAGGAAGTCCATTGGTATACTTCTGATACATGGTCCATGCAGCAGTGGATGCTGAGGGAGGACCTTTTCCAACCAGAGCTGCCGGAACCTGAGATTTTATGATTATAGGCAAAACTTGAGGATCAGGAAATCCGCAAGAATATTTGGCGCTTACTTACAAAAATAGAATTTGAAATAAAAGCATCTGACGGTATAAAAGCAATACAGCTGGAAATAAAAGATAAGAATATAGATAAAATAGTAGATGAATTTGTAAAAACATCTAATAGGTTTGAAAAATATAGTTTCAAAATGCAAAATTATTGTACAGAGAGCGTATGGAAAAATATAAAACAAATATGTTTTACAGTATTTACAGCAGAAGAATACATAACAGAAATAAATGGAACATTTGAAATAAAGAATTTTCAATTAGTAAAAGGATAATTAGACGTATTAACAGAAAGAAAAGAAGATAGACAAAAATAGTTTATCTTCTTTTTTAATATATTAAAAGTAAATAACTGTTTCATGGTATAATAAAAATACATTTGAGCAGATCTAAAATTTGACCGATTTTAAAAATGAAAATCTTGTAGAATAATAATGTGTTGCAGTTAACCATTTGTATGTGATTGATAAGGAGTTTAAAACGGATATGGACTTAATTTATATTTATATTGATAAGTACAGAACTTTTGAAAAGCAGGAGTGTGCCTTTTCAAATAAATTTGAAGTAAGCTATAACGCTGAGACGAAAGATTTAACAATAACAAGAAATAAGGATTATTTTGATATTTACCCAGGGAATATTCTAGGTATAAATGCAGTCCTGGGAAAGAATGCTTCAGGGAAGACTTCCTTTATGTCTTTAATTGGAGAGAGAATAGACGATAGGAAAAATCGTGGTGAAATATATGTCAGACCTGAAAAACCGCATGAACCGTTAGAAATATTATCAAAAGGAGACAAAATGATTAATGCAGAAGAAGGAAAGTTTGTTTCAAAATATTTCCTTGTGTACTATTATGGAAAAGATGATAAAGATGAGGATTTATTCATTTTAGAAACCTGCTGTCCAGAGGAATATACTTCGATTTTTGAAAATAGAGATATTTTGCTCGACAGAGAAGATAAAGAAGTTGGGAGAAGAATAGATTATTATATTGAAAAAGGCTGGATGTCATGTGTATTTAAAATAGATGACAATAAAAATATTTGGTACAATAATACGCAGAATTATAAAATGGATGGGTTCAGTCCGGAAATGGATTCTTCTATTATTTTTTTCAAGAATTCTGTGAAAAAAGATCTGTTTAGATTTAATATTCGAGATGAAGAAGAAAATATTATTTCAGTTAAGCGAATAGAATCAGTGATGGAAGATGTCTCTTTTTTTCAGAAGATTGATTTTTTGATAGAACAAATGAAACGAAGGACAGATACTATTTACAATGATAAAAAATATATTTTGCGACTTAAAATGGCAGAAAGATTTTGGAACGATCATGAGGAACAACTTGGTTTTAATCTCGAAGAAGCAATTCCAGATTACAGATATTATTTAAAAGAAATTTCTGAAGTTTCTGAGGAGCAAAAAATGGTTTTGGCATTTTTGAATAAATATGTTAACTATATTTTAAGTATGGTTGTTAAAGAAGGACTATTAAATAATGAGCAAATAGAATGTATTAATGCAATAGAAAGTGTTGATAAAAATGCAAAAACATACGATGATTTAAAGGAAATATATCACAAGCAGATAGGCTGTATTTATGAATACTATAACCAGAAAGATGTTAATTTGGACAATTTTATGATCGTGGAAAAATCTTTTGAAGATTTCTTAAAGGAAGCTCTTAAGAATAATATAGAATTCGAATATAAAATTCAGGGATTGGAAATAAAATTTCAGAAAGAATCTAATATCAAGACGCCTGAGATAAAAAAATTTTTTGATAATTGTATCGATGAATATTTGAACAAAGCTAAGGAAGATCTACCTTCAATATTAGAAAATTTCTTGACGGTAGATATATTATGGCTGAGTGCTGGAGAAGAAGCAAACTTGGCATTATTTACGGCAATCCATAATCAGATAATGGTGAAAACACCACATAAAAGGAAATACATATTTTTATTTGATGAAATAGAGAGATATATGCATCCGGAAATGTGTCGATGTTTAATTAATGATTTAATAGATTTATTAAATTCATATAATGATAAACAATTTCAGATTTTGATATCCAGTCACTCTCCGTTTATTGCATCAGATATTAAAAACAATAACGTGATTTGTCTTGAACGAAGAGGAACTAAGACGGAAATATTTACAGCTTCCAAAGCTACTTTAGGACAAAATATTCATACAATTTTAAAAGAAAACTTTTTTCTGAGTTCTACATTTGGGAAATATGCTATAAAGATTATGGAATTAGTAGAAAAGTGCTTGAATGTAGATGAATTGAATGAAGCGGCGGAAATAATAAATTCTTTTATAGGAATGACGGACCAGGGTGATAGTAAAAGGACGATAGAGACCAGCGAAGAGGTAATACAATTTTTAGAGACAGTGATTAATTCTATTGGAGAGAAGACTATTCGATATTATTTTAAAAAGAAGTTAAATGAAAAGACTAAAAACTTATCAATCGATGAAAGAATCCAATATTATAAACGAGAAATAGAAAAACTCCATATGGAAGGAGAGAATAATGGTTAAGACATTTTTGCCGGGCGATTTGCCAACAATGAAAGTGATTGACGATATATATTCAAAGCTATCAGAAAATGTTCTGAAAGAAATCCAAGGAGAACAACTGCAATGTAAATATAAGAATGATGCTATTTTTTTGGATACAAAAGAAAAGATAAAAACGTTTTTATTGTCAAAAAATTTCTATGAGTATAAATTCAACGAAGAAGGAAATTTCTATCAGGACCTTATCTATCTGCATGGGAATATAAAAGTTGACAATCTTTTATCAGGAAACACAGATTCAGAGGAGATAAAAGTATTTTTGCGGAAATATCCAAAAGAAGAATATGGAAAGGAGTATGATATTTTAGAAACGGGTTATAAAGGAAAAAAGATTTCAGAAATAAGGCAGCAGGAAAATGATTCTTTTCCAGAAAGTGCAGAGTATCAATTAATAAAAAAAGCTTTTGATTATGGAAAGATTCATGCTGATGATAGAAATAGTATTTTGAATGCAATGGATGTTCCGGTATGTCCGTATTGTAATATGAATTATACGATGAAGTATGGAAAAGAACGGAATGCAGCAGATATTGATCATTTTTATATAAAAAGCAGATATCCACAGTACGCCTTATGCCTTTACAATTTTGTCCCAGCATGTCCGGTTTGTAACAGTAAACTAAAAGGGAAAAAGGATACGACCCGCCAGACACATGTGTTCCCACATGAGGAAAGTTATGGTAAAGAAGCTGAATTTGAAATTTTGAATTTAATTGAATTAAGCTCTGGCAAGAGTGAAAAAGCAGAATTAAAGCTTATAAACCATGGAAATAATCCAAAGATTGATAACTCGGTGGAAACTTTTAAAATTAATGAGTTATATGATTTTCATAGCAGTTACGCGAAAGACTTGTTGGATAAAGTGTGGATTTATAATGATTCTTATATGGAAGAACTTAAAAGGTTTATATCAGAAAAAAGTGAAGACATCAAAGGTATCAAAGATATTAAAGAATTGATCTTTGGCAGAGATGAACCGGAAGAAATATATGCCAGAAAATCCTTAGGGAAATTAAGGATGGATTTGCTAAGGCAGCTTGGTGTATATGAATAAATAATTTACAATTTTTTACACTTATAATAGAAAAGTATTAAATAGTATGTTAATATGAAAACAAATAATACCAAAGCAGTGAGGTGAGATTATGGGAAATAGCAGGAATAATAATTTGAACAAGGTTTTTTCAAGGAATATTTTCCGATGCTGCTTTGAAAAAGGTTTTGATTCTACATATGAAAAGGTGATAAAAGAATATATTACATTTGCAGATAATAAATCGAATTATGATTTGATTTGTGAGATTTATAATATTTTGAAGAAGCAATATAGAAATGAATATTATTATAAAAATACATTATTAAATAAATTATTATTAGGTGTTCATAGTTTGAATACGACCACTGCACTGACAGAATTACCAATTGCAGATTGCAAGGCAGATTTTATCTTAATTAATGGAAAAGCTGTTGTGTATGAAATAAAAACGGAATTAGATAATTTTGACCGGCTGGAGAATCAAATCAATAACTACTATAAAGCCTTTGATCATGTGGCGGTTGTGACATGTAAGGAATCATTGAATGATTTAAAAGAAAAAATAGAATCATTCACAATAAGTCGGTGGGTATTTATGTCCTGCAGAGACGAGGGACAATTACGACGGTGCAAAATCAGAAACATATACGGCAGATTTAAATTCAGAAGTTCTGTTTAGAATCCTGAGAAAGCGCGAATATGAAATGAAGAGAGAGAGGTGACAAAACTTTAATAATACAAAAAATTTACCAGCTGAAAAAATGAAAATCACAGAAAAGGCCTTAAAATACGTGGTTTCTGCCAGAAAGACATTTTTTCATAAATAGCTGGTAAAAATTGCGAAAACAGCGGGAATACACGGAAAAGGAAAGCATCAGAAAGAAAAAAGCGCGATTTTCCGTTGGTTAAACAATAACATGAGATGTTTTTAAATATCAGAGTTGGAAGTGCCTGAATGATTCCGTTCGCTAAGTTAAACAATAACATGAGATGTTTTTAAATCACAGTCCTTTTGTCAGGCCTACGTTCATGCTGGCGTTAAACAATAACATGAGATGTTTTTAAATGAATATTATGCGTAATAAAAAAGCAGGGCTTTTATAGTTAAACAATAACATGAGATGTTTTTAAATCAGTTGTTTATCACTGTTGCGTACCAAACATCCTGTTAAACAATAACATGAGATGTTTTTAAATCACGAAAAGTATACTAAACAGACACAAGCAACTAGTTAAACAATAACATGAGATGTTTTTAAATAGAAAAATTTTAGAATTTAAAAAATACGGTAACCTGGTTAAACAATAACATGAGATGTTTTTAAATACCAGTGATTATCTATAAAGATGTGATGAATCCAAGTTAAACAATAACATGAGATGTTTTTAAATGCTTGCAGGCGCAGGGTGGCGGTAAGATATACACAGGTTAAACAATAACATGAGATGTTTTTAAATTGCAGATGTTTCTTAAGGACTTCTACCGCACTTTCTGTTAAACAATAACATGAGATGTTTTTAAATGACGGCAGCAGAAATCAATCTGCAATATGCGAAAGAGTTAAACAATAACATGAGATGTTTTTAAATAAACTAGTTGCCCATTAGCTGGTTGATACACAGGACGTTAAACAATAACATGAGATGTTTTTAAATATTTATCGTCCACGACCTCTGGGTCATCTGAGTACAAGTTAAACAATAACATGAGATGTTTTTAAATGTTTTTCTGTTGCTTCTTCCAGATCATCCGGTATGTTAAACAATAACATGAGATGTTTTTAAATATTTTATTTGTGATTGAATCAGTCGATGTATCAATCGTTAAACAATAACATGAGATGTTTTTAAATCCCGTCCAGCTACTTCCAGCCTTAATTCCAAAAAGGTGTTAAACAATAACATGAGATGTTTTTAAATGAGTCCGGCGTTGTCTATTATCTTTTTGACAGCGTTAAACAATAACATGAGATGTTTTTAAATCTGGGACGTAAACGGAAAGAGTTGTCCGGCACCATGGTTAAACAATAACATGAGATGTTTTTAAATTGTATTCTCCTGCCTTATACATATCATGCGCGCCTGGTTAAACAATAACATGAGATGTTTTTAAATATTTTGTCGGTATATAATTTTCTGGTATTTCAATCTGGTTAAACAATAACATGAGATGTTTTTAAATTCCCGGACTTGACTCTAAGTAAATTGTTTGACGCAAGTTAAACAATAACATGAGATGTTTTTAAATCGCCTACTATCTTATCTGTATTAGCGTCTATTTTGTGTTAAACAATAACATGAGATGTTTTTAAATTATGGTCTATCTCCAACCCCAGCAGCTCTTTCGGAAGTTAAATAATAACATGAGATGTTTTTAAATCAACACAGACTGCGTTCGGGATGACTTATATGCAGTTAAACAATAACATGAGATGTTTTTAAACAAGTCTTTTTTTGTTGCCACCAGAACGTTGGCATTGGTTAAACAACAACATGCGTTGTCTCTGAAAATTCCTGGAAGTAGTAGAGATACTGTCACAGACGTATTACAAAAGAATAGAAAAGTATCTAAATACATTTATAATAATGTAAGCAGAAGAAAAAATTGCATATGGGGATGAACAGACTATGACTTCAGAAGAGAAAAATCTATACAATAGAAGATATTTACAAATTACCAGAAAGGTCAAAGAGCGGAATTGTTTGATGGCTGGATGTATATGATGGCGTTGCCGGGTAGAAAGTAGCAGCTTGTTTTTGAGTTGAATTATGCAATTAAAGAATATATTGAAACAGTAGAAGAATATACTTTTGAAAATATTGTACTGGCGGAGATTTATGAGAATTTCAGTGTTGATTTTAAAGAAATAGATTTATGAAGGTTCAGAATGGAAGTTTTAGTTGAAACATCTGAAAGAATATTATATATTAAAAAAGAAATAAAGCACAAATAGAACAATAATATAAGATGTTTTTAAATATGATAAGGGATTGAATTTGTGTTTTAGTAAACCGTAACATACGATGTAAGGCACTAAGTAAAGTGCCTTTTTTTGTGCACAATTATAATTCAATCCCTTATCATTGACAATTGATATAGAGAGTGATAAACTATAGGCATAAGGAAACACAAAACTTAAGTCGATGCGGAAAGGAGGAAAATGTGTTTATTTTTGAATGCAGAATCCGGGTGCGGTTAAACTGCGATATTATGTACCCTAAAATTCCGGAAAAGATCACATATTTTATTGATTCTATATTAGCCAAAGACTATCTGGATTATCATGTCAGTAAAGAATATAAAAACTATGTTCATGATATGCTTTGGCCGATTGAGGGAGATGGCGTGTATAAGCAGGGAAAGATATATGCGTTTCGCATCCGGACAATCAGTCAGGAGATGGCAGAATATTTTATGGAGCATCTGTCTTATCAGCAGACAAAAGAATTTACCGGGGTATCCACTGATATCAAGATTTTGCCCAAGAAGCTGTTGGAAAAGATTTATTCCATTACGCCGATTGTAATTAAGAATCCGGAATTTGGATACTGGAGAGGGCATATGACAGTTCCGGAGTTCGAAGAAAGATTAAAAATCAATCTGATAAAGAAGTACCGGTTTTTTACTGGAAATGAACTGGGAGATGATTTTGAATTTTGTAATTTAATGGAGTTTAAGAATAAAAAACCAATCAAACTTCCATATAAAAACATCTGCCTGCTGGGAGATAAGATATGCTTTCATGTGGCGCCGAATCCAAAAGCACAAATGCTGGCACAGCTGGCTTTGGGAGTAGGAATTGGCGAAGGCGGTTCCCGAGGAAACGGCTTCATGAATTATCAGTATATGCAGAGATAAGGGGAGGTGAGAGTTGTGCTGAAAGAAGCTATGGAAGTTTTTGGACGTTCATTGGAGAAAGAGTCGGGAAGACTGGTGCTGGATTCACACATCCCGAAACCCGGGACATATCGTCTCATAGAGATGGATGAGGATGAATGGAAGATCATAAAAACACTGGATCTTTATTTTGACAGGAAGAAACAGGAGATGGTTGGAAAAAATGATGCCTCCTACCTGCTGATTCGTGAATTGGATTACAATAGTAAATTGATTGTCATGAATAAACCAGTCGATCCAAAAAAAGTAATACATTCGAACAATTATCTTTCTCTGGCGGTGAAAAAGAACAGCATTTCAGAAGGGAAATTGACCCGGGAGATTCTGGAGAAATACTATGAAATTCTGGAAAATCCTATTCAGAAATATGAGAAAAAGCGAAAAGCCAGAAGACTGTATGAAGAGGTGGAGCAAAGAATCGGCCAGCCCGATTTGGAAACATTAAATAAGATAAAGCATTATGTTATGACACATGACATCTGGGAAGGAATTGATCTGGATTCAAAAGATTATGTCAAATTATTTTTTATTTTTCCTGATCCAAAGAAAACGAAACAGTATTATGAGACGGAAAATGAACGCTATCTGATTCCCAATATTTACAACAGCAATGATTTTAATGAAGAGGAAGAAGAAGGAATCAAGGGACTTCCTAATAATAATATGGGAATGAACAGCAAAAAGCCTTTTTTGGAAAATAAGACAAGGAAAGTCAAGGTTCCTTATTTATTGAATCAAGAGGATGTCTTGCTGCAGGCGAAATTTTTTGACTATTTGATGGGCCAGGTATCGCAGGGACGGACTAACATATATATCGATACGGATGAGGAAGAACCGGAAATTCGTTCTTATTCAGATACGGAAGAACCGGGAAGCATGCTGGGTGGATATTATCTTAAGTGCAGAAAAGGAAAAAATGAAGCGGAGATTATTTCCGGAGCGGCGCTATGCGATTATAAATCCAAGTTGGATACGATGTTTAAGCTGAAAAATTATATGAGAATTCCAGATGAAATCATCGAAAAATATCCGGTGTCAAAAGTTGAAAAGATAAATATAGGAACATTATGGGAGCTTAAGAGTGTTATAGATGATATTTTCTTTGCAGGGAAACTGAAATATAACTTCTATACAGATGCGAAGGATATGAGTATCAATGAGCCGGTTTTGAAACGATGTATACTGGAAAATAGAGATACATTAGCATTATGGTTCTGGCAGGGAGAAAAAAATCGGATCGAAATGGTGTTTGACAAGTTTTCTTTGGAATTGATCAAAAATTCCATTCGAAGGGAGAGAATGCTGCTGGCAAATCATCAATTCAATTTGCGGTGGTCTCTGCTGGAATATTTAAATCCGGAAAGGAAGATAGGAGAAAGAATGAAAGATTGCAGACAGTTATTAAGGGAACATATTAATTCTGATGTAGATACTGAGTGGGAATTCTCATCGGATGCAGAATATTGTTATGCCATTGGACAGGCAGTCAGTTATATGCTGTCGTTAAGTAAAATGAAAAATAAGACCGATGCGTTTATTAATCCATATTTAAATGCGAAAAGCGCGGATGTGATAAAAATGAGATTAGAGCAGTTATACAAAAAATACAATCATAGTATTACGCATACCAATAATGGGAGAGAGGAACAGCTGCTTTCACACTTAATGGTTTATGAACCAGAACAGATACTGACAGAATATATTATGGCAGGTTTCACGGCGAGATCATTGATTTATGAAAAGAATGAAAAACAGTAATTAGGAGGGATTTGAGATGATGAAAAAACGTGTATATGGAATCTTAGGAATTTCGTCTATTATGGCAAATTGGAATGCAGGTTTTGATGGATATCCAAAAACGACGTCCAGCGGAGAGACATATGGAAGTGATAAAGCCTTGAAATATCCAATGAAAAAAATGTGGGAGGAACAGGGAGAGAAAGTTGTCTATATTAAATCTATGAGACTGGAACAGGGGAAAAAGGGAGAGATTCGGCTGATTCCCCGGAGTTTAAAGGAACGTTATGAATTTTTGTTTCAGGTAGAAGATTTGAAACAATGTAAAGATACGCAGGAAGTACTGAAAAACTTATTTCAGGCTGTGGACGTAAAGAATTTTGGAGCCACATTTGCAGAGTCCGGCAATAATATTTCAATCACAGGAGCGGTACAATTTGGCCAGGGATTCAATCTGTATGATGAAACATTTCCACAGGAACAGTCAATCCTGTCACCGTTTCGTGATGCAACGAAAGCAACGGAAAAAGACGGTGAGGCAAAAAATTCAACATTGGGTACCAAGATTGTAAGTGATGAAGCCCATTATTTTTATCCTTTTGTGATCAATCCTCTGGCATATAAGGAATTTATGGAAATGGGAGTTACGGAGGGATATACGGAAGAAGATTATCTTAAGTTTAAAGAAGCAGCCTGCGTAGCAGCAACGGCATTTGCCACTAATGCAAAAGAGGGTTGTGAAAATGAATTTGCATTATTTATAGAAACGGACCCGAAGTTATATCTTCCGAATTTGACGAGCTATCTTCGGTTTGAACGGCGGGAAGGAAAGAATCTCATTCGTTTAGACTTAAATGATCTGGCAGAAGAATTGGGAGATCGAATTGATTCAATAGAAATTTATTATAACCCTGCAACAACAGAGATGGATCATAACCTGAAAGGAGCGGTATATTACGACATTATCACACGAAAAGAGGTATGAGCATGCGGGTATTAAAGTTTGATTTAAAAGGAAAAACAGCATTTTTTAAATCTCCGGAAGTGAATCTGTGCTATTTTACCTATGGAAATATCCATAAACCAGTGCTGCTTGGAATATTTGGAGCAATTATGGGGTATAAAGGATACAACAACGGATATGATGTGTATCCGGAATATTATGAGCGTCTGCAGCACTTGAAAGTTTCGATAATCCCAGGAGAAGAAAGAGGTGTGTTTGATAAAAAATTTCAAAATTTTAACAATTCAGTTGGATATGCTTCACAGGAGCAGGGAGGGAATCTGATTGTAAGGGAACAGTGGCTGGAGAATCCTAAATGGACTATTTATGTAAGCTTAAATAGTGATGAAAGCCTCAAATTGGCAGATATGATAAAAAACAGGGAATGTGTGTATATGCCGTATTTAGGAAAAAATGATCATCCTGCTGTAATAGAAAACGTGGAGATTCTTTCAATAGAGAAAACGGAAGCAGAAAATCAAAGAATTCATAGTCTGGCGCCGGCTGATGATCTGGAGTTCGACTGGGACGATGCATTATATCGCTATGAGGAGTATCTGCCGTCTGCTCTGACGGAAAGAACCAATCAGTATCAGATGAAAAAGTTTGTGCTTACAGATGCAGAAGTCATTGCTGCGAAGGTTCCGGTTTATCAGGATGGAGGAAAAAATATTGTGTTTTATTGAATTAAAGACAGTTTTGGCAAATGAGTATCCGATATATGCACATAAGAAGGATTCTAAGAAGGAATTATTAGAAGAACATATAGAAAGATGTGAATATTATTTTAGGAAAATATATGATCAGAAAAAACTGGGTGCTGTGGTCCATCGATTCGGCAGGATGCTCAACTTTCATGATAGCGAATTTATTGATACATTCCTGCAGGATTTGCTGTTTCAAATGATTGTGTTTCATGATCTGGGAAAATGCAATCCTTTGTTTCAAAAGCGGAAGATGCAGAATCCGGATATACCGGATGATTGTGAGACAGCCTGCGGGACGGAACATTCGCTGCTTTCATCGATTCTGTATATTGATTATTTCTGGGATAAAATAGAGGAATATTCCCTTGAAAAGAGGGAGAAGAAACAATTAAAGATCCTGGCAGCAGAACATGCTTTTATCATTTCAAGGCATCATGGGAATTTAAATGAATTCGAGACATATATAAAGAAGCTGAAAGGCCTGGAAGCAAAAGAAATTATTTTGGCATTACAACAGAATCGTATTCCGGGATTCAAAGGACTGAGATGTCTGGAAGATCATACGATAGAAAAAGTATTAAATGACAGGATTTATAAAGGAAGAAATAAACTGTCGAGAGAGCAGGAATGCGCAAAATATTTTTATTATCGTATGGTGTATTCTCTGTTAGTCGCATGTGATTACTATGCGACAACAGAGTTTACAAAAGATATGAAACTGCAGGATATAGGAAAGGGGTGTTCGATCGATAAATTTCAATCAGCTTATGAAAAATCTGAAATTTTAAAATCCATTCGAAAATATGAAAGAGAACAATATTCTTCTGCAAAAGACGATAGCTTTCAGATGAAAAAAATGAATGATTTGCGAAGTGAAATATTCCTGGATGTTGAAAATGTTTTAAAAGATCATCAGGATCAGTCGGTTTTCTTCCTGGAGGCACCGACAGGGAGCGGGAAAACCAATATTTCTATTAATGCCAGTTTTCAGCTGATGAAAGGCGAGAATAAATTAATGTATATATATCCGTTTAATACACTGGTGGAGCAGACAAAACAAACTTTGCAAAAGCTTTTCCCGGATAAAGATTTGCAGAAACAGATTGTAGTCGTGAATTCTTTGACTCCGATTGCAGAGGAACAGGAAAATACAGATGACTCTGAAAAATATTATCAAAAATCTTTGCTGGATCGTCAGTTTTTGGATTATCCATTTATTCTGTCGACACACGTCAGTTTTTTTAACTTACTATTCGGCAGCAGGAAAGAAGATATATTTGGATTTTTTCAGCTGTCACAGGCGATTATCGTTTTGGATGAGATTCAAAGTTATAGGAATGAAATATGGACAGAGATTATGATAATGCTGAAAGCCTGCGCTGAATTGATGAATATGAAAATTATCATTATGTCAGCAACGCTGCCGAGATTGGAACAGCTGGGCGGGGATGATACGGGTGTAACGTATCTTTTAAAGGACAGCCGGATTTATTTTCAGCATCCGGTTTTTCAAAAGCGTGTATCTGAAATTTCATTTGAACTATTGAAAGAAAACTTAGCGATGGAGACATTGTTGGAACATGTTATAAAAACAGCAAAAGGGAATCCAAAATCAAAAATTTTGATTGAATTTATCACAAAAAAATCAGCCTATAAATTTTATAATCTTTTGTCTGAGCACAAGGAATTAAAAGTGCCAGTTCAGTGTATTACAGGAGATGATTCTTTGTATGAACGGGAAAAAATATTGAGGCCAATAAAAGAAAAGTCAATACAGGGTATGCTTCTGGTGGCGACTCAGGTGATTGAGGCAGGAGTTGATATTGATATGGATATTGGATACAAAAATATTTCCAAACTTGACAGTGAAGAACAGTTCCTGGGCCGCATTAACAGGTCATACAAGAAAGAAGGGAAAGTATATTTCTTTCATTTGGACGAGGCAAAGAGAATTTATCGAAATGACTGTCGTATGACAGAAGAACTTACTTTGAAGCATTCAGAAATGCAGAAGGTTCTGATGGATAAAAACTTTTCTGAGTATTATGAAAAAGTATTTGAGATTCTTAAATCCAACAGAAACGAGAGCACAGACAGAGAAGGATTGAACTACTTTTTTGATAAGGATGTGCAGCGGTTAAATTATCCGGAAGTCAGCAAACGTATGGCGCTGATCGAAGATGATCAGTGGAGTATGAGTATTGTTGTGTGCAGAAAATTAATGTTTGATGATGGCACATACCTGGATGGAGAAGAAGTATGGGAACGATATAAAAGTTTGCTGATGAATTCTAATATGGCATACGCAGAGAAGCAGGTGAAATTATCAATTGCAAGAAGTCAGTTAAGCTATTTTACATATCAAATAAAACGTAATTATAATCTGGCATGTGATGATAACATCGGAGAGTTGTTTTGTATTAAGGACGGAGAAAGATTTTTTGAAAATGGGAAAATAGATCTTGAAGAATTGGAGAAGCATAATAGTTTGTTTTTATAATAGTAAGAGGACTGGCTGTCATGGGAAGGGAGCGGTATCTGATGGAAATTAATGGTACATTAGTGAACTACTATTTTCATTGTAAAAGACAATGCTATTTACACGGAAATCGGATTAATTTAGAAGATAACAGTGAAATTGTAAAAGTAGGAAAAGCACTGCATGAGAGAAATTTACAAAGAGATAGTGATGAGATAGCGATAGAAAATATAAAGCTGGATAAACTAACAAAAAATTTTTTAGTAGAAATAAAAAAATCGGATGCAGATGCAGAGGCGGCATCATGGCAGCTTTTATATTACTTAAAAATTTTAAAAGAAAAAGGGATTAAAAGAAAAGGGAAATTAGAGTTTATAGAAAAAAATAAGTCGAAGAAAAAAACAATAATTGTAGATTTAACAGCAGACAAGGAAAAGGAGCTGCAGAGATATGTCGAAGAAATAAAAATGTTGCTTGATTCAGAGGAGATACCAGAGCGATTAAATAAAACCAGCTGTCGAAAATGTTCATATTATGAATATTGTTATATTTGATGGAGGCGGTATAAGATGGGAAGTACACGTTACATAACCACAATGGGAGAATTAACCAGAAAAGATAATTCATTATGCTTTCGTAAAAATGGAAGAAATGTTTATATTCCAATTGAGAATACTAAAGAAATATTTTGTCTGAATGAAATTACTATTAATTCTAAACTCTTGGACTTTTTAAGTAAAAATCATGTGGTTGTACACTTTTTTAATTATTATGGAAACTATAGTGGGACTTATTATCCCAGGGATCAATATTTGAGTGGCAGGCTGTTGATAAAACAGGTTGATAAGTTCCAAAATCAAAGATTACCAATTGCAAAAGCTATTGTAAAGGGAATAGGAGAAAATATAAAAGAAGTGTTGTATCATTATTATAAGCATGATAAAAAAGAAGTAAAAATAACAATAGACTGGATTACGAAGGTATTTTATCGGAATGTGGAAAAGGCAGAATCCATTGAAGAACTTATGAGTTATGAAGGCGAGTTGTGGGCAAAGTTTTATGCATCATTTCAATATTTTTTACCGGAAGATTTTATTATGTCCAAAAGAGTAAAAAGACCTCCAGATAATCCGATTAATGCGCTGATTTCATTTGGCAATACCTTGTTATATGCCAAAACTATTTCTGCAATTTATAGAACACATCTGGATCAAAGAATCAGTTATTTGCATCAGCCAGCTGAGAGAAGATTTTCTTTAAGTTTAGATATGAGTGAGGTGTTTAAGCCAGTGATAGTATTTCGAACTATTTTTGAATTAGTGAATAATAGAAAGATAAAAGTTGAAAATCATTTCAATAAGGAATTGAATTATTGTATTTTGAATGATGAAGGCAGAAGGATATTTATAGAAGCTTTTGAGGAGAGAATGGAATCAACGTTTGTTCATCCTAAATTACGCAGGAAGGTATCATACCGGACAGCTATAAAATTAGATTGTTATAAATTAATTAAAAATATTTTGGAGAATAAAGAATTTAAGCCTTTTTCATTAAAGGAGAAAATATAAATGAGAAGACAAAAAAATTATAATTACGCATTCTTATTTTATGATGTTGGAGAAAAGCGTGTGCAGAAAGTGTTTAAAGTATGTAAAAAGTATTTGTCTCATTTTCAATATTCAGTATTTCGAGGAGAATTGACGCCATCTAACTTGATCAAGCTAAAAGAAGAATTAAAAAAAGTCATAGTAGAAGAGGAGGATTTTATATGTATTATTAAATTAGTAAATGACAATGTATTCGGTGAGGAGATATTAGGGAATCCATCAGGTAATACAGGTGAAGACTTAATAATATAAAGAAATTTACCAGCTGAAAAAAGAAAAATCACAGGAAAGGCCTGAAAATACGAGGTTTCTGCCAGAAAGAAGTTTTTTGTGAATAGCTGGTAAAAGTTGCGAAAATAGCGATAATATAAGGAAAAATGAAGCAGCAAAAAGAAAAAAGGACGATTTTCCGTTGGTTGAACAATAACATAAGATGTTTTTAAATGCCATACGCTCACTACATGTTTGAAGGAGAAGTTTAGTTGAACAATAACATAAGATGTTTTTAAATTTCCTTTAGTTGCATTTTTTAGCAATTCTATCTGCGTTGAACAATAACATAAGATGTTTTTAAATTCTTGGCTTGGGGTACAAATGATGATACTGGTGGGGAGTTGAACAATAACATAAGATGTTTTTAAATATGATTGTATATTCCATTTAATACTCCTTTATGCGTTGAACAATAACATAAGATGTTTTTAAATTCCCCAGATTGCCATGGAAAAGAAATGTTATTTGGTTGAACAATAACATAAGATGTTTTTAAATGAAACAAGTAATTATCAGATTGAGATATTACAAAATGTTGAACAATAACATAAGATGTTTTTAAATGAAATGACCTTTTCGTCATTATCTTCGATTATCACGGTTGAACAATAACATAAGATGTTTTTAAATGTGTTCCAAGGTTTTCTACTAATGTGCCTGTTGCAAGTTGAACAATAACATAAGATGTTTTTAAATAACGCCTTTGTGATGGTTGTTATCTGCTCTAAACCGTTGAACAATAACATAAGATGTTTTTAAATTCTACTTTTAAGTAGGATGCTTCCTGATATCTTGGTTGAACAATAACATAAGATGTTTTTAAATGGCTGTGCCGGTTTCAGCTCCCACGACTGGACAAGTTGAACAATAACATAAGATGTTTTTAAATGCTCTGAAAGGAGAAAAAGGTGACAAGGGAGACAAAGTTGAACAATAACATAAGATGTTTTTAAATATCTGTACGGTATGGAGAGGTTTATCCTTATTCTTGTTGAACAATAACATAAGATGTTTTTAAATAATTCAACTTGTGAAATACTTCCTATGTAATACATAGTTGAACAATAACATAAGATGTTTTTAAATTCCTTGTCCGGCTGTGCCAAAAGTCCGGTTTCCGCGTTGAACAATAACATAAGATGTTTTTAAATTCGTAACCCATCCATCTGCATCTATCCCGTGGCTCGGTTGAACAATAACATAAGATGTTTTTAAATAGATATTGAGCGGGAAAACTATGACAGAGAGTATTAGTTGAACAATAACATAAGATGTTTTTAAATAATTTTAATGGCTTGCGACATTGACGGCGAGGACGGTTGAACAATAACATAAGATGTTTTTAAATGTTACATTTCTTCCTGTGCTTGCTGAATAATCTCTGTTGAACAATAACATAAGATGTTTTCATTTAAGTAGCAATACCATAAATTCTGATGAAATTATTAATTATTACGATATTAATCTATTGTTGGTTTTTGTAATCTGAAAAATATTTGCAAAAGAATGCAGATGATATGTTATCATATAGGTGCCATTTTTATTAAGTAGGTATGGCAAGTAATATTCAACATTCCAATTTTATCATAAATTTATGAGGGGTTATTCTATTTTGGGAAAAAACTCATGTTTTATTGGGGTATGGCGTTTTGTATCAATACTTATGATTGATCATAAGAAAGAGGTGTGAGAAAAATTGAAAAATAAAAAATTGCCTGTTGGTATTGAAAATTTTGAGGAATTCCAAAGAGAAAATTTTTATTATGCAGATAAAACACTTTTTATAAAGGAACTGTTAGAAAATTGGGGAAAGGTAAACTTGTTTACACGACCAAGACGTTTTGGAAAGTCACTTAATATGAGTATGATAAAATGCTTTTTTGAAGTTGGCTGTGAGAGAACTTTGTTTAATGGTTTGAAAATTATGCGGGAAAAAGAATTGTGTGAAAAATATATGGGACAATTTCCGGTTATTTTCATTAGTCTCAAAGGCGTGGATGGGTTAAATTATAAAGCAGCAAATGCGGCATTGTGCAATATAATTGGAAGAGAAGCTTTAAGATTTCAGTTCCTTCAGAAAAGCAGCCATCTTTCTGAGGAAGAAAAAGATTCGTATCGTCGTTTGATTAAGATTGGGTCTGATAGTCAGGCATTTTTTGATATGACAGATTCGATATTAACAGATAGTCTGCAAATTCTTACACAGCTTTTGGAAAAACACTACGGTCAAAAAGTAATTTTATTGATTGATGAATATGATGTTCCGTTGGACAAGGCATTTCAGCAAGGATATTATAATGAAATGGTATCATTGCTTCGAAATATGCTGGGGAATGTATTAAAGACGAATGATGCACTTTATTTTGCGGTCCTGACAGGATGTCTTCGTATCTCTAAAGAAAGCATTTTTACGGGACTAAACAATTTGAAAGTACATACAATTTCAGATGTCAGATATGATGAATATTTTGGGTTTACAGATGCAGATGTAGAAAAGATGCTGAAATTTTATGATATGTCGTCTTATATGGATATAATAAAAGAGTGGTATGATGGATATATATTTGGCAATGTAAATGTATATTGCCCATGGGATGTGATTAATTACTGTGATGAACTTTTAGCTAACCCTCAAACACGGCCCAAAAATTATTGGGCAAATACGAGTGGAAATGCTATGGTACGACGTTTTATCGGGAAAGCCGATAAAAACACAAAGAATGAGATTGAAAAACTGTTGGATGGGAGAACCATTTTGAAGGCAGTGAAAGAGGAATTGACATATCCTGAACTTGATGATTCCATTGACAATCTTTGGAGTGTGTTGTATGCGACAGGATATTTGACGAAAAGACATTCTGATCTGGAAGATGAAGAGTTGATGAAATTAGCAATTCCAAACAAGGAAATTCGTAAGTTGTTCACTGATTTGGTCAAAGACTGGTTTCAGGAAACAACGCTTGCGGACACTTCCAGAATCAATCGCTTTTGCAGTGCTTTCTCAAGAGGAGATGCGGCATTGATTCAAGATATGCTGAATGATTATTTGTGGAATTCCATCAGCGTGCGTGATACTGCAGTAAGAAAAAATATGAAGGAAAATTTCTATCATGGAATGCTTTTAGGTATGTTAAATAGTCAGGAAAATTGGATGACGCAGTCCAATGCAGAGATGGGGGAAGGATATAGTGATATTTCTGTTTGTACCCCGGAAAGGACAGGAATCATAATTGAACTTAAATATGCGCATGATGGAAATTTGCAAGCGGCTTGTAAAGCAGCATTAAAACAAATAGAAGAACGGAAATATGATGTTGGTCTGCAGCGGCAGGGAATGAAAAAGATAATGAAATATGGGATTGCATTTTATGAAAAAGAATGTATGGTGGTTATGAGGTGAGTTTAAAATGAAAGGAATAGGAGATACAATAAAATTTACCAGCTGAAAAAGATAAAATCACAGGAAAGACGTGAAAATACGCGGTTTCTGTCAGAAAAATATTTTTTCATGGATAGCTGGTAAAAATTACGAAAACAGCGAGAATACAAGGAAAAATGAAACATCAGAAAGAAAAAAGGATGATTTTCCATTGGTTAAACAATAACATAAGATGTTTTTAAATTTTCCTGTGGATGTTCCAGAAACAACTTGATTAATTGTTAAACAATAACATAAGATGTTTTTAAATTTAATGGGCGTTATGTGACTGTAGCATGTAAATAGTTAAACAATAACATAAGATGTTTTTAAATAAAAGTGACGTTTCGGAGGTTACAATGCTTGCACTCGTTAAACAATAACATAAGATGTTTTTAAATCATCTCCGCCATTCATTAGCGCTTCTTCGATCGGTTAAACAATAACATAAGATGTTTTTAAATTGCTCCATGGCTGTATTTTTTAAGGTTCCGGTCAAAGTTAAACAATAACATAAGATGTTTTTAAATTATATTGGACAATTACACCTTTTACTGCAGAGGTCTGTTAAACAATAACATAAGATGTTTTTAAATAGGATTTTAACACCGCAACAATTTACAGCATATTCTGTTAAACAATAACATAAGATGTTTTTAAATGAAAAAGACAGTACCTTTCCTGTGTACTGCCTTTTGTTAAACAATAACATAAGATGTTTTTAAATAATTCAACTTGTGAAATACTTCCTATGTAATACATGTTAAACAATAACATAAGATGTTTTTAAATCTCTCTGATAATTCTCTAAATATGAAAGACAAAAGTTAAACAATAACATAAGATGTTTTTAAATTAGGAAAGAAGGTGATAGAATGGATTTAGTAAATCGTTAAACAATAACATAAGATGTTTTTAAATTGCTGGATAAGCTGGAACAGGCGCTCGAGTCCTTACAGTTAAACAATAACATAAGATGTTTTTAAATCTTAGAAGATGAAGGATATATCAAACGCCGGAAAAAGTTAAACAATAACATAAGATGTTTTTAAATATTCTTTCATAACTGCGTGCAACTCCCCGGAAACGTTAAACAATAACATAAGATGTTTTTAAATTTCGATGTAGAATCCGATTGAGAATCAAATAGATACAGTTAAACAATAACATAAGATGTTTTTAAATGCTTGATAATGCGCAGGAAAGTCTGAAAGAGTTTGAAGTTAAACAATAACATAAGATGTTTTTAAATTAAACTGTATGTCCTAAACTTTTCAATATCTTAATCGTTAAACAATAACATAAGATGTTTTTAAATCCTTCCTAATGTGGGAAACTTGATGAATTTCCACGTTAAACAATAACATAAGATGTTTTTAAATTAATAACCAATATAAAGTTTTTCCGGGAATTCATAGTTAAACAATAACATAAGATGTTTTTAAATTGCGTACTTTTACAACTCTAATCCACCCATGAGTTGTTAAACAATAACATAAGATGTTTTTAAATTTGGAACATTTGCAGGATAATTTGCCCACTCAATGTTAAACAATAACATAAGATGTTTTTAAATCCCCCTTTTAAGGGTTTCTTTACATTTTATTCTTCGTTAAACAATAACATAAGATGTTTTTAAATGATTGGTGCGACCGTATATATTACGGGTTCGGCAAGTTAAACAATAACATAAGATGTTTTTAAATAATTGAAGGTGTCCACACTGGTGAAAGCGGTGTAAAGTTAAACAATAACATAAGATGTTTTTAAATGCAGTATGAAGATTATATGAATCAGTTTGACGAATGTTAAACAATAACATAAGATGTTTTTAAATAATGTATTGTAATTATCCGGAAAACATTTAAGTGTTAAACAATAACATAAGATGTTTTTAAATTGTACTCAGTTCGGGGATGTATCCTTATACATCTAGTGTTAAACAATAACATAAGATGTTTTTAAATTTTTTATAGTCCGCAATGACAGGGATTGATAATCCTGTTAAACAATAACATAAGATGTTTTTAAATAAGGCTTGTTGTAATGTTTTGTCATCCACTGCCAGATGTTAAACAATAACATAAGATGTATGAATTTATTGAAAAAACTAAATAGAAACTTACATATAAAAATATATTTTATACAGTTTGTGCTATATGAATGTCAATATGTTAAAATTCTTTGTATGTATAATTCAGAGAAGAAATGCAATCATTATGTTAAAATTATCTGATATTGAGCAACGATAAGGGTACATAAGGAAAACAATTAAGGAGGTTTCATATGCCTGGTTTTATTCTTCATTTGACTGCGGGCGTCATAGCGCTTAATACGCTGCAGGATTATAATGTTCATATAGATTCCAAGGAAAGAAATGATTTTCTGATTGGATGTCTGCTTCCGGATGCCACAAAGAACAAAGATGCTTCTCATTTTCGGAATCCTAAATATCATGGAAATATTGTAGAGTATCCGGATCTGGAATTGTTTGATCAGAAATATCACGCATTAAAAAGCGATACCAGCTGTCAGGGATATGAGTTCCATCTCTATATTGACAGAGTATTTTTCAAGGATTATCTGCCGCAGATTGTAGAGTTTCAGGATACAAAGGGGCGGAAAGTGGAGAAGTGGGATGAAGTTACCTGGGCGGTGTTGAAAAAATCGGGAAAAAGGTTATCAGTTAAACAGTTTTTTTCCGGGGAATATTATTATGGTGACTACACAAAGATGAACTGCTATCTAATTGATAAGTACCATATTCCGTTGAACCTAAATACGGAAGTAAGAAATCCGGGAATTGAAGAAGTAGATTACGGAAAATCCAGAGATATTCTGGAGGAGCTGAAGGGATATTTAAATGTTCCGAAAGAGGCAGTTTCAGATTTAAAAGTGTTTGATGTGGAAGAACTGCAGTCTTTTTTGAAAAAGAGAACCCAGGAATGGTGTAAAAGGAAGATGAGAAATTCTATTTGACAGGATGAAAGGTGCTGATATAAAGGATAGTCATAAAGAGAAAGAAATTATCTGAGGAGGTAGTGGAAAATGCGAAAGAAATGGGAACAGCCAGAAATGAGAATTCAAAATTTTGTGCCAGATGAATATGTATCTGCCTGCGAAGTATTTAGAAGATGGGAAAGTTCTTTATGGCGCCAGTATAACGATAGATATGGCTTATGAAAGGATCCCGGCAGGAATTGATAATTACATACAAGATGATATAATCCAAAACCCTCATTTGATTTACATGGGAAGTTTCTATCATGACAAGGCGATGACGCAGCCGGATGCAACGGCAAATGGGCATTTAGAACTGGAAGATTATGGCCCTAAAGAATGCGTAAAGGAGAACGACAAGAGTCCATGGGGATACCATTATCATTTTAAAGAATATACCAATCATTCTTAATAGTACATAGACAGTAAATAATAAATCTAAGCTGATGGAATAGAGATATTCTGTCAGCTTATTTTATTGTAAAGGAGTTTTTTTGATATAATACTTTAAAATTTATGTTATAAAGTAATAAGAATAGATGAGTGATAGAATAGGAAAAATGTCAATTTATGGTCGCATTTGTCAATTTTAGGTGAAAATAAGTATGATATACTTTTTAATATGAAAAGAGTACGGAGGATCATGACTGAAATGTTGGGGGAGTTGCCAGAAGTTTATCAATTTTCTTATAAAGATAAAAAATACATTCCAAAAGTTCCTTCTTTTTTTATTTATAAGGTTATATAAGAAAGGAGGATTGTTTTTATGCTTTATAATGAATTGATTGAGAATATATGCATTCGATATTTTAAGATTTTGAAGACTGAAGCTAAAATTCCGCAGAAAGAAATCGCAAAGTATATTGGAGTATCAGATTGTCTGATCAGTAAGTGGAAAAATAGAAATCGAAGAATCAGTGCAGAGTATTATAAAAATATTCAGAATTTTTTTATTAAGCAGGAGTTCGATCCTTGTTTTGAAAGGCACAGACGCTGGCTGCTGCAGCATTTTGATGATGTTGATGCCGCTATTTCACCGCAGGAATTTTGGGAAAAACTGTTTCAAGGGCAATTAAAAAGTAATATTGTCAGCATGGATACTTTTATAGAAATCCTGCATTTAATCCTGAAAGAGCGTTCGGATCATCGTTACAGCGTAGAAATGATTATGAAGACGAATCAGAATAAATGTGTAGAAGATAAGCGGATCCAGATAACAAATGGGGATAAGTCTCTGGAGGTAGCTTTTAAGGATATGGATACGTTAGCTGTTAAGAGTGAAAGGAAAAAACTTTTGATTGACCGGCAGCAGTTAAAAAGTCTGAATCAGATTCATTCGTTCAGGGTTGTGTGTTCCTATGATATTACAGAAAAGCAGTTGATATTTCTGAATCAGTGTGCGGAAAAGGTGGAAGAATGTCTGAAGGTGTTATGAAAAGTTATGCGAAAGAGTTATATGAAAAGGAAGTAGTGGTGAAAGCTGCATATGCTTTTACAGACCGCGCTTATATTCATCTGGATGTCAGGGGAGAGAATTATCTGGTAAGTCTTGTACCAAAAGGGGAGGAACAGGAAGAACGGCTGTATGCAGAATTTGAAAATGAACTGATCGCACAGGAAACGAGACGGATGGTGTCTGAGCGGACGAAGCATATCCGTGAGATGATTGTGGCGAGGGCTTTATCTTCTACGATGATTGATTTAAAGAATGAGGGAGCAGATGAGGAAGAGAATCTGTTTGATGCGGATGCCATTTTGACAGATTGGTATGAAGAGTATGAAAAATAAATTATATCTGAATAAAAATTTATATGGAAAGAAGTCCATACAAGAAGCAAGAAAAGCCTATGAAAAATTGGCAGATATTCAATTGGACAGCAGAAATGAATACTGGGTTTGTTCTTTTTTTCAGTGTGTCTATGGTGAAGAGAGGACAATGCAGGAATTTGAGAATTATCTGATTGGTCTTACGAATCAGGAAAGGGAACAAAATGATGATGATATGTGAGATTTGTCTGCTGATGATTATAGGAGTATTGGGAATCTATGCGGCAGTGACGGATATCAGGCGGGGAGTTATACAAAATAAGTGTTTGCTGTGGGCGGTTATTTTGGGAGTCGGAGTCAATATAGTGTACTATACCAGGTTTGCCGCAGGATTTTTACCAGTATACGGGCGTAATCTGCTGATAATTTCTATTTTGTCTGTTTCATTGTATGGACTTCATTTTTGGGCTGCCGGAGACAGTAAACTGCTGATTGTTATTACATTTTTGTTTCCGGCAAGATTTTATGATACGGGATATCAGATGGCTGTGCCGGGGATTTATAATGTGGTGCTGATTTTTCTTCTGGCATATTTTTATGTGCTGGCAGATTCTGTCGTTCAATATATAAGGGGAAGAGAATTTCATCACAGTGTGAGGCTGAATGGGACATATGTGAAAATGTTTTTAAAGCAGTATTTGATTAGTTTTTTGTATCTTCATGGCTTAAGTCTGCTGCTTCAGAGAGGTCTGGGAGAGATTTATAATAGAAATCAGGTGCTTTTTACTTTTTTGAATCTTTTTGCGGCTGTTTTGATCCAGAGCAAAGAAGTGTTCAAAAAAAGAATGGTTTTGCTGGCAGTGATTTGTATTAATATTATGCTGTTTATTACATCGGAAAAGACAGGTTTTCAGCCTTGGATGCTGAGAAGCTATGGCATTTTGTTTCTGGTGCTGCTGCTCCGGTATTTTGTCAGCGGCTATAATTATCGGGAAATTCCGACAAGAGAAGCTGCCAGAGGAATGGTGCTGTCCTATGGTACTGTGGCGAAATTTATGCCCTCCAGGGTCAAAGGGCTGCCGCGTCAGACCAGTGAAGATATGAGATACAGGATTACCGAGGAAGAGACACAGGCAATTAAACGCTGGGAATCCAGTAAATATGGAGAAGAGACGATTGTGATTGTCAGGAAAATCCCATTTGCTGTTTTTATTATTTGTGGAACGTTTGTATTTTTAGGAATAAGGGTTTTGGTAGCATGGTAGGACGAATCGTAGATTGGAATTTTGGAGAACGTCTGCTGCGTGTTGTATGCGGACTGCCGGAGAAGGATTTGGAAACAGGAATTCCGATATTTTGGATAACAGAAGAAGAGACTGTATTTCGGGATGTGGATGGATCCTGGTATCCTTTGAAATGGAAGTATGGCGATGAGGAACTGCAGACAGGGGATGTCCTTACGATTGGACAGGATGGGAAAATAAGTCGAAATTATTCGGCGGACAGTGGTGAAGTCGATATTTTTGTAACGAATCATTGTAATTCCAACTGTGTAATGTGCCCGCTGTCAGAGACTGTGCGCCGTCAGGAACAGAAATATTATCTGAGATGGCTCTGGGATTTTATCTGTATTCTGCCGGATGATGTGGAGTATATCAATATTACGGGCGGGGAGCCGACATTGAGGAAGAAAGATTTCTTAGAAATTTTGGAATATTTAAAGGGAAAATTTCGGTATTCCGGATTTCAGCTGCTGACCAATGGACGTTCTCTGGCGGATGAAATGTTTTTAGAGCAGGTGCTGGAGCAAACGCCGAGAGGTATGCGGTTTGCCATTCCGCTCCATGCGTCCAGAGTAATGGTGCATGATGGAATTACCCAGGCAAAAGGAAGTTTCCGACAGACGGACCGGGGAATTCGAAATCTTTTAAAACAGGGACAAAAAGTAGAAATACGTGTGGTGATATCGAGAAAAAATATAGCGTATTTAACAGAAACGGCGGCTCATATTGTGTCGAATTATCCCAGAGTGTTTTGTGTGAATTTGATTGGAATGGAAATGATGGGAAGCGCAGCCGTCCGCCGGGAGGAGCTGTGGGTGGATTATCCGGAAGTGTTTAAAAGAGCTGAGGCAGCTGTTAAGATTTTGATTGCCCATGGAATTGATGTACAGCTGTACAATTTTCCGTTATGTGCAGTGAAGAAGGGATACTGGCCGCTGGCAGTGAAGAGTATTACTGATTATAAAGTCCGGTATATGCCGGCGTGTGATGACTGCAGAGTAAAAGAAATATGCGGAGGATTTTTCGCATCTACGAAACATCTGATGAAGCCGGAAGTGAAACCGGTGAGGTAGGGAATATGAAGAGCAATTATTTTAACTTTAAGAAGTTTCAGGACAGATATCTGATTTCAAACGAGCAGGGAAGATATTATTTTCTGCGGCCTAAAGATTTTGAGGCGTTTGTAAAAGAAGACTATGCGGCAATGGATCCGAAGGTTGTTGAGGATCTGAAAGACAGGTTCTTTCTGTATAACTCAGAAGAATCCGTTTTTGTGGAAAAGGCAATGGAGGCTTACAGAGGAAATAAGCAGTACATTTTTGACGGAACATGTCTGCATATTTTCGTTCTGACCAATGCCTGCAATATGTGCTGTGTTTATTGTCAGGCACAGGATTCTTCCCAGGAACTGAAGGGTACTATGGATGAGGACACGGCAAGGAAAGCGGTGGAAATTGCGCTTCAGTCGCCGGAACACTATCTTACTTTTGAGTTTCAGGGTGGAGAGCCGCTGATTCATTTTGAAATGCTTCGCTTTATTGTGGAATACAGCGAAGCCAGGAAGAACGATAAAGAGATTCAGTATTCTCTGGTGACAAATACCCTGCTTTTGACAGATGAGATGATCCGGTTTTTCAAACAGTATGATATATCAGTGTCAACTTCGCTGGATGGACATCAGACGCTGCATGACCATAACCGGCCGATGAGGAACGGCGGAGGGACTTTTGAGATTGTGCGTAAAAATGTGAAAAGGCTGCAGGATGCAGGAGTGCATGCCGGTGCGATTCAGACGACAACGAAACAGAGCCTTGAGGATCCGGGGAAGATTATACAGGCATATCTGGAGATGGGGTTTGATCATTTGTTTATCCGGCCTCTGACGCCGCTTGGTTATGCAAAGGAACACTGGGATGAGATTGGATACGAACCGGAGGAATTCGTTGGGTTTTACCGGAAAATCCTCAGGATGATTTTGGAGTGCAATAAGAAAGGGCTCAAAGCTGCAGAGGGTCATGCAAGGATTTTTCTTCGCAAGATCATAGCAGGATATTCGGATAATTATATGGAACTCCGGTCTCCCTGCGGGGCTGCAGTCGGGCAGATGGCATATTATTATGATGGAAATATTTATACCTGTGACGAAGGAAGGATGGTTGCAGAAATGGGAGATTCCATGTTCTGTCTTGGAAATGTGAGGGAATCTTCTTATGATGAATTAATGGATCACCGTATCTGCAAAGTTACATGCCAGGCTTCGGTGCTGGAAGCGCTGCCGGGCTGCTGTGACTGTGTATACCATCCGTACTGCGGAGTGTGTCCGGTGATCAACTATGCATCCAATCAGAATATTTATGAGAGACAGGCAAATTCCTATCGCTGCAGCATTTATAAAGGAATGCTGGATACGATTTTTGAAATATTGTTCACGGATTCTGAGGCTTTTCAGATTTTTGAAAGCTGGATTTGAGAGGAGGCAGGAAGATTATGAAAACATTGGGGAAAAGGCTGACGATTGTCGGGGTGAGCCTTTCGGTTCTGTTTATTGCATTTGTTGCTCTGCTTGTCTGCTTTGGAAATGAGGGAAGCGAAGATGCCATAAAGCAGGGAAAAGAGCAGTATAAGGAACTGGAAAACGGAATATATATCGGGGAAATGCTCAACGGCAAATTAGAAGGAAAAGGAAATCTGCAGTACTATGTCGGAGATGTGTATTCCGGTGAATTTGCGGATAACCAGAAGAATGGAGAGGGTGAGTATACCTATGCAGACGGTTCGGTCTATACGGGCGGATATAAAGATGGAAAGCGCGAAGGCGATGGAACGTTTCAGTTTGCGGATGGAAGCGTATATAAGGGCCAATGGCAGAATGATTATATTCAGGGAGAAGGAGAATATAAGAAAAATAATGGGGATGTTCTGAAAGGAGTATTTAAAGAAAATGCTCTGGCAGATGGAACATACAAGTATGCGGATAATGAGGGGACGTATACGCTTCAACTGAAAAATGGCAGACTGACAGGAGAAGCCAAAGCGGTCTTGTCAAATGGAGATACCTATGACGGAAAAGTGGAAAATGGCAAATTCAGCGGAACCTGCAGTATTACTTACGATGATGGAGATACTTACAGCGGCGGAGTGGCCCAGGGGTTAAAAAGCGGAACCGGCACGTATCACTGGAAAGGAGACGGAGATTATTACAGCGGAAAATGGAATAAGGATAAGATGAGCGGAAGCGGCGAATATCATTATACCAAAGAAACATTTCCATATATTAAAGGAAATTTCCAAAGCAATAAACCCAATGGAACATGTACTTACTATAAATCGAAGTCTGTAAAATATACCACTTACTGGAAAAAGGGTTCCTGTACAAAAGTTTCAAAGTAAGGAGAAAGAGGATGGATGATAATTTATTTCCAAAGATAAAAAAGTCAATCGAAGATTTCATTTATGAAGAGGAAGGAAACATTACGAGAAATAAAGTGATTACGATCGGTACTATGATGCTGATTCTGAGTCTGCTGATGTATGATGAAGTATTTGCGGCCCATAGATCTCACAGCTCTCACAGATCGCATAGTTCCCACCGATCCCATAGTTCCGGATCGGGAGGGCACAGCAGCCATGAGAGTCATGTGTCACATTCCAGTCATGTTTCGTCTACGGAACACAGCAGCCACGGTTCTCACAGTAATCATGGCTCCCACAGCAACCATTCCAACCACTCATCTCATGCAAATACGAGCCATTACAGCGCAGATGACAGTGCAGGAATCCATTCAAATTCAACGGTTTCTACAACGATTGAAGATTTTGATCTGGAGGCGGTGTCCGGAATCCTGGCGCCAAATAACAATACAGTTGTGGATGTGAGCAATGCGGCAGATGCGGCAATCAGCGTTCCGCCGGAGATACAGGAGTAGCGTATGAAATTAAAGAAACGAGAGAAAAAAGAGAAGAAACTAAACAAAGCATGGATTTTTATTAAAAAAGGCATTGCAATCTTCATCAGCGGAATTATAGTATTTTCATTCTTTATTATGGAACCAGGGCTGATACCGTATGCACCGATACTGCTGATTCTGTATTTGATTTTGGCGGTCTGGTTCTGGATAAAGATGGAGGTAAAACCGGTGCGGAAGTTTCTGGTTCTTTTGCTGCTGCTGTATGGAATGCCGACTGCTTCTATAGAAATGAAGGCTGACCGGTTTACGAAATATACAAAAGAAGATCACAAAGATGAGTTAAACGAATTCCTGTCTGATGCAGTGTATGGTAATCGTGAGGAATGTTTTGAACATTACGAGACAGAAATGCTGGGGATACGCAACAATATGGCTTTGTCTGGAGCGGCGGTCAGTAAGAACTATCTGAATAAAATGGGAGACAGGAAAATTTATCGTACAGAAAAAGATCAGACACTGGTTATTGAGAAAAATGGGAAGAACGAATATACATCAAAGAATAAGACCGGAGAAATCATAGCTGACAGTGAGCAGGTCTTTTACATTAATCGTGATGAGAACCAGCGCCTGGAACGGCTGGATTTGAAAACAAAGCAGTCTTCTGTAGTAATGAAAGACGGCGTAGAAAAATTTGCGGTACTGGGAGATGATATCATTGCGCTGAATCTGAAAGGGGAGCTGTATCGTCTTCGCTGGAAAGATAAAGAGCAGGAAAAACTGGCAGATTATATACAGGGTTTTTATGTAGGGAAGAAACTTTTTGTGCAGAACAGTACGCAGATTGTATCAATGTCTTATGAAGGGAAAAATCAGGAACTGCTGGAGAAGAATGCGGCACTGAAAGGGTACGAGGACGGAAAAGTATATTATATTTATCTGGATACAAAGAAAAATAAATCCGGGGAAGAGTATGTTCTTTATGAAAAAGATATCGACCTCGATGAAAACAGAGTGGTAAAGAGAAGCAAAATGCCGATACAGAATATATATTAATAAATTTAAAATGGTAATTGACTTTATAAGGATACCACTTTATAATAGATTATACAAAATTCGACATTTTAGTCTGTTATAATAAGTGTCGTTATGGAAGAGAGAAACAGAAAAGAGATTGATACGTGTATACGATACAAAAGAAGCGGTGATATTATGACAATAGGTACGATGGAAAAGATTTACAGGAAACAGGCAAAAGGAATGAAGGAATATATAGACCAGTTACGTTCAATGCCTGTTGAGCAGGCAAAGGAAATTTCAAAGTCCAATTTAATGAAGGCGGGAATTATTAAAGAAGACGGGACATTAACCGATCGTTATCCTTATAGCAGGAAAAGGAGAAAGAAATAGATGTATCATCATTCTCCCAATTTAGTTTTGGGTTTTCATGGCTGTACAAAGAAAGTTTTTAAAAAGATTTTATTTCATCATGAAGAATTAGAATTTAGTAATAATTCTTATGATTGGCTGGGAAATGGTATATATTTCTGGGAGAACAGCTATGATCGTGCTATGGATTGGGCAAAGGGACATTGCAAAGATGAGGAACCTGCTGTAATAGGGACTGTTCTGGATTTAGGATTTTGTTTGGATTTAATGGATTATGCTTCTATGCAAGTGTTAAAAAATGGCTATGATCTATTAAAAGAGGAATCAAGAATTTTCAATACGGAACTTCCAGTCAATCGAAATATTGGGAAAAACACAGATTTGCTTATAAGAGAATTGGATTGTGCCGTCATAGAGAGAATTCATTTGTATAATCATATGGTAGATGGAAATGATGAATATGACAGTGTAAGGGGAGCTTTTATTGAAGGGAAACCTGTATATCCGGGATCTGGATTCCGAGACAGAACGCATATACAGATTTGTGTAAGAAATCCAAATTGTATAAAGGGGTATTTTGCTCCCAAGATTGAAAATGAGAATTATTCGTCAGTTTAGTTTTGAAAATACTGGAAATGAAGAAAAAGCGGCTGCTGATACGATGTATCGCTGGCCGTTTTTCGTTATAATAACAACGAGGTGACAGTAATGATATTACGAAGAAAACTCTTTATCATTTTTACGTTGATCTGGATGGCTTTCATTTTCTCTTTTTCCTCAAGATCCGGCGATGTGTCTTCTCAGGACAGTAACCACGTGGGGATGATCATAGGGGAGGTTTTCATTCCGGGGTTTGAGCAATGGAACGATACAAAACAGGATGATTTTGCGGATGCAATCGATCATCCAATCCGAAAAACTGCCCATGCCATGGAATATGCGGTTCTTGGATTTTTGACAGCTGGGATTTTCGCAGACGGAAGGAAATCCTGGAAATGGAGAATGGTTCTTCCGTGGCTGATCGCTGCCGGATACGCGGCGACAGATGAATTCCATCAGCTGTTTGTTCCGGGAAGGAGCGGTCAGATATCCGATGTGCTGCTTGACAGTGCCGGGGCATTGTCAGGTGTATGGATTATGACTGGACTGGAAAAAATAAGAAAGAAAAGATGATTTCTGGACATCGTAAGACTATTTTTTCAGAATGAAACGTATTATAATGGAGTAAGGAAAATATACAGCACGCACAGAAGGACGTGAAAAATGGGACATCTTTTAAAAAGAAGAAAAAGGATTTTTATGGCAGCAGGAATTGTGCTTGCGGCAGTCATAGCGATTGCTGTGTTTATAAAAGTTGAAATTTATATTTCATATAACAGTCTTGAAGCAGAGGAGTATACAATATCATCAGATCGTATCAATTCTGAAGTGAAGCTTGCTTTGATCTCGGATCTGCATGATCATACCTTTGGTGAAAAGAATGAGGAACTGGTGCAGATGCTGAAAGGGCAGGGGCCCGATTTGATTTTGATGGCTGGGGATATGATTAACGATATCAGCAAAGACAGTCATGTGGCGGTGGAATTAATTGAGCAGGTGAAGGATATTGCACCAGTATATTATTCTCTTGGAAATCAGGAGGAAGATTATATCGGACGGGGAACGTCAGATCTCCTGAATGAATTAAAGGAAGCCGGCGCTATTGTACTGGACGAATCATATCAGGATATCCAGGTAAATGGAAATGCGATACGTCTTGGCGGTATGTATGATTATGCGTTTGCGCTGGATGGGAATAATACAACAACGAAAGAAAGTATGAGACCATCGCTATATCAGTTCCTGACAGATTTTCAGGATACGGATTCCTATCGGCTGATGATGGCGCACCGGCCGGACAGTTTCATTTTTGGTGACGCAGCCAAAACATGGGATATTGATCTGGTGGTGAGCGGGCACAACCACGGCGGTCAGGTGATTCTGCCGGTGCTGGGAGGAATCTATGGAGGAGATCAGGGCTGGTTTCCGAAGTATGTTGATGGAATCCATCATTTTAAGACGTTGAAAAATATGATCATTACCAGAGGACTGGGCAGCGGAAAAGAAAAACTGCCGCGATTTAATAACAAACCGGAAGTAGTCATTATACATTTAGAGAAGGAATAGAAAGATGAAATACAGGATTGGAGATTTTACGTTTGAAATATGCGCGAAAGAAGGGCTGGAATTTCCCGAACATTTTCAGCTGTTTCAGACAGATGCAGGTGCAGAGACAGATGTGGTATATCGACTGGAAATTGTAGATCAGCTGCCGGAAATAGAGGGAGAGTGCATCTCTCAGAGACCGGATATCCAGATTTTTGAAAAGGATGGACTGGAATCCAGAAGGCTCAGCATTGTGGGAATGCCGGTGGTATATGGCGTGTATCAGGAAATCAGCGGGGAAGAGATTCACTGTTTCCTGCACAAAGACTTCCTGCATATGCTGTCAGCAGATACGATCTTTGTATCTTTGTTTGCATTGGAAAAGCAGATGATTGCCAGACAGTCTGTAATTCTGCATTGCTCTGTGGTAAAAACAGGAGATCAGGTGATGCTGCTCAGCGGTCCCAGTGGGATTGGAAAATCGACCCATGCGGATCTCTGGGTAAAATATAAGAACGCCGAGGTAATCAACGGAGACCGGACGCTGATTTGTAAAAAAGGAGATCAGTGGATGTCGCTGGGATGGCCGATCTGCGGGTCTTCAGAAATCTGTCACAATGAATATTATCCAATCAGCAGAGTAGTTTTCCTGGGACAGGCAAAGGAAAATCAGGGCCGGAGACTGTCCTATGTGGAAGGAATCAAACATCTGATCAGCCAGACGACGGCTAACAACTGGAATGCGGATTTTGTGCAGAAAGTGTGGCAGATCATAGAAGAAATGGCAGCAGATGTGCCGGTGTATGAATATGCATGTAATATGGAAGAGGCAGCAGTAGAAGAGTTGGGGAAATTAGTCGAAGCATAGATTTCAGAAAAAAAGCGGGGAATGAAGGGAAAACCTTCAAGTCCTCGCTTTTTAAAGTGGGTGACTGGAGTAATCAAAAATCAATCATACCAATTTTTTTTAGAGATGTCAGGAATTCGGTGACATCTTTTTTTGCGGTTTCCTGGTCAACTTCAAATTCTGATGTGACTAAATCAATCATTTCATCGGGTCCGGAGCATTCCGCCATATGCTCCCACATAAATCCGGCAACAGAATTAACAGTAATCATACCGTTAAAATGCTGGGCAGCTGTTCCTGTTGGAACAATAACTAATTCGCCGGCAATATCTCTGATGATGAAATTAGGGTTAATTTTCATTCGATAGGTTCTCCTTTTTTGATTTTATATAAGTATTGCAGATAAGCATCGGTTAATTGGCAGTAATAATCAGGCACACCGCTCACATTTCCAGTTTCGCTTTCCGCAGCTGCGGCACATCTGCCGCATAAAATACGTTTTTTGCATTCGTGACATTTTTTGGACAAATATGTATGAGATATTGTGTCCACTAATTGTGTCCAAGCAGTTGAAAAATCATTTTCAAAGACAGAGATCAAAGGATTTTGCGTGAAACTGCAGGCACTCATGGTTCCATCATAATTAATCCAGAAAACACTGTTGCCGGAACGGCATGTAAATCCTGGAACATAAACATCCTTTTGTTCATAAGCATGATATTGAGCTAATGAATAGTCAGCATAATCTGTAAATTCATCTTTCATCTGATATTTTTGGATTTTAACTCGCATTAAGGCCGCTTCCTGAGGAGTGAGACGATATTTTTCATTTCCTATGTTGTTTTCTCGTACAGGAGGGAACATATAATATCCAAATTCAATTGGAATATCCAGTTTTTCAGAAACATTACAGATTGCATTAAAATCATGTTTATTATACGGCGTCAGACTGCAGTTGAATTTTACATCAATATGATATTTTTTCAGGAGTTCTACGCCGCGCATGACTTGTGTAAAACCATGAGGATTCCCGCAGAGCTTTTGATAGGTCGCATCCGAAGCGCCATATAATGTAATGTTGATTCTGCGGGGAGGATTTTCGGATAAATATTTTGCGATTTCTTCTGTGATCAAAGTTCCGTTGGAGTTAATGGAAACAAAAATTCCCATATCCTTTAAAGACAGATATAATTTCTTGAAATCAGGATAGAGAAAAGGTTCTCCACCAGTCAGAAGGAGAAACAGCATTCCCATATCTTTTGCCTGTTCAGCTACGCTGAGCCATTCTTTCCATGAATGCATTGGCGCATGACGTTCCATTTCATCTCGTGTCATCTTTGCGAAACACATTTTGCAGTCCATATTGCAAAGTGGCAGCAGTTCAATATTTCCGGCAATCGGTATTTGCTTCAGATCCGCACGGTTACATAACTGCTGTTCCATTGGATTCAAATAATTTAATGGATTCATAGTTCGCTCCTTAGTACATTAGAAAGAGTCGTCACAGCATCGGGCTCTTTGGTGCATGAGTAATGATATACAGGAATTTGAGATACAAAATTGCTCCAGAGCTGGATCACCTGATCTACAAAATGCTGGTTCCAAAAGTTAATAGTTGTTTCACTCATAAGCAGTCTGACTGCCTGGGCAGGAAGAATTGGGGTCAGCAGATTATCTTTCCCCTGTTCCAAATATATAATGCTGCTGATCGGTGCTTCTTTATTCAGACAAATTTTAGAAGAACCGCAGATTGGCATGCCGCAGGCAAGCCATTGGCCGTTTCGATATTGAATCAGAGAGCGGTCTCCGTTGATAATTTCAGCATCAGCATATTTTTTCCACAATTCTGCCTGCGTAGATTTACCGGTACCTGAAGGTGCCGTAAAAAGAATGGCTTTTCCATCTTTTATAATGAAAGAGGAATGGAGAATCATAGCATTCTTTTTTAAAAATAATTTTTCGGCAGCGAGAGCGTTAAAAATCATATACTGGTTTGTCAGAGTATGTTCATATTTTTTATAATAAAAAATTTCTTTGAGTTTTGAAGTTTCTCTGTATAACATATGAGGCTCATCGTGCATCCAGAAAAAATGCTGACGGTCTTCTCCGGATTCGTGCCGGTAAATGATCTGATCCTGCCCGTGATAAATAATATCGCCGGTAGGTTTTGGTAATTCCGGTACTAAGTAAAAATCGTAGCAGGCATCAAAAGTATCAGGTTTATCAGACATAAAAAACTGGGAAATATATTCATTCCATATCAGATCAATATCCGAACGAATCTGAAATGTAATGTCAGCTACTTTTATGTTTTTTATCATAGTTATTTTCCTCTATAGAAAAACAAGAAGAAGTTGCCTTCTTCCTGTTTCATGATTCATATTTTATTGTTATTCGTATCCTATGATAACTGGTATTTCTCTGCCATACTCAAATCAATAGTAGTATCATGCATAATGAAAGCACCATTATTTGCATACCAAGGAGAATCATGTTGCTGTTTGTGCAACCTAAAATTTTTATCATCCGGATGAGCAGCGAGCCAGTTTTGGCGATTACATCCGTCTTTATATGCACAGGCCTCAAACTGTGTATGGAATACATCTCCTTCTGCAGTACCAACACCCGGATTAAATTTTACGATACATGCTGCTTGAGAATCCAAGAACATGGTATTATACTGTGTATTTTGATGCCCAGGAGTTTTACAGCGAACCTGTGTCGGCGCTACGTTGTAGATTGGTTCCTGGCATGCGGCTACATACTGATTTGGCGCAAAAAATTCTGCATACATCTCTGGGTACTCGTAGGTTCTTTTCATAATTTTCATATCCCCCTTCTAAAGTATTAATTTATCTATTTTATTTTTGCTTCAGATAAATCATCATTTTTCTAACATCTTCACATGATGTTATCTTACTCCAAAGTAGAGAAAACATCAAGGTTTATGCGCAAAAGGACAAAATAAGGCGCGTGCGGACGAGTTTACTGCTATAGAACAAATAATGATTTATTACAGTTTCCTGTCTAATTTACCATTAAAAGTATTCCCTGAAATTAAAAATCTATAAATCAAACTGCCTTCATGAGGGAGAATCAGCAAAACAGTTCACAAAAAATTCACATTTTTAAGCGAAAACAGACATATTTTCCTGAAAAAATGAAAAGTGGGGTCAGATAAATCATTATTTAACTTAGGGAGGCAGATATGAAAAACCAATTAATTCAGCTTATCTTGGATGACATGAATTCTACACTCAATCACACACAATTAAGAAAACTTCGAAAAGTTCTCAGCATTCATTTAACAGCGTTTTCCAGATTAGAACCAGTGGATTCAAATGACAAGATTTATCAGCTGGAAAACAATGAAATCCTTCAGCGTTTTGTTGCATCTAAGAAACTGGAAGGATGTTCCGCAAAAACCCTTCGATATTATTCTACTACAATACAGAAGATGCTGACAGAATTAAATCAGCCCGTCTGTGACATCCAGACCGATGATCTCAGGAACTATCTGTCGGATTATCAGGCGGTTCATAAAAACAGCCGGGTGACCATAGATAATATCCGCCGTATTTTTTCCAGCTTTTTTGCCTGGCTGGAAGATGAGGAGTATATCCTGAAAAGTCCGGTCCGCAGAATCCACAGGATCAAAACATCAAGAGTTGTCAAAGATGTTTTCAGTGATGAAGACATCGAACTGCTTCGTGAAAACTGCGAACATCCGCGGGATTTGGCTATGTTGGATCTTCTGCTCTCGACAGGCATCCGTGTCGGGGAATTAGTCAATCTGGATATTTCAGATGTGAATTTCATAGAACGTCAGTGTGTTGTGCTCGGAAAAGGGAATCATGAGCGCCTTGTATACTTTGATGCAAAAACCAAACTGCATCTGCAGGAGTATCTGGAAAGCAGGGATTGCAGTTCCACTGCTTTATTCACAACCTTCTACAAGCCATACCGCCGGTTAACCATTGCCGCCGTTGAACTGCGGTTGAAGCAGATTGGAGAGAAAGCCCATGTGGAAAATGTTCATCCCCACAAATTCAGGCGGACGCTGGCAACTATGGCAATCGATAAAGGTATGCCGGTCGAACAGGTGCAGAGACTCCTTGGACATGTGCGCATTGATACAACCATGCATTATGCCATGGTAAATGAAGCAAATGTTAAAAATTCACACCGAAAATATATCGGATAGCACAGAAGCATGGAAGTGATACAAAGAAATCACATCCATGCTTCCTGTTATTTATCCAATATTTTATACTTTTCCAGTAATCTTACACGTTCCATTCCAATCTGCGTACTGCTCTTCCCGCTACGGTTTTTCGGTGCAGATTTTCGTTTCAACAAATAGGCACCGATCCTGTGAACGTATCCAACCGGCAGCAAAATCTTCCATTTCTTTGTATATGGATAATGGGTCTGAATATAATCTTTATCTGGAAACAGCGATGCCAGAATACCCGAAGCCGCACTTGCCTTTTCATTTTCCGCGGCATTTAATGTAATATTGGCACTGTGCACACGATCAGCATCACTCTTGCCATAAATACCTCCATCCAGCATATCATTCAGCAGCGGCAGGCTGTCAAATTCCACATCATCAGGCTTAGGAACAGCGATATCATCCCAGGTAAATCCGAAATACTCCACTCCAATGTTCATCAGATTCATGGAAAAATCGTACATTTGATTCTCACGCAGCAGATGGATCAGCGTTGTCCAGTGAATGTCAGAAGCATAATGCTGCGCAAACAAAAGCATGTCACAAACCTGGCGTACGCCAAAGCCGGAATGTAGAAAATGTTTCAGGCTGTGGCAAAGCAGATATAAAAAATGCAGCTGAGGATGCAGAGTATGAACATCGGATCCCTGGATATTTACAATCACCGAAGTATCAAAGGCTTCTGTAAAAAGATCATTGAGATGACCATATGCGCCAGATTCCTTTGCAAACAGATCCATATGCATTTCCAGATAAAGCCCGTTGCCCAGGTGATGGTATCCTACTTCCTGATACTCTTTCCCCTCATCCAGATTTTCCCGGACAAAGCCTTCCTTTAATAAAAATTCATCCATGCGGGCAAATTGTTCCCGTGGAATTAAAAGATCCTCATCTCCTGAAATCCGCAGATCCGGATTCGGATAGAGGCTGCGGCATACAATTCCTTTTACCACAAGAGGAGTAAAACCATTCTGCCGCATTTTATCATAAAGCATCAGAAACAGAGCACTGCACCGCGCCTGATTTCCGGCTTCTTTTAAGGTATGCATCTTCCAGAAATTCTGAAATCCAGGATCTGCCTGTGTAAAAGACGGAAGATGAAAAATCTGCTGATAGATTATCGGAGCAACTGACTGTTTCTGAGCAGTCTGAAATAATTTCTCCCATTCTTCCATGGAAAGCTCCTGAAAATCGTTTGTTTCATTTCCATGCAACGCATCTTTTAAAATAGATAAAAATAATGTTTCGATTTTCATAACCACTTATCATCCTTTATTTTTGGTCTTTCTGTCGAGATTATTATAAGGGATAAGACATAAAATCACAACCAGAGAATCCCGCCTTCCAGAAATATACATCTTCATATTCTTTACAACGGCAGACAATTGTGATACAATTTATAATATAATAAATATATGGAAAGAAAAGGAAATTATTCTTGCTTTCTGTTAAACTCTGTGATAAACTGTATCTATCATATGAAAGTTCTTATACGCATATCTATATGCCGTTAAATGGCAGTTCTGCCGCTATTTCAAACAGTAAGGAAAAGATAGATACAGGATCAGCGGATATTCTCTGTGATTTTGTATCAGAATCACAGAGGAGGTGTTCTATATGGGACAGAAAGACCTGGCACAGAAACTACTGGAAGATCATGCAGATGTATTTGCTGATATCTTCAACGTACTGCTCTTTCAGGGAAAGCAGATTATATGTGCTGACGAATTAGAGAAAACAGCAAATGAATCCCAATATAAAGCAGATACGAATAATCTTCACGAAGAAAGAAGGGATCTTCTAAAGCTTTGGATCAAAGGGAATAATAAAGCACTGCTGGGGATCGAAAACCAGATGGACGCGGATGACCATATGCCCATAAGGATCATCGGGTATGATGGTGTATCCTACCGCAGTCAGCTGTTAAAAGAATGGAAAGGCAGTTATTGTCCTGTCATAACGCTGGTATTGTATTACGGGGATAAATCCTGGAATCAGCCTTCTGCCCTGGCAGAAGAATTGCCAGAAATCGAGAAACTCCATGGCAGTGACTATCAGTTCCATGTATTTCATATCCCGAATCTGACAGATGAGCAGATTCAAATGTTCCAGAGTGATTTTCGGATTGTTGCAGATTTTTTTGCCGCTCAAAAAAGAGGACAGAAATATCGCGGCAGCAGGAAAAAGATTCGGCATGTGGATGAAATATTAAAATTCATGAAAGTGTTTACAGATGACGATCGTTTTTTGAAAGTAACACTTGATGATAAACAGAAGGAGGATGTCAATATGTGCATGATATTGGATCAGATTGAAGAGGAAGGACGGCAAAAGGGAATAGCGGAGGGAAGAAAAACCGGAAGAGAAGAAGGAAAAAAAGAAGGAATTCTGTTATTATCAGATTTAATAACAATCTTAATGAAACAAGGGAAAATGGAAGAATTACAACGTGCTGCTCAGGACCAGGCATACTGTGAGCAGTTATTAAAAGAATATCAATTATTGTAAAATTGTTATCACTCTTACTTTAAACAGCAGGGAATCTCGAAGGTTAAAATTCAGAGGGATTCCCTGTTTTTTGGTCTGGAAATTTACTTTTCTTCTGTATAGATTACGGAAGAAATTCCTCAGATAAATGATGATTTGATTATCTATTCAGTACATAGATAAATTAATAGCAGAAGGGGGATACGAAGAAGAATGAAAAAAACGTATGAAACACCGGTGGCATATGCGGAAGAATTTATGCCGAATGAATATGTAGCAGTTTGCTGGGGCGTGGCTTGTTCTACAAACAAAGCAAATAGGTACGAGGCAAGTATTCATAATTCAGCTCAGGATCATCGAGGTGAATATTGTGGAACAACAGGACATCAGTGGTTAACAGACGTCGACAATGATGGTACGCCTGAACGCATGTCAGAAATCGGTACTGATGGTCTTGGAACATTGGCATGTACGATTTATACAGACGGTACCTATGGACAGAAAGGTAATATCAGCGAAGTAGAGGTTGGTGATTATATCTACTGGACAACCAGTGCTGGCTCTGGCCGTGATAGACGTACATGGCATCATCAGGGATGGGTAACAGAAACTACTCCAGGTCATCCAAACCGTTCTTAATTTTAATATAATCAAACATAGTGATCAAAAGATGGAGGTGTCTCCATCTTTTTTTGACCATTGAAAACGATAAATCGATCTATCCATGTGATTTGTGTCAGGAGTCATTTGTTTGAAATGACTCCCGAATTATTATCTTTATTCTGAAAGAATTACCATACAGCTTTTTTTACAAAAACAGATTCCGTATTTCAGAATATTGGTATAGCCTTCTTTTTCCAAATCTTTTGCATAATGCTTTTCTTCTATTTGTTTCAGGGCATCTGTGCAGGCAGATTTCATATCCTTAAAAAACTGTACACGTTTTAATTCTATAATGACAGCAGGTTTTTCTGGATGGTTTGGCTTTAAAATAAGATCTGGGCGTCTGTTTCCATGTTCTTTATTCGAATCAATCTCATAAGCAGGAATGCCGCCAAGAACACCAAGAAGATATCCGTGATAGAAATTTTCAGCGTTATCATAATAGCTGATACTGTCGGATAATTGGTCATTAATAAAGTTTTCGATCCCTGTACAATTTCCGGTTAAAATATCCTGATAGAGTATATGATAATCAGATGCTTTTATCTTTTCCTGGAACCATTCACGGATAGTGGTACGATAAATATAACGGATTTCCTTGTTTGGAATTTTCATTGTAACATAAATTGTATCGATTTTAAATCGTTGCCCTGTGGATTTCAGGTATCCGGTAAAAAACAGAAAATTCCAAAGATTGTCCTGAGATTTGTGGACATCTTCATAAGTAATATCTTCATACACTGGTTTTTCAATCGTATGCCCCGCAATCAATCCTTCAATTTCCTGTTTCACGCTGGAATCAGAAACTTCAATTAGTGTCCGAACAATATTATTAGAAGATGTGTTGGACCAGTATGGTTTAGGAAAGAGGGAATCACCTTTTATCATATCTGAAATATAATTGATGACACTCCACGGATTATAGACTTCTGTTTCTCCAAACAAATATCCATCATACCAGCGGCCGATTTCTTCCCGCTTCTCAGACAGATGATAGAAGGCAAGCATTTCCTGCACCTCATTTGGCGTAAATCCAAAATATTCTGCATAACTTTGGCTCAGAACAGATATAATTTTCAGGTTATTTAGTTCTGTAAAGATACTCTCTTTGCTAATGCGGAGACACCCGGTGATGACGGCGAATTCCAGGGAATCATTGCTTTTCAGCACAGACTCAAACAGAGAACGGATAAAATCTGTCATTTGGTCATAGAATCCTCTGAAATAGGCATTTTCCAGCGGAACATCGTATTCATCTAAGAGAACAATTACATTTTCCTTGTGATATGCTTTCAGACAATCGGATAAAAACTTTAATGCTGTCACATAGGAAGCCTCATCAGCAGTTCCGGACATTAAATTTTCGTATTTGTTTTTTTCATGTTCAAGAAGCTGGCTGCTTTGGAGAACATAACGGTGTCTGGAAAATTCATTGGAAATCTGTTCACATAATTGCGCATGGGCAAGTTGAAATGTTGGCTGTTTGGCGGCTTTTAGGGATAGAGATATAACAGGATATTTCCCCATATGATGCAAGTACTCTTCTCCGGTACTGATAATTTTCATATTGTTAAAATAATACGCGTTTTCAATCTGTTTTCCATTCCAATCCATTTCGTTCTCAAAAAAGGTTTTCAGCATACTGAGAGTTAAAGTTTTCCCAAAACGTCTCGGACGGGTAAACAATGTAACTTTGTTCCCGTCATCCAGTAATGACTGAATCAGAAGTGTTTTATCCACATAATAATATGATTTGTCAATTAATTCTTTATAATTTTCTATTCCGATGGCAAGCTTCTTTTTCATCTTCATTTTGCATACCTCCGTTATATTCTTTTCTCCTTATTAGGTGATGGAGAAATTATTTAAGACATTTGTTATAATGTAATCGTGTCATTATAGCAAAGAGGATACGATTACTTTATAATCATAACATATATATTGCGAATATGGTGTCTTTGTTTTATAGGAAGGAAAGATCTTATTTTGTGGAATTCTGGTCATATTTCTACTAAAAATGAGGAAATAATCCACAATATTTTCAGATGGACGCTTGCTATTTTCACTTTATCAGAGTAAAATAACACTATGGGAAAGAGTGAGAAAAAGTTAAATATAAAGTTGCGGTAATATAAAAGAGAAGATTTAGAAGAAAGGGGAGCAAGAATGAAAAAAGCATATAAAACACCAACGGCATGTGCAGAAGAATTTATGCCAAATGAGTATGTGGCGGTGTGCTGGAGCGTAGGTTGTAAAAATAATACAACATATCATAATCATAATTCGAACGCTCCATACGGTAATCGGTGGACTGTCGAAGAAGGTCCTTATGATAGACCGTTTAGTCATGATGGTGACTGTCGTAATGCCAGCAATAATTATTTCCGTGGTAACGCTGATGGATCAAATCTTTCGTTTGTTTATGAAGACAGTCATGATCAGGGAAATCTTAGCGGCGGACTTGATCGATGGGTTGATAATGGTGACGGAGTAGTAGGTTCTGGTGATGTTATATATTGGCATACCAGTAATGGCTCCAGGACATGGAATCACTGGGGTTATGTACAGACAGCGGATTCTGCGCATCCAAACCGTTCTTAATGCTACAACGAAACAAAAAATTTGAAAAGATGGAGGTTTCTCCATCTTTTTTTGCCTGTAGAAAGTGAGGGGAGATATGGAGCATAACAATGATATGACAATGGAAAAGATGATGATGACCCGGGCTGCCAGGAATCAGTATCCGATCAATGGGAGTCTGGAACTTTTACCTCTGTGCAACATGAATTGTGATATGTGCTATGTTCGTCTGGATCATAAAGAAGTGGAAAAAAGAGGAGGACTCCACTCTGTAGAAGAGTGGATAGATCTTGCCAGGCAGATGGCTGATGCGGGGGTTTTGTTCCTTTTGCTGACAGGCGGGGAGCCGCTTCTTTTTCCGGGATTTAAGAAGCTGTATCTGGAACTGAAAAAGCTGGGAATGATTCTGACAATTAACACCAATGGTACGCTGATTGATGAAGAATGGGCGGATTTTTTTGCGGAGAATCTGCCGAGAAGGATCAATATCACTCTTTATGGTTCTGATGATACTGCTTATGAGACATTGTGTCATTATCCGGGGGGATTTGAAAAAACCCGGAAGGCAATCAGGCTTTTAAGGGATCGGGAAATCGAAGTAAAGATTAACGGAAGTGTGACCAAAGAAAACTGGAAAGATGTAGATTTTATTTATAAAATAGGAAAAGAACTGGATGCGCCGGTTCATATGGATACTTATATGCTTCCTGGCATTAAAGAGCGGAATCTGCCGTTTGAACAGCAGTCCCGTCTGAATCCGGAAGATGCTGCCCTGGCAGAGATCCAGACAAGGAAAGCGGAAATAGTTCCGGAGATTTTTCGACAATATGCAAAACAGATGACAGAGATTCTGAAAAATCAGGATATGGTGTATTCAGATCAGATTTCCTGCCTGGCAGGGAATTGTTCATTTACTGTGAACTGGCAGGGAGAAATGCGCCCTTGCGTGACATTGGAAGAGCCGTCGGTTCCGGTTTTTGAGACGGGCTTTTTACCGGCATGGGAGAAAATATCGAAAGATTCTAAAGTTTTTCGATATCATAAGAAATGTACCACCTGCCCGTATCGGCCGGTGTGTAAAATCTGTGTGGCCAGTGCATATCTGGAAACAGGAAGTTATGATGGAATTCCGGAATATCTTTGTCGGTATGCGGAAGAATATGCCAGACTTCTGCAGAAAGAATTGGAATAACTTTAAATGAATGCGGCAAAAAATTGAAATGAAGTCTGGAAACAGCAAAAAAACAGGCAAAGAATACGCGATTGGCGACGTCATTTGTCTTTTGGTGTCATTTGGATATCAATGACAGGAAGAAATATGGTATACTATAAAAGTTCTGTATAACAGAAAGTTTCATAGAAAGAGGTAGAGTATGGAGATCAATCAAAATGACGGGCAAAATCAGGGGAATCATAAAGTGTCCTTTGAATCTCTGGACGTTCTGATCGGAAGATGGAGGGATGGAACATTTACCGAAATCCTGGATGACTGGAAGTGGATTTTTTCCTACAGCAAACGGTATAAAGGCGCTATTCTATTTTATACGATTCTCGGAATCTTCAGTACTTCCATGGGACTGGTCAGCAGTGTGGCCAGCAAGTATATGATCGATATTATCACAGGATATCAGACCAGCCGGCTGGGAACGATGATTGCGATTACCCTTGGAAGTGCCATATTCAGTCTGGTATTTTCCAATGTGATCAACCGTGTGACCACAAAACTGAGTATCTACATTAATAATGATATCCAGGCAGATATTTTCGATAAAATCATCGATGCGGACTGGATGAAGATCAATCAGTACAGCAATGGTGACGTACTGAACCGTTTTAACGGAGATGTAACAACGGTCAGCAGCAACGCCATCAGCTGGCTTCCAACGATCATCATAGCAATTTATAATTTCATCGCAACCTTTGTGGTGATCTGGCATTATGACAAGATTATGTCTCTGCTGGCATTTGCCAGTGCGCCGGTCATGCTGCTGATGTCCAAGTTCCTGATTTCCAAGCAGAGGGAGTATGGACAGAAAGTAAGGGAAATGAGCAGTGATATGATGACCTTTGAGGTAGAGACGTTTTATAACTTTGATACCATCAAATCGTTTGGAATTTCCGGACTGTACAGCCAGAAAATGAGGGAATGGCAGGCGAAATTCAAGGATATCAGTCTGGTGTACAATATGTTTTCCATCAAAACAGGAATTTTTATGTCCATTATGGGAATGATCGTTCAGTATGCGGCATTTGGATACTGTCTGTTCCGTTTGTGGACAGGGGATATTTCTTACGGAACCATGACTTTGTTCCTGCAGCAGAGGAGTAACCTGAATTCTGCATTTAATAATGTGGTTTCTATTATTCCGAACTTCCTGAACAGTTCTATTTCTGCCCATCGAATCCGGGAACTGGTGCAGCTGCCGAAGGAAGTACATATTCCGGACAGTTCAGAGCTGGATGCTTATGCAGAGGATGGATTTGAGGTCAGAATGAAGGATGTAAACTTTTCCTATGTGAAAGGGAACCGGGTAATTACAGATTCTGCGTTCAAAGCTATGCCGGGTGAGATCGTTGCTCTGGTAGGCCCTTCCGGAGAAGGAAAGACCACGATGATCCGGCTGATTCTTGGACTGATCCGGCCAGAATCCGGAAAAGCATTTTTAGAGGCTTCCAATGGAAAGGTCGTGGAGATGAATGCGGATACCAGACATCTGTTTGCCTATGTGCCGCAGGGGAATACGATCTTGTCTGGAACCATAGCGGAAAATATGCGTATGGTGAAGGAAGATGCTACGGATGAAGAGATTATAGAGGCTTTGAAGATCGGATGTGCATGGGATTTCGTAAAAGATATGCCGGATACGATCAATTCCAATATCGGAGAGCGGGGACGCGGATTTTCAGAGGGACAGGCTCAGAGAATTGCCATTTCCAGGGCGGTGTTAAGAGATTCGCCGGTTCTGCTTCTGGATGAGGCAACATCGGCTCTGGATGTTACGACAGAAAGAAAAGTTCTGAAAAACATTATAAAACAGAGGCCGAATAAGACCTGTATCGTGACCACGCATCGGCCGAGTGTTTTAAATATGTGCCAGCGGGTATACAGGGTAATGGAAACGAAGGTGACAGAGCTTTCCGAGGAAGAATCCAGCAGGATGGCCATGGACTTCTGATTGATTGACCGTTTGTCGGAAAAGGTCTATAATAACAAAGAATACTGCAGGCAGATTTTACGGAGGAGTATTTATGAACAGGAAAAAATGGAAGATTGTCCTCTGTCTGGGAATTGTAATCTGCATTGGATGCCTGGGAGTGTTCGGGTGGATCACTTACAGAAACTACAGGACCCAGAAAGAGCTGGAGGCAATCAGCAGCAGTGATTTTACACAGAGAGATGGGGAAGAGCCGGACCTGCCGGAGGGAATACGGCATGGAGATGACATAGATTTCAATGAGCTTCAGAAGATCAATGATGAGATCTATGCATGGATTTACATCCCGGATACCAAAATTGATTATCCGGTGGCTCAGAATGCGGAAGACGATGCTCATTATCTGAACTATAACTATAAGAATGAGCCGGAATTCGCAGGATGCATTTATACGGAAAAGTATAACAAGAAAGACTTTACAGACCCTAATACGGTTATGTATGGTCATAATATGAGGAACGGATCCATGTTCCAGAATCTTCATAAGTTTGAGGATGGAGATTTCTTTGACAAACATAAAAATGTCTATGTTTATACTCCGGATAAGATATATACATATACAATTTTCGCAGCGTACAAATATGACAACCGGCATCTGCTGAAATCATTTAATTTTAAGGATAAGGAAGTTTTCGAAAACTACCTTAAAAATGTGCTTTCAACCCGGCAGATGATCAGTCATATCCGGAAGGATCAGAAGGTGACGGCGGATGACCGGATCCTGACATTAAGTACCTGTGTTGGAGGGGAACCAGATAATCGATATTTAGTACAGGCGGTGTTAACAGATGAAAGAGACGCAAAATAATCAGAATAACAGGGAAGCAGATCAGCTGAACCTGGAGCTGGAAAAAGAGATTGAAAACCTGGACCGGCAGTCGGGAGAAGAGTTCCAGGGATATGAACCGAAGGAAGAGAAGCCGAAAAAAAAGGAAAAGAAGAAAAAAGAAAAGAAGAAAAAGACGCCAAAGCAGATCGTAAAGAGGATTCTGATCGTTCTTGCAGTGATCATTATCGTGCCGGTGGCAGCGTTTGTCGCTTTGAGAGTTCTTGGAAAAAGTTTCCTTTTTTCAGGGAATGTGAACATGAAAAACGCGGTTGATGGCGCGGAAGTCCAAAATAACGGGGATTTGGTTATTTACAAAGGACACAAATATCGGTATAATGAGAACATAACGAGTGTTCTGTTTATGGGAGTTGACCGTGAGAAGGTGAACAGCGATGAAAAATATCTGAAGGAGCATGGAGCTGGACAGGCTGATACAATGTTTGTCGCAGCGCTGGATACTTCTTCCAACAAGATGTCGCTGATCAGCATTCCGCGTGATACGATGGCAGATATTAAGACATATAATGAAAAAGGAAAATATACAGGAACGAAGAAGACTCAGCTGTGTCTGGCGTATGCATATGGAGACGGTGAGAAGTTAAGCTGTACCAATACGGTGGACGCTGTATCAAAAGTTCTGTATGGAATTCCGATTGATTCTTATGTTTCTATCAATCTGTCAGCGATCAGTGTCCTGAATGACGCGGTAGGCGGTGTGAATGTCCAGGTGATTGGAGACTTGACAAGTGTGGATCCGGATTTGAAAGAAGGAGCCAACGTCACATTGCTCGGCGATCAGGCAGAGACTTATGTCCGTACCAGAGAACACGAGCCTTTGGATGCGAACTTAGAGCGTATGAGGAGACAGCAGCAGTATATCACAGCATTTATTCAGAAAGGACTGCATGAGATCCGCAGTGATATTATGCTTCCGGTTGATTTGCTGAATCTGATTTCCGATAACGCTGTAACGAATGTCTCAGTACCTAAGCTTACATATTTGGCGACAGAAGCCTTAGGAGTCAGCTTTTCTTCTGATGACATCCACAGTTTTGACTGTGACATCAAGGAAGGCGACAGCGGATATGCAGAGTATTATCCGGATGAAACAAAGTTGTTTGAGTTAGTTTTGGACGTGTTCTATACACGTGTTGATTAAGAGACCAAGTAAGGGGGAATTTATATGAAAAAGGTATTAGTATTGTTCGCGACAATGGTTATGAGCTTTGCGCTTGCTGTAACAGTAATGGCAAACGACAGCCCTTCCAAAGAAACAGATTCTACAGGAACGGACTATACAGAACAGCCTTCTGGTACTACAACATCACCAAAGACAAGTGATGAAGGAGCACCTGCAGCTCTTGTATATGGAGCATTAGCCGCAGCAGCTATGTCTGTATACGCAGCAAGACGTTTAAAAGAACAGTATTAATCCAAAGACAAATTTCCTCCAGTCGGCAGGCTGGAGGTTTTTTGCTTTACAGGGATGTTCTGATGTTTTTGCTGATATAGGATTTTCTTTGAAAATGGATACGATTGTTTGTATGATAGGTATAGATGTAAGAGAGTATTTGTTATATAATAAGAACGTTGAAATTTTCAATAAACAAGGGGTATTTGTAAGATGATAGACATACATACGCATATTTTGCCCGGACTGGATGATGGGGCGAGGGATATGGATGATTCTCTTGCAATGGCAGAGGTCGCGCTGAAAAGCGGCGTCCATACGGTTGTGGCCACATCACATGCCAATACGGGCGGTTATTTCAGGGAGTATGGTCCGGAGGTTTATGAAGAGCGTCTTCAGGCTTTTCGAAGAGCCCTGGAGCAGGAAGGCATGCCGCTGACGGTTTTGTCCGGCATGGAGATTTTTACTACGGAAGATGTTCCGGAGCTGATTGAGGACGGGAGGCTGATTCCGATCAATCACACATCTTTTTTTCTGATGGAATTCGCATTTGGTATTGAAGCCTTTGAGATGGATCAGATGCTGGGAAATGTGCTTGCCATGGGGCTGACGCCGGTGATCGCTCATCCGGAGCGTTATGCCTGTGTTCAGGAAAGTCCCGAAAGGGTGAATGGATGGATGAAGAAAGGATGTCTTGCTCAGATCAACCGGGGGAGTGTCTTTGGAAGATTTGGCGGGCGTGCAAAGGAGTGCGCGGATGCTTTGCTGGAACAACGATGGGTAACGTGCATTGCCAGTGATGCTCATAAACCATATGAGCGGACGCCGTATATGGCAGATATCAAGGAATATATGGAAGAGCGGTTTTCCTACCGGTATTCCAGGGAACTGCTGTATGAAAATCCCCGGAAGATTTTGATGGGATCGGCATCGGCAGAAAACAACAGATCAGAAATTGTTAGTTAGGAGTATGAAGGCATGAATGTAAATATAGATATGAAGAAATTGCGGATCATTTGTTTGATCATATTTGGTGTTGCGCTGGCAGCAAGTCTTATTTTCTGGTTTACGCAGATCAGAAAGGGAGACCGGGTCGGGCCTGTGATCACAATGGATAAGGATGAGCTGAATGTAGATCTGGACGCCACAGATGAAGATTTTCTGAAAGGTGTGAAAGCAGTGGATGACAAGGACGGAGATGTTACTTCTTCCCTGGTGGTGGAAAGTGTTTCCAGCTTTCTGGGCGGCGGACGCCGTCTGGTGGTATATGCGGCAGTGGATTCCCACAATAATGTCAGCCGTGCAAACCGGATCGTAAAATACAAAGGATATTCTTCTCCTAAATTTACTCTGGAAAAACCTCTGTGTTTTGAGTCAACGGGTTCTACTGAGGATATGAATCTTCTGGAAAATCTGAAAGTTAAGGATAAGATTGACGGAGATCTTTCCAATCAGGTAAAGGTTCTGGCGAATTCTACGGTTGATCTGTATACGCCGGGCAACTATCCGATCCGGCTTCAGGTATCTAACAGTGCCGGAGATACGGTGTCTTTCCAGGCTACAGTTCAGGTGTATGACCGGGAAAATGTATCTGAAATTCCATTTATTCATTTGACGGATTATCTGGTGTATACCAAGGTTGGAAAAGAACTGAACGCAAGGGATTACATTTCCAAGGTGTGTCTTGGCGGAGATTATGATTCTGATGTGCCGGGTGATATTGATACAAGCCGGGTAAAAGTCGATGACTCCGAAGTAGATTATGATAAGGCCGGATCTTATGAAATCACTTACTCTGTAAAACAGGGCAAAAGCCGGACAGGCACAGTAAAATTGATCGTAATCGTGACAGAATAGGGGGAGTTGTGCAATGAGCGATAATAAGAATATATCAGTGAATGATTATGAAATAAATATTGACTTGTACAGCATATTAAAAGATATATGGAAATATGCGGTGGTAATTCTGCTGCTGTCCGCGTCTATGAGCCTTTTTGCTTATGTTTACGTTGGACGTAGTTATCATAAGCAGTATGAGGCTTCCAGTACATTTATTGTCAGTGGAAAAGGCAGCAATAATAATGTTTACAGCAACTTAAGTACGACCACAGAGATGGCGTCAAGATTTTCTGAGATCTTAAACAGCAGCATTCTTCAGAAAAAAGTTGCCAACGAGCTGAATATGGATTCCTTTCCGGGTACCGCAACGGCTGAGGTTGTCAAAGAGACCAACCTGCTGGTACTGAGTGTGCAGGCTGATTCTCCGGAAATGGCATTCCGTCTGAATAAGGCAATCATGAACAATTATTCTGTGGTAACGGATCAGCTGATGGGAAATATCGTGCTGGATGTTCTGCAGAATCCAACGATACCAAGTGAGCCGGTCAATGAGTTCAAGCCGGCGTCTCTGATGAAAAAGACGTTTCTGGTGACAGCCGCCGGATTGTGCGCGCTGATCGCTGTGATTTCCTTTATGAAGGATACGGTGCGCAAGCCGAAGGAAGTAGCGAAAAAGCTGGATGCAAAGCTTCTGGAAACAATTTATCATGAAAAAAGGTATAAAACATGGAAAGCGAGGCTTCATCGTAAAAAATCTGAGGTTCTGTTAACAAATCCGGGAACCAGTTTCCGATATGTGGAGGATATGAAAAAGCTGGCGAGAAAGGTCAGCAGCCAGATGAAAGAACATCATGCCAAGACGCTGATGGTCACCAGTGTGACAGAAGAAGAAGGAAAATCTACAATCGCAGCGAACCTTGCTCTGGCACTGGCAGAGGAATCTGCAAAAGTGCTTTTGATTGATGCGGATCTTAGAAATCCGTCTCAGTATAAAATTTTCGGAATTGACAAAGAGCAGATCAAACAGTTTGGCGAGGTTCTGAATGGAAATGAGAATGTGGAAAATCTTGTAATGAATGTGAAAAATTCAGAGCTTCTGCTGATTGCGGATACGATGGTATATCCAAGTTCTACTGAGATGATCGCTTCTCCGATCTTCCGAAAAGTGATTGAATTTTTCCGGGATAATCTGGATTATGTTATCATCGATACACCTCCGATGAACCAGGCGGCAGATGCGGAAGAACTGGTAGATATCGTAGATGCATCCTTATTAGTTGTAAAACAGCATAAGGCTCTGGTAAAAGATATCAATGAAGCCATTGATGTACTCCGGTCTGGTGAAGGAACAATGCTTGGGTGTGTTTATAATGACGCATTCCAGGGATTTGCAGAGACTGCCAAGACATATGGTTATAAATACGGTTATGGTTATGGCTACGGTTACGGCTATGGTTATGGAAGTTATGGCTACGGCTATGGCGGGAAATACGGTTATGGCTATGGTTACGGCAAACGCAGCAGCAGAAAGAAATCCAGATCAGAGAAGAAGCTGTCAGACCAGCAGGAGGATAAGAAATGAGTGAGAGATATAATGAGAAGAAAGAGGGGCTGATCGATATCACCGGTTTGATCGATGATTTGATCAAAGGCGCATTTCATATGAAATGGCGTTTTCTGATTCTGATTATCCTTTGTGTCGTAATATACTGTGGATATAAACGGATCACTTATTCCCCGTATTATGAGGCAACATCAACATTTACGATCAGTGCCAGCATTTCAGCTGAGGCGTCAGATACTTATATGGATAATGCCACGGCTAATCAGATGGCGAAAACTTTCCCATACATTCTAGAAAGCGGAGTCCTGCAGGAGATCATAGCGCAGGATCTGGGAAGACAGTCTGTACCGGGAAAGATTGAGGCAGATGTTATGGAGAATACCAATCTGTTTACGCTGAAAGTAACGGCAGACGATCCTGAGATGGCAAATAAGATTCTGCAATCTGTCGTGAAAAATTATCCGACAGTAGCAGAATTTGTAATCGGAAGTTCACAGCTGACACTGATGGACGAGAGCGGAGTCCCGGCTTCCCCGGCAAATCCGTTCAGCTACCGTCATGAAATCATCATCGGCGGTATTATCGGAGTGGTTTTATGCATTCTGCTGGATCTTTTGTTTGCGCTTGGAAAGAATACTGTAAAGAAAGAGGAAGATTTCAAACGGCTGTTCAGTGTGAAAAGTCTTGGAACGATTCCTCATGCCAAGTTCCATAAGAGAAGATCCAAGGTTCAGGAACTGGTGGTGCTGGATAATCCGAGAATTCCAAGGAATTTCCTGGAAGCTGCAAGAACAGTCCGGCGAAGACTGGAACGGGCAAGCAAAGAGACTGGAATGAAGTCATTCCTTGTGACCAGTGCCATGCCTGGAGAAGGAAAATCTACAGTTTCTGCTAATATTGCCCTGGCTTTGGCTATGAAAGGCTATAGTGTGATCCTGGTGGATGCCGACTTAAGAAACCCATCCACTGCGAAGGTGCTGGGCATGGAAGAAAAAGAAACCGGAACTCTGGAAGTAATCAAGGGTGAAGCGGATATTAAAGATGCGGTTCAGCCTTATAAGGATTCCGGTGTTATGGTACTGGCAGGTTCTTCTCCGATTCAGGATACATCTGGAGTTCTGAGCGGCGATAATATGAAAGAATTTGTCAAGAAGCTGGAGGAACAGGCAGATTTTGTTATCATCGATACACCTCCGAGTGCTCTTTTATCTGATGCGGCGATCGTAGCACAGTATGTAGACGGAGCAGTGTTTGTTGTCCGTCAGGATTACACGGAAATCGATCGGATTTTAGATGGAATGGAAATCCTGTCTGGTTCCGGAGTAGAGATCAAGGGATGTATTTTGAACGATGCAGACGTGAAAGCTGGCGAATCCAGCACATATGGCCACAGTTATCATGCGAAAGCAGAAACTGCATAATTAAGAGAGAAGGAGCGGCATTTGTACAATTTTATGATTAACCCTGCGGCGCGTTCCGGCATGGGAAGAAAAACATGGAAAAAAGTAGAAAAGATTCTTTTAGAGCAGCAGATTGAGTACCGGGCATATTATACCAAAGGACAGGGAGACGCGAGACGGATTGCCGGAAAGGTTACATCCGGTTCGGATCCGGTGAAGCTGGTACTGATCGGAGGAGACGGTACTTTGCATGAAATGGTATCTGGTATTAAAAACTGGGAAAATGTATCGGTTGGTTATATTCCGGTCGGATCGGGAAATGATTTTGCGAGAGGAATGGGATGGAAGAGATCTCCGAAGAGACAGATAGAGAATATTCTGAGGACTGGAGAGAACTGGCAGATGGACTGTGGAAAGGTTCAGACAGAACGCGGCGGCGGACGTTTTATGGTCAGCGCTGGAATAGGATATGACGCCGGAGTCTGCTGGAGAGTGAATCATTCTGGATTAAAGAAGATTCTAAATCGTATGAGACTTGGGAAACTGACCTATCTTATCCTTGGAGCTTATGAGTTATTTGCTTCTAAAAGATTCCGCGGTGAGCTGGAATTGGACGGCAGGTGTAAAGTTTTTCTTCGGGACATTCTGTTTTGTTCTGTGCATAATCTTCCTTATGAAGGAGGAGGGGTTCCTTTTTGCCCTAAGGCGGATCCAATGGACGGAAAAATGGATGTATGTGTTGTGTCAAGGGTTCCCAAACGGAAACTTCCGGTTCTGCTCCTGCAGGCTTTAAAGGGTCAGCACATAAAATACAGAGGTGTGCATGTCTATCGCTGTAAAGAGATAAAGATTCATGCAAGGACGCCTCAGTATTTCCATATGGACGGGGAAGTAATTGGAAAAGTTCGTAAGGTGAAAATATGTGTAGAAAAAGGAAAGGTACATATGTTATAAGAGAAAACGCCTCGAAAGGAGGCGTTTTTTTAATGAAATAACTGAAATATTTTGAAGAAATGTGAATATTTTGGTTATTATAAGTGTATAAACTATATTGATAAATGTTTACAAAGTATTTATCGGATGATATAATATAGAAACAGTACAGGAAAGTACTGGAAGACAGAAAAAGAATCAGGAAAGGAGGTACGGATGAAGGAAGAGGAATTACTGCAAATGATATCAAATCTGCTGGACGAAAAGTTAAAACCAATACAAGAGGGCATACAGAGGCTGGAAGAACGGATGGACAGACTGGAAGAGAGAATGGATCATCTGGAAAAACGGATGGACAGATTGGAAGAGAGAATGGATCATCTGGAAGAGCGGATGGACAGGCTGGAAGAGAGAATGGATCATCTGGAAGAACGGATGGACAGACTGGAAGAGAGAATGGATCATCTGGAAAAACGGATGGACAGATTGGAAGAGAGAATGGATCATCTGGAAGAGCGGATGGACAGGCTGGAAGAGAGAATGGATCATCTGGAAGAGCGGATGGACAGGCTGGAAGAGAGAATGGATCATCTGGAAAAGCGGATGGACAGACTGGAAGAGAGAATGGATCATCTGGAAGAAAGGATAGGCCAACTGGAGCAGCGGATAGAGAGCCTGGAGCAGAAGGTAGAAAACCTGGAGAGACGGATAGAAAGCCTGGAGCAGAAGGTAGAAAACCTGGAGAGACGGATAGAGAGTCTGGAACAGAGGGTAGAGAATCTGGAGAAGCGGATAGAGAGTCTGGAGCAGAAGGTAGAAAACCTGGAAAGACGGATAGAAAGCCTGGAGCAGAAGGTAGAAAACTTGGAGAAGCGGATAGAGAGTCTGGAACAGAAGGCAGAGAATCTGGAGAAGCGGATAGAGAGCCTGGAGCAGAAGGCAGAGAACCTGGAGAGACGGATAGAGAGTCTGGAGCAGAAGGCAGAGAATCTGGAGAGGCAGATGGAGAGCCTGAAGCAGAAGGTGGAAAAACTGGAGACACGAATGGGGGATCTGGAACGGAAAACAGGAAGTCTTGAGACGAAAACAGAAGAACTGATCAAAAGAATGGATGCGCTGGAGAGGAGTCATATCATTCTGGCTGGAAAGATTGATAAAGCAGAGCAGAGAATTATGGATATCGAATTTATCATTGAGACCAGACTGGCACAGGATATTCATGCGGTTGCGGAAGGTCACTCTTTTGTGAATAGTAAATTAGCATATCTGATTGAGACCATGCAGAAGTACCGGGATATTCCGATGGCAGTGCATTATCTGTATTATGAGTTTCAGCAGATGAAACGTCAGAAGACAACAGCGTAGTGAGGAAGCACAGGAAGGGCGGAATTAATTCCGGGCCCTTCCTGTGCTTTTCCTCTTGATAATAAAAGGTTCAAATTCCAGATTGGTTACAAAACCCCTTGGCTGATTTTTTGTCTTTGAATCTCTTAAACGGGCAATGATATCAACAGCTTCCCGGCCCTTGGCTTCGATGGAGTGTTCTACAGTTGTAAGAGAGATGCGGTTCATGGATGCCATAGGAACATTGTCAAAGCCGCAGACAGAAAAATCAGCAGGAACCCGGTATTTCATTTCGTATAAAGCATCTAAGATACCAATGGCGACCATGTCATTATATCCGACAAAAGCAGTAGAGTCGGTTCCTTCCATGAGAATTTGTTTTGTCAGGTTAAATCCGGAGGAATATTCCAGAAGGTTTGGCGATAACAGATTATATTCCCCGGAAGAAAGAGATCGCAGCGTGACGCAGTTTTCTCCCAAACCGTGATCCTCAAAGGCCCGGCACAATCCTTCATATCGTTTGGAACGGGAACGTTCTACACTGCTGATCGGAGTAGAAATATAAGTAATTTTTTTATGTCCGAGAGAGATCAGATGCTCGGCTACCAGGTAGGCAGGCTTGGTGCTGCTGACATGAATGGAGTCGAATATGATCTCATCATTTTTATCTCCGATGTTGACAATAGGCAGAAGTTTTGACATCTGATTTACTTCTGACAGAAAAGATGTTGGATAAAGATAGACAATGCCTGCTACTTCCACATCCCGTCTCAGCATGTCAAGATAATACTGTTCAGTGCTGGGATTGCGCAGCGTTGGGGCAACAAATGTCAGATAACCATAGTCGTGGGCACGTTCTGTGATCGAATGGATCAGGATTGTGTAATAGTGATTGGAAAGGAACGGACACATAATGACAATAACTTCGGATAAAGAATGCTCTGGTGTGGAGGCTGTCTTTTTTTTATGGTAGCCGAGTTCTTCTGCAGCCATAAAAACCCTTTGGCGGGTTTCTTCTGAAAAAGACACATTGGGTTTCTGATTCAGAATCATGGAAACAGCAGACTGGGAAACGTTTGCGTATTCAGCGATATCTTTTGTTGTAACTTTCTTTTTTTTACCCATCATGATCCTCCTAATCAAAATTATTTTAATTAATTAAATGTTGTTAATATTTTATGAAAATATTACTAATATTATCGAAATAATATTAATAAAACTATTCTTATCATATCATAAGGATGGCGGAAAATACAGAGAAATACAGGGTTTTTTCAAATGAAAATTTTGTGTAAAATTGGATCTGAAAAAATGTAAAAATTCATCTTATTAATAATTTTTTAAAATATTAATAAAATCCTGAAAATGTTGGAAAACAGCTCCTGGCGGACGTTTGACAAGGGCGGAGATCCATGTTTTAATGATACCAGAAACCAAACGAAGCCATACTTTTTAGGAGGAATAGAACATGAGATTTTTTGTAGACACAGCAGATGTAGATCAGATTAGAAAAGCAAATGATATGGGAGTAATCTGTGGAGTAACCACAAACCCATCCTTAATCGCAAAGTCCGGAAGACAGTTTGAAGACGTTATCAAAGAAATTACTTCCATCGTAGACGGCCCGATCAGCGGGGAAGTAAAAGCAACAACGACAGACGCAGAAGGAATGATCAAAGAAGGAAGAGAAATCGCAAAAATCCATAAGAATATGGTAGTTAAGATCCCGACAACAATTGAAGGACTGAAAGCTACAAAAGTATTATCTTCCGAAGGAATCAAAACAAACCTTACATTAATCTTCAATCCGAACCAGGCATTACTGGCAGCAAGAGCCGGTGCGACTTACGTGTCTCCTTTCCTTGGCAGATTAGATGATATTTCCCAGAACGGATTAGATCTTATCGCAGACATCAAAGAAATCTTTGATATGGCAGGAGATATCGATACACAGATCATCTGTGCAAGTGTCCGCAATCCAATTCATGTTATGGAATGTGCAAAAATGGGTGCAGATATTGCGACAGTACCGTATAATGTATTTGAGCAGATGATGAAACATCCTCTGACAGACCAGGGAATTGAAAAATTCCAGGCAGATTATAAGGCAGTATTTGGAGAATAGGAAAGGGTGGTAAATATCATGACAACCGCAGAATTAAAAAAGACGGCCAATGAAATCCGCAAAGACATTATCAAAGCAACACATGCTGCAAAATCAGGACATCCGGGCGGATCACTTTCAGCAGCAGATATGTTCACTTATTTATATTTCGTTGAGATGAACATTGATCCGAAAAATCCAAAGGATGAAAACAGAGACCGCTTTGTTTTATCCAAAGGACATGTAGCTCCAGGATATTATTCAGCACTTGCGGAAAGGGGATATTTCCCGAAAGAAGATCTTCTTACTTTAAGGCATATTGATTCTTATCTTCAGGGGCATCCGGACATGAAGAAGATTCCGGGTGTTGATATGTCTAGCGGTTCTTTGGGACAGGGAATTTCAGCAGCTGTTGGTATGGCTCTGGCAGCAAAATTAAAGAACAAAGATTATCGTACTTACACACTTCTTGGAGATGGTGAGATCCAGGAGGGACAGGTATGGGAAGCTGCAATGTTCGCAGGGGCCAGAAAGCTGGATAACCTTGTTGTGATCGTGGACAATAACGGACTTCAGATCGATGGAAACATTGAGGACGTATGCTCACCATATCCGATTGGTGAAAAATTTGCCGCATTTAATTTCAATGTCGTTGAGATTAACGGACACGATTTCGATCAGATCGCAGATGCCTTGAAACAGGCAAGAGAATGCAAAGGAAAACCAACGGCGATCATTATGAAGACAATCAAAGGAAAAGGTGTATCCTTCATGGAAAACCAGGCTTCATGGCATGGTACCGCACCAAATGATGAACAATGTGAACAGGCACTGAAAGATTTAGAAAAGGTGGGCGAGTAAGATGGCAGATGTAAAGAAGATTGCGACAAGAGAAAGCTATGGAAATGCTTTAGTGGAATTAGGAAAAGAAAATCCTGATATTGTAGTTTTGGATGCCGACTTGGCCGCTGCAACAAAGACAGGCGTGTTCAAGAAGGAATTTCCGGAAAGACATATTGACTGCGGAATCGCAGAGTGCAATATGGTTGGAATTGGAGCAGGACTTGCGGCAGCAGGAATGATTCCTTTTGTCAGCAGTTTTGCAATGTTTGCTGCAGGACGTGCTTTTGAGCAGGTAAGAAACTCTGTTGGATATCCACATTTAAATGTGAAAATCGGAGCAACACATGGTGGAATTTCCGTAGGAGAAGACGGAGCAACACATCAGTGCTGTGAGGACATTGCGTTAATGCGTACAATTCCGGGAATGACGGTCATTGTTCCTTCCGATGACGTAGAAGCAAGAGCAGCAGTAAAAGCAGCAGCGGAAATGGACGGACCGGTTTATATGAGATTCGGACGTCTGGCTGTTCCAGTGATCAACGACACAGCAGATTACAAGTTCGAAATCGGAAAAGGTACTGTATTAAAAGAAGGTACTGATGTGGCAATTATTGCCAACGGACTTTGCGTTGCGGAAGCACTGGAAGCAGCAAAGAAACTGGAAGCGGACGGAATCAATGCAAAAGTCATCAATATGGCAACGGTAAAACCGCTGGATGAGGAACTGGTTCTTGCGGCAGCAAAAGAAACAGGAAAAGTTGTTACAGTGGAAGAACATTCTGTGATCGGAGGACTTGGAAGCGCTGTATGTGATGTGCTGTCTGAGAAACTTCCGACTCCGGTATTAAAGATCGGTATTAATGATGTATTTGGACATTCAGGACCGGCAGTGGAACTGATCAAGGAATTCGGCCTGGATGGAGACAGCATCGCAAAGAAAGTAAAAGATTTTGTAAAATAGGTCAAAACATCTCAGTTGTATTTTATTATGGATGGGGCATATCTGTGAGAGCGGATATGCCCCGTTTTCTGTTGTGGACGGCTTTGAAAAAATCGGGTATAGTAAAAGAAAAAGGAGGATGCCGGAATGAAAGTATTAAACTACGGATCATTAAACTATGACTATGTATATGAAGTGGATCATATCAACAAACCGGGAGAAACTCAGAGCTGTCAGGCAAGGAATGTGTTCTGCGGCGGCAAAGGACTGAATCAGTCGGTTGCGCTGGCGCGCGCCGGGGTTTTGGTATATCAGGGCGGATTGATCGGGGAGGACGGACAGTTGTTTTTAGATATCTGCCGGGAAAACGGAATTGACACATCTTATCTTGGAAGAACGGAGGGACCCTGTGGACATGCAGTCATTCAGCTGGATAAAAATGGGGAAAACAGCATTATGATTTATGGAGGAGCGAATCAGAAACAGACACCGGAGCATATCGCTCAGGTGCTGGAGAATTTCGGAGAGGGTGATATTTTATTGCTGCAGAATGAAGTGAATGGCTTGAAAGATCTGATCGATCAGGCGTGGAAACGACAGATGAAGATTATCCTGAATCCTTCTCCATGGAATGACGTATTGAAAGAGTGCGATCTGAAGAAAGTAAGTATTTTCCTGATCAACGAAGTAGAGGGGGAACAGATAACAGGGAAACAGAAACCGGAAGAGATATTAGAGGAAATGGAACGATTTTATCCGGATGCTCAGACGGTCCTGACTCTTGGAAGCCAGGGAGCCATATGGCAGGGAGAAGGACGGCAGATCAGGCAGGAGGCTTATCCGGTGAAGACGGTAGATACTACGGCGGCAGGAGATACCTTTACCGGATATTTTATTGCAGGACTTACTGAAAATATACCAATGGAAGAGAATCTGAACCGGGCAGCCAGGGCATCTGCCATTGCGGTTTCCAGAATGGGAGCAGCGCCCTCTATTCCGCTGCGAAGGGAAGTGGAAAGCTGGACAAACTTTTAAAGAAAACATATAATATCATTTTGCAGAACAGAAAAGGAGGATGGAAAAATGTGGACCAGGAGTGAATTAAAGCAGAGAGGAAAAAGCGCTTTTCTCAGGAATTATGGAATTACGGTTCTTGTTACATTGATTTTGGGATTTCTGACAGGAGAATTATCAGGAAACAGTATAAGCAATGGCGCCAGAGATGTTATAACGGAGAATGATGGAGATATCATGGCTCTGGCAAGTTATGTGTGGCTTTTGATTTTTGGGATCGGCCTTATCATAGCTCTGATCGGTATTCTGGTAAAGATTTTTATTGGAAATCTGATTGAGATCGGAGCCATGCGGTTTTATGAGGAAAACAGCAGCCGCAAAACATCACTGGGAGTGATTCTTTCCGGATTCCGTCAGGGTTCTTATGGAAAGAATGTGCTGACATTGTTTTTAAGGGATCTTTACCGGGTGCTGTGGACATTTCTGCTGATTATACCGGGAATTGTGAAAAGCTATGAATATTCCATGATTTCCTATATTCTGGCGGAGAATCCGGAAATTTCCCGCCGGAGGGCTTTTGAGATCAGCCGGGAGATGATGCGTGGTGAAAAATGGAGTGCATTCGTGCTGGATCTGTCATTTATCGGATGGAATTTTCTGAGCGTGATTACGTTTGGAATTGTGGGACTGCTGTATTCCAGACCATATTTAAAATCAACCTGGGTGGAACTTTACAAAGTAAACCGGGAAAAAGTACTGGGAAATGGAAGCGCATCCATAGAGGAACTGCCAGGAGTCGATGTGGATGTTGTAGAATAAGAAAGAAACAGAGGATTCTGCGAAGCGCGGAATCCTCTTTCTTTATTTGATAACCGGACAAAGGCATGATATAATGAACGTCAAGGCATATGCCGGTCTCTGGACGGGCAGAATTTGCCATGGACAAATGAGAGAAAACAAGATACAGAATCGCAGTTATATTTAAGGAGTGTAAAATGGGAAAATATTTTGGAACAGACGGTTTTCGAGGAGAAGCAAATATAAATCTGACAGTAGAACACGCATACAAAGTAGGACGATATCTTGGATGGTATTTTAACCAGAAGACATCCAGGGCGAAGATCGTCATTGGCAAAGATACAAGAAGAAGCAGCTATATGTTTGAGAATGCTTTGGTTGCCGGGCTGACAGCTTCCGGGGCAGATGCTTATATGCTGTATGTAACAACAACACCGAGTGTGGCTTATGTAGTCCGTACGGAGCAGTTTGACTGCGGAATTATGATTTCTGCCAGCCATAATCCATATTATGACAATGGTATTAAGCTGATCAATGCCAGGGGTCATAAGATGGAAGCTGAGGTGGAAGCGAAAGTAGAAGCTTATATTGACGGTGAAACGGAAGAAATCCCATTTGCCACGAAAAAAGAAATCGGACGGGCAAGAGATTATACAGCAGGAAGAAACCATTACATCGGATATCTGATTTCTTCTGCAACTCGTTCTTTCAAAGGAATGAAAGTCGGACTGGACTGTGCCAATGGAAGTTCTTTTGCCATTGCGGAAAATGTATTTAACGCTCTTGGAGCGGAGACTCATGTAATTAACAATGAGCCGGACGGAACGAATATTAACACCAACTGCGGTTCTACGCATATTGAGATTTTAAGAGGATATGTAAAAGAGAATCATCTGGATGTGGGATTTGCCTATGACGGTGACGCAGACCGGTGCATCGCAGTCGATGAAAACGGGCAGGTTGTAGATGGAGATCTGATCCTCTATGTATGCGGACAGTATCTGAAAAAACATGGGGAGTTAAATAATAATACGATCGTTACGACAGTCATGTCAAATCTCGGATTGTATAAAGCGCTGGATGCGGCAGGAATTTCCTATGAAAAGACGGCGGTAGGAGATAAATATGTAAACGAAAACATGGTAAAGAATGGGCATGCTCTGGGCGGTGAGCAGTCCGGACATATTATTTTCAGCAAATATGCCACAACAGGAGATGGAATCCTGACATCTTTGAAGATCATGGAAGCGATCATTGAACAGAAGCAGACACTGGGACATCTGGTAGAAGCAGTAAAAATTTATCCTCAGATTCTGGAAAATGTTCGTGTGTATGATAAAAAGAAAGCGCAGGAAGATCCTGATGTACAGGCAGCTGTAGCTGAAGTGGAAAAAGAGCTGGGAGATGAAGGAAGAATTCTGGTTCGTGAAAGCGGAACGGAGCCGCTGGTTCGTGTTATGGTAGAGGCTAAGAGTCATGAAATCTGCCGTGATAAAGTGGATAAAGTGGTGAAGGTTCTGAGACAGAAAGGACATGTTGTCGAATAATTTATGGGGAAATTATATGCGGATATTATAATAGATATTTCTCATGAGGCACTGGATCGGGTATTTAGCTACAAAGTGCCTTTTTCCTTACGGGAAGAGATTCAGATCGGGCAGCAGGTGGCGGTTCCTTTTGGAAGGGGCAATCACGAGCGGAAGGGATTTGTTGTCGGTTTTTCAGATAAGACAGATTATGAGGAAGATAAGGTAAAAGAAATTATCAGAATCGAGCCGGGAGGAGTGACAGCGGAATCCAGGATGCTGAATCTGGCATACTGGATACGGGAGCATTATGGGTCTACCATGATCCAGGCGCTCAGGACGGTCCTTCCGGTACAGGAAAAGATGAACCGGAAGTCCAGCCGCTGGATTGAGCTGAAGATCGATCCGGTGCATGGCCCGGCGCTTCTGGAAGAATATTTCGGAAGACATTATACGGCAAAGGCCAGGCTTCTGGCGGCGCTTCTGGATCAGAACAGGATTTCCTGGGATCAGGCCTCTCACCAGCTGAAAATCTCTAAAAGCACGGTAGACGCCATGGTGAGAGAAGATGTAATCCGGGTGGTGACTGAGTATTATTACCGCAATCCAAATCAGGAAATGATCAGCCGGGAGGCACCGGTTCCTCTGAATCAGGAACAGCAGGATCTGATCGATGAGTTCCGGCAGGATCTGATGAGGGAAGAACATAAAGTATATCTGCTCCACGGAGTTACAGGAAGCGGGAAGACAGAGGTTTATCTGGCGGCCATTGAAGAAGTGATAAAAAGAGGAGAACAGGCCATTGTTCTGATCCCGGAGATTGCCCTGACGTATCAGACAGTTCAGAGATTCACGAAACGGTTTGGAGACCGGGTTTCTATTTTGAATTCCCGTCTGTCCAAAGGAGAAAAATACGATCAGTGGCTGAGAGCAAAACAGGGAGATGTGGATGTGATCATAGGTCCCAGGTCGGCTTTGTTTGTGCCCTTTCCAAATCTTGGGCTGATCGTCATTGATGAGGAACATGAGAGCAGTTACAAAAGTGAACAGACGCCGAAATATCACGCCAGAGAAACGGCGATCCAGAAGGCTTCCATGGAGGGCGCTTCGGTGATCCTGGGATCTGCGACGCCGTCTGTAGAAAGTTATAAAAATGCCCTGGAAGGCCGATACTGTCTGTGGGAGCTGACGAAACGGGCTCAGAACGCAGTGCTGCCGCGTGTATATATTGAAGATCTGAGGGAAGAATTGAAAGCAGGAAATCGAAGCATTTTCAGCAGAAAGCTCCGGCAGCTGATGGAAGACCGTCTGGCAAAGGGAGAACAGATGATGCTGTTTTTAAACCGGAGAGGATATGCAGGATTTGTATCCTGCAGAAGCTGCGGTCATGTGATGGAATGCCCTCATTGTGATGTGTCTATGACCTATCACCGGGAGGGTATGTTAAAGTGTCACTACTGCGGATATGAACTGCCGATGCCAAAGACCTGTCCTGAATGCGGGAGTCCTTATATCGGAACCTTCGGACTGGGAACCCAGAAAGTGGAATCGGCCATTTATAAGGAGTTTCCTCAGGCCAGAGTGCTGCGAATGGATATGGATACTACGAGAAAAAAGCACAGTTATGAAGAAATTTTAAAAGCCTTTTCAAAAGGAGAAGCCGATATCCTTGTGGGAACGCAGATGATCGTAAAAGGGCATGATTATGCCAATGTGACACTGGTAGGCATTTTAGCGGCAGATCTGTCGCTGCATGCCAATGATTACAGAGCCGGTGAGCGTACGTTTCAGCTGCTGACTCAGGCGGCAGGAAGAGCCGGGCGTGGAGACAAAGGCGGGGAAGTGGTCATTCAGACATATTCTCCGGAACACTACAGTATCGTTGCGGCGGCAAAGCAGGATTACAAGGAGTTTTATCAGCAGGAAATTGGATATCGTTCTTTAATGAAATATCCTCCGGTATGGCAGATGCTGGTAATCTTTTTTTCCGGCAGACAGGAGGAAGAGGTCAGAGATCTGTCACAAAAAGCGGCGGATATTCTGAAACGGATGGAATTTCTTGTAATCGGACCGGGTGAGGCGTCACTTGCCAGGATGAAAGATCAGTACCGACGTGTCATCTATATCAAAGACGCGGATTATCAGAATCTGATCCGGGCGAAAGATGAAATAGAACGGTGGCTGGAACAGCAGGATGAGAAAAGAAATATATTAGTTAATTTTGATTTTAACCCGATGAACAGTTATTAAAGGAATAAAGGAGAAAAAAATGGCAATTCGAAAAATACGTGTAATGGGCGATGAAGTCCTTCGCAAAACTTCAAAAGAAGTAAAGGAAATGACGCCCAGACTGAAAACTCTGGTAGGCGATATGTTTGATACGATGTATGAGGCAATGGGAGTCGGCCTTGCGGCTCCTCAGGTAGGAATTTTAAAGAGAATCGTTGTGATCGATACTTATGAAGAAGGAGAAAGATTTGTCCTTGTAAATCCGGTGATCACGGAGAGAGACGGTGAACAGATCGGGGATGAAGGGTGCTTAAGCCTTCCGGGAAAGACTGCCATAGTAAAACGCCCGAATCATGTCATTTGTCAGGCTTATAATGAAAACATGGAGCCGATTACTGTAGAGGGAGAAGGACTTCTTGCAAGAGCGATCTGTCATGAACTGGATCATCTGGATGGAATTCTTTATCCGGATGTGGCGGAAGAACCAGTGCGTGATGTGACATATGAAGAAGGTGAGTAAGATGAAAGTTGTATTTATGGGAACTCCGGAGTTTGCGGTGCCGACACTGCAGGCGCTGATCGATCACCATCAGGTGGCGGCAGTAGTCACACAGCCGGACCGTCAGAGGGGCAGAGGAAAAAAAGTACAGTTTTCTCCGGTGAAGGAAAAAGCTGCAGAATATAAGATTCCGGTGCTTCAGCCGGAGAAGGCCAGAGACGAAGAATTTATCCAAGAACTGGAGACTATCGCTCCGGATGTAATTGTTGTGGTAGCGTATGGACAGATTCTGCCGGAACGTATTTTAAATCTTCCAAAGTATGGATGCATCAATGTCCATGGATCCCTTCTTCCAAAATACAGAGGAGCGGCTCCGATTCAGTGGGCTGTGCTGAATGGAGAAGAAAAAACAGGGATTACCACCATGTATATGGAAAAAGGACTGGATACAGGCGATATGATCGATAAAGCGGAGGTTGTGCTGGATCCGAAAGAAACGGCAGGAAGCCTTCACGATAAGCTGATGAATCTGGGAGCAGATCTGCTGCTGGAAACATTAGATAAATTGGAAAAGGGAACGATCGTAAGGACGAAACAGGATGACAGTCAGAGCTGTTACGCGAAGATGCTCAGCAAGGAAATGGGAAGAATGGATTTCTCCAGGTCTGCGAAGGAACTGGAACAGTGGATCCGGGGAATGAACCCATGGCCAAGCGCTTATACGACAATGAATGGAAAGACACTGAAGATCTGGGATGCGGATGTCGTTTCTTATGAAGGAAGCGAAGAACCGGGAACTGTCGTAAAAGTAACAAAAGACACGATCATAGTTGCCGCAGGAGAAGGAGCCCTTGCTTTAAAGGAAATCCAGCTGGCAGGAAAGAAGCGGATGCCGGTACAGGCGTTTCTGCTTGGAAGTTCCGTGGAAACAGGAATCAGGTTAGGAGATTAAGATGGAAAATCCAAGAGAACAGGCACTGGATGTCCTGATTAAAGTAGATAAAAAGGAAGAATTGTCCCATATTATTATCGGAAATGTGCTGGAGAAATATCAGCTGTCTCCGAAGAGAGACCGGGCGTTTTTTACCCGTCTGACAGAGGGAACTCTGGAACGTTTGATCACCATTGACTATGTCATCGATCAGTTTTCCAGGACGAAGCTTCGAAAATGCAGGCCGCTGATCCGCAGCCTCCTTCGGATGGGGACATATCAGATCTTGTATATGGATCAGGTGCCGGATTCCGCAGCATGCAACGAGGCAGTAAAACTGGCAAAAAAACGGGGATTTTCCAGGCTGTCCGGGTTTGTCAACGGTGTTTTAAGAAATATCAGCCGGAACAAAGACCACATTGCCTGGCCGGATCAAAACAAAGATAAAAATGTCTGGCTTTCAGTAAAATATTCCATGCCGGTCTGGCTCATTGAGTTTTTCCGGGAGACCTATGATGCAGAGACAGTGGAAAAGATGGCGGCATCTTTTCTGGAAGAGAAAGAGACGACTCTTTGCTGCCTGAAAACTCGAGGAGGCAGAGAACCTGTAAAAAAGGAATTTTTAGAAGAAGGAATTCATGTGAGAGATGGAATTTTATGTGACGAAGCTCTGAAAATTTCCGGGTACGATTCTCTTTACCGGCTGTCAGCTTTTCGGGAAGGAAAGTGTTTTGTTCAGGATGAAAGTTCCATGCTGGCGGCATCTTTGGCTGGAGCCAGAGCAGGACAGACAGTCCTGGATCTGTGCAGCGCTCCGGGCGGGAAAGCCATGTATATGGCGGATCAGATGAACGGAGAGGGCATTGTGATTGCCAGAGATCTGACTGAAGAAAAGACAGATCTGATTGAAGAAAATATTGAGCGGACAGAACTTGAAAATATCCGCGTGGAAGCAGCAGACGCCAGAGAACAGGATAAGGATATGCTGGAAAAAGCAGATGTTGTGCTGGCGGACCTGCCATGCTCCGGTCTTGGCATCATGGGAAGGAAAAATGACATTAAGTACAACGCAGACAGAGAGCAGATGAAAGAACTTGCCATTCTGCAGAAAAAAATCCTGAAAAATGCGGCGTCCTATGTAAAACCGGGAGGTGTGCTGCTGTACAGCACCTGTACGATCAATCCAGAGGAAAATGAAGAGAATTTCCGGTGGATCCGGGAAGAATCCGGATTTGAGCCGGAAGATTTAAGACCTTTGCTGCCGGCGGATCTGAAGTCTGATACGGCACAGGATGGATATCTTCAGCTGCTGCCGGGGATCCATCCATGTGATGGATTTTTTATAGGAAAACTAAGGAGAGTGTAAGATGGATTTAAAATCAATGACTTTAGAGGAGTTAGAGGAATGTATGGTATCCCTTCAGGAACCAAAATTCCGGGCAAAACAGCTCTATGAGTGGATGCACAGGCATCTGGCGTTTTCCTGGGATGAAATGGGGAATCTTCCGAAAAAACTGAAGGAAAAACTCCAGAATCAGGGATATGTCATGCATGGGGTAAAGAAAGCAGACTGCTTTATTTCAAAGCTGGACGGAACACGGAAATATCTGTTTGAACTTTATGATGGAAATATAATCGAAAGTGTCCTTATGAAGTACAAGCATGGGAATTCAGTCTGTATTTCATCCCAGGCCGGATGCCGGATGGGATGTAAGTTCTGCGCGTCTACCCTTGGCGGACTGGATCGGAATCTGGAGCCGTCCGAAATGTTAAGTCAGATTTATTTTATTCAGAAGGATACAGGGGAAAGAGTGTCCAATGTCGTTATGATGGGAACGGGAGAACCAATGGACAATTATGAAAATGTCCTTCGGTTTCTGGAACTGATCACTTCTGAAAAAGGGTTACATATCAGTCAGAGGAATGTGACGATTTCCACTTGTGGAATCGTGCCGAAGATCCGGGATCTGGCGCAGGAGCATCTTCAGATTACGCTGGCAATTTCACTTCATGCGCCGAATGATGAGAAGCGGAGGGAACTGATGCCGATCGCGAAAAAATACTCAATGGAGGAACTTCTGGACGCCTGCAGATATTATTTTCATGAGACCAGGCGCAGGATGACGTTTGAGTACAGTCTGGTGGCGGGAGTAAACGACCAGCCGGAAAACGCCAGAGAACTGTGCGGCAGGCTGAAAGGATTTCCATGTCATGTAAACCTGATTCCGGTCAATCCGATCAAGGAAAGGAATTATCGTCAGTCTTTACCGGAATCAATCATGGAATTTAAAAAGATACTTGAAAAAAACTGTGTAAATGTTACGATAAGAAGAGAGATGGGCGCAGACATCAATGCCGCCTGCGGACAGCTGAGGCGAACGAAACTACAATCTGTAAAGTAAAGGAGTACAAATATGCGATCCGTTGGAGAGTCACATATTGGAAAGGTCAGATCAGAAAACCAGGATACGATTTTCTTAAGCGACCAGCCAGTAGGCAAATTTGAGAATCTATATATTGTAGCGGATGGCATGGGAGGCCATCGGGCGGGAGGATATGCGTCTTCTTATGCGGTAAGCCGGTTTGTGGACTTACTGCGCGAATCAGAGGAAGAAGATAAGATCGAATCCATGAAGGCAGCGATTGCCATTGTAAATCAGGAGATACTGGAGAAATGCAGGCATGATTCTACCTATGCGGGAATGGGAACAACCATTGTCGCAGCCACCGTTTCCGGGTCATGGATTACAGTTATGAATATTGGAGACAGCAGACTTTATTATGGAGCAAGGAATTTAGAGCAGATCACCGTGGATCATTCCTATGTAGAGGAACTGGTGCAGGCAGGCGCTCTGCGCAGAGACCAGAGCAGGCTCCATCCGAAAAAGAACTTAATAACCAGAGCAGTAGGAGCGCCATCTGCAGAGCCGGATTTCTTTCAGTTCCAGGCTCAGGATGGTTATTTGCTTTTGTGCAGTGACGGTTTGACGAATATGATAGCAGATGATGAATTGAAAGAACTTCTTTTAGATCACAGCCAGCTGGAAAACAAAGCAAGTCAGATGATCGCCCGCGCCAATGAGTATGGCGGACGGGATAATATATCGCTGGTCATTGTGGAATTAAAGAGATGAGGTGAAAACAGGTGTTAGAGATTGGAGAAATTCTCGGCGGCCGTTATGAAATCCTGAAAAGAATCGGATCAGGTGGAATGGCCGATGTATATATGGCAATAGACCAGAAACTGAATCGAAAAGTAGCAGTTAAAGTACTGAAACCAGAATATGTAGATGATGAAAAATTCCTGAAAAAATTTCAGACGGAGGCACAGGCAATCGCAAGCCTGACGCATCCGAATATTGTAAACATTTATGATGTCGGAGTAGAAGACGGGGTCAATTATATTGTAATGGAACTTGCCGGCGGGATTACCCTGAAAGAGTATATCAAAAGGAAAGGGAGGCTGTCACCGCAGGAGACCGTAGATATTTCCCTGCAGATTGCCTCTGCGCTTTCCCATGCCCATAATCATCATATTATCCATCGGGATATCAAACCGCAGAATATCCTGATTTCCGATGACGGCATGATCAAAGTAACGGATTTCGGGATCGCAAAGGCGGCCAATGCCAATACGGTAACTTCCACCGCCACGGCCATCGGATCGGTGCATTATATTTCTCCGGAGCAGGCCAAAGGACGGTTTTGTGATGAAAAGAGTGATATTTATTCCCTGGGAATCACGATGTATGAGATGGTAACCGGAAGAGTTCCATTCGACCATGAAAATGGAGTTACCATTGCCCTGATGCATCTTCAGAATGAGATCACTCCGCCAAGTGAGATCACGGAGGGAATTCCGGACAGCTTAGAGAAGATCATTTTAAAATGCGTGATGAAAAAACCGGAGGAACGGTATCAGACAGCAGATGAACTGATCGAAGATCTGAAACTGGTATTTCAGGATACCTCCGGAGACTATGTGGGATTTGCCCCTGTAGTGGATGATTCCCCGACGATCCTGGTAGATCAGGATGAACTTCAGCAGAAAGAAGAAGAGGAAAAAGAAAAAACAGGGGAACTGGATCCGGGTGAGGAAAACGGTTATCTGGCGGAAGATGATGATGAAGATGAGGGAATGAATTCCAAGATTGAGAAACTGATCATCGTCCTTGCGGCGGTAGTCGGCGCGATCATTTTGATTGCAGTGATCACTTTTGTTGTGAGAAGTTCAGGTCTGTTTCGGTCTGGAGATGAGGCTTCCACAGAACAGATCACAACGTCCAGTTCAGATTCTGAAGAGGAAACAGACGATAAATATCAGGTTCCAAATGTAGTGGGAATGTCATTAAGCCAGGCAAAAGAAGCCATTGGAGATAATCTTAAGATCGAAACGAAGACCCAGGCGTCATCCAGCTACAAATCAGGACTTGTCATCAGACAGAGTCTGGAGAGTGATTCAGAGGTAGAAAAAGGAGACACCATTACGCTGACAGTCAGCAGCGGGGAGCCTAAAACAAAAACAACGATTCCAAATGTCAAGGGACAGAGCCAGTCTTCAGCAACCAGGACACTGCAGAGCGCCGGATTTAAGGTCAGTGTGAAAACTGCCTACAGTTCCAGCGTATCAGAAGGAAATGTAATTTCCCAGTCACCGTCCAGCGGATCCAAGGCATCTTCCGGTGCTACGGTTACGATCACGGTCAGCAGCGGCAGTGAACAGGTAACAGTTCCGAACCTGTCTTACTATACGGAATCCGAGGCAAGACAGCAACTTAGGAACATGGGGCTTACATTAGGAAGCGTCACAAGAAAATATGACAACAATGTAGAGAAGAATCAGGTGATCAGTCAGTCCATTTCTTCAGGAACGAAAGTTTCCAAGGGAACCGCAGTAGGAATTACCATCAGTCTTGGAAGCCGTCCGTCTACAACGACGACCGATGAGGAAGAACCGGATGAAGAAGAGCCGGATGAGAATGAATAGCAGGAGCGTTAAAGTCGAATGCAGGGAAAGATAATAAAAGGAATCGCCGGGTTTTATGATGTGGCGGCCGGGAACACCATCTATCGGTGCCGGGCAAAAGGAATTTTCCGCAATCAGAAGGTAAAACCCCTGGTGGGAGACTGGGTGGAAATTGAAATACTGGATGAAAAGGACCGGGAAGGGAATCTGACCGGAATCCTTCCCCGGACGAATGAACTGATTCGTCCGGCGGTAGCAAATGTCGATCAGGCCATTGTCGTGTTCGCGGCGAAGAATCCAAAACCGAATTATAATCTGCTGGACCGGTTTTTGATGACCATGGAAAAACAGGGAATTCCGGTCATTGTATGTTTTAACAAAAAGGATCTGGTAAAAGAAAAAGAACTGGCACAGCTGGAAAGCATTTATGAGCAGTGCGGACACCAGGTTATATTTATCAGCGCCAGAGAAGGAAACGGGATCGATGAGATACGGGATTTGATCCGGGGAAAGACAACGGTTCTGGCAGGCCCTTCCGGTGTCGGGAAATCATCGCTGATGAATCAGCTGAATCCGGATGCCAATATGGAAGTCGGAGCCGTCAGCAGGAAGATTCAGAGAGGACGGCATACGACCAGGCATTCTGAACTGATTATGATCGAGGAAGGAACGTTTGTGCTGGATACTCCGGGCTTTAGTTCTCTGTTTATCGATCGATTTGAGGAAGATGAAGTCAAAGACTATTTTCAGGAATTTGCTCCTTATGCGGAACAGTGCCGGTTCCAGGGATGCAGCCATACTCACGAACCGGACTGCGGGGTAAAGAAAGCCCTGGAGGAAGGCAGAATCAGCAGAATACGTTATGAAAATTATGTAAACATATATCAAGAACTGAAAGAAAAGAGAAAGTGGTAATGAAGATATTAATACTGACAGGCGGAGACTTTGATCCGGTCTTCGCCTCATCTTATATTAAAACATGGAAACCAGACAAAGTCATTGCGGCAGACCGGGGGCTTCTTCGGGCAGATCAGCTGGGCATTCAGCCGGATGCGATCCTGGGGGATTTTGACAGCTGCAGCCGGGACGTCATGGACCGGTTTGCCACAGAAGATAAACTTCTGGTGCCCTGTGAAAAAGACGATACAGATACAGGGCTTGCCATGCAGAAAGCGGTTTTCATGGGAGCGGATGAGGTTTTAGTGATAGGAGCTTCCGGAACCCGGCTGGATCATGTGCTGGGGAATATCGGACAGCTTGTGTATGCCTTTCGCAATGGCGTGAAGGCACAGATGGCAGACGGGCACAATCGGATTACTGTTCTGGAACATAATCATAAGATTGAAAAAGAGCAGCAGTTCGGCCAATATATTTCCCTGATCCCTCTTTATGAGGCAAAGGGAGTGACGCTCAGCGGGTTTAAATATCCGCTGAACGAAGACACCCTGGTATTCCATGAATCCTGGGGCATCAGCAATGAGCTGGTGGAAAAATGCGGAGAAATCCGTTTCCGGTCCGGAACTTTATTGATGATAGAGAGCCGTGACTAGAAAGACTGAAAAGAATGTGAGGTATTTACAAATGGCAGACAAGAAACAACAGCAGAAAATGAAAGGGAATCCAAGATCCCGGACAGGCACCGCAAGAGTGAGGAGGATTGAAAAGAAAATGGGGGGAATTGAGAAGGTTCTGTTTTTCCTTCTGATCCTTCTTTTCGCCGCATCATTTCTCGGCCTGTATATCGGAGATTATATGGAAGCAGCTGCATATTTCCAGGCAGGAATGGGGATGAATCTTGTAGCGATCGCTATCCTGAGCCTGGAGAAATTTTTCTTTTCCAAAAACTGGAACCGAAAGATTACAGCAGGATATGAAGTTTCTTACTGGATCATCCTGGTGTATACACTTATACTGGCACTGCAGTATGAGGGAATCCTGGATCTGGGACTGATGGAAGAGAGAAGCATCTGGATGGTGGTTCCCGCAGCCAGTCTGATCTGGATCACAAAGCTTGTATTTGGTGATGTGGCTTTTATTGATTATGAGTCCAGAAAAGAGGCAGAGGCGAAAAAGAAAGGACGGAAGTAGATGAATTACGCGAGACCTAAAATTGCAGAATCTGCAAAGATTGCGAAGGAAACTGTTCTGCTTGGAAATATTACGATCGGAGAGGAGTCCACAGTACTTTTCTTTACGGTTATGAGAGCAGAGGGAGAAGAATCCATTGTGATCGGAAAACGCAGCAATGTTCAGGAAAACTGTACCATTCACGTAGATGAAGGAAAGAGTGTAAAAATAGGAGATGGTGTAACCATCGGTCACAATGCGGTCATCCACGGATGTGAGATCGGAGACCATACACTGATCGGTATGGGATCCATCATTATGGATGGTGCAAAGATTGGAAAAGGATGTTTGATCGGAGCTGGAAGCCTGGTAACACAAAACGTGGAAATACCGGATGGCATGCTGGTAATGGGAAGCCCTGCCAGAGTAAAGCGTCCGCTGACAGAAGAAGAAAAGAAGTATATCAATGACAGTGTTCCGGAGTATATTGAAGTGGGAAATATGCTGAGAGAAGACGGAGTACTGTAATTCAGAACAGTCAGGGTGAGGAAAAGTATGAAATATAAAAAGTGTCCGATCTGTGATGAGAAATTAAGAAATGGAATCTGTCCGGTCTGCGGATATGATTTTAAGAGGCTGGAGAAAAAGGAAGTACAACAGGACCGCCACTGGGATGTGCTGGAACAGGATTCCAGGACAAAAAAACCGGTTTTTGCCCATGAAGAAAAGATATGTGGAAAAAAGAAAAAGTCTTCAAAACGGACAAATTCCTATAAACGGCAGGACTCTTATAAAAGGAAGACAGGGAGAAAGAGCACCGGGGGAAACAGGAAAACCGGCCTGATCCTTCTTGTGGTGATCATCCTGCTGGCTTCCGGTCTCCTGCCTGCATTGGGCAGCATGGTATTTCAGGGAGTTTCGGACATAAAAAACGAAATTCAGTACCGGCTGTTTGATAAGGCCAGCTCGGATGAGACGGGAGAAGTAGATCCTTATAAAAATACGACGTATGCACTGGATACGGAGGGGGAACATTTTGATACAGAGCTGACGGCAGGGGAATATCTGGCTGGTGTGGATCTTCCAGAAGGAATTTATAAGGTATCAATCCAGGAAGGCAAAACAGCGCTGCTTGTAAGAAACCAGAAACAGAGCATCAATATCTATGATTTTTACAGGTCAGATGCTGAGAAGGACGATGATTTTTATAAAAAATCAGAAGAGATCCGGCTGTATCGGGGAACTTATTTAAGAATTGACGGTGCAGGGACCATGCGGTTTGAGACGGACAGCGCAAAGGATGGATATGAACCGACGGCGAATCCGCTGAAGGAAAATGTCGCTGTAAAAGGGACGATGACTGCGGGAAAGGATTTTCCGGCAGGTTCCTATGACATTGTCTGCAAAAAGAACCGGGGCACTGTGCAGACCGTTTATCAGATTACAAAAGACGGCGCAGAGTACACGACAGATTATAATATGATCGCCAGCGGCGGTAATGATGTATGGGGAGATCCGGAAAGATATCTCCAGGTGTATTTTTATAAAGGAATGAAGATCAAAGTGCCGGATGACATGGAAGTGGAACTGGAGCCGTCTGTGTATACCCGCCCTGAGCATGCAGAAGAATACCGGTTTTATGAGCAGCTGAATGGAAATTGACGGGATACGGCTTGAAAATACAAAAGGAGTATGATACATTTAATAATATTGAAATATCCGGAGCAATGAGGCTCCGGCGGGCTGTACCGTGGAATTGAGATTCTGCCCCGAGGCACCAATGGCCCCGGGGCTTTTTCTTAGAAAACGGATGAAACGCGGCAGAAGATGAAGGAGGAAAAAACATGGCAAATCATATTGATGATGAAACGATCGAATATGTCGGAATCCTTGCCAAACTGGAACTGTCCGGAGAGGAGAAGGAACAGGCAAAGAAAGATATGGAAAGCATGCTGGATTATGTGGATAAATTAAATGAACTGGATACCAGCGGAGTGGAACCGATGTCTCATGTATTTCCGGTGCGCAACGTATTTCGTGAAGATGTGGTGACCAATGGAGATGGAAGCAAAGATACACTGGCGAATGCGCCAGAGGCACAGGACAATTCTTTTGTAGTGCCGAGAACGATCATATAGGAGGCGGGACATGAGTATTTTAGATTACACTGCCCTGGAACTGGGCAGAAAGATAAAAGACGGAGAAATAACCGCTGTGGAGGCGACAAAGGCTGCCCTGCAACAGATCAAGGCAGTGGAAGATCAGGTTCATGGGTTTGTATCTTATGATGAAGAAAGCGCCTTGAAGAGAGCGGAAGAAGTACAGAAAGGAATCGAAGAAGGAATATATGCCGGCCCTCTGGCAGGAGTGCCGATGGCTGTGAAAGATAATATCTGCACAAAAGGATATACAACAACCTGCAGTTCCAAGATTCTTGAGAATTTTGTGCCGACGTATTCTGCGCAGGCAGTGGAAAATCTCATAAAAGAAGGAGTTATATTCCTTGGGAAGACAAACATGGACGAGTTTGCCATGGGAAGCACAACAGAAACTTCAGCTTTTGGAGAGACAAAGAATCCATGGGATCTGGAAAAAGTTCCGGGAGGTTCTTCCGGAGGATCCGCGGCAGCAGTTGCATCCAATGAATGTTTTATGGCTCTGGGATCTGATACTGGAGGATCCATTCGTCAGCCGGCGTCTTACTGCGGTGTGACCGGAATGAAGCCAACCTACGGCACTGTTTCAAGATATGGACTGATCGCTTACGGTTCCTCTCTGGATCAGATCGGGCCAATCGCGAAAAATGTGTCAGACTGCGCGGCTCTGCTGGAAGTGATCGCGTCTCATGATCCGAAGGATTCCACATCGATTGAGAGAGACGATTATGACTTTACGTCAGCTCTGGTAGATGATGTAAAAGGAATGAAGATCGGAATTCCAAAAGATTACTTCGGAGAAGGACTGGATCCTGAGGTAAAAGACGCAGTGCTGGCAGCGGCAAAAGTTCTGGAAGAAAAGGGCGCTGTGGTAGAAGAATTTGATCTTGGGCTGGTAGATTATGCAATCCCTGCTTATTATGTTATTGCGGCAGCGGAGGCAAGTTCCAACCTTTCAAGATTTGACGGAGTAAAATACGGATACCGGGCAAAGGATTATGAAGGGCTTCATAACATGTACAAAAAGACCAGATCTGAAGGATTTGGAGCGGAAGTAAAACGACGGATCATGCTGGGATCTTTTGTGCTGAGTTCCGGATATTATGATGCGTATTATCTGAAAGCGTTAAGAACGAAAGCGCTGATCAAAAAAGAATTTGACAAGGCATTTGAAACATACGATATGATCTTAGGGCCGGTTGCTCCAACGACGGCACCGAAGCTGGGAGACAGCCTGAGCGATCCGATCAAGATGTATCTGGGAGATATTTATACGATTTCTGTCAATCTGGCAGGACTTCCGGGAATTTCTCTTCCGTGCGGCAGAGATAAGGATGGAATGCCGATCGGACTGCAGCTGATCGGGGACTGTTTCCAGGAGAAAAAGATCATACAGGCGGCTTATACATTCGAGCAGACAAGAGACTATGAAGCTCCAGAGATCGCAAAAGGAGGTGCCGAAGCATGAAAAAGCAGTATGAAGCGGTAATCGGACTGGAAGTCCATGTGGAACTGGCCACAAAGACAAAGATTTTCTGTGGATGCAGCACAGAATTCGGCGGCGCGCCGAATACTCATACATGTCCGGTATGTACCGGTATGCCGGGCTCTCTTCCGGTATTGAACAAACAGGTGGTGGAATATGCTGTAGCAGTGGGACTGGCAGCTGATTGTGAGATTACCCAGAACTGCAAATTTGACCGAAAGAATTATTTCTATCCGGACAATCCGCAGAACTATCAGATTTCCCAGCTGTATCTGCCAATCTGCAGAAATGGAAAAGTGGAAATCGATGTAGATGGGAATAAAAAAGATATCAGAATTCATGAAATCCATATGGAAGAGGACGCAGGAAAGCTGATCCATGATCCATGGACAGGAGATTCTCTTGTTGACTTTAACCGTTCCGGGGTGCCTTTGATCGAGATCGTATCGGAGCCGGATATGCGTTCCGCCGATGAGGTCATCGCCTATCTGGAAAAACTGAGACTGATCATCCAGTATCTGGGAGCTTCTGACTGTAAGCTTCAGGAAGGCTCCATGAGAGCGGATGTAAATCTGTCTGTCAGGGAAGAAGGAGCGGAAGAATTTGGTACAAGAACAGAAATGAAAAACTTAAACTCTTTCAAGGCGATCAAAAGAGCCATTGAAGGGGAGATGGAACGCCAGATCGATCTGATTGAAGCCGGAGAGGAAGTTGTACAGGAAACACGCCGTTGGGATGACACCAAAGGAGAATCCTTTGCCATGCGTTCCAAGGAGGATGCGCAGGACTACCGCTACTTCCCGGATCCTGATCTTGTGCCGGTCGTGATCAGCGATGAGTGGATCGAAAAGATCAAAGCGGCTCAGCCGGAATTCAGAGATGAGAAGAAGGCAAGATACAAAGAGGAATATGATCTTCCGGATTATGATATTGACATCATTACAGGATCCAAACATCTGGCAGATCTGTTTGAGGCAACGATCGCTCTTGGATCAGAGCCGAAGGAAGTATCCAACTGGCTGATGGGAGAGACCATGCGTCTGGTCAACGAGTCAGAAATGGAACTGGATGACGTGGCATTTGCACCGGAACATCTGGCAAAACTGATTGAGATGATCAAAAACAGTGAGATCAACCGTAAGGTTGGAAAAGAAGTCTTTGAAAAGATTTTCAAAGAAAACATTGATCCGGCAGCCTATGTGGAAGAACACGGATTAAAATCCATGAATGATGAGGGCGCGCTCAGGGCAGCCATTGAAGAGATTGTAAAGAATAATCCAAAGTCTGTGGAAGACTATAAATCTGGAAAGAAAAAAGCTATTGGGTTCCTGGTGGGACAGACCATGAAGGCAACCCAGGGGAAAGCGGATCCTGGAATCGTAAACAAAATACTAAACGAAATCCTGGCTCAGATATAAGAAGATACCATGGGACACAAATCTGCGGTTTTGCAGATTTGTGTCCTTTTCTATTGAATTTACGTTTTAAAATCAGTACAATAAGAAATGATAAATAAGAGAAAGGTATTGGATAAAGGGTATGAAAGAATATAAAGGAATTGTATTTTTTGACTATGACGGAACCACTGTGGATGAAGTCGACAGAATCAAGACAGCAACGCCGACAACCGTGGAATCACTGAACAAATTGAAAGAAAACGGATATCTGACCATGCTCTGCTCCGGAAGGACCAAACGTTTCCTGGAAGCGGATATTGACAAATTCCAGGGAGCTATCACATGCAATGGAGCATTTACGGAAGTTGACGGAGAAGTATTCAGGGATATTACCATTCCGGATGAGTTAATGTTTGATGTGATCGATAAATATTTTCCAAGGGATACGATCATTCAGCTGGAGACTCAGGATGTGACTTACTATCTTCACAATGATGCGGAATTTTTCCAGTATTTCTGCCGTCTGTTCAGTCTTCCGGAGAGATGGTACGCGCCTTGGAAGTTCCGTACAAAGGAGAACCATATCAATAAGCTGGTATTAAATTATAAAGATCCAAAAGTATTGGAAGATTTTAAAGAAGAATACAAAGATGTATTCCAGTGTGCAAAGCATGTTCGGGAGAATTTTATTGATATTACATTAAAAGGTGTTACAAAGGGAGATGCGATCGAGGAACTGATCGGGAAGCTTGGAATCGACAGGAAAGATACCTATGCATTTGGCGACGCTGACAATGATGTAGAGATGATGAAAGTGGTAGGAACCGGAGTTGCCATGGGAAGACACAGCGATGCTGTAGGAGAAGTAGCATCTATGGTAACCGGAACTGTAAAAGAAGAAGGCATTACACAGGCATTGGAAAAACTGGGGCTGATATAATGGGAAAATACAGAGGAGTCGTATTGTTTGATTATGACTTTACGACAGTTGATAAAGATGAAGGGGTGCCTGCCGCTTCACCAAAAACGATAGAATCTCTGGAGAGATTAAAAGAAAATGGATATCTGACCATGCTCTGCTCCGGAAGGACCAAACGCTTTCTGGAAGAGGATATTGACAAATTCCAGGGAGCGATTACCTGTAATGGAGCTTATACGGAAATTGAAGGACATCCTGTCCGTGACATCCATATTCCGGAAAATGTGGTGCAGAAAGTGATCCATGAGTATGACACGGAAGAATCCGCTCTCCACCTGGAAACGCAGGATGTTACATATTATATTGAACATGGGCAGGATTTTTATAAAGGATTTCGTATGTTCCTGGATCTTCCGGAACACTGGTTTGCGCCATGGAGCCAGCATAAAGAGGGAGAACATATTACCAAGATTGTCTTAAACTGCACAAAAAAGGAGATTATGGATCGGTTTCGGGAAGAATTCGAAGGGAAGCTGCAGTGTATTCCGCCGTTTGAAGACAAACTGATCATGGATGTTATGTCTGTCGGAATCACAAAAGGAGAAGCGATTAAATATCTGCTGGAGAAATTCGAAATTGATCGAAAAGACAGCTACGCTTTTGGAGATTCTGATAATGATGTGGAGATGCTTCGAGCTGTGGGCACCGGCGTGGTCATGGGAAAACACAGCAAGGCAGCAGGTGAAGCAGCGACAATGTTTACAGGAACCGTAAAAGAAGAAGGCATTACCACAGGACTGGAAAGGTTAGGATTGATCTGATATGGCAAAAATAATATTTGATCTGGATGATACTCTGTATGATCTGATGGAGCCGTTTCAGAAGGCTCACGAAGAAGTATTTGGAGATAAGACCGGCGCAGACTGTGAGAAACTGTTTATGGCGTCCAGGATTTACAGCGATGAAGCGTTCTATCTGGTAAGAGACGGAAAACTGCCGAAAGAGGAGGAGTTTGCTTATCGAATTCAAAAGACATATCAGGAGGCGGGGCTGAATCCTGAGAGAGAAGAGACGGATCGGTTTGAAGAGAGATACCGCTATTATCAGAAACATCTGCATGTGCCGGAAGTGATCCGGAAAATGCTGGATCTCTGTGTAGAACGGGAAACTGTAATCGGAATTCTGACCAATGGAACCGCGGTAAATCAGGGAAAGAAGATCAAGGTTCTCGGAATGGAACGGTGGTTCCCGAAGGAACGGATTTTCATATCAGACGAGGTGGGAGCCACCAAGCCTGATGTCAGAGCCTTTCAGGCCGTGGAAGACTCCATGGATTTGGACCCAAAGGATACCTGGTTTGTGGGGGATACGTTTGAAGTAGACGTGGACGGCGCTCATAACGCTGGCTGGCATATCATATGGTTCAATCACCGGAAACGAAAGGCACCGGAAGGAGCCAGACAGCCGGATTTGGAAGTTAGGACAGCAGAGGAACTGCTGGAAGCAGTTGAAAAATTGACAAAATGGGTAAAAAATTGACAGCAGAGAAGAGGAAACTCTTTTCTGCTGTCAATTTTTTATAATTTATGATCCGCGATAACAGTACGAATTGTTTTTAAAGACTGATTTGCCTGTTCGCTGTTTCGAAACATTGCCAAAACAAAGAGGGCATCAATAATAGCCAGCTGAGAAATCCTGGATGCCAGTGCCTCAGAGCGGTAAGCTGTCTCTTCAGCCGTACAGGTCAGAACAATGTCTGCGATTTTAGTGAGCGGCGAAGTAGGATAGCTGGTCAGAACAATAATTTTTGCAGATGTTTTTCTTGCGGTTTTGGCGATTTCAATGGTTTCTTTTGTAGCGCCGGTATGAGAAATAATAAATGCGCAGTCATTTGATGTTAAAAGAGAGGCATTCATCAGCTGCATATGATAATCGGATACATATTGACATTGAACCGGAGAGCGGAGAAATTTGTGATACATATCTTCCGCAACAACGCTGGATCCGCCTATACCAAAAAAACTTACAATATTAGATTTTAAAAAAATATCTGCCGTTCTGCCGTAATCTTCTGCATGGATTAATTTTTTTGTATCCTGTAGAGACTGAATAGTAGAATCAAAAACTTTTTCAATTTTTGTGTAATCATTATCAGATTGCTGAATGTTTTCATGAATAGAGACAGAAGCATCTGACTCTTCCGTCAGAAGAGCTATCTTAAATTCTTTGAATCCTGAATAACCTAATTTCCTTGTAAACTGAAAAAAGGTGGAAACAGCAATTCCGAGAAACTGTGCAAGTTCATTGATGGTACTTCTGGATGTTTTCTCAGGGTAATCTAATACATAATCCGCAATTCTTTTTTCAGTAGGACTTAATTCAGGATATAAAGCTTTGATTTTCAAACGGATTGTGATGGCAGATTTTTCTTCATGCTTCATAATTATTCTCCAAAGTTTTGTATATTGAATTTCATATAAATAATATCATTTTTTTTTGTGATTGTAAAACGAAAAAATTTTTTTATAAAAAGTATTTACAAGAAAAAAATTTTGTGCTAATATTAGTACATCAGTTAAGGAAGGACATGAAAAGAAAAAAATCAGAGAAAGGAGGATAATTTTTAGCACAGATTCACAGATGAAAAGAAGGAGGTAACGAAATGGAGTTAACAGTCATTCAGGCATTGATCATTGCAATCTGGGTTGCGCTGATTGAATCCAGATGCCTTGGATATGCCACATTAACATTGCGCTTCAGTCCATTGATGACAGGCTTTGTCTGCGGAGCTGTCATGGGAAATGTTTCTGAAGCTATGATGGTAACTGCAACCATTCAGCTGATTTATATGGGAGCGGTTGCGCCAGGAGGAACATTGCCAAGTGAACCGGCAATTGCTGCTGCAATTGCGGTACCGGTATCATTGATCGGAAATCTGAGTCCGAATCAGGCAGTGGCAATTGCGGTACCAGTAGGACTGCTGGGGTCATACTTATATCAGTTCCGATTCTTCCTGAATACGTTCTTTACAAAAGTAATGGATAAGTATGCGGCAGAAGGAGATGGAAGGAGACTGGGACTTTCTATTATGCTGATTCCGACAGTCATTTCTTTCTGTTTGTTTATTCCGCTGACATTTATTGCTTTATATTTTGGAGCGCCGGTCATTTCAGATGTAGTTAATATGATTTCCAACGGACCTATTTTCCATATCCTGGAAGTTGTCGGCGGCGGACTCGCAGCTCTCGGAATTGCGGTAATTATGCATGTTATAGGAAAGAAGAGCCTGCTTATTTTCTTCTTCCTGGCATATTTTATGAGCGTTTCACTGAGCAGTCTGGAAATTAATACAGTGACTTATGCAATCTTTGGATGTATTTGTGCAGGAATGTACATCCTGTTTACTGCAAAAGAAGCGTAAAGGGAGGTGTGAAATATGAGTGAATATATCGAACAGTTTATGGATGAAGAAGGAACGATAACGGCGGATACAAGTGTTATGACAAAGCCGGAAAATGCACCGGAACCAATTACAAATAAAGATTTGCTCAAATCATGGTTCCGCTGGTGGTGGGCAAATGAAGTGCCGCATACATATGACCGTATGCTGGCTCCGGCATTTTGCTTTGGAATGATTCCGGCATTAAAAAAGCTTTACAAGGACAAAGCGATGCTTGCGGAAGCATTTCAGAGACATTTAATGTTCTTTAATACCCAGGCAGTCTGGGGCGGAGGAACGCTGACAGGAGTTTCTATTTCTTTGGAAGAAGCGAGGGCAAAAGCGCTTCATGAAGGAAAGCTGGAAGAAGCAGTGGACGTTTCCATGATTAACAATACGAAAATCGGATTGATGGGACCTCTGGCAGGAATTGGAGATGCCATTGATTCTGGTACGGTACAATATATCTTTATTGCAATTTTTCTTCCGTTTGCAAAATCAGGAAGCGGTCTGGGAGCTTTACTTCCATTTTTATGTTTTGCATTGTCAACCTTTATTTACGGCTTTTTCTTTACCAAAATGGGATACAGCTTAGGACGAGGCGCTGCAAAAGAGATCATGACAGGAGCAAAAATGAAATCAGTGATCAATGCGCTGGGAGTTCTTGGATTGTTTATGATGGGAATCATGGCAGCACAGTATGTGGATGTTTCCAGTGCACTGGAATTTACGATCAACCAAAAGGAATTTGTTATCCAGGATATTCTGGATTCTATCCTTCCGGGACTTCTTCCGCTGTTGACAGTACTTGCATTGTATCTGTTCTTTGACAAGAAGGGATTGAAGATTACAAAAGGTATGATCGTGTTGACTGTTTCACTGATTATATTAGCAGCAATTGGAATTTTATAAAACTGGAGGAAGTAAAATGGCAAATCGGGCAATTATTGTAATCACACATGGAGAATTTGGAATAGAGCTGATTAAAAGTGCAGAAATGATCATGGGTCCCCAGGAGGATGTAAAGGGGCTCGGGCTCCGTCCCGGAGAATCCGTTGATGATCTGCGGGCAGAAGCAGGGGAAACGGTAGAAAAATTTAAGGAAGACGGAAAAGAAATCATCGTATGCTGTGACGTGCTGGGCGGAAGTCCAAGCAACGTAGCGCTGTTCCTTGCAGCAAAATATGATCTTCAGATTTTTACAGGTGTTAATATGCCGCTCCTGATCGAATTATTCCAGGGATATCAGGACGATGAAGATACGGAAGAACTTTTAAACCGGGCAGAAGCGACAGGTTCTGAGGGCGTAAAACGTTTGGCAAAAGATTTTTTAAAAAAATAGAATCAACAGGAGGTAAAACAAATGGGTACAATTAATTTAGTAAGAATTGACGACAGACTGATCCACGGACAGGTAATGACAAAATGGTCCAAAGGAATGGGAACCAATGCGATTTATGTTATTGATGATGTAACGGCAGCAGATGATTTTATGAAAGATATCTACATCTCAACAAATTCTTCAGCAAATTTAAAAATTGAAGTTTACAGCGTGGATGAAGCAGTAGAAGAGTATAAAAAGAATCAGTACGGAGATGACAAAGTCATCTTATTATTTAAGACGGTTGCATATGCCAAAAAATTTATTGAGGCAGGAATTCCTGTGGATTCTCTCTGCGTCGGCGGTATTGCCAAGAAACCGAAAGCAACATTTGTAATTTCTACTGTAGGTCTGACACAGGAAGATGCGCAGCAGCTGAAAGAACTTCATGACAAGGGAATCGAAGTATACTTCCAGATTGTGCCGGATACACCGAAAGTTTCTTTCGAAGATGCTATGAAGAAAATGTAGGAGAAGACTGTATGGTTGAATATCGAATTGCAATTGTAAATTCCAGCAGTTTCGGAAGAAGGTTTCCAGATCAAATGGAGAGGCTGCAGAAAATCGGAACAGTGGAAAGAATTACAGTTGACGGCATGATGAGAGGAAAAGAACTGGCAGAACGGCTCCGGGGATATAATTTGATCATTTCCAGCGTTACTCCCTTTTTTGACCGGGAATTTTTTGAGAATAAGGACGAGTTGCTGATCATTTCCAGGCATGGTATCGGCTATAACAATATCGACTTAGAAGCAGCCAGAGAACATAACACGACAGTATCAATCGTCCCGCCTCTGGTGGAGAGGGATGCCGTAGCAGAAAACGCGGTAGCAAATCTCATGGCTGTCATGCGCATGACAGTTCCAGCTGTCAAGGCAGCATCAGAGAATCGGTGGAAAGACCGGGCCAGCTTTGTTGGAAACGGAATTACAGGGAAAACAGTGGGCGTGATCGGCTGTGGAAATATCGGAAGCAGGGTAGCAGAGATATTAAAACACGGATTCAATACCCGGCTGCTGGTAACAGATCCGAATCTAGATCTTGAATGGGCCAGGGAACACGGAGCAGAACAGGTTGATTTGGAAACTCTGGTATCAGAAGCAGACATTATTTCTCTGAACTGCACTCTGAATGAGACATCATTTCATATTCTGAATCAGCAGATGTTTGAGAAAATGAAACCAGGCGTATATATTACAAATACAGCAAGAGGAGATCTTATTGATGAAGAGGCTGCCTGTAAGGCTATTGAAAATGGAATTATAAAAGGAATGGCAGTCGATGTGATGCATGAAGAACCGGCCTCAAACACACATCCGTATTTTAGATATGATAATGTTCTGGTGACACCGCATACATCAGCTTATACAATCGAATGTCTGCAGGGTATGGGAGAAAAATGTGTAGAAGACCTGGAAAAAATAATTGTCGGGCAGAAACCTGAATGCACTGTAGAGAAATAGTATGAAGCCAGAAGCCCTTTTCATTCAGTGGAAAAGGGCTTCTGCTGCAAATACCACAGGAGAAAACAATGAAGAAATTATTGATTTTTGATATGGATGGTCTGATGTTCGAAAGTGGGAAAATGGCGTTCCGCGGATATCTAGAATCGGCCAGAAAATATGATTATCAGATGACTCATGATGTATATTATTATCTGACCGGCCGTACCTGTGAAGAAATTTATGACGAAATGAAGAATTTATACGGAAGCGAGAACGATACGAGAACATGGCGGGAAGAGATGCTGAGAAGCAAACAGGAGATTCTTGAAAAAGAGCAGAAGATAGGAAAGAAGCCCGGCCTGCTGGAACTTCTGCAATACTGCCGTGAAAATGAAATTCAGACAGCCATGGCATCTTCTAATGATTTGATGATGATCAGACAGTATCTGCAGATGGAACAGATGGAGGGAATGATACCATTTATTGTTTCAGGCGAAGAAGTCAGGCGAGGCAAACCGGATCCGGAAATTTTTCAGAAAGCATGCAGGAAGGCAGGAGCAGAACCGGAGGAAGTTTTGGTTCTGGAAGATTCCATGGTAGGTATTTTGGCCGCAAACAGAGCCGGATATCAAAGTGTATGGATTGAAGATGATATTACAGAATTGCCGGAGTATGATGGAAAAATAAAATTAAAAAAATCGTTGGACAGGAAGAATATGAAATGGGGCAGACCGGATTTTGTATGTAAATCATTAAAAGAAGTTGTAAACCTTTTGAAGGAGTTATAATATGAGAGAAGAATATCTTATTTATTCAGACAGAACAAAACAAATCCTGTCATTCATTATGAATTTAATTCTGATTGGGATATGCGGGTGTTTTATGACGATGGAAGCAATGTCCATATGGCTGAAGCTTTTTCTTGGTGTGATGATCGTATTTATGATAATTATGGAAGGGAAAGTCATCTGCCGGCTGAAAGAAAAGAAGATTTTGTACCGTCTGGATCAGAAAGGAATCACGGATTATACAGATCCGGAAAAGACCATATATCTGGATTGGAAAGACGTGGGAAAAGTTGAAACTGTTGTGAATAATACTTCTCTGCAAATCGGAATCATGGGGATAAAGGTATCAGAAGATAAAAACAGGATGGGAGAGATTTTAAAAAGAAATTTATCTGCGAATGGGAATATGTCATTTTATCATATTGTGATTGATGGATTTCAGTTTCGAAAAAAAGTATTTCGTGAGATCATTCACCAGTGCAGATATTTTGCTGTGAAGTATCATCCATCTGTTGTGATAACAGAAAGTAATGATCCGTTTTTGAAACGGTAAAAGAAATGGAGTGATTGTAATGGGAAAAAGTTCAATTGGCGTCTACGGAATGGGAGTTATGGGCCAGAGTCTTGCTTTAAATATGATGAATCATGGGTATCAGGTTTCTGTGTTTAACATTGATTATGATGTAACAGAAAAATTTGTCCAGACAAAAGCACTGGGCAAAAGTGTACAGCCGTGTAAAGAATTGAAGGAATTTACAGATTCTCTGGAGAAACCAAGAAGAGTATTCCTTATGGTAACAGCAGGAAAAGTGACGGATTTAGTGATTGATCAATTGAAGGAATGCCTGGAAGAAGGCGACATTATCATTGATGGAGGAAACTCATATTTTAAAGATACGATTCGAAGATTTAAGGAACTAAGAGAATATGGACTTCATTTTATCGGAACGGGAGTTTCCGGTGGAGAAAAAGGTGCTCTGGAAGGACCAAGTATGATGCCGTCAGGAGATCCGGAAGCATATCAGTACGTAGAACAGATTTTTACCGATATTTCAGCAAAGGCAAAGGACGGAGCTCCATGCTGTGCATATATCGGCGGAGATGGTTCCGGGCATTATGTAAAGATGGTACATAATGGAATTGAATACGCTGATATTCAGATTATTTGTGAAGCGTACGATTTGATGCGCAATGGAGCGGGCTTTTCTATAGAAGAAATTCAACAGGTATTTGAACAGTGGAATCAGGGAAGGTTAAAATCATACTTAATAGAAATAACCAGCAAGATTTTAAAGAAAAAGGATGAAGAAACCGGAAAATATCTTGTGGATGTGATTCAGGATAAGGCAGGGCAGAAAGGGACCGGAAAATGGACCAGCATGGAGGGACTGGATATTGGAGCAGCTATCCCGACAATTGCAGAGTCAGTATTTTCCAGATATATTTCTGCGCAGAAGGAAGAAAGAGTCCGCGCAAGCCTGGAATTAACAGTAAATTTATCTGCGGAAGTAACCGACAAAGAAGAGTTTGTCCGTGATTTGGAAGCAGCCGTATATGCAGCAAAAATATGCTGCTATGCCCAGGGATTTGAATTGCTGAAAAAAGCGGCAGCAGAATATGGATGGGTATTGGATTTTGGACAAATTGCTATGATCTGGCGGGAAGGATGTATTATTCGTGCTGATTTTCTGGAAGATATCAAAGCTGCTTATGATCAGGGTGAAGTGTCTAATTTGATGCTGACTTCAAAATTTAAAAAAGAATTATTAGATGCGCAGAAATCATGGCGGCGAATTGTGTGTCATATCGTGAATAGTGGAATCTATGCTCCGGCATTAACCAGTACACTGAATTATTTCGATGGATACCGCTGTGAAAGAACCAGTGCAAATCTCACACAGGCACAGAGAGATTTCTTTGGTGCGCATACCTATGAGCGTACAGACCGGGAAGGAATTTTCCATACCATATGGGAAGAAGAGTAAAAAGACAGTGAAATTGAGCCACAGAAAAGACGAGGAATCCTCGTCTTTTCTGTGCTTGTTTTCTTTTCAGGGGGATTTCTTATGATAGTAAGAAATCCCCCTGCCGGATATCCTGAACCTTCAGCTGATGAGCAATTTCATTCAGTACGGTTCGTTTCCGGAGGCTCCATAAAGGCGCGATCAGCAGGTCTCTTGGACCATCGCCGGTCAGACGGTGGATGACAATATCTTTGCGAAGGTTTCCAATGCAGCGAAGAATCAGATCAATATAGGACTCCATGGTAAAGACGGGAAAAGGATCTTCCCGGTACATATCTGCCAGGTCGGTGCCTTTTAGTATATGAAGCATGGAAAATTTAACTCCGTGGACTGGAAGAGAATTGAGATACCGGACGGATTCCAGCATCATCTCCTCTGTTTCGCCGGGCAGGCCCAGAATCAGATGAACCACTGTCCACACGCCGATAGAAGATAAATTCCAAACTGCCTCCTCAAAACAGGAAAGAGGATAGCCACGGCGGATCAGTCCGGCGGTAGACGGATGAATGGTCTGGAGCCCCAGTTCCACAAAAACCGGTTTTTGGTTATTTAGTTCTTTCAGCAGTGACAGAACGTCACTGGGAAGGCAGTCCGGCCGGGTTCCAATGGCGAGAGCGGCAATGCGGGGATCTTCCATGGCTTCGGTAAACAGCTGACGGAGCCGGGACACCGGGGCATAAGTATTGGTAAAAGCCTGAAAATAAGCAATATATCTGGAAGATGGATTTTTTGCCGCTACAAGAGAGATACCCTGAGTGATCTGATCCTGGATGGAGAGACGGGCGTCTGAAGCAAAATCACCGGAGCCGCCTTCACTGCAGAAGATACAGCCGCCGGTTCCGATGGTTCCATCCCGGTTGGGACATGTAAATCCGCCGTCCAGGGATACTTTATAAATTTTTTCCCCAAATGTATTTTTTAAAAAGCTGTCAAAGGAATAGTAGCGTTTTCCGTGCCAGTCCATATAAAACCTCCCAAAATAGTAAATAGAATTGAAATATCTGTCAGTTTTCCAGATAAACCTAGCATAAAACAAGACATCTGCGCAAGTATAGTTTCTATTTTCCTTAGATTTTACAAAAATTTAGAAAGAATTAACGGAATGATTGCAGGAATTTTCAATTCATCCGATATGATGGTAGTAAAGGAGGGTGAATAAAATGAATGCAGTAATGCGATTTGATGTAAGAACGTCGATGAAACTTCAAAGACATAAAAATCCTGCAGTGGATAAAGTGCTTTTGGGAATAACAAAATCAGCAAACGGTGGAATGATATGGATTATGACAGGCCTGGTTTTACTGGCGGTTCCGGGATATAGAGAAGCAGGAATCTTTTATTTTGAGGTGCTGGCAGCGACAGCAGTTGTGAATAATCTAATTTTAAAATCAGCATTTATGAGAAAGAGACCATGTGATCTGTTTAAGAAGATTCCGGTTTTGATTAAGCGCCCGCATGGATCTTCCTTTCCATCCGGGCATACGGCCATATCATTCGCATGCGCGGCAGCACTCTGCGCAATCTGTCTTCCGGCAGGGATTTTCGCACTGTGTCTGGCAACAATCATTGGATTTACAAGGATTTACTTTTTTGTACATTTCTTCACGGATGTATTGTTTGGCGTTTTGTCTGGTCTTACGACGGCGGCAGTCTGCATTTTCATTTTTTTAGCATAGAAAAGGGGCAGCTGGTCTTTTGCCTGATTTTACTTTATAATAGAAGTAAAATGTCAGGAGGTTTTGAGATGAACAAAAGATCAAGAGAAATGTTATTGTTATTTGTGGAACAGCAGAAAAACTGGACAATCTCAAAGCTTGCAAAGCGCTTTGAGGTATCAGAGCGGACTATAAGGAACGACATCAGTGATATCAACGATTATCTGAAGCAGCAGAAGATCACACAGATCCAATTTGGCGGCAGCGGACGTCTGATCATAGAAAAAGATATCAAAAAGGTGAAAAAACTGGGAGAAAACGGCGACCTCTATACGTATCGTCTGTCAAAGGAGGAAAGAAAAGTCCTCGCAGCCGCGCTCCTTATTCAGACAAAGGATCATATTACACTGTCTAACATTGCGGAAATGCTGATGGTCAGCAGAGCAACCATCATCAATGATCTGGACGGTGTTAAAAAATTTCTTCAGTCAGGAAATCTTCACGTGATTTCTCATTCCAATAAAGGCCTGCGGCTGGAGGGAAGTGAGGGGGATAAAAGGCTGTTTTTGCTCCGGATCATGTCCATTGGAGCCAATGAGATACAGGGTGAGTCTGTCATCCGCAGTTTTCTGAAAGGTCTGGGAATGGAATTCGAACTTCCGGAGGAAGACCGGCGGAGACTTCAGCGGATTATTAATGAACAGGAGCATGTCTATGGCCGTTTCCTGACGGATGCGTCCTTTGATTATCTGATGCAGTATCTGATGCTGTCCATTCAGAGAATCCGTCAGGACAGCCAGATTACGGAGGAAGTAGACGGAAATAAGAGCAAATATAAAATGGCGCGGGACATTATAAAATATGTATCTCAGTACTGGGGGCTGGATGAAGGAAAAGGAGAAGCAGATTTCCTCTGCGGTGTGCTGGACAGTATGAGTTATACCCAGCGGAAACGCAGAGATCAGCGGATCATCGGACTGCAGCTGGTGACGAGAAAATTTATTGAAAATGTATCCCGGGAATTGAATGTTAATCTGAACCGGGATTTCAATTTTTATGAAAATCTGGTAGATCATCTGGAATCCATTTTTATGAAGTCTTTTAATGTAACCCAGAGAGATGATTTCCTTAAAAAATATGTAGAACAAAATCCCAGAGTTCTGGAAGTTGTAAAGAATCATCTGGATATGCTGGAAAAATTTATCGGACGGGAAATTTCGGAGATTGAAACCGATTATATTGTTATCCATATTTGTGCGGCGATTGAGAGGCGGAAGAAGAAGGAAGTGGATTTCCAGGTGCTGATTGTGTGCGGAGGCGGAGTGGGGACTTCTCAGCTTCTGCTTTCCAAGATGGAGAATCGTTTTGACTTTCATGTAGTGGATGTGGTATCGGCTCACCTGCTTCGGGAGACAGAGTATGAAAATGTGGATATGATAGTTTCGACGATTCCATTGAAAAATTTTGAGAAAGACTATATCCTGGTTTCGCCGGTATTTACAGATGAGGACTATCTGAGAGTCAGCAGGAAGATTGAGGAACTGCAGGGAAGGCGGAGAGTCCCGAAAAAAGAGAAATCTCAGGAGGAACAAGGGAAAAAGACGGCAGAAAAGCTTTTAAAAGTTTTAAAACCGGTGATAAAGGACGAAAATCTGATGAAAGAGGTGTCCAAAAAAGTCAGAGAGTTTTTCGGGGTGGAAGATCCCGAGGAAGAGCCTTTTCTCTATGAGCTGCTTCCGCCAGAACATATTCAGCTGGATGTAAAATGCAGAGACTGGAGAGAGGCAGTCTGCAAATCAGCACAGCCGCTTCTGGAGAAGGGGTATATTGAAGAAAGATATATTGACGCTATGCTTGATAATATCAGGGAAAATGGCGCTTATATTGTAATCTCACCAGGATTCGCCCTGCCTCATGAAGGATTTGATACAGGATGTATAAAAGTAGGAATGAATCTGATTCGCCTGACAGATCCGGTGGTGATTGAAGATATAGATGGAGAGACTGAGACTGTTAAGATATTTTGCTGCATGAGCACAGAAGATCATAAAAAGCATCTGAAAGCATTTTTCCATCTGGTAAACATGCTGACCAACCGCCAGTTCAAGGAAGAACTGATGAATGCGGATACGCCGGAGAAAATGGCGGAGATTATAAAAATATATGAAATGAGAATCAAAAGCTAGTTAATTAAAAATACAGAAAAAAGAGACCTGCGGTCAATGAGAGATCGAGGGTCTCTTTTTGCGTGTAAATTTCTTTCCAAAATTTCGGAAACGTTTTCAACCTGTGTAAAATTCTGCAAAATAATAAGAAAACCTTTTGACCGTTTTTTTCACAGAGCAGGCAATATAATAAAACCATAAAGAAGAGGACGTCACTTCAAAGGAACAAAAAGGATGTAATATGAAAGGAGAAACATAAGAAATGGTTTGGGAGAAGCTTAAGAAAGAGCTCATTATCCCTGGACTGGAAGCGAAGAACAGCGATGAGATTTTTGAAGCGCTGGGAGGAGAGCTCGTAAAGCAGGGATACTGCAAGGAATCTTATGTACAGGCATTAAAGGACCGGGAGGCAGAATTCCCAACAGGAATCAATATGGGAGAAAAAGGAGTTGCGATTCCTCATACAGATGTCAGTCATGTCAATAAAAAAGGAATTGCAATTGCTACTTTAAAAGAACCGGTATCATTTATTGAAATGGGGACGGACGATGAATATGTGAAAGCACAGGTTATCTTTATGCTGGCAGTGGATGAAAAAGGACACTTGGAACTTCTGCAGGCGATTCTTGGAATCCTGCAGGATCAGGAAACATTGACAAAATTAACAGAAGCAAAAGACGCAGAAGAAATTATAGAAATCATCAAAGAAAAGGAGAATATGTAATTATGAAAAAGAAAGTAATCGTAGCATGTGGAGGAGCAGTCGCAACATCAACAGTAGCAGCAAACGCAGTAGTAGATCTGGCAAAGGAAAACGGAATTGACGTGGAAATCGCGCAGGTAAGGATTTCTGAAATCGCATCCAATCTTCCGGCGGATCTGATCGTAACCACATCAAAGGTAAAGAGAGATTTCGGAGTGCCGCTGATCACAGGAATGCCTTTCATTTCCGGAATCGGCGTAGACAAAACAAAAGCAAAGATCTTAGAAGTATTAAAGAAATAATTTTTTGACCGGAGAAACCATACAGAGGATGTTATAAGTGTAAGATGTAAATATATGGGATAGTATACAGATTTTGAAAAGGAGAAAGTTATGGGAATCATAGGAGATGCGATTAATTATATTATCGATATGGGAGCTTCCGCCATGCTCCCGCTGGTGATCGCAGTCCTGAGTATTATTGTCGGCGTAAAAGTCGGAAAAGCAATTCGGGCAGGACTGATGGTTGGTGTCGGATTTGTAGGACTGGATCTGATCGTAACGCTGATGAATGAAAACCTGGGACCTGCGGCCCAGAAGATGTCAGAAAATTTTGGACTGAGTCTGAATGTTGTGGACATCGGATGGCCTGGTATGTCACCGATCACATGGGCGTCCAGCATTGCGACCGTTGCAATCCCGGTTGCTATTGGAGTCAACATTCTAATGCTGGTACTGAAACTGACCAAAACGATCAATGTAGATATCTGGAATATCTGGCATATGACATTTACAGGCGCGATTGCTTATGTGGTGACAGGAAATTTTGCTATCGGCATTGCAGGTGTTGTTGTGCATGCGGTCATCGCATATAAATTTGGTGATTTATATGCGCCGTTAATGGAAGACTATTTTGAACTGGAAGACATCACAGTGCCGCATGGAACGGCTACATATCTCGCGCCGATCGCATGTACGGTAGATGCGGTCATTGAAAAGATCCCTGGCGTGAAAAAGATTAATTTCAGTCTTGAAAATTTACAGGAAAAAGTCGGCGTGCTGGCAGAGCCGATCGTAATCGGAGGTATCCTTGGAGGTATTGTAGGACTCCTGGCAGGCTATGATTTTAAAGGAGCATTCCAGTTAGGCATCAAGATGTCCGCCGTTATGGTATTAATGCCGAAGATCACAAAATGTATCATGGAAGGTCTGATGCCTCTGACAGAGCGCATGAAGGAAATTCTTACGAAGAGATCTGGGGATTCTGAATTCTATATCGGTCTTGATCCGGCGATTCTTCTTGGAGATTCCGATGTAGTAACAGCAGGATTGATCTTTATTCCATTAACTGTACTGATCGCGGTTATCGTTCCTGGAAATGTGATCCTTCCATTTGGGGACCTGGCAACCATCGGATTTTTCATCGCAATCGCGGTTGCTGTTCATAAAGGAAATCTGTTCCGTACTTTGATCTCAGGGTCCTGTATTATGTTCTTTACTATCTGGATTGCAAATCAGGCAATTCCATGGACAACGGCTCTTGCACAGTCTGTAAACCTGACAGGCGGAGCAAGCCAGATCGCAGCGCTGGATCAGGGAGGATGTCCGATCACATATCTGTTCACACAGCTCTTTACACGTGATAATATGTTCGGATTTGCGGTGATTGGAATCATTTATGTGATTTGTATGATCTTTACGGTCCGTTTGTCAAAACAGAGAGCAGCAGCGTTAAAAGAAGAAAATTATTAAAACACCCGGCGGATCGCAAAGATCCGCCGCTGATTTTAGGAGGAATTATCAATGCCATTAGTAACGACAAAAGAAATGTTATTGAATGCCCAGAAAGGGAACTACGCAGTGGGAGCGTTCAATGTGGAAAATATGGAAATGGTTATGGCGGTCATGGAAGCGGCCGAAGAGTTAAAATCACCGGTGATTATGCAGACAACGCCGTCTACCGTAAAATATGCGGGTCTTGATTTCTTTCTGGCCAATGTGAAGGCAGCAGCAGAGAGAGCATCTGTGCCGGTGGCCATGCATCTGGATCATGGAAGCAGTTTTGAACTGGCCATGCAGGCATACCGGACAGGATATACATCCATTATGATCGATGGATCCCATGAAAGTTTTGAAGGAAACATCGCCGTATCCAAGGCAGTGGCCGATGCCTGCGCGCCGTCAGGAATTCCGGTGGAAGCGGAACTGGGAAAAGTCGGAGGCAAGGAAGATGACCTGGACGGAGGAGACGATAACCCGTATACGGATCCGAATCAGGCCGTGGAATTCGTAAAGCGTACAGGGGTCAATTCCCTGGCAGTGGCGATTGGAACCGCCCATGGAGTTTACAAAGGAGAGCCGAAACTGGATCTGGATCGCTTATCTGAGATACGCAAAGTGGTGGATATCCCGCTGGTGCTTCATGGAACCAGCGGCGTTCCGGATGAAACAGTGACGGAATGTGTCAATCGTGGAATCTGTAAGGTAAATTATGCCACAGATTTAAGAATCGCTTTTACCAAAGGCGTAGAAGCCGTGTTTGAGGAAAATCCGGATGTGATTGATCCGAAGAAATATAACGCAAAAGGAAAAGAATATGTAAAAGAATATGTTATGTCCAAAATGCGTGTTGTAAAGAGTGTTGGAAAGGCAGAATAAACAGAAAGGAAGAATGAGAATGAAAGCAGGAGTTGTTCATGCAAAGAATGATATTCGATATGAAAAAATAGAAAAACCGGTGCCAAAAGCAGGGCAGGTACTGATCAAAGTGAAATATACAGGGATCTGTGGATCTGATGTACCAAGGGTGAATGGAGATGCATGCCATTTCTTCCCGAATGTGCTGGGTCACGAGTTTTCCGGAACTGTAGAGAAAGTAGGAGAGGGAGTCACTTCTCTGGCTGCCGGCGACCGGGTGGCCGGAGTTCCGCTGGTACCGTGCATGGAATGCGAAGACTGCCAGAAGGGAAATTATTCTCTGTGCAAACACTACAGTTTTATCGGCTCCAGAGAATTTGGAAGTTTTGCAGAATATGTGGTGGTTCCGGAGAAAAATGCCGTAAAATTTGAGGATACGGTCAGCTTCGAGCAGGGAGCATTTTTCGAACCGGCAACGGTGGCCCTCCATGGGCTGAACCGTGTAGATTACCGGGCAGGAGAATGTGTGGCAATCCTCGGCGGCGGAACCATCGGACTGTTTACGGCTCAGTGGGCAAAGATTTTCGGCGCAAAGAAGGTGGTAGTGTTCGATATCAATAATGAGAGACTGGAGCTTGCAAAAAAACTGGGTGCTGACGAGGGAATCAATACACTAGATGAAGACTTTATGGAAAAAGCCATGGCGCTGACAGACGGCAAAGGATACGGATATATTTATGAGACAGCCGGTGTGACTACAACGATGAAATATGCCTTCCAGCTGGCAGCCAATAAAGCAGGGGTTTGTTTCATCGGAACGCCGACCAGGGAATTAAGTTTTTCTGTAGATGAGTGGGAGAATATCAATCGAAAAGAATTTACTCTGACCGGCTCCTGGATGTCCTACAGTGCTCCGTTCCCGGGAAAAGAATGGGTTCTCACAGCGCATTATTTCAGGACAGGACAGCTGAAATTCGATGAGTCCCTGATTTTCCGGAAAATGCCGCTGAGCAAAATCGACGAGGCGTTTGAAATGTATAAGACACCGGGAACCGTAAAAGGAAAGATTCTGATCGATAGCGAGGAATAGAGATGATTACAACTATTACTTTAAATGTTTCTGTAGATAAAGCATACCGCATTGCAGGCAGCATACAGCCGGGAACTGTATCCAGGGTGCTGGAATGTATCAATACAGCTGGAGGAAAAGGACTGAATGTGGCGAGGATTATAGATTTCTGCGGAGAAAAAGTGACAGCAGCAGGGTTCGCAGGAGGATTCAACGGAAGATATGTGGAGTCTCTGCTGGATCAGGATGGAATCCATCATGATTTTACCAGAACCAGGAGTGAAACCAGAAGCTGTATCAATATCCTGGCAGAGGATGAAACATCCACGGAATTTCTGGAGCCGGGAGCCCCTGTAGATGAGGGTGAAATCAGGGCGTTTCTGGAAAACTTTCAGCGAATTGCAGAAGAAAGTGATGTAATTACGATTTCCGGAAGTATTCCGAAAGGGGTGCCGGATGATATTTATGCGTTAATGATTCGGGAAATAAAGAAAAAGGGGAAAAAGGTGATTCTGGATACCAGCGGAACGTATTTAAAAGAAGGGATTAAGGCCGGGCCTACGATGATAAAACCAAATAAAGAAGAGCTGGAAGCCATTTTGGGAATGGAAATCACAGACAGGAACAGGACCATAGAAGCGGCAGTGGAACTGATGAAGTACGGCATTGAGTATGTGGTCGTATCTCTCGGCGGTGATGGAGCCATGGTGGTAAGCCGGGAGGGAATCTTCCATGGCAGGCCGCCGCGGCTGAAAGCCGTAAATACAGTGGGATGCGGAGATTCCATGGTAGGGGCTTTTGCAGTCGCTATGAGACGAAGTCTTCTGATTCAGGAGGCGCTGGCCTACGCAGTGGCAGTTTCAGCTGCCAACGCAGTGAATCCGGAAACCGGGCATATCCGAATGGAAGATGTGGATGAGATTCTTCCAAAAGTAACCGTCCGGCGTCTGAATGTGCAGAAGCCGGAGATTTGATGCAGGCTGTCTGGAAAGGACAGACAAAGGAGTTTTCCTTTCATAATTCATATTACATCCTGGACAGAGGAACGATTGGGAAAGAAACTTTTCCGGTCGTTCCTTTTTCGAACAGATTTTGCTGTTTCTATAAAAAATGCAGCAGAACAAATGGGAGCAATCGATCTGATTACTCCCATTCTCTTACAGAATTTCAATGGTAAAGCTTAAACTGGTTTCTTCTCCCGGCTGCAGGGTTTTGATGCCTCTCTTGTGTTCGAAAACATCGTCCTCATCAGTGCAGGTGGAAGTGCCGCTCCAAGGTTCCAGGGCAACGAAAGGTCCGTCGTTGGCGCTGGACCATACGCCCAGATAATCGAAATCAGGGAAGGAAACGCAGATGCCTTTTTCCTGATCTTTGTGTTTTAAGGAAACTTTTCTGGATTTCAGCTGGTCAAAGATAAGGGCGTCATTGTAAAACATCTCATGTTTGACCGGCAGGGTGGAGGAATCCTTAAGGATCGGAACCCGGTTTCCGTTGTCAATCAGAGCGTCTTCATTGAGAAGCGCGCAGTCAGCGGTTTCCGGATATTCGAATTCCACCACATAGTCTTCGAAATCTTCACCCTCGGAAATCGGGCAGTTAAAAGCAGGATGTCCGCCGACACAAAACGGCATCGGAATAGAATCATGGTTGATGACAGTATGGGTAATCTTAAGTTTTTGGCCGTCCAGTTCATAGGTCATCTGAAGTTCGAAGTCAAAAGGATACTGTTTTTTCGTCTCTTCGTCTGCCTTCAGGGAAAATACGGCTTTGTCCTCTGTGCTGGAGATCAGAGTGAATTCCTTTCTTCTTGCGATTCCGTGGCGGCCGAAAGAACATGTTTTATCGCCGGAGACAGATGCTGTTCCGTTTCTTAAACATCCGATGATCGGAAACAGAACAGGCGCCTGGCCGCTCCAGTAATCCGGATTGCCCTGCCACAGATATTCTGTTCCTTCTGTGTCTTTCAGGGACGTAAGTTCTGCTCCCATTGTCTTAAGAGCAGCAGAAATTTTGTCATTTTTCAATTCTATAACGCTCATATGCCCTCCTTGTTTTCACAATTCCTCTATCCGGAATTGCAAAATTATTTTTTCTTATTATATAATTATATCATGATTTACCGGATGAGAGAAGGAAAGCTTTTTTAGCCAGACCGGTAGAATTTTTCTCACTGGTGTGATAATATGACTAAGTATGCATAAAACAAGGAAATCACACGGCGGACAGCAGAAAGTCCGCTTCACATAAGAGAGGAGAAGCTATGGCAAATTCTATCGAACAGGAAATCAGCCGCAGAAGGACTTTTGCGATCATTTCGCATCCGGATGCGGGAAAGACGACCCTGACGGAAAAATTTCTGCTGTATGGCGGAGCCATCAACACGGCGGGATCTGTCAAGGGAAAAGCAAATTCGAAGCACGCAGTGTCAGACTGGATGGAAATCGAAAAGGAAAGAGGAATTTCTGTCACATCATCCGTGCTGCAGTTTGAATATGAAGGAAAATGCATCAATATCCTGGATACGCCGGGACATGAGGACTTTTCCGAGGATACGTACCGTACTCTGATGGCGGCAGACTGCGCAGTCATGGTTATTGACGCGTCCAAAGGTGTGGAACCGCAGACTATTAAGCTGTTTAAAGTATGCGTGATGCGGCATATCCCGATTTTCACTTTTATCAACAAAATGGACCGGGAGGCAAAAGATTCGTTTGACCTGCTGGACGATATTGAAAAAGTGCTGGGAATCGAGACCTGCCCGATCAACTGGCCGATCGGATGCGGAAAAGAATTTAAGGGAGTTTATGAGAGAGAAAGCAAAAATATTCTCCGGTTTGAGGCAGTATCCACAGGAGGCTCCAAGGAAGCGAAAGAAACCATTCTTCCGGCAGATGATCCTCAGGCGAAAGAACTGATCGGGGAAGATTTCTATGATAATTTAATGGAAGAAATCGAACTCCTGGATGGAGCGGCCGCGGAACTGGATATGGAAAAGGTGCAGAAAGGTGAATTATCTCCGGTATTTTTCGGATCTGCGCTTACGAACTTCGGCGTGGAGCCGTTTTTGGAACATTTCCTGAAAATGACCAGCCAGCCTCTTCCAAGGATGTCAAAAGGTGAGGAAGTGGATCCGGTAGAAAATGGATTTTCCGCTTTTGTCTTTAAGATACAGGCAAATATGAACAAAAATCACAGAGACAGGATCGCGTTTATGAGAATCTGTTCCGGAAAATTTGAGGCGAACATGGAAGTGAAGCATGTACAGACCGGGAAGAAGATGCGGCTGTCCCAGCCGCAGCAGATTATGGCTCAGGAGAGAAAGGTTGTAGAGGAAGCCTACGCGGGAGATATTATCGGAGTTTTTGATCCGGGTATCTTTTCCATTGGAGACACGGTCTGCCTTCCGAAAGATGACTTTGAATATGAAGGAATTCCAACGTTTGCGCCGGAACATTTTGCCAGAGTCATCCATCTTGATTCCATGAAGAGAAAACAGTTTGTCAAAGGTATAGAGCAGATCGCTCAGGAAGGAGCTATCCAGATTTTCCAGGAACATGAGGCAGGATTTGCGGAAATCATTGTCGGTGTAGTAGGAACCCTGCAGTTTGATGTCTTAAAATACCGGCTGGAAAATGAATATAATTGTGAAATTCGTCTGGAACCTCTTCCATACCAGGCAATCCGCTGGATCAAAGACAGGAATACAGATATGAGCAAATTAAGAGGTGTGGCGGAAGTGAAGAAAGTAAAAGATATGAAAGGCAATCCGCTTCTCCTGTTTAAGAATGAATGGGGAATCCAGTTTGTTCTGGACAGAAACGAAGGTCTGGAACTGGTAGAATTCAGTAAAGAATAATTCTCGGAAAGAGAGGAAAAGAAAAATGACGCGAAAAGAAAAATTTGATCAGGCTGCGCGGGAAGCAAAAGCTGTCAGAGTCGGCCTGATCCTGATCATTTTGTTTTGGATCATTTCCGGCTTTGGCGTCAGCCGGCTGGAAATTACGGTATGGCATACGCCCTTGTGGGTCATTACGGGCTGTGTCGGTACATGGGTTTTTTCTATTGTTCTGGTAACATGGATCGTGAAAAAAGTATTCAAAGATTTTGCGCTGGATGAGGAGGATGGAGATGAATCATAATATTTTTGGCTTGCTGCCAGTGTTTTTGTTTATGCTTCTGATGCTTGCAGTCAGCATCTACATCAGGAACCAGTCTGCAAAGAAATCTTCCGGAGGCTTTATCCGGGAATACTTTATTGGTTCCAGAAGTCTGGGAGGATTTGTTCTGGCAATGACGACCGTTGCCACTTACAGTTCTGTCAGCTCTTTCGTAGGAGGACCGGGACAGGCATGGAGCGTTGGGTTCGGCTGGGTCTATATGTCTGTCGTACAGGTAACGGCTCTGTTTCTGGTGCTGGGAATCCTTGGAAAGAAAATGGCCATGGCAGCCCGAAAGATCGATGCGGTAACGGTGATCGATGTCATTCGTCACAGATATCAGTCAGATGCGCTGGCCAATATATCAGCTGTTATCATTGTGCTGTTTTTCTCAGCCACTATGGTAGCGCAGTTTGTAGGAGGCGCGAAGCTGTTTGAGGCGGTGACAGGATATTCTTATATGACCGGACTGGTGCTGTTCGGTCTTGTGGTAGTAATCTATACGACTATTGGAGGATTCCGGGGTGTGGCAGTTACGGATGCCCTGTGCGCCATTGCCATGCTGATTGGAATGTTTATTCTTCTATTTGGAATTCTGAAGGCAGGAGGCGGCTACGAAGCCATTATGACGCAGATCGCGTCCAATAAGCCGGAAATGCTGGAACCGTTATCCGGAGGAGAGATGCCGGTGAGCCTGTATCTTTCTCAGTGGATGCTGGTAGGAATCTTTACAGTAGGACTGCCGCAGTCTGTTGTACGCTGTGTCAGCTACAAAGATACGAAATCTCTTCACCGTGCGATTATTATCGGAACGATCGTCATCGGAGCCATGAACATCGGCATGAATTTTATCGGTGTCCTGGCACAGGGCGTGCTGCCGGATGATCTGGCAGCTTACGGAGGAAGTGTGGATAATATTATGCCTCTGGCCATCGTGGCGTCTTTAAAACCGCTGATTGCGGGCATTACCATCATCGGACCGGTGGCGGCGTCCATATCCACCGTTTCTTCTCTGCTTCTGACGGCTACATCGTCCATCGTGAAAGATATTTATATTTATCAGAAAGAGAAGAAAAAGGAGCAGGTATCTGAGAAAAAGACCAGCTTTTTAAGTCAGGTATGGACACTGGTCCTTGGAATTCTGATTTTTATCATTTCCATCAGCCCGCCGGATGTAATCTGGAAGATCAATATGTTTGCGTTCGGAGGACTGGAGACAGCGTTTTTCTGGGTATTCCTTCTTGGAATGTTCTGGAAGAAAGCGAATAAAAGAGGTGCTGTCTGGGCTATGGCGGCAGGAACCATTGTCTATTGTGTGACTATGGCTCTTGGCATCACCGCCGGTGGAATCCATCAGATTTTGCTTGGAATCGGTGTATCCCTGATCTGTATGCTGATCGGCGGATGGACCGGAAAGACCGCGGACCGGGAAGTTCTGGATGTATATTTCCCGGAAGCATAGAGGCAGAACTATATATAATAGAAGAAACAGGTTTTGAAAATATGACGAAAAAAATATTGACACAAGGTCCGTTTCTGTGCTATACTGTATAGGCTGTTGAAAACAGCGGAAACAACAAAGAAGAGTATCCACTCTCACCTTAGCACGAAGGATGATGACAGTGACTTGGGTTAATATTTAAGAATATGATGTTTTTTAATCATGCTTGAATTTATGTGGATAGTCTTAAGACTGTCCACTTTTTTCTTAAATTGAAAGTATGGGAGTATGGATTGCTGATGCAGGAACACATGTATATGGAGGTGTAGATTATTAGCGATTTAATGGTAAACGGACAGATTAGAGATAAGGAAGTACGCCTGATAGCGAACAATGGCGAACAGCTTGGAATCATGTCCGCAAGAGAGGCACAGAAACTGGCTGATGAAGCAGGACTGGATCTGGTAAAGATTTCACCAAAGGCAAAACCGCCGGTTTGTAAGATCATCGATTACGGAAAGTACAAATATGAACAGACCCGTAAAGAGAAGCTTGCGAAGAAAAAACAGAAAGTAATTGATATCAAAGAAGTGCGTATGTCACCGAATATTGATACCAATGATCTGAACACAAAAATCAACCATGCCAGAAAATTCCTGGCAAAGGGAGCAAGAGTAAAAGTAACGCTCCGTTTCCGTGGAAGAGAGCTTGCGCATGTTAATTCCAGCAAGGGAATTCTTGATGATTTTGCCAAAGCGCTGGAAGATGTAGCAGCAGTCGATAAGAAACCGAAGTTTGAAGGAAGAAGCATGACTATGTTTTTGGCTCCGAAGAACAATTAGAAAACGGAAGCCGATAGAATTCGAGTGATGAGTAGATACAGGAAGAATAAAGGAGGAAATCATCATGCCAAAAATGAAGACTTGCAGAGCAGCTGCAAAAAGATTTAAAAAGACAGGAACAGGAAAATTAAAAAGAAATAAGGCATATAAGAGCCATATCTTAACAAAGAAATCTCCTAAGAGAAAGAGAAATTTAAGAAAAGCTGCAATGACAGATGCAACAAACGAGAAGAATATGAAGAAGATTTTACCATATCTGTAGAGTGATTGGATTGTTAAGGAGGAAACATAAGAAATGGCAAGAATTAAAGGCGGAGTAAACGCAAAGAAAAAACATAACAGAGTATTAAAGCTGGCAAAAGGATACAGAGGAGCCAGATCTAAACAGTATAGAGTAGCAAAACAGTCTGTAATGAGAGCATTAACAAGCTCTTACGCAGGAAGAAAACAGAGAAAACGTCAGTTCAGACAGTTATGGATTGCACGTATCAACGCTGCAGCCAGAATGAACGGACTTTCTTACAGCAAACTTATGCACGGCTTAAAATTGGCTGATGTTGAAATTAATAGAAAAATGTTATCAGAAATGGCAATCAGTGAGCCAGATGCATTTGCAGCATTAGTAGAAGTTGCAAAGGGAAAACTGGCTTAGTTAGGGCCGATGACTGAGAGAGATGGAATATCCCTGGCAGAAAAGTTGTCCAGGGATATTTTATAGTCAGAAATTTGTGTATTTTACATATTTTTTATATTCTTTATAAAAGTTTATAAAAAGTTTAGAATCGTTCGGATGTGTACTTTTTTTAATAAGTTATCTGAAAAAGAGGAAAATATTTTCGGTATCAGTGAAAGAATTCTGAAAATAAAACGAAAAATTGGTCGATTTCATGAAGAAAGTTACGAAAGTACTATTAAATGTTACAAAAATATTACAAAAATTTTTAAAAAAAGGTTGACATATCTACTGAGCATGTTATAATACAAATCGTATTCAAGTTAACAGAATTGTAACAACTTAGGAGGAATATATGATTATCAAAAAAATGAGACTGTCAATGGCAGTTGTAACTTTAGCAGGAACAGTGCTCGCAGCAACACCAGTAGCCGCAGCGGAAGATAAAGCTTCTACAAAAGATACAGCAGCTCAGTCTGAAAGTAAATATGAAAATAAGGCAGTAGCTGATGTTCGTTCTAACACAACACTGAATATCAGAAAAGCTGGAAATATGAATTCAGAGATCGTTGGAAAGATGAAAAAAGGCAATATCGCAACTGTCCTTGAAAAAGGAAGCGAATGGTCTAAAGTAAAATCTGGAAATGCTACAGGATATGTAAAAAATGATTATCTTGTATTTGACAACGAGATTGAAGAATATGCAAAAGACAATGTAAAACAGGTAGCAAAAGTTAATACAGAGACTCTTCGTTTAAGAGAAAAAGCTACAACAGATTCTGATATCGTTAGCTTAGTTGGTGAGGGAGATACTTACACAGTTAACAATCAGAATGACGAATGGGTAAAAGTCAGTGTAGATGGAGAGACAGGATATCTTTCTAAAGACTACACAGAACTGAACTATTCATTTGGAAACGCAAAGACAATGGCTGAGATCGAAGCAGAGCAGAAGGCAAAAGAAGAAGCAGCCGCAGCAAAAGCAGCAGCTCAGGCAGCAAAATCTTCTGCATCTACAAGCACAAGCAGCACAGCAGCAAGCACAAGTACTTCTTCAAGCAGCTCATCCAGAAGAAGTACAACAAGCAGCTCTAGAAGAAGCACAGCAGCAAGCACAAGCAGCTCTTCAAATACAGCAGCATCTTCTACAGTAACTGGATCTACAACAGGTGCAAGAATCGCAAGCTATGCAAAACAGTTTGTTGGTAATCCATATCGTTATGGCGGAACAAGCTTAACAAACGGAGCAGACTGTTCTGGATTTGTAATGTCTGTATACGCTCACTTTGGATATGGTCTGAACCGTACATCCAGCGCACAGGCAAGCAATGGTGTTGCAGTTTCAACAAGCAGCCTGCAGCCAGGAGACTTATTATTCTACGGAAGCGGAAGCGGAATCAACCACGTTGCTATCTACATTGGTGGAGGACAGGTTGTACATGCAAGTAACTCTGCTCCATATCCAAAAGGAGGAATTAAAATCTCCAGCGCCTTCTACAGAACTCCGGTTTGTGCAAGAAGAATCGTTAGATAATAAAGCAGTTAAATATAAGAAAATTCATCGGCAGGGCATTGGCTCTGCCGATTTTTTTTGGCTCTTTGTTAAGTATGGGGGTAAATTTAAAATTGTGATCAAGATCAGATGTGTGAAAAAGCATCTGATCTTTTTTAAATCTTTGTCCAGTCTGGGATAAGCAAAGAATAGAACTGTTTTTGAGGTGAAGCATCCGGAAAGTTGGAAAGCCTGTGCAGGAGAAGGCAATCTGAAAGGCAGAGAGACGCAGAAGAAGCTTCTAAGAAGAAAAAGGCGGGAAACTATAAAAAGTCCAGGATGAAGATAAAAGGCTGCTAAGAAGTGAATAACAGCCTTCTGGGGCGTTTTTTTCATTTGCTGTTGGATGATCTGCCTGTAAATCGGAGCAGGGAAGTCCAGAGATTAGAATGGATGATAGATCCTGCGCCACTGGGAAACGAGAGAGCGGGCCCGCTTTCGCCGGAGAATGAAGATCACTCTCCGGAGCAGAAAGCGGCAAGGGAAAAATATGATAAAAAATAGAATGATATATTTCTTTTTTATATACATGACGGGACTACCTCACATATGGAATAAAAGGATAATATTTATTCTTATTTTAACAAAAAGTCAAAAAGTAGTCTATAAGAATATAGCATATTCTGTTAGTTTATTATTTGGAACTCTGTTTCATACTAAAATGATATCAATGGGAAGAAACGGAGTGAAGGCATGGAGATCAATTATAAGGCATTAGGCGAGAGGATTCGGAAAATAAGGAAAATAGAAGGAATGACACAAGAGTACCTGGCGGAGAAACTGGAAATTTCAACCCAGCACATGTCTAATATTGAAAATGCGTCAAAAAAGCCGTCTCTTGCCCTGCTTATGGATCTTGCAGAACTTTTGGGAGTAACTTTGGATGAACTGCTGGCTGACAGCTATCCCAGAGAAAGGGAAGGGGATATCCTTTACACAGAGACAGAGATGATTCTTGAGCGGTGCAGCGCAAAGGAAAGAAGAATTGCCATGGAGATGCTGGAAGCTCTGGTAAGCAGCATGATCAGGAACAGAGGAAAAGACGAAGAGGAATAAAGGGAGTACAGTTCTGCCGGGCAGGATAAATTACAGATTGAAGTCAGAATCAGATGCATGAAAGCGCGTCTGATTTTTTGTTTTATAGATTATACTGATATGGCTGTCAAGAATAGAAAAATACTTTTTTATACAACAAAAAAACCAGCATATCAAATGCTGGTTTTTAAAGTGCCGATGGCGAGATTCGAACTCGCACGAGCGTACACTCACTGCGACCTGAACACAGCGCGTCTGCCAATTCCGCCACATCGGCCAAGTGCAGTTGAGGGGACTTGAACCCCTACCCAGTTAACCCGGACTAGATCCTTAGTCTAGCGCGTATGCCAATTCCGCCACAACTGCGCAACACAGATATCATATCATTGTGTGGGCAATATGTCAATAGTTTTTTTGAAAAACTTTTAAATTTTTTAAAAAATATGTAATTTTTCTGCCCCGTGGCTTATAATATACCATGTTATGATAAAAAAGTAAAGAGAAAAAAGCAAAGGAGAAGAAAAATGTTAATAGGATCCCATGTGGGAATGAAAGGGAAGGAGATGTTCCTGGGCTCTGTAAAGGAAGCTTTGTCCTACGGCGCAAACACATTTATGGTATATACAGGGGCGCCGCAGAATACAAGGCGTAAAAAGATTGAGGAGCTGAGAATAGAAGAAGGCAGAGAACTGATGAAGGAAAACGGGATGGAAACTTTTGCAGTACATGCCCCGTATATTATTAATCTTGCCAATACAGTGAAACCAGAGACCTTTCAGCTGGCAGTGGATTTTCTGAAGATAGAGATTGAAAGAACGGCGGCTATGGGAAGCAGTATCCTGGTGCTGCATCCGGGATCCCATGTAGGCGCAGGGGCTGATGAAGGAATCGCACAGATTATCCGCGGATTGGATCAGGTGCTGGAAGAAGATACACCAGTAAGGATCGCCCTGGAAACCATGGCAGGAAAAGGAAGCGAGATCGGACGGAATTTTGAAGAGATTGCCAGAATCTATGATGGCGTCCGTCATCCGGATAAACTGAGAGTCTGCTTTGATACCTGTCATGTCAGCGACAGCGGACTGGATGTAAAAGAGAATTTTGATGCTGTGATGGATTCTTTCGACCAGATCATAGGGAAAGATCAGATCAGTGTATTTCATATCAATGACAGTAAAAATCCGATGGGAGCGGCAAAGGACCGGCATGAAAATCTGGGATTTGGAGAAATCGGATTTGATGCGCTTCGATATGTTGCCACTCATAAGGATTTTGAGAAGGTTCCGAAAATCCTGGAGACTCCTTATATAAAAGAACCAGATGGCAAGAAGTCTTATCCGCCTTATAAATATGAAATTGAGATGCTGAGAACAGGAATTTTTGATCCGAAGATGAAAGAAAGAATACTGGAGGATGCGGGACAATGAAAGTGACATTTATCGAACATAGTGGATTTTCTGTGGAAATGAGCGAGACAGTGATTCTTTTTGACTATTATAAAGGCACGATCCCGGAATTCCCGACAAATAAGAGAATCTTTGTTTTTGCCTCTCACGGTCATGGGGATCATTATAATCCTGAGATATGGAAACTGAAAGGCCGCTATCCGGACATTACATATATTCTGTCGGATGATATTCAGACAAAAGAAGACGCGGTAATGATGGGTCCTCACGAGAAAAAAGAAATCAGAGGAATTCATATTGAGACATTAAAGTCTAATGATATGGGAGTTGCGTTCCTGGTGCAGGCAGAGGGAAAGACGATCTATCATGCAGGAGATCTGAACTGGTGGCACTGGAATGGGGAGCCGGATGAAGACAATGAATATTATAAAAAGACGTTTCAGGAAGAAATACGGCGTCTGGAAGGAACAAAAATTGATGTGGCTTTTATGCTGCTGGATCCAAGGCAGGAAGACAAATACTGCTGGGGGATGAATTATTTCCTGGAAAAAGTACATCCCCGCAGGGTGTTTCCGATGCACTGCTTCGGGTCTTATAAGATTACGAAACATTATCTTGGGTGCAGTGACGGAAAACACTGGAGAGATATTGTATATGAGATTACGGGGCCTTCAGAAGAATTTATCATAGAAGATGAAGGCTAGAGCGGAAGAATGACCTTCCAGGCTTTCAGAAGCCGTTCCAGAGAGTAGGAGGCGTTAGCCGGACTGGTGGAAGGAAGTTTAACAGCCGGATATCCGGTTTCCGGTTCACAATATTTTTTATAAAGTTTATAAGCGGTACCGCCGTTGGTATATATCCGACGGATGGGTGCCGCTTTTAATATACCGGAAAAATCATTTGGCACCGTGTTCTTAATGCTGCTGTCGCTGGATCCCTGAATATCACAGGATGCGATGACATCCCAAAGAGCAATATGATGCTTTAAAAGAAAAATTTTCTTCTCTTCAATGGTTTGCGGAAGGGAATCCTGAGTCAGAGAGGCAAGAACCTTCCAGAAACGGTTCTGAGGGTGATGATAAAAGAACTGGGCTTCCCGGGACTTTACAGAAGGAAAAGAACCGAGAATCAGAATTTCAGACTGATGATTAAAGACCGGGGGGATCTGATGTATTACATGTTCCATAAATTTACTCTCCTTTTTGCTTTTTTCCTCATTGTAGCAGATATGACGCAAAATTTGTAGAAACAGTGCATGCGCCTATAACATTTTCTGACAAAGAATTCTGGCCTGTTTTTCTATAATGACAATATGTTTTTCATCATTTTATTTCTGCGGCAATGGCTTGTTGTGGAACTTCTTTTGGTATTTATAAACCGGGGGCTTAGACAGAACTGCCGGTTTCGAAGGATAGCTGCCGCTGCGGCAGCAGGAAGCCTGGCAGGATGTGCGGCAATGGTATTTCCAGGCAGGATTTTCTTTTTTATACTGGGATTCGCTCTGACAGTGCAGATTGCGTTTGGATCCAGGTGGAAAAAGAAATTGTATTTTGGAGGCTGCCTGGCAGCGCTTGCCTCGCTGTATGGAGGCATCTGGACAGCATGCAAAAGGTTCATTCCGGGGAAAAGCTGGATCCTTGGAGGCATTCTTTCTGCGGCGGGACTGTTTTGCTTCTATATTTTGTTCTGGAGAGACACCCTGCGGCAGAAAGATTTTTTGTACGATGTAGAATTTACCTGGCAGGGGAAAAAAATCAAAGTCTGCGGTTTTGCGGATACTGGGAATTTTCTGTATGAACCGATTGGAAGAATGCCGGTGTCTGTGCTGGAGGCGTCTGTCCTGCAGAAATATTATGAGGGATCGTTAAAAAATCTGACGGAAAAACATGATGGAAAAGGAATCCGGATGATTCCGTATCACTCTGTGGGAAAGAAGCGGGGCATTATGACAGGTATTCTGGTTGACAACATTCTGATTTCCGGGAAAGAGGGGAAGATCCAGGTGGAAAAAGGGGTGATCGGAATATCAGAAGAACCACTGTCACAAAAGGGGGCATACCAGCTTCTGCTTCATCCGGATCTGATGAAATATGGGAGGTTGTAATGTGCTGAAATTAAAACTGGTAAACGGCAGGAAAACTTTTTTTGCACGGGGAAATGAAATCCATTATATTGGAGGCGCGGAAATTCTGCCGGCCCCGCTGGAAGCAAAGGAAGAGCAGAGGATGATTCATATGCTGGGAACGGCAGATGAGCCTGAGGCGAGAGCGATGCTGATCGAAAGGAATTTAAGACTTGTAGTCTATATTGCGAAAAAATTTGACAATACAGGAATCGGGGTGGAAGATCTGATTTCCATCGGGACCATAGGACTGATCAAGGCGATCAATACGTTTAATCCGGCGAAGAATATTAAACTTGCAACTTACGCGTCCAGATGCATTGAAAATGAGATCCTCATGTATCTGAGGAGAAATAACAAGACCAGGATGGAGGTTTCGATTGATGAACCTTTGAATGTGGACTGGGATGGGAATGAACTTCTGCTGTCTGATATTCTGGGAACCGATGAGGATATCATTTACCGGGATCTGGAGCATGAGGTAGACCGGAAACTTTTGATGAAAGCAATGACGATCCTTACAGACAGGGAAAAGAAGATCATTGAGCTGAGATTTGGCATTAATCAGAAAAACGGGGAGGAGAAGACACAAAAGGAAGTTGCTGATATGCTTGGGATTTCCCAGTCGTATATTTCCAGGCTGGAAAAGAAGATCATAAAACGGCTGAAAAAGGAAATGATGAAAATGGGATGCTGATACCATGTATACATAGGGGAAATGCCGTGGAATTCTTGACATTTCCCCGGCAATATAGTATATAAATTAGTGGAAATAAGATTGGAAACGGCCAGGATTGTTACTGGAGAAGGCGATACCTGGGTTTTACAAGATGGCATAGGATGGTTATGCTCTTTTGTAAAGCCTGGGTTTTTTTATTTCAAGGAAAACTGCATTCCTATGATATAGAAACGCTCCGCTTTCAGAGGTATATGAAAAAACAGATATGTTTGAAAAAAGAGGAGATTTTTATGATTATTAAAAAAATCATGAATAACAATGTGGTGTTTGTGAAGGACAAGAAGAAAAATGAACTGATTCTTGTAGGGAGCGGGATTGGATTTAAAATGAAGCCGGGAATGAAGGCAGATGAATCTAAAGTTGAAAAGACCTTTCTGCTGAGCAAATTTAAGGAGCAGAAGCGGCTGGTGGAACTTTTGTCCAAGATTTCATCGGAGGATTTTAAACTGGCGGATCATATTATCCAGTATGCCAAAGCATCGCTGGGAACAGATCTGAATGAAAATATTTATGTGACCCTGACGGACCATATGGTATTTGCCATGGAGCGGACCAGGAAAGGAATTATTTTCCGCAATGCGCTCCTGTGGGAGATTAAACAGTTCTATCCTCAGGAATTTGCCATTGGCCAGTATGCCATCGAAGTGATCGAGAAGAAAACCGGTATTAAAATGGCTGAGGATGAAGCGGGATTTATTGCGCTCCATATTGCCAATGCCGGTCCGATGGAGACATTGCGGAAGTGGAGGTTACCACAAAGATTCTGAAAGCGGCATTGAAGATCATAAAGCTGACTTATCAGATCGAACTGGACGAAGATTCTCTGGATTACAGCAGATTTGTCGTTCATATGAAATATTTTGTCGGAAGACTGATGAAAAAGAAGCTGCTGGATCAGAACGATCCGGTGTTCATTGATATGATCAAACAACAGTACAGTAAGGCTTTTGGCTGCGCGGTGAAGATCGGACAGCTGGTTACGGAACAGTATGGCATGGAAATTAATGATGACGAGCTGGTCTATCTGACGATCCATATCCAGAGAATAACAAATTCAATTTCCAAAAAAAAGTCTTGACAAGTAAATTGGAATAGATTATAATAAATTACAGAAATTGGAAATAATGACAGGGGAAAGGGATTTTCCCGAAGTCAGGATTGTTACTGAAGAAGGCGATACCTGAGCTGATTGAGAACACAGACAGAAGGTCTGAAGATCCGTGTTCTCAATTGGTTCAGGTTTTTTTATTTCATAAAAATCCCTGAAGGATTTATTTATGGAAAACGCTTTATTATTTTCTCAATGGCGCGCGTTGAAGGAAGTAAGTGATTACGATTCATTATGATCAAAGAAAAGAAGGGAGAAAAAAATGGCGACGAAAGTCAGAGATTACACAAAGCTGGCCAGTGATATTATTCAGGAAGTCGGCGGAAAAGACAATATTATCAATGCGACACGATGCGCGACTAGATTGAGACTTGTATTGAAAGAGACAGCAGATGACGCAAAAGACAGAGTTGGAAAACTTCCGGGAGTTATTACGGTCGTTGAGAATGGAGGACAGTTCCAGGTAGTTATCGGAAACCATGTTGGAGATGTCTATGCACAGGTGGCAAAAGAACTGGATCTGGACAATTCCGACCGTGTGGTAGAAGAACCAAAGCAGGGAGTTTTAAACCGGGTGATCGCGACCATGTCTGCGGTATTTGCTCCGTTTATTTATGTGCTGGCGGCAGCAGGTTTGCTTCAGGGTGTTTTGATTCTGATCAATCTGGCAGTACCGTCCTTTGCCAATACCGGAACATATGAAGTGCTTAGTTTTATGTCATGGGCGCCGTTTACATTCCTGCCGATTTTTATCGCAATTACGGCATCCAAACATTTTCAATGTAATATTTACATCGCAGTTCTCTGCTGCTGTGCCCTGATAAGCCCTACCTGGACAGAAATGGCCGCAAGGATCGCGGATGGCGAGACGATCAAATTCCTGATCTTCAATCTTTCTGAAACAACTTATACATCTTCCGTCCTGCCTCCGCTGTTCCTTGTATGGATTCTTTCTTATCTGGAACATTTTGTAGAAAAGAGACTGCATGAGAACATTAAATCACTGTTTACACCATTGATCTGTCTGGTCATCATGGTTCCGCTGACGATCCTTCTGATCGGACCTCTTTCCAGCCTTCTGGCAACAGGAATCGCCAACGGATACAATACATTGTTTAACGCATTCCCTGCACTGGCAGCAGCTGTAATCGGCGGCGTATGGCAGGTGATCGTAATCTTTGGTGTTCACTGGGGAATCACACCGGTGATACTGGCAAACTTCGATATGTATGGAAGAGATTCTTTCCAGGCATTCCAGACCATCGCCGTTGTTGCTCAGATGGCAGCAGCCTTTGGAGTGTTTATCAAATCCAGAAACAAAGAATTTAAGGGCGTGGCTCTTTCTTCTGGTATCACAGGTATTTTCGGAATCACAGAGCCGGTGATTTATGGTGTTACCCTTCGTCTGAAAAAACCATTTGTCTGTGGATGTGCAGCCGGAGCTGTGGGAGCCATTGTAGCAAGCTTCTTCAATTCTTACTATTATGCTTATGCAGGACTTCCTGGACTGCTTACGACAGTGAACGCGATCAACCCGGATAATCCGGCTTCCTTCCTTGGAGAAGCAATCGGCTGTGCGATTGCCATTATTGGAGCCATTATTCTGGTCCAGATCGTAGGATTTGATGATCCAAAACAGGAAGAAGAGGAAGAAGAAGTGCTGCCGGAGGAAAAGAGCAGCAGTACAGCCAGCGGAGCTCAGACACACAAAGAAGTATACGCTCCGATCAAAGGGGAAGTGATTCCTCTGAAAGAGGTAGAAGATGAAGTGTTCAGCAGTGAACTCATGGGAAAAGGAGCGGCGATCAAGCCGGAAGAAGGAAAAGTTTACGCACCGTTTGACGGAACAGTAGAAAGCATTTTCGATACAAAACATGCCATGGGACTGAAATCGGATGATGGAGTGGAGCTGCTGATCCATGTCGGAATGGATACGGTAAAACTCAATGGAGAACCATTTGAATTGAAAACAGAAGCAGGAAAGAAGATATCCAAAGGAGACCTGCTGCTGGAGTTTGATATGAAGAAGATAGAAGATGCGGGACTCCCGCTGGTAACACCGGTCATTGTGTCAAATACAGACGATTATACGGATGTACTGGCATATCCAAACGAGAAAGTAGAACCAGGTGATGCATTATTATCTGTAATCGAATAGGAAAAATTATCTTAGGAGGAAAAGAAATGAGCAGATTACCAGAAGGATTTTTATGGGGCGGCGCTGTCGCTGCCCATCAGTTTGAAGGCGGATGGAATGAAGGAGGCAAAGGACCGAGCGTTGTAGACGTTATGACAGCCGGAGCCAACGGAGTTGCCAGAAGAATCACAGATACGGTAGAAGAAGGAGAATTCTATCCGAATCATGAGGCGATTGATTTTTATCATCACTACAAAGAGGATATCGCTTTGTTTGCGGAAATGGGATTAAAATGTTTCCGTACGTCCATTGGATGGACCAGAATCTTCCCAAACGGCGATGAGGAAGAACCCAACGAAGAAGGACTGCAGTTCTATGACGACGTCTTTGACGAACTGCTGAAATATGGCATCGAGCCGGTCATCACCCTTTCCCATTTTGAAATGTCTCTGCATCTTGCAAGGGAATACGGCGGGTTCTATAACCGCAAAGTAGTGGATTATTTTGTAAAATTTGCGGAAGTCTGCTTCAGACGCTACAAAGATAAAGTAAAATACTGGATTACATTTAATGAGATCAACAATCAGATGGATACTAACAATCCAATCTTCCTCTGGACCAATTCCGGTGTTATGCTGAAAGAAGGAGACAATCCGAGGGAAGTCATGTTCCAGACAGGACATCATGAACTGCTGGCAAATGCTCTGGCAGTGAAAAAATGTCATGAAATCTGTCCGGACGCAAAGATCGGATGTATGATCGGATGTGTTCCGATTTATCCGTATTCCTGCAATCCGGATGATATTATGGCAGCAGAAGAAGCCATGCATCAGAGATTTTTCTTCCCGGATGTATTTATGAGAGGACATTATCCGTCTTATGCAAAGAAAGAATTTGAACGGGAAGGCTATCACATCGTCATGGAAGAAGGGGATGACAAGATCCTGGAAGAAGGTACGGCGGACTTCCTTGCATTAAGCTATTATATGTCTACGGTTGTTAAAGCTGATGTGAAAAATGAGAATCTGGAAGGTGTTGTCAATGGCGGACTTCCGAATTCTGTGGATAACCCTTATGTAAAAGCCAGTGACTGGGGATGGCAGATCGATCCGGAAGGATTAAGATATTCCCTCAACATACTGGCAGAACGATATGAGAAACCGCTGTTTGTTGTGGAAAACGGATTTGGAGCCGTTGATCAGATCGAAGAGGACGGAACCATTGACGATCAGCCAAGAATCGATTATCTTAAGAGTCATATCGAAGCGGTGAAAAAAGCAGTGCTCCATGACGGAGTGGATCTGATGGGATATACACCGTGGGGCATTATTGACCTGGTATCTTTTACAACAGGTGAAATGAAGAAGAGATACGGAATGATCTATGTAGACCGTGATAATGAAGGAAACGGAACCATGGAGAGAAAGAAGAAGAAATCCTTTGACTGGTTTAAAAAAGTAATCGCTTCCGATGGAGAAGAATTATAAAAGAAACAACAGCTTAAAAGGAAGAGCCAGGAGTAAAAATCCTGACTCTTCTTTTCTTTATGATTTTTTATCAGGTGTGTGCAGGCCGTGCATGCTGCAGCTGCTTTCCAGCCCCCTCTGCTCCAGATAGTAATCACCCCAGTCATACATGGAACGAAGAAGAGGGATAATGCTTTCTCCCAGTTTTGTCAGAGAATATTCGACTTTCGGCGGAACGACAGGGTATACTTCCCGGTGGATCAGCTCACTGGCTTCCAGTTCCCGCAGCTGCTGGGTCAGCATCTTCGGGGTGGCGGCAGGAATCCTTCGTTTTAATTCACTGAAACGGAGGGTCTGGTTGACCAGATGCCATAAGATCAGAGATTTATATTTCCCGCCGATCAGTTCCAGTGTTGTTTCCACAGGACAATAGCAGGGGTTTGGTTTTGTAATATGTTCCATAGGGACCTCCTTTAGTATCTTTTTAGGTACTATATTTCTTTTAAGTACGTTCTTGCAATTATAATCATTAATGATAAAATTATAACATGGAAAGAGAAAAACGGCAAGGATTGAAAAACAGGAACTGTACAGTGATCGGAAGCAGAATGAAATCTGCGGATGAACAGGCTGACAGGGGCAAAAATATGAAAAATATAGAAGGAAAGCCTTTTCTTTCTGTTCCATTTGTAGTAGCATAAAAAGGATTGAATATATGAATGATGCAGATCATTCTGGAGATGGAGGAAGTATGTTAGAATTAAAAAATATATCATTTACCGTCTCTGATGAAGAAAATAGAGACAAAGAAATTATAAAAGACATCAGCCTGACGCTGGAAGATGACAAATTTATTGCCATTACCGGCCCTAATGGAGGAGGAAAATCGACGCTGGCGAAGATCATTGTGGGAATTGAGAAGCCGACGTCCGGACAGATCATCTGGAATGGACAGGATATTACCAATCTCAGCATTTCAGAGAGAGCGGATCTCGGAATCAGTTTTGCATTCCAGCAGCCGGTCCGTTTCAAGGGAATTACTGTATTTGATCTGATCAAACTGGCAGCTGGACACCAGATTTCCAGATCAGAAGCCTGTGAATATTTATCCGAAGTAGGACTCTGCGCCAGAGATTATGTAAACCGTGAAGTGGACGCAAGTCTTTCCGGAGGAGAAATCAAGAGAATTGAGATTGCCACGATCCTTGCCAGAGGAACGAAACTTTCTATTTTTGACGAGCCGGAAGCGGGAATTGATCTCTGGAGTTTCCAGAATCTGATCCAGGTATTTGAGAAGATGAGAAGCGATATTAAAGGTTCCATTCTGATCATTTCCCATCAGGAGAGGATTTTGAGAATTGCGGATGAGATCATCGTCATTGCGGACGGAGAAGTACTGGAACATGAGAAAGCAGAGGAATTTCTTCCGAAACTGTTAAATGATACAGAAAGCAAAGACGAATCCTGTCACTGCTGGAAGAAGGGAGGATGTTAAGATGGATATTAAGATCGATCCGATTCAGATGCATCTGCTGGAAGAAGTCTCAGGACTGCATGAGATTCCGGCAGGAGCCTATAATATCAGAGCTAATGGAAAGGGAATTGCGAGAAACAGTTCAGCCAATATCGATATCATTCCGAAAGATAATGGAACGGGAATCGATATTAAGATTAAACCGGGAACAAAACATGAGAGTGTGCATATTCCGGTAGTACTGAGCGAAGCAGGACTGACAGAAGTTGTATACAATGACTTCTATATTGGAGAAGGAGCCGATGTGACGATCGTAGCCGGCTGTGGAATCCACAATGGAGGGAAAAAGAACAGCCAGCATGATGGAATCCACCGGTTCTATATAGGAGAAAATGCCAGAGTCCGCTATGTAGAAAAGCATTATGGAAGCGGCGAAGGAACCGGCGAAAGGATCATGAATCCGCAGACGATCGTTGAGATCGGAAAGAACGGATATATGGAAATGGATACCGCGCAGATCAAAGGCGTCGATTCTACCAAACGTCTGACTAAGGCAAAACTGGCGGAAGGGGCGACATTTACCGTTATGGAACGTCTCATGACCCATGGAAAGCAGTATGCGGAGAGTGAATTTGAGGTTGATTTGGACGGAGATGATTCCGGAGCTCATATCGTATCCAGATCTGTGGCGAAAGATTCTTCCAGCCAGATCTTTATTTCCAAGATCCATGGAAATGCCAAATGCAGCGGACATTCTGAATGTGACGCGATCATCGTGGGAGATGCGAAGATCAGCGCTATTCCGGAAATTACGGCAGACTGCTCTGACGCTTCCCTGATCCATGAGGCAGCGATCGGCAAGATTGCCGGAGAGCAGATTATTAAGCTGATGACCTTAGGCCTGACAGAAGAAGAGGCAGAAGAACAGATCATCAACGGATTCTTAAAATAAACAGGTTAAAAAAGGCGCCTTTTTGTATGGCGCCTTTTCGGATACATAAGATTCTTTTATCTGTTATAATAAGAAAAAGGAAGACAGGAATAATAAAAAGAAAAAGGAGTATGAACCGGATGAATCAAAATTATACTGTAATCAAAAAAGAACCCATTGAAGAACTGGATGGAACCGGCTGGCTTCTTCGTCACAAAAAGACAGGAGCAAGAGTGGTCGTGATTTCCAATCAAGATGACAATAAAGTATTTCAGATCGGATTTAAGACGCCGCCAAAAGATGATACAGGAGTTCCGCATATTCTGGAACATTCTGTATTATGCGGATCCAGGGAATTTCCGATGAAAGATCCCTTTGTGGAACTGGTCAAAGGATCTTTAAATACTTTTTTGAATGCCATGACATATCCGGATAAAACAGTATATCCGGTGGCAAGCCAGAACGACAAGGACTTTTTCAATCTGGTCCATGTTTATCTGGATGCTGTATTTTACCCGAATATTTACCAGAAGCCGGAAATCCTGAAACAGGAAGGATGGCATTATGATCTGGAATCCGCAGATGCGCCGATTCATTATAACGGGGTTGTATTCAATGAGATGAAAGGTGTGTTTTCATCTCCGGATCAGCAGCTGGCAAGAATTATCCAGAAATCTCTGCTTCCGGATACTCCGTATGGATTTGAATCCGGCGGAGACCCGGCTGCGGTGCCGGATCTTACCTATGAAGGATTTCTTGATTTCCACAGAACTTACTATCACCCGTCTAACAGTTACATTTATCTTTATGGAGATATGGATCCGGATCAGTATCTGGAATTTATCCATGAGCATTATCTGAAAGATTTTGATGAAAAGACGGTGGATTCTTCCTGGAAGCCGCAGGCGCCGTTTGATAAACCGAAACGGGTGAAAGAATATTATCCGATCGGAGAAAATGATTCTGAGGAAGAAAAGACTTATTTTGCATACAATGCAGTCATCGGCACCAGTCTGGACAATGAGCTGTATCTGGCCTTCCAGATCCTGAACCGGGCACTGTTTGGAGCACCGGGAGCTCCGGTGAAGAAAGCCCTCCAGGAGGCTCAGATTGGAAAAGATATTTCCAGTTCCTATGACAATGGAATCGAGCAGCCGGTTTTTTCTGTCGTTGCACAGGAAGCCAGGGAAGATCAGGAAGAAGATTTTGTACGGATCATAGAAGAGAATTTAAAGAAAATCGCAGACGAAGGCATTCCGAAGCGAAGCCTGACAGCGGCGTTCAATTTTTACGAATTCCGATATAAGGAAGCCAACTTTGGCCGTTTTCCAAAAGGTCTGATGTACGGGCTTCAGATGTATGACAGCTGGCTTTATGATGATGAAAAACCGTTTATCCATATCAAGACCAATGAAATTTTTGAGATTTTAAGAAAGAAGATGGAAGAGGGATATTTTGAGGGGCTGATCCGCACCTGTCTTCTGGACAATCCTCATAAATCCGTTGTGGTTATGAAGCCGAAGAAAGGACTTCAGAAAGAAAAAGATCAGCAGGAAGCGGATAAATTAAAGGCATACAAGGAATCTCTGTCAAAAGATGAAATCGATGAACTGGTGAAAGAGACAAAACGTTTGAAAGAAATCCAGGAAACGCCGTCCACAAAGGAAGAACTGGAGAAAATACCGGTTCTGGATATCGAAGATATCCGAAAAGAAATCAAGCCGCTGAACAATCAGGAAGAGGAAGCCGGAGGCGTCAAAGTCCTGTGGCATCCGTATTTTACCAATCAGATCTGTTACTTAAAGCTGGCTTTTGATATGAGCAGTGTTCCAATGGAACTGGTGCCGTATGCGTCTCTGCTGACGGAAGTGCTGATGGGGGTAGACACAGAGAAAAGAAATTATCAGGAACTGGGCAATGAGATCAGCATTGAAACCGGAGCCATCGCGGCTTCCATGGATGTGCTGCCGCGTGGAAAAGATGATTTTCTTCCGATGTTTACCGTGAAAACAAAATGTTTCTATCCGAAGACCCAGAGAGCCTTTGAACTGATGGAAGAGGTTGTCTTTGAAAGCAGACTGGACGATAAGAAACGTTTAAAAGAAATCATGGGACAGATTTATACGAATCTTAAAATGATGCTGACGGAAAGCGGACACAAGACAGCGGCCAACCGGGCCATGTCTTATTTCTCCGGATATGCGCAGTATAAAGAAGAAATCCAGGGAATTTCCATGTTTGAGTCCATAAAGAACTGGTACGAGAATTTTGATGAAGAATACGAAAATATCGTAAATGGACTGGAAGAGGCAAGAAAAGCAATTTTCCAGAAACAGAATCTGATCGTAAGCTACACAGGAAAAGAAGAAAATCCGGAATTTATGGCAGAAAGTCTTTCTCATTTTGCAGAACGTCTGTATCCGGATCAGGAGAAAACATCCGGTGTTCATGTGGCATGCCATCAGAGAAATGAAGGATTTGCCACAGCAGGAGGCGTCTGCTATGTTGCCTGCGCCGGCAATTTTATGGATCAGGGCTTTGAATATACCGGAGCGCTGAAAGTTCTGCAGATGATCTTCTCCTATGAATATTTATGGATCCAGCTGAGAGTTAAAGGAGGAGCCTATGGCTGCATGTGCAGTTTCGGAAATCAGGGCGATTCCATGTTTGTTACCTACCGGGATCCAAATCTCACGGAGACATATGATGTATATGAACATGCCGCTCAGTTTGTAGAGGAGTTTGATGCAGATGAGCGCGATATGAAGAAATATATCATCGGAACGATCAGCAGCATGGATATGCCAATGGGACCGGACGATATGGGAGCCAGAAGTTTTAATGCCTATCTGATGGGAAAAACAGAAGAAGAACTGCAGAAAGACAGGGACCAGGTGCTTGGGTGTACAAAAGAAAAGATCAGAGCGCTTGCTCCTCTGGTAAAAGCCGTTGTGGATGCGGGCAATCGCTGCTGTATCGGAAACGAAGAAAAGATCCGCCATGCTGAAAACTGTTTTGGTGAGATCAGGAATTTACTGTAAGAAGAAAGGATATTTATGGAACACGTATTCAAATCAGGATTTGTAACATTGATCGGACGCCCGAATGTAGGAAAATCTACGCTGATGAACCGTCTGATCGGGCAGAAGATCGCCATTACATCCAGCAAACCTCAGACTACAAGAAACAGGATTCAGACAGTGTATACGGATGACAGAGGACAGATTGTTTTTCTGGATACACCGGGGATCAACAAGGCCAAAAACAAACTGGGAGACTATATGCTCCAGGCAGCAGAGAGAACGTTAAATGAAGTTGATGTGGTTTTGTGGCTGGTAGAGCCAACGACATTTATCGGCGGAGGAGAACGCTATATTGTGGAACAGCTTTCCAAAGTAAAGACGCCGATCATTCTGGTCATCAACAAGATCGATACAGTGGAAGAAAAAGAAATCCTGGAAGCGATCAGCACTTATAAGGATGTGCTTGAATTTGCGGAAATCATACCGGTATCCGCCCTGAAGGCAAGAAACACCCAGGATGTGATCGATACGATCTTTCAATATCTGGATGAAGGACCGATGTATTATGATGCGGATACGGTTACCGATCAGCCGGAGCGTCAGATCTGTGCGGAGCTGATCCGTGAAAAGGCGCTGCGGTGTCTGAGTCAGGAAATCCCTCATGGAATCGCGGTTGTTATTGACTCCATGAAAGAAAGAAGACACGGTCATATCATTGATATTGATGCTACGGTAATCTGTGAAAAGGATTCCCACAAAGGAATCATTATAGGGAAAAAAGGCGCCATGCTCAAGAAAATTGGAAGCCAGGCGCGGACAGAGATGGAAAACCTTCTGGATACGAAGGTGAATCTCCAGCTTTGGGTGAAAGTGAAAAAAGACTGGCGGGACAGTGATTTCCTGCTGAAAAATTACGGATACGATAAGAAAGAAGTTTGATCATGGGACAGGAAATCAAAGTACTGGGACTTGTGCTGCAGGCAGGGAATATCGGGGAGTACGATAAAAGAATCGTACTCCTGACCAAAGAGCGGGGCAGGATCTCTGCTTTCGCCAGGGGAGCGAAAAGAGCGACCAGCCCTTATGCAGCGGCATGCCAGCCGTTTACTTTTGGAACATTTTCTCTGTATGAGGGAAAAAATTCATTTAATGTCATATGGGCGCAGGTGGATAATTATTTTGAAGAATTGAAAAAGGACCTGGATCTGATTTATTATGCCAGTTATTTCAGTGAATTGGCGTCCTATTTAACCCGGGAAAACAACGATGAGATGCAGATTTTAAAACTGCTGTATCAGAGTCTGAGGGCATTGGAAAAGAAGACCATACCGCCGGCTTTGATCCGGCTGGTGTATGAGATCAAGGTCATGGCGTTTTACGGAGTTGGAATGGAAGTGTTTCAGTGTGTCAGATGTGGAAAAACAGAGAATCTGACGGGATTTCAGCCTTCTGAAGGCGGGGTGGTCTGTTCGTCCTGCGGAAAGGGAGAACTTTCCGTATCTCCGGCGACCCTTTACACCCTGCAGTTTATTTTGTGCAGCCCGGTGGAAAAACTTTATACATTCCGGGTCAGCAAAGAAGTACATAAAGAGTTAAAAGATATTACGAAAGCTTTTTTAGGAACGCAGATTCATCATGAGTTTAAATCTTTGATTTTCCTTCCGGAATCATGATCCGTACATAAAAAACAAGGCTGCCACAGATTTCTGGCAGCCTTGTTTTTTCTTACCCATACAGGGGAAGATTATTTACATAAAATACGCAGAACTTTAACAAATTTTTCTTTGTCTTCTGTTGAAAATTTTTCAAGAAGACGAAGGATTTCTTTGTTCAGCACATTATCCTTTTCACCATTTTCATTCGTCTCAGGACGAAGAAGATAGTCAATGGAAACATTCAGGAGTTTTGCATAGTAAGATAAGACTCTTAAGTTCATCTTGACACGGTCATTTTCGATGTTGCTGATGAAAGCAACTGTTACGTCCAGCGCGTCTGCAATCTGTTCCTGAGTATAGCCTGCTTGTTTACGTAAAGTCTTCATTCGTTTACCAACATTGGTATAATCAATTTGATACATGGTCTAATTCCCTTTCTTCATATCTCCTAAGTAGTTAATATAAGCATTATAATATAAATAAAAAGAAAAAGTAATATCCAATTAGTATATTTAGTATATTTAAAAAAAGATAGCAGAGGTGAATTAGAACTTGAAAAAATACTCATTACAAGATACAATGGAACAATATAAAGAAAATATAAAAGAGGTAGAAAACTTATGGAAGTAACAATGGAGAAAATCGTGAACCTGGCAAAGGTTCGAGGATTCGTATACAGCGGTTCTGAGATTTACGGCGGTCTTGCCAATACATGGGATTACGGAAATCTCGGAGTAGAACTGAAAAATAACGTAAAAAAAGCATGGTGGAAAAAGTTCGTTCAGGAAAGCCCTTATAATGTCGGCGTAGACTGCGCGATCCTGATGAATCCGCAGACATGGGTGGCATCCGGACATCTCGGAAGTTTTTCTGATCCTCTGATGGATTGTAAAGAATGTCACGAGCGTTTCCGCGCGGATAAGCTGATCGAAGATTATATGCATGAGCATAATATGGAACTGGAAGGTTCCGTGGATGGATGGTCCAAAGAACAGATGGAAAACTTTATTAAGGAACATGATATTACATGTCCTTCCTGCGGAAAGAAAAATTTTACAGAGATCAGAGAATTCAACCTGATGTTTAAGACATTCCAGGGAGTAACGGAAGATGCCAAGAGTACCGTTTATCTCAGACCGGAAACAGCACAGGGAATCTTTGTGAATTTTAAAAATGTACAGCGTACCTCCAGAAAGAAGATTCCGTTTGGAATCGGCCAGATCGGAAAATCTTTCCGAAATGAGATCACTCCTGGAAACTTTACGTTCCGTACCCGTGAGTTTGAGCAGATGGAACTGGAATTTTTCTGTGAGCCGGATACAGATCTGGAGTGGTTCGAATACTGGAAAGAGTACTGCATCAACTGGCTGAAGAATCTTGGAATCAAGGATGATCAGATGAGAGTACGTGATCATGAAAAAGAAGAATTATCCCATTATTCCAAGGCAACTTCAGACATTGAATTCTTATTCCCATTCGGATGGGGTGAGTTATGGGGAATTGCCGACCGTACAGACTACGATCTGACACAGCATCAGAATACATCCGGAGAAGATCTGACTTATTTTGATCCGGAAAAGAAAGAGCGTTATATTCCATATGTCATTGAACCGTCTCTGGGAGCAGACCGTGTGACTCTGGCATTTTTATGCGCGGCTTATGATGAGGAAGAGCTGGAAGGAGGAGACACAAGAACGGTGCTTCATTTCCATCCGGCCATCGCTCCGGTTAAGATTGGAATTCTTCCGCTGTCTAAGAAATTAAGCCCGGAAGCAATGAAGGTTTATGAAGAACTGGTGAAATACTATAATTGTGAATTCGATGAGCGTGGAAATATCGGAAAACGTTACCGCCGTCAGGATGAGATCGGTACGCCGTATTGTGTGACATTTGACTTTGACTCTCTGGAAGATGGAGCCGTAACTGTCCGTGACCGTGACACCATGGAACAGGAACGAATCAAGATCGAAGATCTGAAAGAATATTTTGAAGAAAAATTTGCTTATTAGAATGTTTGAAATCCCGGAAGAGTATAACTCCGGGATTTCTTTGCCATATGACAGAGAAATACGATGGAGGAGTTGGTAATGGGTAAGAACTATGACTATTCTTACACGCAGGACCGGGAGCTGTCCTGGCTGAAATTCAATGAGAGAGTTTTAAGAGAAGCCGGGAAAAAGTCAGTTCCCATATTGGAACGGTTAAAATTTCTGGAAATTTTTACGAATAATCTGGATGAATTTTATATGGTCAGAGTGGGAAGCATCCATGAGATGAGCCTGATTCATGATCATCATCATGATATCCGGTCTAATCTGACGCCGGATGAGCAGCTGACAAAGATCGCGGAAAGCATGGGACCGCTTTACCGGCTGAGAGATAAGATTTTTACGGATGTATCCGAAGAACTGGAGAAGAGAGGAATCAAACAGTGCGGGTTTGCGGATCTGAACATGGAAGAAAAGCAGTATCTGAAAAATTACTTTGAAACCATGCTGCTGCCGGTGCTGTCTCCGATCGTGATCGGAAAGCAGCATCCGTTTCCGCATCTTCCCAACAAAGTAATCCATATCGGGCTTTTGCTGAAAAAAAAGGGAAAAGAATCCTTTGGAATCATCGCCATGCCAGAAGATATGGACCGGATGATATTTTTAAAGGGAGAGCAGACCAGATTTGTGCTTTTAGAGGATGTTATCGCGCGGTATTGTGATGTCCTGTTTCGAAATTATACTGTGGAAGACAAGACGGTCCTATGTGTGACCAGAAGTGCGGATATTAATCCGGATGATGAAATCTATGAAAATACGGATGATTACCGGGAACATATGCGCCAGATCATTAAGCTTCGAAGAAGGCTGCATCCGGTCCGGCTGGAATTTTACCGCGGAGGAAGTAAATGGATTGAAAAATATCTGATGAAGAAGCTGGATATTTCTGCAAAAGAGGTATTTCAGAGTCTGACGCCGCTGGACATGAAATATGTTTATCAGCTGACAGACCATATTCCGAAAGAAGAAAAAAAGAGAGGAAGCTATCAGCCGTTTACTCCGGCGGTCAACCGGGATCTGATTCCGGGAGAATCCGTGACAAAACAGGTGCTCCAGGGGGACAAACTGCTGTCATTTCCTTTCGAAAGCATTGACAGCTTTGTGCAGCTCTTAAAAGAAAGTGCGAGAGACAAAGAGACTATATCCATTAAGATTACGATCTACCGGCTGGCAAAACAGGCAAAGATCGTAAAATACCTGTGTGAGGCAGCGGAAAATGGAAAAGAAGTCATTGTGCTGATGGAACTGCGGGCCCGGTTTGATGAGCAGAACAATATCAATTATTCGGAAATCCTGGAGGAAGCAGGATGCAAGATCATGTACGGGATTGAAGATTACAAAGTACATTCCAAAGTCTGCCTGATTACGAAGAAGAACAGCAGAGGGATTTATTATATTACACAGATCGGAACAGGAAATTATAATGAAAGTACATCAAAGATTTATACGGATCTGAGCCTTTTAACGGCTTCCAAAGCCATTGGCCAGGACGCAACGAAGTTTTTCCGCAACATTTCTGTGTTCAATCTGGACGGAGAATATGATCATTTGCTGGTGGCGCCGGCCAGTCTGAAAAATAATATTATAAAATACATACACAGGGAGAAGATGAAAGCAGAGAGTTTTCAGCCCTGCGGAATCTTTATGAAGATGAATTCCCTGACAGACCGGCAGATCATCGATGCTCTGGCGGAGGCGTCCTGCGCAGGCGTTCCGATTTTTCTGCTGGTGCGGGGAATCTGCTGCATTCGGCCGGGAATTCCGGGAAAGACAGAAAATATCCGGGTGGAAAGCATTGTCGGAAGATTTCTGGAGCATTCCAGGATCTACAGTTTCGGTTCCGGGGAGGATTTGGAGATTTTCATCTCTTCTGCGGATATGATGACGAGGAATACCAAAAGAAGGGTTGAAGTAGCATGTCCGATCTATGATCCTGCCCTTCGGAAACGACTGTCCGATATGATCGAAATTCTGAAAAAAGACAATGTGCAGGCATCCAGACTGCTTTCCAGCGGGGAATATGTATCTAAGAGGAAAAAAGGAGACGAACCGCTGAGTTCCCAGACCTATTTTATGAAGGATGCAAGACGGCATGAAAGAAAGCCAAAACAAAAGAAAACAGGATTTTTTGCTTCTGTAGGCCGGAGGCTGTTTCAGAAGCGGACCGGCAGATAAGCATCAGGCATTATAAAAACAGGAAATCAGAAAATTAAAGGAGGTTTTGCAATGCTTTGGATTCGAAATGGAAGGATAATGGACCCGGAGACGGGACTGGATCAGACAGGAGATGTCCTGCTGGATGGAAATCAGATTGTAAAAATCGGAAAGGTGGAAGATGCAGCGGATGACTGTCAGATCATTGACGCCAGTGGGCAGATTGTGGCTCCGGGACTGATCGATGTTCATGTTCATTTTCGTGATCCGGGATTTACTTATAAGGAAGATCTGACGACAGGAGCGGCAGCAGCTGCAGCTGGAGGATTTACCACGGTTGTCTGCATGGCAAATACAAAACCGGTGGTGGACTCTGTGGAAATCTATGAGGAAATCGCAGAACGTTGTAAAAAACTTCCAATCCGTGTTCTGCAGGCAGCGGCGGTATCCAAGGGGTTCCAGGGGAAAGAACTGGTGGATATGGATGCCTTATATAAGGCAGGAGTCAAAGGATTTACCGATGACGGTCTGCCGCTGATGGATGAAAATGTCGTCAGGAAGGCAATGGAAAAGGCAAAGGAATTAGATGTTCCGATCAGCCTTCATGAGGAAGATCCGGCTTATATCAAACAGCCGGGAGTGAATCAGGGTAAGGTTTCCAAACAGCTGGGATACGGAGGCGCTTCTTATATGGCAGAAGCCGTTATGGTAAAGAGAGACTGCCAGCTTGCGCTGGAGACCGGAGCTTCTGTGGATATCCAGCATATCAGCTCTGCCCAGGCAGTGGAGTATGTAAAAGAAGCCAAAGAAAAAGGCGCTCATGTGACGGCAGAAGCTTCGCCGCATCATTTTACGCTGACGGAGGAAGCGGTTCTGAAATATGGAACTCTGGCCAGGATGAATCCTCCTCTTCGTACGGAGGAAGACAGAATGCGCATTATCAAAGGTCTGCAGGAAGGCACCATCGAGGTTATTGCTACCGACCATGCGCCTCATTCCAAAGAAGAAAAGGAAAAGAGTCTTGCGGAAGCCCCAAGCGGCATCACCGGCCTGGAGACGGCTCTTGGTCTTGGCATTACTGAGCTGGTGGGTAAGGGATATCTGTCTATGATGGAACTTCTGGAGAAAATGACCGTCAATCCGGCGAAATTATATCATCTGCCTCAGGGACGCCTTCAGGAAGGCTGCCCGGCGGATCTGGTGATCTTCGATCCGGAAGAAGAATGGATTGTAAAAGATTACAAATCCAAAGCGAGCAATTCTCCGTTTACCGGATGGAAGCTCAGGGGAAAAGTAAAATATACTATCTGCGATGGAAAGATTGCAGATGGATAGAAAATAAGTCGTTGTTTCGCGGAAAAGCCCGGAACAGCGGCATTTTTCTGCTGTTTTCTTAAAATATCAGGAATAATTCCTGACTTTACATTCCTCTAAAAAACGATTTTACATTTAACATAGATTTTACATAAGCCTCCTTTTGGATTTAACAAAGCGCAGGTAAGATAAATCTTGTAATTGAAACAGAGCAAAAGGAGAGAACAGAAATGAGAAAAAAAGTTTTGACTTTAGCATTAGCCACCGTAGCAGCAGCAAGCCTTTTGACAGGTTGTGGTGGAGGAAGTAAAGATTCCAGCAAGAATGATGATATCGCAGTTGTATCCAGAGAGGATGGATCTGGTACAAGAGGCGCATTCGTTGAATTGTTCGGAGTCGAAGAAGAAAAAGATGGAAAGAAAGTGGATATGACAACACAGTCTGCCCAGATTACAAATTCTACTTCCGTTATGATGACAACAATTGCTGAGAATGACGCAGCAATCGGTTACATATCTTTAGGATCATTAAATGATACAGTAAAAGCAGTGAAGATCGATGGAGCAGAAGCCTCTGCAGAAAATGTTAAAAACGGATCTTACAAAGTTGTTCGTCCATTTAATATTGTAACAAAAGATGGATTAAGCGACGCTGCAAAAGACTTCCAGAGCTTTATCATGAGCAAAGAAGGACAGAAAGTTGTAGAAGATAACGGCTACATCAGCGTAGATGAGAACGCAAAAGCATTTAAATCTAACGGAGCAAAAGGAAAAGTTGTTGTTTCCGGATCTTCTTCTGTAACACCGGTTATGGAAAAATTAAAAGAAGCTTATGAAAAAGCAAACGATAAAGTAACTGTTGAAGTACAGCAGAGTGATTCTACAACAGGTGTTAACAACGCAATCGACGGTGTATGTGATATCGGAATGGCATCTCGTGACCTGGCTGACAGTGAAAAATCCAAAGGCGTTACAGCAACAGCTATCGCTCAGGACGGTATTGCAGTTATCGTAAACAAAGACAGAGATGTTGATGAACTTACAAGTGACCAGGTAAAATCAATCTTCACTGGTGAAACAACATCCTGGGGTGATATCAAATAATAAAAAGTAATTTAAAGGTGAGGAATTTATGAGAAAATATAAAGAGCAGATTATGAGCGTGATCTTTTTGATCGCAGCATGTGCTTCCATCCTGGCAGTTATATTAATTTGTGCTTTCTTATTTATAAATGGAATTCCTACCATAGGGAAAATCGGACTTGGAGAATTTATTACCGGAAAAATATGGATGCCAAAGGTTGAGATCTTTGGCATCTTCCCTATGATTTTAGGAAGTATCTATGTTACTGCGGGAGCAATTATCGTTGGAGTGCCGATTGGAATTCTGGCAGCAGTCTATATGGCAAGATTCTGTAATGACAAAGTTTATAAAATTGTAAAACCTGCGGTTGGGCTTCTTGCAGGAATCCCTTCCGTAGTATATGGTTTCTTCGGAATGGTAGTTTTAGTCCCATTATTCAGAAGCATGTTTGGAGGTACTGGAAACAGTTTGTTTACAGCATCCATTCTTCTGGGAATCATGATTCTGCCGACCATCGTGGAGGTATCTGAGAGTGCGATCCGCGCTGTACCAGACAGCTACTATGAAGGATCTCTTGGTCTTGGAGCAAGCCACGAAAGAAGTGTCTTTTTTGCGGTGCTGCCGGCGGCAAAATCAGGAATCCTGGCAGGCGTTGTCCTTGGAATTGGCCGTGCCATTGGTGAAACCATGGCGGTAGTTATGGTTGCCGGAAACCAGGCAGTTGTACCGTCAGGACTATTCAACGGAGTCAGAACGCTGACGTCCAATATTGTATTGGAAATGGGTTATGCGACAGATCTCCACAGAGAAGCATTGATTGCTACAGCGGTTGTATTATTTGTATTTATCTTATTGATCAATCTTTGCTTTGCAGCATTAAAGAAGAAGGAGAATATTTAAGATGGAGGCTGTAAAAACTATGGAGAAAACAGAAGAAATTCAGGGAATTAACAAAGTAACGTTTGGCCAGAGAATGAAATCTTACAAAAGAACGCCGCTGTCTTTTGTTTTATGGCTGCTTGTTAATGCGGCTATGATCATTACAGTCGTTGTATTATTCTTCTTGATTGTATATATTCTGGTCAATGGTATTCCAAATTTAACACCGGATTTGTTTGATGTAAAATACACAACAGAAAATGTGTCTATGTTCCCTGCGATCATTAATACATTGATCATGACAGGTTTATCACTTTTATTTGCAGTTCCACTTGGAATCTTTGCTTCTATCTATCTGGTAGAATATGCAAAGCGAGGAAACAAAATTGTGGGGCTGGTAAGAATTACTGCAGAAACACTGCAGGGAATTCCTTCTATTGTATATGGATTGTTCGGTATGCTGTTTTTCGTTGGTGCACTGGGATGGGGATTATCCATCTTATCTGGCGCGGCAACCATGGCAATCATGATCCTTCCGCTGATCATGCGTACCAGCGAGGAGGCATTAAAATCCGTTCCGGATTCTTACAGAGAAGGAAGTTTCGGACTGGGAGCCGGAAAGCTTCGTACCGTATTCCGTATCGTACTTCCATCTGCGGTTCCGGGAATCTTATCAGGAATTATCCTGGCAATTGGACGTGTCGTTGGAGAAACGGCAGCATTAATGTATACAGCAGGTACTGTTGCAGAAATCCCTTCTAATATTATGGGATCCGGACGTACACTTGCCGTTCATATGTATACGTTATCCTGTGAAGGACTTCATATCAATCAGGCATACGCAACAGCAGTTGTCCTGCTGATTACAGTATTGCTGATCAATGCGGTTTCTTCCTTTATTGCAAAACGAATCACGAAAGGGTAAAATGGAATGGGAACAAAATTTAAAATCGATAATTTAGATTTATATTATGGAAAATTCAAAGCATTAAAAGATATTAATCTGGATCTTCCGGAACATGAGATTACAGCGTTCATTGGTCCGTCCGGATGTGGAAAATCCACATTGTTAAAATCATTAAACCGTATGAACGACCTGGTAGAGGGATGTAAGATCACCGGAAAGGTAACTCTGGACGGAGAAGACATTTATGGAGACATGGATGTGAACCTGTTAAGAAAACGTGTCGGAATGGTATTCCAGAAACCGAATCCATTTCCGATGAGTGTATATGACAACATTGCGTATGGACCAAGAACACACGGAATTCATAATAAGTCACAGCTGGATGAGATCGTAGAGAAATCTCTGAAAAACGCTGCAATCTGGGATGAGTTAAAAGACCGTTTAAAGAAGAGTGCTCTTGGACTTTCCGGAGGACAGCAGCAGAGACTCTGCATTGCAAGAGCTCTGGCGGTAGAACCGGAAGTCCTGTTAATGGATGAGCCTACTTCTGCCTTGGATCCGATTTCTACTTCAAAAATCGAAGATCTTGCGGTAGAATTAAAATCAAAGTATACAATCATTATGGTAACTCATAATATGCAGCAGGCGGTCAGAATTTCTGATAAGACAGCATTCTTCCTGCTGGGAGAGATGGTAGAATTCGGAAAATCTGATGATCTGTTCTCTATGCCTCAGGATAAACGAACAGAAGACTATATTACAGGGAGGTTTGGCTGATATGAGAAACCGATTTGACAGACAGCTGATGCGTTTAAATCAGGAAATGGTCGATATGGGAGGCCTTTGTGAGGAAATGATCACAGCGGCTGCGAAGGTTGTAGCAACCAGAGATAAAGAACTGATTCATGATATAAAAGGAATGGAAGAAGAAATCAATCACAAAGAACGTGACATTGAGCGTATCTGTATGAAGCTTCTGCTTCAGCAGCAGCCGGTAGCCACAGACCTGCGTGTTATTTCTTCCGCTCTTAAGATGGTATCTGATATGGAACGTATCGGAGACCAGGCAAGTGATATCGTAGGAATCGTACAGAAAGATTCCGCAGTGCCGGCTCAGATGGAAAATACACATCTTGAGAAGATGTCCAAGGCGACGATCGACATGGTAAGCCGAAGCGTCAAAGCCTTTGTAAAGGAGAATCTCGGACTTGCCCGTGAAGTCATTGAACAGGATGATCTTGTAGATGATCTGTTCAGTCAGGTAAAGAAGGAAGTTATTGAGATGATCCATAATGAACCGGAAAGAGGAGAAGAATGTGTCGCAATTCTTATGATCGCGAAGTATTTTGAACGTATCGGAGACCATGCAAGCAATGTAGCTGAATGGGTAGAATATGCGATTACTGGTGAATATAAAGGAGGAAGCTTGTGATTTTTGTTGTAGAAGACGATCCGAATATAAGAGAACTTGTGACTTATACACTGCAGAGTACCGGATTTGAGGCAAAAGGATTTGAAGACGGGACTCAGTTTATGGAAGCCATGAGTGAAGGAGTTATGCCTGAATTAGTATTGCTGGACATTATGCTGCCGGGAGAAGACGGAATGTCAATACTGGGAAAACTTCGTGGAAAGTCAGCAACAAAAGAGCTGCCAATTATTATTATGACGGCGAAAGGCACAGAGTACGACAAAGTGCTTGGTCTTGACAGCGGAGCGGATGATTATGTTACCAAACCGTTCGGCATGATGGAGCTGGTTTCCAGAGTCAAGGCAGTGCTTCGCCGATCCAAAAAAGAGTCCAAGGATGAGCTGCAGGTCGGAGATCTGCGGATTTATCCAAATAAACATAAAGTAAAAGTAAAAGATCAGTCAGTAACTCTGACGAACAAAGAATTCAAGCTTTTATGCCTCCTGGTAGAAAGCAAAGGCAATGTATTAAACAGAGACCAGCTGCTTACGAATATATGGGGGTATGATTTTGACGGGGAGACAAGAACTGTGGATGTTCATATCCGTTCGCTCAGACAGAAGCTGGGAGAATGTGGAAGCCTGATTGAGACTGTACGTGGAATTGGTTATCGTATCGGAGGAAATGAATGAAACGTAAGATTTTCAGCAAAATGGTATTGGTTTCATTTGCTGCAGTCTTGATCACGACCGTAATTTTGTCATTTATTGCTTACTTTCAGTATATCCAGCAGATAGAATCGGGGATTCGGGATGAGGCCGGATACATGGCGACATCTTTAAATCTTCATGACAAACAGGATCTGAACGCCTATAAGGATATTACCGTCACCAGAATTACCTGGATTGACGAGTCTGGTGATGTGATTTATGACAGCGAGGGAGAAGAAAGCACCATGGGAAATCACAAAAACCGGAAAGAAATTAGGGAAGCGATAGAGAAAGGTACTGGAGAAGATACAAGAATTTCAAGTACACTGAATAAACAAACATATTATTATGCAGTGCGGCTGGATGACGGAACAATCCTGAGAATGTCCCGGGAGACACAGACAATTCTGCGTCAGGTTCTGGGATTTCTGCCGGCAGTTTCGGTTATGCTGCTGATTGTTCTGGTTTTGGATGTTATCTTATCCAGAATTATTACAAGCCGTATTGTGGAACCGATTAACCAGATTGACCTGCTTCATCCGAAGCAGAATCAGACATATAGTGAGTTGACGCCGTTGTTAGATAGGATTGAACAGCAGAATATTGATATCCAGAATCAGATTGAGGAAATTAAGGAAGCTGAGAATATGCGCAAAGAATTTTCGGCGAATGTTTCTCATGAGTTAAAGACTCCGCTGACAACAATTTCAGGATATGCAGAGTTGATGAAGGATGGTTTGGTTAAGCCGGAAGATATGGAACGTTTTTCCGGTACAATTTACAAAGAAGCCAGACGTTTGATTTCTATGATTGAAGATATCATTAAATTATCAAAATTAGATGAAAATCAGGTAGAGTTAGAGAAAAAGGACGTGGATCTTTATGAGCTGATCTTTCAGATCAAATCTGATCTGGAGCATAAGCTGAAAAAAGAAGATGTAACCTTCCATGTCCGAGGGGTTCATACGAAAATCTTTGGAGTTTATCAGATTTTATACGAAATGTTCTTTAATATCTGTGAAAATGCCGTAAAATACAACCATCCGAAAGGCGAAGTTGTCGTTACGATCGCGGCAATGGATGAGAAGCCAACGGTTGTAGTAGAAGATACCGGAATCGGAATCCCGAAAGAAGATATAGACCGTGTATTTGAGCGGTTTTACCGGGTGGATAAGAGCCATTCCAATCAAAAGGAAGGTTCCGGACTTGGACTTTCGATTGTGAAACATGGAGCAAAGTATCATCATGCATCCATTGAGGTGGAAAGTAAATTGAATCAGGGAACAAAGATTACGATCGTTTTTCAAAAAGAAGCTAAAAAATAAAATCGTATCCCCGTTTTTGAGGGGATACGATTTTTTTGACTGATATTATGAAAAAACAGGTTTGTCATAGGTAAAAACTACGGAAGAACCATAGACATTCCGATATTTATACATAAGCTTTCCGATGCTTCCGGCATAGGCCGGATCTGTGGCGTACTGATGCCAGATACTGGAGGCTTTCGGATGGTAGCGGAATTTGTACAGGGTGTTCTGCCGATGTGTGCTGTTGTAAATGTACCATTTGGATACATATTTTGCAGCGCCTGCAATGGCTTTATCGACGCTTGTCCAGCCTTCATTGTAAGCATAGGTAAAGCCGCACAGCTGAGGCGCCGCGTCCACTGCCTTGATTCCATACAGATTGTAGTATGTGTTTTTTCTGGCAGAAACAGGTATTTCGGCAATCTCCAGATAACCGGAAGCTGTTTTTACATAAGAACGGTCAGGTTTCCTCTGAGAATCTGATAAAAACTGAAAGCCTGTAATTTCGCCAGAAGAATCTTTTTTTACAGATTCGCCAGACACGATCTTTCCTTTCAGACTCGTTGTATCGTATTTTTGTACCTGGGAATCGGCAAGAAAATCAGCCTGAATTCCCTTTGCCAGAAAGCTGGTTCCGTAGCCGGATTCCTGGATCGTCTGGCAGAGAAAATAGAGAGGATCGATCTTATATGTCCTGGAAGCCTGCAGAAATGCATCGCCTTTTCCTGAAAATACACTGTCTGGCTTACTGGAGATCATGGAAGCCAGATGATTCTTATAGACGGCGGCATTGACTTCACGGTAAGAATCCAGACGCAGAAACTGCAGTCCATTTGTAGCATCATTTGCCGGATTGACATAAGTATCGTACTGCTGTGCTGTGATTGCCTTTCCGCCGTAAGATGGATAAACCTTCATCTGTTCTTTTATATAGGAAGATCTCGATATTCCCATGGAATAAGAAGAAGTATTCGATGAAGCCGGTCTGGAGGTTGTGGAAGCCGGACGGGATGTCGTTGCCGCAGGTTTTGAGGTTGTCGCCGCAGGTTTCGATGGCTTTGATGGTTTTGCGTAATGAATGATTCGCTTTTTGCTGTCATATGTATAGGATATGCCCAGATATTTTGCGGTAAAATTAGCCGGGATCAGCAGATAGTTTTTATTGATGCTGCGGTATTTTACGACAACGGGAGCAGTTGTCAGCCGGCGTTTTTTCCCGTTGGTATAGGCATACTTTTTATTTTTATAAAAGATGATCTTCTTTTTTCCATAGGTCAGAGTCAGTTTTCCGGTTTTGCTGCTGTAAGACCGTTTTACTTTTGGACCATTTTTGACCAGTGTATGATAATAAGGAAGCATATTTACCTTATTGATCTGAATGCCTGGTGTTTTGCCAAGAGATATGGTTTTGCCTTTGTAAGTAAAGGACAGCTGTTTTCCGCTGTACTGATAATTTTTTCCACCGTAGCGTATAGGCAGAGAAGCGCCCCATACGGAAGTTGTCATCACAAGACAGCTGAAAAAAACAGCTGCTCCTGTTCTGAGAGCGATATGTTTCATAATGATAAAAACCCCTTTCAATGGAACCGGAACCGGTATGGCGGTCCGGCCGATTTATTAATACTCCCGGAGATTATAGCATAGGAGCGATGCAGGAACAATTCATTTTCGGCAGAATCAGATGCAAAAAATTTGACAAAGAATGAAAACTTTGCTATTATAGTGAACAGGCATTTTAGTACGCTAATGTGTTGAAAGAATATGATGGAGGAGCAAAGGATGAAAAAAATTATCATTGGGTTGTTGGCGGTTGTACTTGCGGCTTCTTGTCTGTTTGGGTGCAGCAGCAAAGAAGAGAGCAAGGAAGATACATCTCTTTCTGAGGTAAAGGAAAAGAAAGAATTAGTACTTGGTCTGGATGCTTCTTTCCCACCGATGGGATTTACGGATGAAAATCAGAATATCGTGGGATTCGATATCGATCTTGCAAAAGAAGTAGCCAAGAGGATGGGTGTGAAGCTGAAACTTCAGCCGATCAACTGGGATTCCAAAGAACAGGAACTGGATACAGGCAATATTGACTGTATCTGGAACGGACTGACATACAGCAAAGACAGGTCAGAGGTGATGCTTTGTTCTGAGCCTTACATGGAGAACCATCAGGTACTGGTAGTTCCTGCAGACAGCAAAATCAAAAGCCTTGATGATGTGAAGAATAAATCTCTTGGCGTTCAGGAAGGTTCTACAGCGGCAGACGCAGTTGACAAGACCGATGAACTCAAGGATGCGAAGATTGTATTGCTCCCTGATAATGTACAGATCTTAAATGACCTGGGCAATGGATGCGATGCAGCGGTTATGGATGAAGTAGTAGCCAAATATTACACTGAGCAGGATGAAGGAAAATATAAAGTTCTGGCAGCAGATCTTGCCACAGAAGACTATGTGATCGGTTTCCGCAAAGGGGACAAGGCTCTCTGCAAAGAAGTGGAAAAACAGCTGAAAGCTATGGCAGAAGATGGAAAGATGGCAGAGATCAGCAAGAAGTGGTTCGGTGAAGACATTACTACGATAAAATAGCACAGCAGGATAAGAGAACGAAGAGGGGCTTTTGTTGTCAAAAGTCCCTTTTATGGTTATAAGCGGTATCTATACAGAACCGCATTTGTTTTAAAATACATGATAGGAGTAACAGGATTATGAATCAAATACAAAGTTTGCCTGATATCATAGTATTGCTGGTGGAGAACGGGCTGACACAGACGCTGACGCTCTTCTTCCTTACTTTGATTTTCGGGTTAGTCTTGGGAATGGTAATTGCCAAAGGAAGAATGTCCAGACTTTGGATCGTTCAGATGCCAATTCGATTTTTCCTTTTAATTATGAGAGGAACGCCTTTGATCCTCCAGTTATATGGTTTTTATTTCGGACTCTATTATCTGGCAGGACTGAGTCTGGACCGTATGACGGCAGCCGTGATCAGTTTTACTTTAAACTACGCGGCATATTTCGCAGAGATTTATCGAAGCGGAATTCAGGCAATTCCGAAAGGACAGTATGAGGCAGCAAAAGTGCTTGGCTTCAGCAAGGCACAGACATTTTTTAAGATCGTACTGCCGCAGGTAATTAAGATCATCACTCCTTCCCTCGGAAGTGAATGTATGACTCTGGTAAAAGATACATCTCTTGCTCATGTAGTCGGAGTTATGGAAATTTATGTTGTAGCTACCAATCAGATGGCGAGAAGCCGCGGAATGATCTATCTGGTTGTAGCAGGCGTCTTCTATCTGATCATGAACGCAGTTGTATCAAAAGTATTCTCTGTTATTGAAAAGAAGATGGATTACTATCGTTAAGGAGGAAGGAAAATGAGTATATTATCGGTAACGAACTTACAGAAAAAGTTTGGAGATCTGACAGTTCTGAAAGATATTTCCTTCCAGATCAGCGATGGAGAGATTGTTTCCATCATCGGATCTTCCGGTTCCGGAAAATCTACACTGCTGCGCTGTATGAATCAGCTGGAGACAGTGACATCCGGAACGATTGAAATCAATGGAAAGACATTGGTAAAAACTGAGAATGGAACACCCGTTTACAGCGGGAAAGATGTTCAAAAAGAGATTTTAATGGAAACCGGATTTGTATTTCAGAATTTCAATCTGTTTCCTCATTACAGTGTATTAAGGAACGTAATGGAAGCGCCTGTCTGTGTGGCAGGGGTGGCAAAAGAAGAGGCCAGGAAAAAGGCAATGGAACTGCTTAAAAAACTGGGACTTGAGGAAAAAGCAGATGCCTATCCCTGTGAACTGTCCGGAGGGCAGTCACAGCGTGTGTCCATTGCCAGAGCGCTGGCGCTGGAGCCTAAGATATTATTTTTTGATGAGCCGACATCAGCGCTGGATCCGGAACTGACCGGGGAGGTTCTGAAAGTAATCAAATCACTGGCAGATCTTCATATGACGATGGTAATCGTCACTCATGAGATGGCATTCGCCAAAGAAATATCTGACAGGGTTATTTTTATGGATAAAGGTGTGATCGTAGAAGATGATACACCGGATGTGGTATTCCAGTCCGCGAATGAGCGTACAAGAGAGTTCCTTGGAAAATATCACGACATTCAGTAATGAAAACACAGTGACAATCAGAAAGGAGCAGTTATGATTAAAGACATGCCAAATAAGTTTTCAGAGGTAACACCGGAGATTAAAGAACTTGCGAAAAAATGTGAGCATAAGATTGATGAAGAGCTTTTTGCTAAATATAATGTAAACAGAGGCCTTAGAAAACGCAATGGAGAAGGAGTGCTTGCAGGGCTTACAGATATCTCAATGATTCAGTCTTATACCATGATTGATCGAGAAGTTGTTCCGTGTGAGGGAAAACTCTTCTACCGGGGAATTAATATAGAAGATATTGTAGAAGGATTTATTTCAGAAAACCGTTATGGTTTTGAAGAAACATGCTATCTTCTTCTGTTCGGAGAACTGCCGAATCAGAAACAGCTGGATGATTTCAAAGCGATGATCGCTGATTACAGGCAGCTTCCTACAAACTTTGTCCGGGATATTATCATGAAGGCGCCAAGCAGAGATATGATGAATATGCTGGCAAGAAGTGTATTGACTTTGTATGCTTATGATGACAATGGAAGCGATACGTCAATTCCGAATGTACTGCGCCAGTCTATCCAGCTGATTTCACTGTTCCCGGTTCTTGCCGTATATGGATACCAGTCTTATGCTCATTATGAGATGGGACAGAGTCTGTTTATCCATCCACCGAAAGAAGAATTGTCTGTTGCGGAAAATATCCTGCATCTGCTTCGCCCGGACAGCAAGTACAGCAAGCTGGAAGCGAAGCTTCTGGATATGGCTCTGGTGCTTCACGCAGAGCATGGCGGAGGAAATAACTCTACGTTTACAACCCATGTGGTATCTTCTTCAGGAACGGATACATATTCAGCCATTGCTGCGGCATTGTGTTCTTTGAAAGGGCCGAAGCATGGAGGAGCTAACATCAAAGTAGTAGAGATGTTTGCGGATTTGAAAGAACATGTAAAAGACTGGAAAGATGAAGATGAAATCCGCGCGTATCTGCTGAAGCTTCTGAATAAAGAAGCATTTGACCATGCAGGACTGATCTATGGTATGGGGCATGCGGTATATTCTATTTCCGATCCGAGATCCAAGATTCTTTCCAGATTTGTAAGGAGACTTTCAGAAGAAAAAGGAAGAGAAGACGAGTATCATCTGTATACGAGTGTAGAAAAGCTTGCAAAAGAAGTAATTGCAAAAGAACGTAAGATTTATAAAGGAGTCAGTGCAAATATTGATTTCTACAGCGGCTTTATCTACAGTATGCTGGGACTTCCGCATGAATTGTATACACCGCTTTTTGCCATTGCGCGTATTGCAGGATGGTGTGCTCACAGAATGGAAGAGCTGGTGAATGGAAACAGGATCATACGTCCTGCTTACAAAGCAGTAGCTCCGACAAGAGAATATGTGCCTTTAAAAGACAGAAAATAAAGCAGAGAAAGAAGATAAAAAATCCGGCCGCCGAAAGGCAGCCGGATTCTTTTGTAAAGCCCTCTTAATTAAGAGAGAGAGAAGAAGATTCCTGATAATCGCTCAGATCATCCGGAAGTGTTACCGTCACATCTTTTCCAGAGTTTTTGTATGTAATATCCATGGAGATGGTAATACTTCCATCATCACTCTGTTTGTTCTCCATCACAAATTTAACGGATTCTTTGATCGTATAATCATCTTTATTCAGAGTACGTTGTCCGGAGAAAGATGAAATTTTAACGCTGTCCAGATCATCGGATGAAACAGAACTGCTGCTGATAGCTCCCATCTGATCTGCGATTTCTTTAATGTATTCATCGAGTCCATCGTCATTTAATTTGTAATCCAGTACAGTATTGCCCTCACTATTCTGGCTTACAACGATATCTTTGTAATTTTCCACCGGGAGCTGAGTCTGATTTGTAGTAGCTTCCAGTTCTTTCTGTAATTTTGACAGATCCATCTTCTGTTTTATTTTCTGTCCAAGCATATTAATATAGTAGTATCCGTCAGAATAATAGATATTCATATCGATGCTGGTGCCGGAAGAAGACATCTTTCCAGTCATTGCCATTGCCATGGAGTCACTTCCGGAATCAGAAATTTTGGCATCGTAGTCCATCGTCAATGTCTGGCTTTCAGAATCATCGGAAGAGTCATCGGCTGAAGTATCAGGGACAGCAATCTCATATTCGATCTTGGAAGTCATATCCACATCCTTCAGATCTTTGGATTTGTCATAATTAGATTCCAGAATTTCCTGGGCAGTACGTCCGGTATCTTCATTTTCACTGCTGTTTTTATCTCCGCCGCCAGAGCAGGCAGTGACCGAAAATGTAAGGATCAGTGCCATACAGACTGCAGATAATTTTTTCCATGCTTTTGTCATAAATTTCCTCCTTTACCAATAGAAGTTGTACTAAATTCGATACATATAGTATAAAGGATTTTTGTGTTTTTGTATATATCAATTCACCGGATGAAAGGAAAAACATACAAAAAGGAATCGATTGACAGACGATCAGTGAATTATTAAACTGAACATAGGAGGCGATGCGGCTATGAGGAAAAAAACTTTTTATCTGACATCGGATTATGATCAGCTGGAACTGCATGTCATGATGATGGAGCCGAAAGGAGAGATCAGGGGAATCGTGCAGATTTGTCATGGGATGGCAGAGCATAAGGAACGATACGAACCTTTTATGAAAGAACTTTGCGCGCATGGATATGCGGCAGTGATCCATGACCACAGAGGACACGGAAAAAGTGTGAAAAGACAGAAAGATCTGGGCTATTTTTATGACGAAACCGGAGAAGCCATTGTAGAAGATGTGCATCAGATCTCTCTTTGGATCAAAGAACGATATCCGGGAATCCCGCTGCATTTATTCGGGCACAGCATGGGATCTCTGGTGGCAAGATGTTATCTGAAGAAATATGATCAGGAACTGGATTCTCTGATCGTATGTGGAAGTCCCAGTGAGAGTAAGATGACGGCGCTGGCATTGAGACTGGCACAGTCGGCCTGCAGGATTCGGTCAAAAAGACCGGGAAGACTGTTTCATAAGCTGGCTTTTGCGGCATATGGGAAGCAGCTGGAAGAAGGAGAATCTCCCAATGGATGGATCAGCTATAATAAGGAAAATGTAACGGAGTATGATGCGAGTCCATTGGATGGATTTATGTTTACCAATAATGGATTCCTGAACCTTTTTCTGCTGATGAAAAATACTTATGATAAAAAGGGATGGAGTGTAAAGCATCCGTCCTTACCGATTTTATTTATAGCAGGAGCAGATGATCCATGTATTGGATCGAAAAAACAATATGCTGAAGCCATGACGTTCTTAAGAAAACGGGGATACAGTCAGATCCGGGGTGTTTTATTCCGCCACAGACGGCATGAGATCTTAAATGAAGACGGAGTGGAAAAAGTGTACCAGGTGATTTTGGAATTTTTGGAATCAGCGGAGGCACTGTGACATAAAATAAGGAAAAGAAATGGATATGGATCCATATGAAAAAGAAAGAAATATTGATTCATAAGCTGTGTGAGACGGCTCTGCTTCCTGTTGGAAAAACACTATATGTATGGGGCGGCGGATGGAATGAATCAGATACAGGAGCGGGAAAGAGCGCCGGCAGAATTGGAATTTCCCCGGAATGGGAAGCTTTTTTCTGCAGCCAGGACGCATCATATGATTATAAAACGCATCGGCATGAACGGGAGAAAGGACTGGACTGTTCCGGATATATAGGATGGCTGCTGTACAATGTTCTAGCCCCGCAGGGTTTTCCGGGTGACTATGTGCGAAAGGCAGGGGAGCAGGGAAAGATGCTGGCGGAAAGAGGTTTTGGAAGCTGGAAAGAACCGGAAGAAGTGACAGACTGGCATCCGGGGGATCTGATGAGTTCCAGCCGGCAGGGGCATGTGTTTTTGGTTTTGGAAGAATGTGAAGACGGAAGTCTTCTGATTTGTCACTCCAGTCCTCCCGGAGTACAGGTCAATGGAACGGTGGCTGCAGATGGAAGCGGATACAGCATAGGGATAAGAAAGGCAGAAACCTGCATGCGGCGGATCGCGCCGGAATGGTGTGAACGATATGACCGGTTCTGGAAGGGCAGAGAATATCTGACAGAATATGGACAGTTTCGATGGAAATAAAAAGGAGACGGCACGAAAAGCCGTCTCCTTTTTGATGGATTTTGGCAGATTACTCTGCGATATCTTTAAGTCCGATACCATAGGTAACATATCCAGAATAATGAACACCTTTCTGAATCGTAAGATTATCATTAGTGGAACCAGGATAATCAAGAGCTACAGGACGAAGCTCATAATTCATAGTGCCGTCTTTAGTGAAAGAAGCAAGTTCCATGCCTTTGATCTGTTTCTCGAGTGCTCCAGATTTAAATTCTCCGTCCGTACCTTTTACATCCAGAGTCATTAAATATTCTTTGCCGGTTTCTTCATTGGTGCCTTCCAGATATAATCTTCCGAACGTACCGTTTCCGTGATCCAGGGTAACAGAGATTTTCTGTCCTTCCGGAATGTCTTTTACATCACTTGCGGTAATCGGTACCTGAGTGTTTTCTGTTGCACTAAGCTGTACTGTTTCCGGAACAGTTACAGTATACACAGGATCGTTTGCCACATATAAGCTTAAATCGGTGCGTCCGCTTGTGGTGTTTGCCGCAACCGGAATAGAACCAAATACTGTGATAGCTAAAGCTGCAATTCCCAATACCATTTTTCTCATAATATATTCTCCTTTTTATGTCAGATCACATGCAAAACAGATTTTATATTAGCACCGTTCATCGGAGTCAGATCATCGTCCATAGAGTAGGTGGAAATCTTCAGATAGATTTCATAATCACCCGGATCTAAGCGCTTTGACACTTTAAACTGTTTTATGGCTTTGCCAGGTTCAATAAGATCTGATTTGTAAAGCGTATCGTCATTGACAGTAATGGTATATCGGAAATAACAATGGTTGTCCTTTGGATTTGCCAGTGTAATATTCCAGGTGCTGTCATTTTTCGGAACTGTCAGCTCTCCATACCCCGGAATTTTAATCCCGTCTTTTCCGCCGGACAGATCATTCATATTTCCGTCCCATGCCTCAGCGTTCTCATCCAGAACAATCCCCTGTGAGGTCTGATCATTGTGCTGGTTTCTGGAGGATACAATCGCCCATGCGGCAACTGCGACAATAATCACAGCAGCAGTGATCAGGATGATGTTCCGTGCTGTTTTTTTCTTTTTCGTATTCTGCATATCATCTATCTTCTTTCGTCGTTTTGTTTTCCGCTGTGCATCCTGATATCGGGATGACACAGGCTGGAATCATCAGGCCCTTTGATCGTTTCCTATTCTATCAGACAAGTTCATCATTCAGATTAAAAATAAGTAAACAACAGGTAAAATATAGTTTCTTTATTTAGAATAAGGAAATGATAGAAATAAATGGAAGCAAACAATGAAAAATAAAGGAAATTCGAAAGTATGTGAGAAAAATAAAAAAATTAGCACTCGGCTCTTGACAGTGCTAATAATTGGTGTTATAGTACGAATAGAACATAAGTGGAGAGGGGAAAACTCTTAGAGGGAAGAAAAAAGGAGGAAAAAGCGATGAATATTAATAAATTTACACAAAAGTCCATTGAAGCAGTCAATCAGTGTGAGAAGATAGCTTACGATTATGGACATCAGGAAATAGATCAGGAACACTTTTTGTACAGTCTGCTGACGGTTGATGACAGTTTGATCGCCAGTCTGCTGGAGAAGATGAACATCCAGAAGGATACATTTTTAAGCCAGGTTCAGGAACTGCTGGCAAAGAAGCCGAAAGTATCCGGCGGACAGGTTTATATGAGCAATGATTTGAATCAGGTTCTGCTTCACGGTGAAGATGAGATGAAGGCCATGGGAGATGAGTATGTTTCTGTAGAGCACTTATTCCTGGCAATGATCAAACATCCGAACAAAGCAGTGAAAGAACTGTTTCGTGCATATGGAATTACAAGGAATCGTTTTCTGGAAGTTCTGGCACAGGTTCGAGGAGGACAGAAAGTAACCAGTGACAATCCGGAAGAGACGTATGACAGTCTTGAGAAGTACGGATATGATCTGGTAAAACGTGCAAGGGAACAGAAACTGGATCCTGTTATCGGCAGGGACAGTGAGATTCGAAATGTAATTCGTATTCTTTCCAGAAAGACGAAAAATAATCCGGTACTGATTGGTGAGCCGGGTGTTGGCAAGACGGCCGTTGTTGAAGGCCTCGCTCAGAGAATTGTTCGGGGCGATGTTCCGGAACAGCTGAAAGACAAGACCATTTTTTCTCTGGATATGGGCTCTTTGGTTGCAGGAGCTAAATACAGAGGTGAATTCGAGGAGCGTCTGAAAGCCGTGCTGGAAGAAGTAAAGAAAAGCGATGGACAGATCATCCTGTTTATCGATGAGCTGCATACCATTGTGGGAGCCGGCAAGACAGATGGAGCCATGGATGCGGGCAACATGTTAAAGCCAATGCTTGCAAGAGGAGAACTTCATTGCATCGGAGCCACAACGCTGGATGAATATCGTCAGTATATTGAGAAAGATCAGGCTCTGGAACGTCGTTTCCAGCCGGTTATGGTAGACCAGCCGACAGTGGAAGATACGATTTCTATCCTAAGAGGAATCAAAGACCGCTATGAAGTATATCATGGTGTTAAGATCACCGACAGTTCTCTGGTAGCGGCTGCAACTTTGTCTAATCGTTACATTACGGACAGATTCCTGCCGGATAAGGCCATTGACCTGGTAGATGAAGCATGTGCCATGATCAAGACAGAGATGAATTCTCTTCCGGCAGAACTGGATGAAGTCCAGAGAAAAATCATGCAGATGGAGATTGAAGAGGCAGCTCTTAAGAAAGAGGATGACCGGTTAAGCAAAGAACGTCTGGAAGAACTGCAGAAAGAACTTGCAGAACTCCGGGAAGAATTTAAGGCAAGAAAGGCAAAATGGGAAAACGAGAAAGCGTCTGTAGAGAAAGTTTCCAAATTAAGGGAAGAGATTGAGAGCGTCAACAGTGAGATCCAGATTGCCCAGAGAAATTATGATCTGAATAAAGCAGCAGAACTTCAGTACGGCAGACTGCCGGAACTTAAGAAACAGCTGCAGGAAGAGGAAGAGAGAGTCAGCAAGGAAGATCGTTCCATGGTGCGTGAGAGCGTAACAGAGGATGAGATCGCCAAGATCATTTCCAGATGGACGGGAATCCCGGTTGCAAAACTGACGGAGAGTGAGAGAAATAAGACACTGCACTTGGATCAGGTACTCCATGAGAGAGTCGTTGGACAGGATGAGGCAGTGGAGCTGGTAACGGAGTCAATCATCCGTTCTAAGGCAGGAATCAAAGATCCGAGCAAACCGATTGGTTCCTTCTTATTCCTTGGACCAACTGGAGTCGGAAAGACAGAGCTTGCAAAGGCACTGGCAGAAAGTCTGTTTGATAATGAGCAGAATATCGTCCGTATTGATATGAGTGAGTATATGGAGAAGCATTCTGTGGCAAGACTGATCGGAGCGCCTCCGGGATATGTAGGATACGAAGAAGGCGGCCAGCTGACAGAAGCTGTCAGAAGAAAACCGTACTCTGTTGTACTGTTTGACGAGATTGAGAAAGCGCATCCGGATGTTTTCAATATCCTGCTGCAGGTTCTGGATGACGGACGTATTACGGATTCCAAAGGAAAAACGGTAGACTTTAAGAATACGATCCTGATCATGACATCCAACATCGGATCTTCTTATCTGCTGGAAGGAATTGATGATCAGGGTAATATCAAACAGGAAGCACAGGATATGGTAATGGCAGACCTTAGAAACCATTTCCGTCCGGAGTTCCTGAACCGTCTGGATGAGACAATCATGTTCAAGCCATTGACCAAAGATAATATTACAAGCATCATTGATCTTCAGATCAAAGATCTGAACCGCCGCCTGGCAGACAAAGAACTGCATGTAGAACTTACGCCGGAAGCAAAAGGATATGTGGCAGACAATGGATATGAGCCGATGTACGGTGCAAGACCGTTGAAGAGATATCTGCAGAAGACAGTAGAGACTCTTGCCGCAAGGCTGATCTTAAGTGACGGCGTTGATGCGGAAGATACTATTTTGATCGATGTGGAAAACGGTGAACTTACAGCGAAAGTAAAAGAATAAAAATAAAAATGACATCCTTTTTGGAACCGTATGGTTCCAATCAGGGTGTCATTTTTTGTATCTCTGTTTTTTATACCTGAATCCGGCTTGCCACCTGGTTTTCGATGACAACTCTTTTTCCTCCGCTTCCGATGATCATATAATCTTTGTCTTTTTGCACCACAAGGATCCTGCTTCCCTGGTGAATCTTTAATGTTTCTAATTTTTCCATGATCTCAGGCAGGCCGAATGCCCATTTTACCGTATGGACAGAACCTTGCGCCGCTTTTGTTAAAGGCAGCATAATAAGTCCCTCCTTTATCAATCGATGGACAGAAATGAAGTCTGTCTCTCCTTGTATGATGTGTCATATGATTCTTTTATATTCATTGTAAAAGATGAGATAAAAGTTAGTCAACGGCAACATTTTTCTGACAACTTATAATGAGAAAAGATCTCATAGGGACTATGGCATCTGGATTTCTCCGCAGATCAGCTGAATGCTTTCTGTGACCATGCCCAGATAGTTTTCATCTACCAGAGCGGTGACAGTGTCGCCGGGATGGATAATAGTACTGCCTCTGGCAATGATTTCTTCTTCTCCCCGCTGCAGGGTAACGATCAGACAGTGATCAGGCCACTGGATATCCCGGATTTTCTGCCCGCAGGCCATGGAACCGGCGCCGACGCTGAAACTCCGGAGAATTTTGTGTTCCGGCCCTTCGTTTTCTTTCAGTCCGTTTTTGGCCAGGATCCGGCCCAGAAGACTTTCATAGATTGGTTCGCTCTTTAGCAGATGAGCAGTCATATAACTGATCAGGCAGACAACTGCCAGAGACAAAAAATGTTCAAAGGTACCGGTCATTTCCGCAATCAGAAGGATGCCGGTAATCGGAGCCCGGACGATGGCGGTAAAAAATCCTGCCATGGCAATGGTAATGAAATTTACCATATAAAATGGTTCCAGTCCGGTCTGATCAATGACGACAGTTCCGAAAACAGCACCGATATACGCGCCTAATACCAGCATAGGGAAGAAAATGCCTCCTGGTGCGCCGGAGCCGAAGCAAAAGGCAGAAAACAGAAATTTTCCGATCAGAAGCATCAGCATAACGGCAACCGCCGGACGCTGTCCGTCCAGCAGACCGATCATGGCATGGCCTCCGGCAAGAATCTGCGGCATAGTATAGCAAACGATACCGGAAAGGAGAAATGGAAGGATAATCCGGTACTGCGGCGGGATCATTTTCAAGGCATTAAAAAAATCCTGTCCTTTCAGCATTACAAAATTGTAGAATGCGCCAAGAACGCCGAGCAGAAGACCAAGAAGCACCAGAAGCCAGTAATTGTTCAGAGGAAGCGCACTGTGAAGGTGAAAATCAAAAACCGGAAGCAGGCCAAAAAAATGTTTGGAAAGAAAATCAGAAACAGCACATCCGGAAATAACACATACCAGCATGGAACTGTTGAAATTTTTCTGCAGTTCTTCCAGAGAAAACATAACGCCGGCCAGAGGAGCGTTAAAAGCCGCGGCAAGCCCGGCGCCGGCTCCGCAGGTCAGCATGTACCGCTCTTTGGTAGGAGTTGTCCCGGTCAGCTTTGCGGCGCCTTTTGCTGCCATGGCTCCCAGCTGGACTGAAGGACCTTCCCGTCCCAGAGACAGGCCTCCCAGGATACATAAAGTTCCGCCAATAATCTTGGAGATCAGGATTCTGAGCCAGTTCTGATTTAAATATCCTTTCATCTCTCCCTGTACCTGTGGAATTCCGCTTCCGGAACTCATCCCCTCCCAGGCAACAAGACGTCCCACTAAAATACCCATAAGAATCAGAAGCAGGAACCATACGGTCATCAGAAGGCCGTTTCCTTTGGTAAAATCAATAACAGCAAATAAAGCGTTTTCGGCGTAATTTAACATTAAACGGTAAAATATGGCAGTTCCGCCGGCAGCCAGACCTACAAGAAGTCCGTTTAGAACCAGAGAAATGGAAAATCCGTGGGGATCTTCCAGCAGATTCGTTTTTTTCGGCAAAGTTTTTCCCTCCCTTTCATATTCTAATCCATTTTATTTTACTACAAAATTATGCTATAATGGGAAAAGATTTTGCGAAGGAGGTCGAATTATGCCGCCAATTACCAATGACTGGGCAGATTATCTCAAAGAAGAATTTGGAAAGCCATATTACAGAGAACTTTACAAGACGATTATGAAAGAATATCAGACGAAGCAGATTTTTCCGCCGGCAGACGATATTTTCAACGCATTCCATTTTACACCGGTGGAGAAGGTGAAAGTTGTCATTTTGGGACAGGATCCTTACCACGGAGAGGGACAGGCCCACGGATTATCTTTTTCTGTAAAACCAGGTGTGGAAGCACCCCCGTCTCTTGTGAACATTTATAAAGAATTGAATGAAGATCTGGGATGTTATATACCGAATAATGGATATCTGACCAAATGGGCAAAGCAGGGGGTGATGATGCTGAACACCGTACTGACTGTACAGGCTCACCGTCCTAATTCTCATCGAAATATCGGATGGGAACAGTTTACAGATGCGGCAATCCGGGTGCTGGATCAGCAGGATCGTCCGATTGTATTTATGCTCTGGGGACGGCCGGCACAGAATAAAAAGTCACTTCTTCACAATCCAAAACATTTGATTTTGGAAGCGCCGCATCCAAGTCCGCTTTCTGCTTATCGGGGATTTTTCGGATGCAGACATTTTAGTAAAGCCAATGAATTTTTAGAGGCTCATGGCGTGGAGCCGATCGATTGGCAAATAGAAAATATATGAGGAATTTATCATGAGCAAGATTGTATTTTTTGATATTGACGGAACGCTGTTTTATTCTGGAATTGGAATTCCTGATTCTGCCAGAAAAGCGCTGAAACAGCTGTTCGCCAACGGACATAAGGCAGTGATGTGCACCGGAAGGAGCAGCGGCATGATTCCTGAATCCTATTTTCATATGGGATTTCATGGCATGATCCTGGGCGCAGGCGCTTATGTGGAATATGATGGGAAAGTCCTTCATCAGGAACTGATGAGCAGCCGTGAGGTGCAGAAAGTAATCGACTGGGGAAAAGAGCAGAACATCGGGATTGTCCTGGAAGGCAGGAACAGCGGCTATTATGATAAGGATAATCATCAGGAATACTATACCGGTATGATCCGGAAGACAGAAAGAGACTGTGAAGGGAAAATGAAGCCTCTGGAAGAGGCGCGGGAGATTCAGAAATGGACGTATCACCATCTGGATCCCGGTAAAAAATACGAGATTGAAGCAATACTGGAGGGGAAATATGTCGGGACATATCATGAACCGGCAAATTCCGTAGAATTTCTGCCCAAAGGAATCCAAAAGGCAAAAGGAATTGAATGGATTCTGCAGGAAACAGGATTTCAAAGGAAAGATACGTATGCTTTTGGCGATAGTGCAAATGATATTGATATGATTCGTTATGTACATTATGGAACCGCGATGGGAAATGCAGTTCCTGAGCTGAAGGAAGCAGCGGATTATGTGACAGAACGGGCCGATCAGGATGGGATCGCCCGGGGACTGGCGCATTTTGGATTAATTTAGGCAGGAGGATCACCAATGAAAAAGATATGGAAATTACTGGCGGCTGTCGCCATCTGTATTATGGCAGGATCGGCAGCCCCGGTTCAGGCAGCAGGAGGTGTGGCAGTAAAGAAAAAGACATCACAGAAACAGCCGGAGATCGATGGAAAAGCAGGAATTGTAATGGACGCAAAGACCGGGAAAATACTTTTTGAAAAAAATATCAATGAAAAACATTATCCGGCAAGCATTACAAAGATTTTGACAACTTTGGTAGCAATTGAGAATAACGACGATCTGTATGGAGAAGTGACGTTCTCCAAGGAAGCGGTCAATGAGCTGGAAGAGGGAAGCACCCACATCGGAATCCAGGAGGGAGAAACCCTTCCGCTGATCGATGTTCTGTACGGAATCATGCTGGAATCTGCCAATGAAGCGTGTAACGGCGCGGCAGAGTATACGGCAGGATCTAACAAGGAATTTGTCAAATTAATGAATCAGAAAGCCAGGGAACTGGGATGCGATCATTCCCATTTCGTGACCACCAATGGGCTTCATGATGACGATCATTATGTAACGGCAAAAGATATGGCAACGATCACAAAAGCAGCTTTGGAAAATGACACGTTCCGGAAGATTGCCTGCAGCAGAAACTATTATATTACGCCCACCAACAAGAGCAGGGAAGGCAGGGAACTCTGGAATCACCACAAGATGGTGAAGAAGACCATGTTTCCATACGATGGGATCGAAGGCGGAAAGACCGGTTATACGACACGGGCCGGGGGAACTTTGGTAACGTTCTGCAAGCGGAATGATCTGGAACTGATCTGTGTCGTGCTTCAGGGCAATGGATATGAATTGTACCGGGATACGATGAAGATGCTGGATTACGCATATGATAATTATAAAGTGGTGACTCCGTTTAAAGAAGTGCAGGGGATCATTCAGGACAATGGTCTGGGCATATTAAAAGCAGGGAACCAGCTGATGCCATGGACCCTGCAGTTAGATGAACTGAAAAATATTACCGTTCTGCTGGAAAAGAACCAGGACGCGTCCAAATTGTCCTACCGCTGCAAAGGGAAAAAATTATATATTGATTACAACGGCAGAAAAATTGGAAATATAACGCTTTAATTTGAGCGGAGAATGATCAGATTCAGGGCTTCCGGGATGATAGAAATATCGATCGGGAGCCCTTCTTCTAATATTTCACCGTCATAGTCGATTGCGATTTCCGCTGTTTTCTCTGTAGGAAGGACAGAGAGCTCTTTTGTCTGAAAATATTCAATCGCCGGATGTTTCGGATGATCTCCCTGGAACCATTTGATGATCAGGTCAGGGGCCTCAAACAGAAGATCCATTTTTTTCAGAATCAGTACGTCCAGATATCCGTCAGATACGGATGCCAGAGGCGCAGCGTCGGCAAATCCTCCAACGCTCTTTGAATTAGTGACGAGAAAGAGCATGATATCCAGCGTATCGTTAAATTCTTTGCTGTGAAAAGATAATGTCATATTCTGGGCCAGCTGTTTTGGAAATTCCTTTACGCCTTCTAAATAGTAAGCCATTTTTCCAAGAACGGCTTTTTTGTCTTTCGGTACTTTGTAGGCAATGTCAGTCAGCATTCCTGCAGCCAGGACATTGATAAAATATTCGTTGTTGACTTTTCCGATATCTACTTTTTTTGTCTGGAATTCTTCGATCATACGGCAGAAATCTTCCGCAGTCTGAGGAAGTTTCATATAGGTGGCAAAGTCATTGACTGTGCCGGCAGAAATGATTGCCAGAGGAGTGTTGCTTCCGCTTAAAATCAGACCGTTGGTGACCTCATTTAAGGTTCCGTCGCCGCCGACTGATACAACGTAATCGTATTCGCCTGGCTTTAACTGGGCAGCCCTGTTCTTTGCGTCATTTTTCTTTTGTGTATAAAATACATCAATATGTGAAGTGATCTGGTTTAAAACCAGATTCGCCATGATTTCTCTTAAAGTTGATTCAATATTCTGCTTGCCTGAGGATGGATTGATAATAAATAAACCTTTCATAGATGCCTCCTGTGGTACTAAACATTAGCAGCTCCAATGCAAAAGAAGAAGCCCTCCGGCTTCTTCTGGGTGCTTAGCGTTCCCGAGGTGATTCGAACACCCGACCTACCGCTTAGGAGGCGGTCGCTCTATCCAGCTGAGCTACGGAAACATAAATAATATTCATATCTTTGATTATTTTATCCATTCTCACTGCAAATGTCAATCAAAAAAATGAAAAATCAGGCGGCCAAGGTTGACTTTTTCTTGTTTTTTCTTTAAAGTAATAAAACAAGATAGTATTATGATAAAGACAGTAGTGATATGAACAAAGGAAGGCGAATCATGAATAAGGTATTTGTATTTTTAGCAGATGGATTTGAAGAGATTGAAGGGCTTACAGTGGTTGATCTTCTGCGCAGAGCAGATATTGATACAGTGACGGTATCCATCGGTGATTCCAAAAGCATCATAGGATCTCATCATATTGAAGTAAAAGCAGATATTATGTTCCATGAAGTATTAGAAGCAGAAGGCACAGTGTTTGTGCTTCCGGGCGGAATGCCGGGAACCCTGCATCTGAAGGAACACGAAGGGCTTGATAAGCTGCTTAAGAAGGCATATGCCAATGGAAAATATATTGCGGCTATCTGTGCTGCGCCAACAGTTCTCGAGAAATGCGGACTGCTGGAAGGAAAGAAAGCAACTTCCTATCCTTCTGTGCAGGAAGAACTGAAATCCGCAGATTATCAGACAGACAAGGTGGTTGTGGATCAGAATATCATCACAAGCCGCGGAATGGGAACTGCAATCGAATTTGGAGCAAAGATAGTAGAACTCCTGCAGGGAGAACAGGCAAAAGAAGAATTATTAGAAAGTATAGTTTACGGAGATTAATGTATGGAAGGAACAAAAAAGCTGGGCTGGCTGGAACAGCTTAAGATTGCCTGTCTGAAGCCAAGGGAATATCCACGGCTGCTTCAGGTTGGCAAGGGCAGAGTCGTTTGTTTTTTCATCGTTATTAGTTTTTTGATTACATTTCTGGGCTATGGAGTCAATATGATCGGCTTCAGTGTCAGCGTGGGAGGCGCGAAGAATTTTATTCTGAACCGCCTTCCGGCTTTTGAACTGAAGAATGGAACACTGGAGATGGAGAATCGTCTGGATTTTGATTTTGGCGGAATTCATATTGTCGCGGATACGACAAAAGATACCGTAGATACGAGTGATTTCAGCCCAGATTATTCCGGAGAGATTTATTTCGCAAAGAACGAAGCGGTCATCCAGACCAATTCAGTGCAGCCGATGCGGTACAGGGTTTCATTTTCTGATCATAAGAATGTTGTGTTTAACAATCATAAAATGCTGGCTCTGATCCCCGCAATCCGCATCTTTATGGTGCTCATGTTTTTTATGACATGGCTGATGCAGATTCTGCTGTATCTGTTTTTGTGTCTGTTTATCAGTATGTTTGTATTTATGAATCAGCGGGTTCGCAATGAAGAAGTTTCATTTGGAAAAGTATTCCGCCTGTCAATTTATGCCAGGGTGATTTTCGAACTGATCGAGACACTGGGATCCACAGCAGGGATCGCATTTTTTTCAGGCAGTATATGGATGATCATTTCTTATCTGGGAAGTTATCAGCTTCTGGGAATGGCGTTTATAAAATCAGAAGATAAAAAATAACAGATGAAAAAAGAAAAAACCGCGGATATGTTCCGTGGTTTTTTTCTTTCTGGAGTAAAGTATAGGTCTTTGATGTCCGTCTTCTAGTCTGCCTGGTGTCATAAGATAAGTCAAAAATTTGTCATACGTATTCAAGTCCACTGCAAGTCAAAAACTAGTCATCAGCTATACTTTATGATATTGCCTGCAGATGGCCTTCTACAGGCAATATCATAAAACGAAAAAAGGCATTCCAATCCCTTCGGATGGAACACCTTTGTTCTCGATGTTTTTTATTATACTCATATATGACGATTTGTCAAGAAAAAAATTGAAAAAAGGGAGAAAATCATGAAAAAACAAAAAGTAATGATCTTAGCCGTACTGGCTACTTTTTTATGGGGAAGTGCTTATCCCTGTATTAAAATCGGATATGAGCTGTTTGAAATTGCAGCAGATGATCTTGGAAGTAAGTTTTTGTTTGCAGGAATCCGGTTTGTAATGGCGGGACTTATGGTTTTGGCATTTACTGCGCTGAAACAGCCGAAAGACTGTATTCCTAAAAAAAATATGGCAGGAAGGCTGGTTCTGCTTGGAATCCTGCAGACGACAATCCAGTATATCTTTTTCTACATAGGGCTTGCCAATACGACCGGGGCTAAAAGTGCGATCATCAATTCTTTGACAGCCTTTTTTCCAATCGTTCTGGCTCCCTTGTTTTTCCGGGATGACCGTCTGACGGTTAAAAAAGGGCTGGGATGCCTGATCGGCCTTGCAGGTATTGTGATCATCAATCTGGATGGCAGCGGTCTCGGAGGATTTAAGCTGACGGGAGAAGGATTTGCGGTGTTTGCGGCAATGGCTCAGAGCCTGGCATCAATCTACAGCAAAAAACTGGCCAGATATATGAATGTTATGACCATAACGGGATATCAGCTTTTTATTGGAGGAATTCTTCTGGCAGCGGCAGGGGTTCTGACAGGAGGAACACTTACAGCTGTATGGCAGGGAGTACTGCTGCTTCTTTATATGGCGGCTTTGTCGGCGGTAGCTTTTACCGTATGGACCTATCTCCTGTCTCATAATCCGGTCAGTTCCGTATCCATTTATAATCTTTTGATCCCGGTATTCGGAACAGTTTTGTCAGGAATCTTTTTACAGGAAAATATTATGACATGGACGCATCTGATTTCCATTGTGCTTGTGTGTATGGGAATCGTGCTGGTCAATAGAAAACAAAAAGCTGAATGAAAAAGATCCTCAGAAAAGGTAAAGAGAGCAGATAGGGAAATCTGCTCTCTTTGAGGGGAGTATAAATAAATTAATAAGGGGTTATAAATCGAAAATATAATATACCTTCGATAAATGAATCATAACCCATTTACCAAAAAAAAGCAATCGTTTTTGATAAAAAAGTCAAAAAGTTTCTGTAATCTTAATACATAATTTTGAAACCTTTCGTTCAAAATAAACTTGTAAATCAAAGAAAGGAGAATGATTATGTCAAAGAATTATTCCAACTCAAACAACAAAAACCAGTCATCTGGCAGCTCCAGGAACGCGAAAAACGGAGGACAGAACTGTATGAGGAACTCCTCTAAGAATAAGAGCCAGAATAAGACGCAGAATAAAAACCAGAATGTAAATGACGAATATTAGAGAAAGTCGGGAAAACAGCTTTCCGGAAATTTCAATTTCCGGGGGCTGTTTTCTTTTTTTCGCATAGTCTATTTATTATAGAAGGAAAAAGGATAGGGCAATGGAATTTATTAATGTATCATTAAAAGACGGGCTGAAAATGGCAGAAGAAAAAGAAAAATACAGGCTGATTGACGTAAGAGAGCCTTACCGGTATGAAAAAGAGCATTTAAAAGGGGCAGTAAACCGTCCCTACGGAATCTTAAAGCAGGAAGATTACAACGAGAAAAAAGATCTGATTGTGTATTGCGACTTTGGAGGCCAGAGCATGATGGCGGCAAGACATCTGGCAAAAGAAGGATTTCGGGTATATAATATTGTCGGAGGAGTGTATTATCATCTGGAAGAATGGAAAGATGGTTGACGAAAAAAATGGAAAAAGGTAGAATAGGGAAAGAATTATATCAAAATAAGGAGAGATAAGTGGACCGTATAGAACTGATTGCTCCATGTCATTTTGGACTGGAAGCAGTGTTAAAAAGAGAAATCAAAGATTTAGGTTATGATATTGTTCAGGTGGAAGACGGCCGTGTAACGTTTGCGGCAGACCTTGGAGGAATTGCCAGAGCTAATCTTTTTCTGAGGACAGCAGAAAGGATTTTGTTAAAAATAGGCTCTTTCAAGGCAGTGACATTTGATGAACTGTTTGAGGAGACCAGGAAGCTTCCATGGGAAAATTATATTCCGAAAAATGGAAAGTTCTGGGTAAAAAAAGCCTCCACAGCCAGGAGTCGTCTGCACAGCGCGCCGGACATTCAGTCGATTGTAAAGAAAGCAATGGTAGAGCGGCTGAAAGGCAGATATCATGTATCGTGGTTTGAAGAGAGCGGCGATGACTATCCGGTCCGTGTTTTTATATTGAAAGATCAGGTAACCATCAGTCTGGATACTTCAGGAACGCCTCTTCATAAAAGAGGATACCGGAAGCTGGTCAGTGAGGCGCCGATCCGTGAGACGCTTGCCGCAGCGCTTCTGATGCTGACGCCGTGGAACAAAGACAGGATCCTGGTGGATCCATTCTGCGGAAGCGGTACCTTTCTGATTGAAGCGGCGATGATGGGAAAGCGGATCGCGCCGGGAATCAATCGTTCGTTTGAAGCGGAAAACTGGGATTTTGTACCGAGAAAAACATGGTATGCAGCAGCCGATGAGGCAGGAGACGCAGTCCTGGAACATGTACAGATGGATCTGCAGGGATACGACAAGAACCCGCAGATGCTGAGGATTGCCAGAGAAAATGCCAGAGACGCAGAGGTCGATGATCTGATTCATTTTCAGCAGAGAGAAGTAAAAGATCTGCGGCACAGCAAGCCATATGGCTTTATTATTGCCAATCCTCCGTATGGAGAGCGCCTGGAAGACCGAAAAGATCTTCCGGAATTGTATGGGCAGATGAGAGAAGCGTTTGATCGTCTGGACACCTGGTCCAAATATGTGATTACCTCATACGAGGATGCAGAGAAATATTTAGGAAAAGCTGCAAGGAAACGAAAAGTATACAATGGAATGATACGGGGAGAATATCTTCAGTATCTGGGACCGAAACCACCAAGAAGGGAGCCGAGATGAAAAAGAAACTGATTTTCGCTACAGGAAATGAAGGGAAAATGAAAGAAGTCCGTGAGATTCTTGCGGATTCCGGCTACGAGATCCTGTCCATGAAGGAAGCAGGAGTGGATCTGGAAATCGTGGAAGATGGAACAACATTTGAAGAAAATGCTTTGATCAAGGCAAGAGCAGTTATGGAAGCCACCGGGGAACTGACGCTTGCAGATGATTCTGGTCTGGAAATCGATGCCTTTGACGGAGGTCCGGGTGTGTACTCTTCCAGATATCTTGGGGAAGATACCCCATATACGGAAAAAAATCAGATCATATTGGATAAAATGAAGGATGTACCGGAACAGGAGCGAACAGCGAGGTTTGTTTGTGTCATTGCAGCAATATTTCCTGATGGACAAACCTATACGACTCGTGGTACTATGGAAGGGATTATAGGATATGAGGCGAGCGGAGAAAATGGATTTGGATACGATCCGATCTTTTATCTGCCGGAGCTTAAGAAATATAGCGCACAGCTGAGCAGCAATGAGAAGAATGAATTGAGCCATCGCGGAGAGGCGCTGAGGAAAATGAAGGAAGTTCTTTAAGGAGATGTTTTATGAGAATATTGGTAATCAGTGATTCTCACGGCCGCAATGATGATATAAAAGGGGTCCTCGATCAGGTCGGGGATATCGATATGATGATCCATTGTGGTGATGTAGAACGCGGAGATTCATACATACGGGAGATTGCAGGATGTCCTGTGGTTATGGTCGCAGGAAATAACGATTATTACCTGGATCTTCCAAGTGAAGAAGAAGTACAGATTGGAGATTATAAGGTCCTGGTAACTCACGGACACGGATACTATGTAAATTCCGGTGTGGAATATCTGAGAGAACATGCTTTGGAATATGGATATGACATCGTAATGTATGGACATACCCATGTACCGTTTATAGAGATTGGCGAGGATGTGACGATCCTCAATCCTGGAAGCATTTCATATCCGAGGCAGCCGGGAAGAAAGCCGACATTCCTGATGATGGAGATCGACGACGAAGGGCAGGCGCATTATGCCCATGGATATTACAGAGAACAGTTTGGAGAACTGATGCTTTACTAGAAGAAAAAGAAGATAGGAATGCAGATGGACATTTCTGTCTTTTTTTCTGCGAATATGAAACATGCGCAAATCAGGAGATGGAAGCGGACTTGTCCGCTTTTTTCTGTCATACATAAGAATAGAAAGGAAAGAAGATGAGGAAAAAGGATATTATAGAAGGGGTTGTGGATCATGTGGAATTTCCAAATAAAGGAACATTTTCATATGAGGACAGGACAATTACAGTAAAAGGTGTGATCGAAGGACAGAAAATCCGGGGACAGGTGACAAAAAAACGCAGGAATGGAGGACAGGTCCGTCTGCTGGAAGTGCTGGAGCCGTCAAAACTGGAAGATGTGCAGCCGGAATGTGAACATTTCGGCGCCTGCGGCGGATGTTTTTATCAGACTGTTTCTTATAAAAATCAGCTGAAAATAAAAGAAGGACAGGTAAGAGAATTATTAAAAGATTTTGTTCCGAATGAAAAATGGAACGGAATCAAAGGAAGTCCGAAGCAGTGGGGATACCGCAACAAGATGGAATTCTCTTTTGGAGATGAAGTAAAAGACGGCCCTCTGGCTCTGGGAATGCACAAAAAGAACACGTTTCATGATATTGTGAACATTACAGGGTGTAAAATTGTGGATGATGATTACAATCGAATCGTCCAGTGTGTATTAAACGAAGTAAAGGATATGGGACTGCCGTTTTACCACAAAATGCGCCATGAAGGATACTGGCGTCATCTGGTAGTGCGCAGGGCAGAATGTTCCGGAGATATCCTGATCAACATCGTAACAACCTCCCAGGGAGCGGCGGATTTTACAAAACTTGTGGAGGCGCTGGAAGTCCTGAAACTCCAGGGACAGATTGTAGGAATCCTGCATACGGTAAACGACAGTCTGGCAGATGTGGTACAGGCAGATTCTATGGAAATCCTTCATGGGCAGAACTATTTCTTTGAAGAAATCCTGGGGCTGAAATTTAAGATTTCTCCGTTTTCTTTCTTCCAGACCAATTCGCTGGGGGCAGAAGTGCTGTATGAGACAGCCAGAGATTATGTAGGAGAAACAAAAGATCAGGTGATCTTTGACCTGTACAGCGGAACCGGGACCATTGCCCAGATGCTGGCGCCGGTGGCAAAGAAAGTTGTCGGTGTGGAAATCGTGGAAGAGGCCGTAAAAGCAGCAAAGGGAAATGCAAGGCTGAATGGACTGAATAACTGTGAATTTATTGCCGGAGATGTGCTGAAAGTACTGGATGAACTGGAAGAAAAACCGAATATCATCGTGCTGGATCCGCCGAGAGACGGAATCCATCCGAAAGCGCTGCCGAAGATCATCGGCTACGGCGTGGAGAAAATGGTGTACATCAGCTGCAAGCCGACCAGTCTGGCAAGAGACCTGGAAATGTTCCGGGAAGCAGGATATGAAGTAGAACAGGCGGGATGTGTTGATATGTTTCCGGGCACCGTACATGTGGAGACTGTGTGTTTGCTTTCCAAACATTAAGAAAACAGCGAAGATGGGATGTGGATAAGCATCCCATCTTTCTATTCTAAATGTGGATATTTGGAAGGAATTAAGAACAGATATGAGTTATAGGAAAAGAATGTCGCAGATAAAATAATACAGCTTGCAAAAGAAAATATATGGAGCGAACTTTATGTGATATTTTGCGTAAACGAGGAGGAATAGACAGGGGTGTTATTGCAGAAGCGTTCAAACGATATGCAGTCAGGAAGGACAAGAACATCCTGCTTCTGTCAGAGTATGCGAAGAAGTTTCGCAGGTTTAGACACCCGTGCCACTATGGACATGGATGCATCATCCAAGAAACGAGGTTCATCGGAGATTCTGAAGGATTATAAGAATATCATTGATGTTGTCAGAAACAGTGATGCGATGATAAAGCAGTGGAGGACTTATCAGAAAGATTGTGAAGATGCCGCTGATATTAATTTCGATGAGATTTGTGATGCTGTAGTGCAGATAAAGATGATGAGGAGCATGTAAAAATTTCAGCGTTTCTAAGAGGAAATTAACCTGTCCTATTTTATCTTAGCAGCGGCAGACTTCCTGTAAGTTGATTGATTTTCTTTTTAGAACCGCAGATGGCAAGTCCAAAGTACTGCAGCGTATTTTCGGATGTTTTTCTCATTTTATCGGTAAATTCATCATAGGTTTTGCAGCTCTGAGCCAGATCGGAAAAGTCAACCACGGTTAAATCCTGAAAGCCGGGCTGATGGAGTTTTTCACGGATTGTTTTGATGGTTTCCGGTGAACCTTTTAGGACTGGCACGGGAAACGTGATGATGCCGAGATGCTCATTTCCGCTTTGGTCTGTGACATTTTGACCTACCACTTCCGGCATTTCCCTGCCTAAAGTAATCCCCATAATAGCCGCTGTATTTGCAATAATGCCAAGCGGCAGATTTTCATCAATGATCATGACACATTTTTTGTTTTGTAAACTCATTTCAGATTTCCTCCTGCTTTCTGTGAATGTCTTTGTATATGTTTTTGCTCTGTGATATTCATTGTAGCATCGAAAAATAAAAAAGGCTTGTAAGATATCCTCATTTTTTAAGAGATGCTGTGAAGAAGAAAGCCCCAAATATCGTACCGGAAACAAGAAAGGAAGCAGCAGGATTTATACCAGGGATTCAGCAAGTATATTGACATGATGTCAAAAACATCGTATTCTAAAAACAGACAAGTTGTTTCATCTTTTAAAATGATGAAAATGAAAAACAGTGAGCGGCTGTTTTCTGCTCCCAGGCAGAATCCGGGAGACGAGGATATTTAAAAAGAATCATTGTCACAAATTTAAGAAAGTGAGGAAAGTACTATGAGCATCACAATGAATTTGTATTATACAGGAAAAGACGGAAATGCGCGTAAGTTTGCTGAGGAAATGGAGCAAAGCGGAACGGCTGCATTAATCCGTGCAGAAGATGGAAATGAAAAATATGACTATTTTTTCCCAATGAGCGATCCGGAAACAGTTCTGCTGATTGACAGCTGGAAAGATCAGGAATCCATCGATGTTCATCATGCCTCACCTATGATGAATACGATTGCGGAGCTTCGGGAAAAATACGATCTGCATATGAGAGCGGAACGATATATTTCTGACGATGAGAGCATCTCTGATGCAGATAAAAAATTTATCAAAAAGTAAGCAAAAGAAGCAGCTGGTGGTTTTGGAAAGAACTCTACAGAAGCTGCTGTCATGAAATTTTCCCAATATAGAAAAAAGGCGTCAAAAGTTTTGGCGCCTTTTTTGGGGGGAAAATGTCACTTTTATTCATTTAATATGTCTATGAGAATATCTTGTCTTAAAGATACAGTTCACATTCTTTTCTTTCAGAACATACTTTTTTCAGCATGGCGTTAACGCCGGCAAGCATAACGCCGTTGATCTTTCGTGCAGAGTGAGGACAGACGGAAATGCAGCGCATGCAGGAGATGCAGGCCTTGCTGTCGGTCTTTTTAGGATTTGTTTTGTCAATGGCCTGAACCGGGCATTTTTCAGCGCAGATTCCGCATTTGACACAGTCTTTGGAAGGTTTTGGAACCATGCCGGAGCCGCCTCTTTTCTTATATGGACGATTGCCGGGAATGGATGGCTCGTCAATATTGCCGGAAGAGATTTTTTCACGGAGCTGTCCGGCAAATTCTTTTAACTGTGTCTCATCTTCGGAATCCGGACGACCTGCGGCGAACTGGCGGGCGATGGAATGTTCTGCAATGGCTGCGACAGCGGATATCACACGGAATCCTGCCTGTTTTGCAGTATCCTGCAGTTCAGCCAGAGTATCTTCATATGCGCGGTTTCCATATACACATACAAGAACGGCTTTCGCTCCGTTTCCATTTATAGAAGCAAGGCGGCTGACTGCCGGTTCCGGAACCCTTCCGCCGTAAGATGGTACAGCGATGACAGCAGTATCATCATCAGAAAGAGAGATATCGGAAAAATCTTGCTTGCTGTCAGTCAGATCAATCGGATGGATTTCAGAACTTAGTTCATTGCTTAAAATATCAGCTGCTTTTTTTGTTCCGCCGGTAGGGCTGAAACAGATTTCATAAAATTTCATTTTGTGTTCCTCCAATCATTTTGATTCCGTTCTGGAAAGGACAGAGCTGCAGGCTTTTGCTTGCAATCCTTTTACAGACCATGTAAAATGTGAAGATGTAAAATAAAAAATTACATCTCTTGTCAGAATATCACCAAAATGATGTAAAGTCAAGATTTACATCTAATGAGCTGAGAGAGATCGTGAAAGGGTGATACAATGCAGATCAGCATGAAGTGTTCAGTGGCAGTACACTGTTTGATTTTTATATATGAAGCAAAAGGAAGAGCCAGAGTGACAAGTACACTGCTGGCACAGAGCACCGGATGTAATCCGGTCATAATTCGAAATATACTTAGTGCATTGAAAAAAGCAGGGATGATTTCAGTCGCGCGTGGTCCTGGAGGGGCAGAACTGCTTAAAGAACCATCTGAAATTACTTTGTATATGATTTATGATGCGATGGAACCAGAGGGGCTTTCTTCTCTGATCGGGATTCATTCCTGTGAAGACCGAAAATGTCCGGTAGCGAAAAATATTCGATTTGTACTGCAGGATCCTTATCAGAAAATAGAAGATTCTATCCGGCAGACCATGGAAGGCATCACTCTGGAGTCCATGATTGAAGAATTCCATAAAAGAGTGAATCCTGTTGATTATGAACCGCAGGATGGCAGTTCTTTTTCATAAATTTCTGCATATCATAGGAGTGTTTCGGGGGATAATATGATATTAGAATCATGCTTTGACGAAAGGCTGAGATATTGAAAGTCAGAGAAAAAAAGCGACAAAAACAGACATTTTTTTCTATTTCTACTTGCCAGTACAAGACAAATATCGCTATACTTAGAGAAGATAAAAATGGGGTAGTGAAAAAGGAGAATTGTCATGAGCATAAATGGTTTGTGGAAGAAAAAAAGGATATGGGTCATTCCCGTTTACGGCTTTTTTTATATGGCGGCCTTTGTTTTTCTGGAGAATAACAGCAGTGCTAAGCTGCATATGATTCATTCAGTCATTGATGATCAGATACCATTTTGTGAATATTTTATTATTCCTTACCTGATGTGGTTTTTATATATTACCTGCGTGATCTGCTATTTTGCCTTTGGGAAGAGAAGCAGTAAAGAATATTATCAGCTGCTTGTTTCATTAGGAACCGGAATGACGGTATTTATCATTACCTGTTTTGTGTATCCCAATGGGCAGGCATTACGGCCGGAACTGACGGGAGACGGAATTTTTATCAAGCTGGTGGAAATGCTGTATCATATGGATACGCCGACGAATGTCCTTCCAAGTATGCATGTCTTCTGTTCTTCCGCATGCTGGCTTGCGTTGTATGAACATACCAGAGGAAGAATAGAAAAACAGAAAGATAACAGGAAATTAAAACAGCAGAAAGCGGGACTTGCAGGAGCCGGAGTGCTGACGGCAGCCATCATTTTATCAACGGTATTCTTAAAGCAGCATAGTGTGATTGATGTAGCATCAGCAGTTTTGTTAAATATCATATGCTATCAGCTGTATTATAAAATTATACCAGTACGTTATAAAAAGCGGGTGCTGTCAGGAGAACGGGAAGAATCCGTTTCTTATTTTTAAGGTGTCTGCGGGGCAGCGGAAAAATGAATCAAAACAGAGATAGACAAGGAGAGGATGAAGTCCTCTCCTTTTATATTGCAAATTATGTACAGGTTTACGCTTATAGTATAATCCTTATTGATTTGTCAGATTCAGGTTGACCTGAAGTGAAGTTTAAGTGTTAAAATGATAATATAGCAATTGAAATCATGAAGAGGAGGGAATTAGCATGTGTGATAAAAAGATAGTTCCGGGAACCGGAGGAGAACATTATATCCCATACGAAGAGCGTACAGGAAATGAGTCTATCGTATATTTTACAAGAGATTTATCTGCTGAGGGATTAAAGAAAATTTATAAAAGAGTCAGTGCGGATCTCTCTGGCAAAGTAGGAATCAAACTTCATACGGGAGAGAAAAATGGACCGAATATTATTCCGAGGGAATGGGTGAAAGAATTAATTCAGGATGAACTCCCGGATGCTTCCATTATTGAAACAAATACCTATTATGAAGGTGACCGTTATACGACAGAACAGCACAGAGAAACACTGAAAGTCAACGGCTGGACCTTCTGTCCTGTGGATATCATGGACGAAGACGGTACGGCAATGCTGCCGGTAAAAGGCGGAAAATGGTTTTCTGAAATGTCTGTCGGAAAGAATCTGTTAAATTACGATTCCATGCTGGCGCTGACTCATTTTAAAGGTCATACCCAGGGTGGTTTCGGCGGATCCAACAAAAATATCGGAATCGGATGCGCAGATGGAAGAATCGGAAAGAAAATGATCCACACAACGCCGGGTTCTGATGATATGTGGGATATCAAGACGGAAGAATTCATGGAAAGGATGACAGAATCTACCAAAGCATCCATTGATCATTTCGGAAAACAGGTAACCTATATTAATGTAATGCGCAACATGTCTGTATCCTGCGACTGTGAGGGATGCGCTGCCATGCCGGTGGTAACGCCGAATATTGGAATCACTGCATCCACAGATATCCTTGCGGTAGATCAGGCGTCTGTTGATCTTGTATATGCGCTGAAAGAAGAGGATCACAAAGATCTGGTAGAGCGTATGGAAACCCGTCATGGCCTTCGTCAGCTCACTTATATGAAAGAGCTGAAGATGGGAAATGACAAATATATCCTGATCGACATTGATAACAATGATGCCCGCATCACCCTGGAAGACGCGGTAAAAGATGTAAAACCATTTGCAGATGAAAAATAAAGCCTGATCAGGCAGAAGAAAAAGAACTTCAGGACACAAGACCTGAAGTTCTTTTTTTTCATTTCCTTAATAAATTTAATAGAAACGCCATATTCTGCCCTAGATTTTTCATGTTTGCCAAACCTTCGGAATCCGCGTTTACATCACCAGGCATCTGTCCGTAAGCTATGTTCCAGTAAGTGGAATCAGGAAGAATCATTTCGTGATTCAGGAAAAAATGATTCATGGCATCGACCGCCTGGAGTCCGCCTCCTCTGCGGACTGCTGCGACAGCGGCGCCTGCTTTATGAGACAGCAGACCAGGATTCATATCGGCTGCGACGGCTGAGCGCTCCAGAAGTGCCTGCATGGCAGAAGAAATATTGGCTGAATAAACGGGAGAGCCAAGCAGAATGCCGTCAGATGCTTTCATTTTTTCAAAAATATCATAGAAGTCATCATTTTTATGAAAGCAGTTCTTTTGACCGCTGCAGGCCCAGCATGCTCTGCAGGGCTCTATTTTATGTTCGGAAAGCTGGATCATTTCTGTTTCAAATCCTTCTTCCTGTAATACATCCAATACCTGCTGAATGAGAATTGCTGTGTTTCCGTTTTTTCTGGCGCTTCCGTTAATTGCGAGAACTTTTATTTATTTCCTCCTTTTTAATACCAGTCATGTTTTTCACCGCGGTCCAGGTCATGGATCTGCATCATTTCATCATCGGTTAGTTCAAAATCAAAAAGTTCTGTGTTTTCTTTGATGTGCTCTGGATTACTTGATCCGGGAATTACAACAACGCCTTTCTGCAGATTCCATCGAAGGATTACCTGGGCAGAAGATTTATCGTGGTGTTCTGCAATTTTTGATATAACCGGATCGTTCAGAAGTTCCTGAGTATGGCCTCTGCCGCCAAGAGGATACCATCCCTGTACCGTGATGCCATGTTCCTGGATATATGGAATAACATCATTTTCCTGATAATATGGATGGATTTCATTCTGTACCAGGGCAGGAACGGTATCAACCTGAGGAAGAAATTCTTCCAGTTCTTCTATATACCAGTTCGACAGACCAATGGAATGAATTTTTCCTTCCTTAACTGCTTTTTCCATGGCTTTGTAAGCTTTTACATCTCCATTCCCGGGATGATGCAGGAGCATCATATCAATATATCCAAGGTCAAGCTGATCTAAGGCCTCTTCGATGGCGGCTTCCGGATCGGAAAACTGATCCGGATAAAGTTTGGTGATGATAAAGATTTCCTTTCGGGGAACGTCAGATGACCGTACTGCTTCACCTATTTCCTTTTCATTTCCGTATGCATGAGCGGTATCAATCAGCCGGACGCCATTATTTAATGCGGCTGTAACGGAAGTTTTGCATTCCTTACCATGCAGGCTGTAAGTGCCCAGACCGTATACAGGCATTTGATAGCCGCTGTTAAGTGTTACGGTTTTAGAATCAAAATTAAAATTTCCTGGAGTTTCTGATGTCTGTCTGGATGCTGTCGATGAGGAGTCTGAGGATTTTTTCGTTTTTTCCTGACTGCATGCAGACAGAATGAATAAAAAAGAAAAAGTAATCAGAAGCAGAGTCAGTTTTTTCATGAGGATCAGCTCCTTTTATCTTTAATTCTGCGAATGACTTTTGCGGGAACTCCTCCGACAACTGTCATAGGAGGAACATCCTTTGTAACAACAGCCCCTGCGCCTATGACTGCCCAGTCTCCAATGGTAACGCCGGATAAGATTGTGGCATTGGAACCAATCCATACATGTTTTCCAATGATAATGGGAGCATAATGATTTTTTCTCATTTTAGAAGGTTCCAGGTCGTGATTGATGGTGGCGAGAACAGCGCTGTGGCCGATCATAGTTCCATCGCCAATGGAAATACCGCCTTGATCCTGAAAATGACAGCAGGAATTTATAAACACATCTTTTCCAAAAGTAATATTTTTTCCGAAGTCAGTATAAAAAGGCGGGAACAGCCGGAAACTGTCATCGACCTGTCTGCCGGTCAGACGGCTCATGATTTTGACGATCTCTTCCGGAGTATGATACCGGGTATTCAGTTCCATTCCAATCTGGATGGCTTCCTGAAATAAAACATTCGCATAAGCGCTTCTTTCCGGGTCATATGGTGCGTTTTCTCTGAATCCTTCAATTACATCTTGAACAGTCAAAACGAAATTCCTCCTTTTGAATTTTATCAGGTAGTTTCATTATAATTGGGGGTATTAGAAATGTAAAATATTTAAAAATTATTTATAGATATTTGAAAAATAAATAACTGAATCTGATATACTAAAAAAGGAGGAAATAAAATGGAATTACGAGTTTTGCGTTATTTTCTGGAAGTCGCCAGAGAAAAGAATATTACAAAAACAGCACAGAGGCTGCACATTTCCCAGCCGACGCTATCGCGTCAGTTAAAAAATCTGGAGGAAGAACTGGGAAAGAAATTATTTGTACGCACCAATTACAGTATTAAATTGACAGAAGAAGGACGTCTGCTTCAAAAGAGAGCAGAAGATATACTAGATATGGTGGATAAGACAGCAGAAAAGATAAAAACTTTGGATGAAATCAATGGAGGAGATATTCGTGTTGGCTGTGCGGAATCAAACGGTATTCAGTATTTTATCCGAGCGATTAGAAAACTGCAGAAAGAATATCCTTTGATTCGTTATCATTTTTACAGCAGCGGTACAGATGCCGTAAATGAAAGACTGGGACAAGGCCTGCTGGATTTTGCGATTATTGTTCAGGAACCAGATGCTGTGAAATATAATTATCTGAAACTGCCTTCGATGGACCGCTGGGGCTTGATTATGCGAAAAGACAGTAGTCTGGCAGAGAAGGAATTTATCTGTCTGGAAGATCTGATTCATATTCCTTTGATTCTGTCCCGGCAGGCTATGGAGGATGAAATGCCAAGATGGTTTGGGGAAGCGCAGGATAAACTGCATATCGTGGCTACATATGATTTGCTGTTCAATGCGTCGGTCATGGTTCGTGAAAATTTTGGATATGTATTGGGATTTGACGAACTGATCTATACAGGAAAAGATGGAGAACTGTGTTTTCGGCCGCTGGAGCCTGCCTTGGAATCACCTATGTATATTATATGGAAGAAATATCAGACCTTTACTCCCGCTGCAAAATTAGTCATAACAGAATTGAAAAAAGAATTCTTATAAAAAAGACAGAAACCGACTATAAACTATAGGTTATAACTCTTTTAACGAATGGTTTCTTCTTTTGAGAAACAGACAGGAGTAGAATTATGCTGGAAGAGAAGCTGTGTGAAACAGCAGTCATAAGAAGATAAGGTGGGAGAAATATGAAAAAAATGGCAGTAATTTATTATTCCTGGTCTAATGGCAATACAAAGAGGATCGCGGAGCGGCTAAGTAAAGGAACAGGAGCGGATCTGATCAGGATCGACACCGCAAAGCCATATGAAGGAAGCTATGAAGATGTAGTGGCCCAGGGAAAGAGAGAAGTAAATGAAGGATATAAGCCGCAGATAAAACCAATTGGCGTAGATTTATCTCAGTACGATGTGATCGCGGTAGGAACACCGACCTGGTGGTATACCATGGCTCCGGCAGTCCATACTTTTCTGGAGCAGACAGATTTTACAGGAAAAACCGTGATACCATTTATGACCAACGGCGGCTGGCCGGGACATGTGATTAAAGATATGAAGAAAGCCTGCAAAGGAGCATCCTTTGCCTGTGAAATGGAAATTAAATTTGATTCCTCAGGAGGAGATCATCTGGAAACTCCGGATAAAGATATCGACGCATGGGTCGAGAAGGTAAGAAAAGAAGTGAATCAAAATGCGTAAAAGCGGAAAATTGCAGAAAGAAATAGAAGAAGATTCTGCGGCCAGGGAAGAGCAGATTTTTGCCAGTGCGGTGGCGGCAGTTTTTCTGTGCCTTTTGGTGTATACGATAACCTTTGTGATCATTGCAGTATTTCAGGCGGTGGGACGAGGTGTGGAACCGTTTGTTTTGTCCGTTCTCCACAAAGGCTCACTGGATATTGTGCTTTTATTCATTCTGCGCCGGCTGGCAGGTGTGGAGAGAATTCTGTGGGCAGCGCCGACTGCCGAAGTGATCGCACTGATCACGGGAATCATCATGCTTGCGGCGTTCTGGAAAACGTTAAATATGAAGTATGCGCAGGTGCGTTGACGGTGTCTCTGCGGCTGTGATAGACTGAAAATACAAGGGTTTTCCTTATGACAGGATGAGGAAGATCTTTGTATTTTTTGTTATGGGAATCGATTTTGCTGAATGTAAGAGGAATGTTATGACAGAAATATATTATGTAGAAGATGATGAAGACATTGCAGGGATTGTAAAAGAATATCTTGAATCACGAAATTTCAAAGTGACGCTTTACAGGGCCGCAGAGGAAGTAAAAGAATCACTGGGAAAACAGCGTCCGGAGCTTATTTTGCTGGACTGGAATCTCCCGGATGAAGAAGGGAGCCGGCTTTGCCGGTGGATTCGCTCCAGATGGCAGGATCTGCCGCTGATGTTTCTAACGGTCAGGAATGAAACAAAGGATATTGTAAAAGGATTTCAGAATGGCGCAGATGACTATGTGGAAAAGCCATTTGAATTGGAAGTTCTGTATTCACGCATCTGTGCCCTGCTTCGGAGAGCAGGAATTGTTCCCGGGCAGACGGTGATATCCTGCGGGAATCTGACCATTGATAAAGAAAAAATGATGGTATTCTGCGGCGGGCAGGAGGTTTCCGTGAGCCGGTCAGAATATCAGCTGCTTCTTATTTTGATGGAACATAAGGGAATGACAGTGACAAGGCAGAGACTGCTGGAAAAAATATGGGATGAAAATGGAAACTTTGTGAACGATAATACACTGACTGTCGCCATGAAACGTCTGCGTCAGAAGCTGAACCAGCCGGCATATATCAAAACCATAAGGAGTTTTGGGTATCGTATGGAGGATGAAATATGACAGAACGGAAAATGAAGATTCTAATGGGGCTTGCCGCTTTTCTTATTGTCTGTTCTGTCTCTGCTTTTGCAATGTATCAGTATCAGGTGAGAGAACAGTACAGACTGCTGGACGCTTTTTGTGAAAGACTGCAGGAAGAACGACCGGATGTGGAACAGACGATGCTGGAAATTATCAAAGAGAAAGATGTTCTGAGAGAATCCGAAACTTCCGGATATCTGAAAACTTTTGGATATACCCCGTCTGATCTGAAATGGAACCGGGGAATTTTTCTGAAAAGCGCAGGCGCCGGGCTTCTGACAGGAGGCATTTTATTTTCATGCGTTTTTATATATTGGAAAAAGAATATATTTCAGCGGATCCGCACGCTGACAGAGAATCTGGAAAAAATGAATCATGGGGATTATGCGATGTTTCGAAAAGAAACAGAAGGAGAGTTTTCAAAATTACAGGATGAAATCTATAAAACCGTCACATCACTGCGGCAGACACGGGATCACGCAGTCAGAGCAAAAAATCAGTTTGCGGATCATCTTTCCAATATTGCCCATCAGCTGAAAACGCCGGTAACATCTATTTCTTTGTCTTTGCAGATGCTGCAGACGACAAATTCATCTAAATATATTCTTCAAATAAAAAGACAGCTGAATCGATTAAAACATCTGGAAGAAGCACTGCTTCTCCTTGCCCGTATTGATGCGGGGACGCTTGTTCTGGAAAAAAGCAAAACCGATGTTTTTACTCTGCTGATGATGGCAGCGGATAATTTGCAGGAATTATCGCTGCAATATGGTGTTTCTATTGATGTTTTAAAGACAGAAGAGACAGATATTACGGCAGACCCGGAATGGACCATGGAGGCTGTGATGAATCTGATGAAAAACTGTATGGAACACAGTACGAAAGGAAGAAGAGTTTATTGTACTTATGAAAAAAATCTGCTGTATACACAGATAAACATATGGGATGAGGGACCAGGTTTTCCGGAAGAAGATATACCGTATTTGTTTGACCGGTTTTTCAGAGGCAGAAATGCACAAAAAGACAGCACAGGAATCGGTCTTTCCATTGCGAAGGAAATCATTGAAATGCAGAATGGGGTTGTAAGAGCATATAATCGTCCGCAGGGAGGCGCCTGCTTTGAGATTCGGATATATCAGAGGGAATAGCCGCTGCTTCCATATGTCACCGGAATGTCATTTTTCTTTGCTATGATAAGAAAAAATGAAGTCAAAGGAGGACGGAGATGGAGATTCTCAGATGTGAAGGCGTGATAAAGAAATTTGGAAAAGGGGAAAACCAGGTGACGGCGCTGAACGGGGTAAATCTGTCAGTGGAACAGGGAGAATTTGCAGCCGTGGTCGGGAGATCGGGATCGGGCAAATCTACACTTCTGCATATTCTTGGAAGTGTGGACAGCCCGACAGAAGGATCTGTCATAGTGGACGGGGTGGATCTGGGAACATTAAATGCTTCCGAAGCGGCAATTTTCAGAAGAAGAAAGATAGGACTGGTCTATCAATTTTATAATCTGATTCCCACATTGACCATTGAAAAAAATATTTTGATGCCTCTGCTGTTGGACAAGCGGAAACCGGAACGGGAATATTATGAACAGATTATAAAGACACTGGGGCTGGAGGAAAAGCGAAACATGCTTCCATATCAGCTGTCCGGAGGGCAGCAGCAGAGAGCTGCCATTGCAAGAGCTCTGATCTACCGTCCGGCTATTTTGCTGGCTGATGAGCCTACCGGGAACCTGGATCGGAAAAATTCCAGAGAAATCATGGATTTGTTAAAAGTATTTTACCGGAATCTGAAGCAGACAATCCTGCTGGTCACCCATGATGAAAAATTTGCTTTGGAAGCAGACCGCATTATTACGATGGAAGATGGACGTATCATCGCAGATCAGAGCAGGAGGTAGGATATGTGGAAAAATTATTCAGAAAGTTATCTGAAACATAACCGAAGGACCTGTATTTCTATTATGATGGCAGTATTCGGTGCCATGATGTTCCTGTCATTGATCTGTACCATGGCCTTTAATTTGTGGAAATATGAGATTGAAAGGATTGAACTGGAAGAGGGAGGATGGCAGGGGCGGATCATTTCTGAACTCAGCGAAAATGACATAAAGAAAATTCAGCAGTTTAAGAATGTAGAGCGGGCAGAGTTAAATGAAGATTTATCGGATGAGAAGACCGTGATAGATATTTATTTTAAAAATCTGCGGACAATTTACAGCGATATGCCTGGAATTGCCCGGTATCTTGGAGTGGAAGAAGAGGAAATCCAGTACCATGTACAGCTGCTGTCCTGTTATTTTATCACGGATCCGCAGGATAAAGAACCGCCTTTGCTTTTGCCGTTTTGTGCAGTGGTCCTGTTTTTCATTTGTCTGTCGCTGATTCTCATTATCAGGAATTCTTTTGAAATTTCAATGAGGGCGAGGATCCGTCAGTTTGGAATACTTTCAGGCATTGGGGCCACACCCGGACAGATCCGGACGTGTCTCCTTCAGGAAGCGGCAGCGCTGAGTATTTTGCCGATTCTTCTGGGAACGGCGGCGGGAATCGGAAGCAGTTATGCTGTCATAAAAGCAGTCAATCATTTCGCTGAGAATGTGGCAGGACGACATCCGGCCGTATTTCAATATCATCCTGTGATACTGACAGTTTCTCTTTTTCTCGCGGCAGTTACTGTGCTTTTATCTGCGTGGATTCCAGCCGTAAAATTAAGCCGGATGACGCCGATGGAAGCAGTACGGAATGAAGAAGGGCTGCATTTGAATAAAAGAAAGCGCCGGACAGTTCTGTCCGGAATTTTTGGAATCAAAGGAGAACTGGCGGGAAATGCAATGAAAGCGCAGAACAGAGCTTACAGGATTTCCAATGTGTCTCTGGTTTTATCATTTTTAAGTTTTGCTTTGATGCTGTGCTTTTTTACTTTGTCTGATATCAGTACACGTTATACGTATTTTGAGAGATATCAGGATACATGGGACGTTATGGCGGAAATTAAAAATACAGAGCTTGCTGATTTTGACCGGACACAGGAAATCAGGAATCTTCCGGGAATCCGTGACAGTATTTTATATCAGAAAGCGGAAATGCGAATTTCTCTGCCCCGGGAATGGCAGAGCCCTCAGATGCTGGCGCTGGGCGGGCTGGAAGCCCTGACAGAAAATGAAGTCGAAAAAGATAAACAGGGAAATGATACAGTGATATCGCCTGTCATTATTATGGATGATGAGAGTTTTCTGAAATACTGCAGAGAGATCGGAGCATCTCCGGGGCTGGACGGTACTATTATTTTGAATCGTATCTGGGACAGCAAAAACAGCAATTTCAGAGACAGAAAATACATTCCATTTGTAAAGGAAAATAAAACGGCAGCAGCGGCCGCGGAAGAAATTAAAATGCGGGAAATCCCTATACTGGCGTATACACAGGATGAGCCGAAGCTCAGAGAGGAGTATGCAGACTATGCTTTGGTTCAGTTTATGCCCCTTTCTCTGTGGGAAAGAATGGGAGCCCATACCGGTGAAACGACAACTTATATCCGGATTCTGGGGCGTCAGGGAATTGATCTTGAGGGATGCAGTTTGATAGGAGACGGGATAGAAAAGATATTGGATACATCTTACGATTATGAAATAGAAAACCGCATCCGGGAAAGGATATCAAATGAAGAAATGCTTCAGGGAGTCAAAATGATCATCGGAGGATTCTGCATTCTGATCGCAGTCATCGGAATTGCCAATATATTTTCTGTAACGCTGGGATTTGTACAGCAGAGAAAAAGAGAATTTGCCCAGTATCTGTCCATAGGCATGACACCAAAAGATATACGGAGTGTATTTTGTATGGAAGCATTTGTAACAGCAGGGCGTCCGATTCTGATCACAATTCCTCTGACTGCAGCAGCGGTTACATTTATGCTTGCGGCAAGTCACCTGAATCCTGAGGTGTTTTTGCGGGAAGCACCGATCATACCGGTGGCGGCATTTGCAGCTGTGATTATATTTTTTGTGGGACTGGCGTATTTTATCGGGGGCAGAAGAGTTTTAAATTGTGATTTGAGTGAGATTTTGAAAGATGATACGCTGAATTAAAAAAATGTTTCAGAACCTGAGGATCAGACGATGTCTGTCACTCGGGTTCTGAAACCAAAAGATTATAATTCCAGCAGGAAGAAATCACAGTCTTTATACGGATGACTGAACCGGATTGGAAGCTGATCTTCCGTGACTTTTCGAAAACCGGCCTGTTCATAAAAGGCATGGGCTCTGTCTGTATTATAAGGAGTATCCAGAAGGATGGTTTTAAAGCCCTTTTCCCGGGCAAAAGTCAGGAGGCGCTGATATAGTTTCTGTCCGATGTGATACGGTTCGCCCTGATAATCTTCATATACAAAAAATTTCTTTAAGACGGCAATTTCTGGGGTGTACGGCATAATGCCGATGGATCCGATCAGTGTTCCGTGTCTGGCGGCAATCCAGAAATTGCCGCCTTTTTCTATATATTCACCGGTAATATTCAGCAGATCCGGCTGATCGTCAACGGAAACAGGCGGGCGGGTGCCGTCATTTTGAAAATGAAGGACCAGATCGATGACATCCCGGGTATATTTATCCTGAAATTGATGGATTGTGAATTCAGTCATAGTTCTTCTCCTCTTTATAATATCTCAAAAGAATAATATAATGGAACAAAAAGTATGTTATGTTGCGATTTGTGTGATATAATGATAATATAAATACAATATATTGTCAATGCAGGAGGAAAGAAAGATTGGATACAATGAATCAGATTGTAGCCGGGAACATCAGGCGGTTCAGGAAAGAAAAGAAGCTGACCATGGAAGAACTGGCAAAATTAAGCGGAGTCAGCAAAAGCATGCTGGCGCAGATCGAAAGGGGAGATGGAAACCCTACGATCTCAACGCTGTGGAAAATATCCAACGGAATGAAAGTGCCGTTTGACGCGCTGACTGTGCGTCCGGAAGTGACATATGAAATTGTAAAGACGGCAGAAGTGCAGCCGATTCTGGAAGATGACGGAAAAGTAAGGAACTATTCCATTTTTCCGGATGATGAGAACCGGAGATTTGCCGTTTATTATCTGGAACTGGATCCGGACAGTTACTGGGAGTCCGAACCTCATCTTCGTGGAACGACGGAATTTATCACGGTGTTTTCAGGAACAGTTGAAATAAAAGCCGATGGAAAGCAGTTTCAGGTGTCAGAAGGAGAAAATATCCGGTTCAAAGGGGATACGGAACATTCCTATCGGAATTCGGGAGAAGAAACTGCGGTGCTGCACATGATTTTGTATAATCCGTAGAAAGGGAATGGAGGAAAAAGAATGAAAAAAAGATCTCATACGTTGAAAAAGGCGTTTGCCGCGGCATTCCCTTATACGATTCCAATTTTTGCGGGATTCTGGTTTCTGGGCCTGACCTATGGAATTTATATGAATGTTTCCGGCTTCAGCTTCTGGTATCCATTGTTTATGAGCATGTTTATATTTGCGGGTTCGGTAGAATTTTTAACAGTTAATATGCTTCTGGGAGCTTTTCATCCTCTGCAGGTATTGGCAGTGACCCTGATGGTCAATGCCCGTCACTTGTTTTATGGAATTTCCATGCTGGATCGGTACCGTGCGGCAGGATGGAAAAAGATTTATCTGATTTTTGGAATGTGTGATGAGAGTTTTTCCATTAATTATACGGCAGAAATACCGGATGACACAGACCGGGGCTGGTTTATGTTTTTTGTGACCATGTTAAATCATTTTTACTGGGTATTTGGAGCGACACTGGGCGGCATCTGCGGCTCTCTGATCCATTTTGACACGGAAGGGCTTGATTTCGTTATGACTGCCATGTTTGTAGTAATTTTTCTGGAGCAGTGGATGAAAGAAAAAAGACATACCAGTGCGGTAGTGGGAATCGCGGCTTCCCTGCTGTGTCTGATTTTCTTTGGAGCCGATAACTTTATGATTCCGGCTATGCTGGCCATGTTATGTGTGCTGACGTATTTACGAAGATTTCTGGAGAAAGGAGAAGAAGCAGTATGACACTGGCACAAAAGATAATAATAATCGGAATGGCAGTGCTGGGAACGGCAATGACCAGGTTCCTGCCGTTTCTTGTATTTCCCGGGGACAAGCCTGTTCCAAAATATATTCAGTACCTTGGAAGAGTGCTGCCGTCCGCGGTTTTCGGACTGCTGGTCATTTACTGTCTGCGGGATGTAAACATTCTGTCCGGAAGTCACGGAATCCCGGAACTGATTTCCATTGCGGCCGTTGCGGGGCTTCATCTCTGGAAACGGCAGATGCTGCTGTCCATCGCAGGAGGAACGGTTTGTTATATGATGCTGGTGCAGATGGTGTTTTGACTGGCTTGACATATTATATACGCAGTGCTATACTGACTGCGTTGAAAGGAAGATAATTATGAATTTTTTTATACAAAATAGATTACCAGCGAAGAATAAGCTTAACTCTGTACAATTCAAACCGATGAAACATTGTGCAGAGTATAGTGCTTAAAAGGCGCGGAAAGATTTCATCGGAACCATAAGCAATGGATTTGTCAAATTCTGATATATCTGATTGCTTATTTTCCGTATGATTTTTGACAGACAAAGGCTGTGGATGATGTTTCATCCACGGCCTTTTGTTGTATAGAAATAGTAAAACAGATGAATGTTTGCTTTTAGTGGGAAAAGCGATCAAAGCAGAAGGCGTTGCGTGGAATGCAAAGTCTTCTGCTTTTTTCATTATTGCAAAAAGAAAGGATGAGATACAATGAGTTTATTGGAAATTGAGGGGCTGACCCATTCTCTTGGAGAAAATATTTTATATGAAAATGCGGCATTAACCTTGAATCGGGGAGAACATGCGGGTGTTGTTGGGAAAAATGGAGCGGGAAAAAGTACTTTGATCAAAATATGCACTGGGCAGCTGCCAGCAGATTCCGGGCATGTCGTCTGGGCTCCAGGGATAAAAACAGGATGTCTGGATCAATATGCCGAAATAGAAAAGACAATGACAGTGATGGGATTTTTGAGATCTGCATTTGCTGATTTGGAAAAAGTAGAGAGGCAGATGCTGAAATATTACGAAAGAGCAGCTCAGGGAGATGAAAAGTATCTTGAGAAAGCTGCAGAGTGTCAACAAGAATTGGAAATCAGAGATTATTATTCAGCAGATACCAAAATAGAACAAGTCATGGAAGGACTGGGATTGTCATCCTTAGGCGGAGAACGTTTTATTTCTGAAATGAGCGGAGGGCAGAGAGCCAAAATAATATTGGCCAAAATTTTACTGGAAGAGCCAGATGTTCTGCTGCTGGACGAACCGACGAATTTCCTGGATCATGAGCATGTGGCGTGGCTGGCAGGATACTTGTCTCAGATAGAAAATGCATTTCTTGTAGTTTCCCATGATGATGAATTTTTGAATCTGGTATCCAATCGGATTTTTGATGTAGATCAAAAGACGATTACGAAATATTATGGGACTTATACAGAATTTCAGGAGAAAAAGGCAGCGCGGCAGAAAACATATGAGTGCCGGTACAATGCTCAGCAAAAAAAGATACGAGCAACAGAAGAATTTATACGAAAGAACATAGCCGGAAGAAAATCCAGGATGGCGAAAGGCAGAAGGAAACAGCTGGAAAGAATGATGAAAATAGGAACACCAGACCAAAGAGAAGAAAAACCATTTTTTAAGTTTAGAGAAATTCCATCAAATCATACGGAGTATCTTACGGTAAAACAACTTTCAGTAGGATATGATGTCCCTATTTTGCAGGGAATTGAATTTAATCTTATGAGCGGACAGAAAGCAGTTATAACAGGATTTAATGGAATAGGAAAATCGACACTGATTAAAACACTGACAGGTCAGATAAAAAGCATAGATGGGCAATTCAGACTGTCTGATCAGGCAGAGACAGCGTACTTTGAACAGGATTTTTCATGGGAAGACAAAACAAAGACCCCGGTTGAAATTATTTCAGAATATAATCCGGATCTAACGGCAGGGGAAGTAAGGAGATATCTTGCAAGATGTGGAATAGGAAAGAAGCATGCTTTGCAGGAAATTCATACTTTAAGCGGGGGTGAACAGGCAAAAGTAAAATTATGTCTGCTGACGCTAAAGCCCTGCAATTTTTTGATTTTAGATGAGCCGACTAATCATCTGGATGTGACAGCAAAGGAGGCGCTGCGGGAAGCAATTATGAAGTTTCAGGGAACTGTGCTGCTGGTATCCCATGAGGAATCATTCTATAAAGACTGGGTACAGAAGATCATTCATATTGGAAAATAGAAATATGCCGCTTCAGAGTCAGGTATTTATATACTTCCGCGGAGAACATCCATAATATTTTCGAAAAGCTTTATAGAAGTTGCTGCTGTTGCTGCACCCCAGCATGGCGGCAATTTCTTCTATGGACAGACTGGTTCCCCGCAGCAGACTGAGAGCCCGGTCCATGCGCTGTTCCAGCAGGATCTCGGAAAAGGTGCGTCCTGTTTCCTGGTGAAGGAGAGTGGAAATATAATTCGGGTGATATGCGAAATGCTGTGCAATACTGCTTAGGGAAACTGTGTCAGTATGTTCACTGATATAGCGGATGATCTGGTCGGACAAAGTCTCGTTTTCAGGGACAGAGACAGAGTTTCGGTACTGCCGGGCGGCCTGCATCAGGAGAGTCAGAACCATAGGCTGCAGAATCTTCTGGGTATCTTCTCTGGGATTTGCGTATTCAACGACCATCATTTCCAGCAGTGTCCGGATACAGAAAGGATCCTCAAATTTAAGGTGGATAAAGTCATCGGAATATTCATCGTTTTGTGGAGCCAGGAAAAAATGAAATAACTTCGGGTCTGATGACAATACCGGAAGAAATGTTTTGAAAAATGACTCTTTCTGGATCAGGATGCCAATGATGATAATTTCTTCCTGACTGTGAGCCGTCAGTGCATATCCGGTGAAAGGCTGTCCAATGTAGCATTCATTCTCACAGATGGTAATGTGATTGTCATGGCGGTAGCTTAGAGCGCCATAATTTCCTTTGTATGCAAAATTAAAGAAGAAAAAATCCTGACGATGAAATAATTCCTGGATATCCGGTCCCTTATGGACACAGATCATAATCTGTTCACTGGCTTCACCGGGCCATGCAAAAGCTTTTTCAATCTGACTGCCTACCGGCAGATCTAAATATTCCCAGTCTCGTCTGGCAAACTGCTCACCGAGAGATTCCAGAGAAGAAGATAAGAGTGTATGTGCCATGTCTGTTCTCCTTTCTATGAAGCGATGCTGTCTGAAGTTCTGTTTCTAATTTATCATGAAATATGAGAAAAAGCCATATGATTTCTTAAGGCAGGATACTGAAAAATCATGTTCCGGACGATATAGTAAAAAAATATAAGTTAAAAACAGAATGACAGAGGGAAAACGGAATCTGAAGGAGGAAAAAATGACAGAGTTAGAAAAATTAGACGCGGGACTGGAATATGATTTCTGGGATGAAGAAGTCAACGCAAGGAAACTTCATGCGGTAAAAGGATGTGAGAAATTAAATAAAACAGATCAGACCGATGAGAAAGCAGTAGAGGCGGCAATCAGAGAATTATTTGATTCCGCAGGAAAGGATCCGGCGGTTCTGCCGGGATTTGCCTGTGACAACGGAAAAAACATCCATGTAGGAGAAGAATTCCTGGCAAATTATAATGTAACTATACTGGATATCGCGCCGGTTTCCATTGGCGATTATGTAATGATCGGGCCGAATACACTGATCACAACAGTGAACCATCCAATGTCACCGAAGAAAAGGCGCCGGCACCTGGGACAGGCAAAGCCGGTCACCATAGGAAATGATGTTTGGATTGGAGGCGGCTGCACTATACTGCCGGGAGTTGTCATAGGAAATAATGTGGTTGTGGCAGCAGGAGCCGTCGTGACGAAAGATGTTCCGGATAATTGTCTTGTAGGAGGTGTTCCGGCAAAGTTTATCAGAGAGATAGAAGATGATACAAAACAGGGAAGATAAGGAGAAAGAATTCTGCTGTTTTGAGGCTGCAGAAATATTAGTGGAACTAAAAGAATGATACAGAAACCATGGAGGGATACGGATAACTTCATGGTTTTTTGCCGTCCTTTCTCAGTTGTTCTGGAGGAAAAGAGACCTGGGGTTGACATAAAATAAGAAATAGAACAGAATAGAAGGAGAGAAGGAGGACATCATGGAGAATTTAATTTTCAGCCTGAATGCGACAGTTCCGATTTTTCTGATGATGATTCTGGGACTGCTGTTTAAAAAAATCGGATGGATCGATGACGATTTTGCGTCCAAAATGAATAAATTTGTATTTCTTGTGCCGCTGCCGGTCCTGGTATTTGAGGATCTGGCAACGGTTGATTTTTCTAAAGTATGGGATTTGAAATTTGTACTTTTTTGTTTTGCGGCAACACTGATCAGCATAGGAATTTCTATGGGGATTTCTTTTTTATGGAAGGATAAATCCATTCAGGGAGAGTTTATACAGGCATCTTATCGAAGCAGCGCCGCTCTGCTTGGAATTGCGTTTATCCAGAATATATATGGCGATGCAGGAATGGCGCCGCTGATGATCATCGGAAGTGTGCCTCTTTACAATATCATGGCGGTTGTGGTCCTGTCATTTTTTCAGCCGCAGCCTCAGAAAATGACCAGAGAGGTCTGGGCAAAAACTTTTAAGGGAATTATTACAAATCCGATCATTATCGGCATTGCGGCGGGACTGATCTGGTCTGCCCTGAGGATTCCAATGCCGGCGATCGTAGGGAAAACGGTTTCGAATATAGGATCCTGCGCTACGCCTCTCGGCCTTATGGCGATGGGAGCTACGTTTGACATCAGAAAAGCATTTCAGAAGGTAAAACCTGCGGCTGTGGCATCCTTGATGAAACTGGCAGGTTTTGCAGCGGTTTTCCTTCCGGCAGCGGTAGCACTTGGATTTCGAAGAGAACAGCTGGTGGCAATCCTGATCATGTTAGGATCCGCCACAACAGTCAGCTGTTATGTTATGGCAAAAAATATGGGACATGAAGGAACTCTGACTTCAAGCACCGTTATGCTGACTACATTGTTCAGTGCTTTTACAGTGACGGGATGGCTGTATATCTTAAAAAGTATGTCCCTTATATAAACAGATATTCTGCCGATATAGAAATGTATAAGAGGATTGTATTGGATTCAATACATAAATATGATAGAATGTGAGAATAGGATGAAATTATTGGGAAGAATACGTAAAGTATTCTTGAAAAAAGGATGGATAAAAACTATGAAGCGATATTTTGATAATTATATGATAAAACATCCGGTATCAGTTCAGCCAATGATGGAAATCGAAGGATTTCTTGTACGTCCAGGTATGTTTGATTTAAATGGTGCGACAGAATTGCCAATCGGGGTCAATTTTACAATCCATACCAGCGGAGGGACGGGATGTGAACTGCTTTTATTTCATGTAGGAGAAGAAGAGCCATATGCGGTGATTCCGTTTCCGGAATCGTATAAGATCGGGGATGTTTATTCCATGATCGTGTTTGAATTAGATATTAATGAATTTGAGTATGCTTACCGGATTGACGGTCCGCATGAACCGGAAAAGGGGCTGCTTTTTGATAAAAATAATATTTTACTGGATCCTTATGCCAGAGCGGTGGCAGGAAGAAGAACATGGGGAAAGAAGCGTCAGGCAACGTATCATGCCCGTGTCGTAAAAGATGTGTTTGACTGGGGAGACCGGCCGCAGTCCGACCGGGAGATGAGTGACCTGATCATATATGAACTCCATGTGAGGGGATTTACAAAACATCCTTCTTCCAATGTAAAACATGGAGGAACATTCGAGGGCCTGAAGGAGAAGATCCCTTATCTGAAAGAACTGGGCATCAACGCCGTAGAACTGATGCCGGTCTTCGAGTTTGATGAGACGATCAATGCCAGGGAAGTGGATGGAAATACCCTTTTGGAGTACTGGGGATATAATACCGTCAGTTATTTTTCACCGAACAATAACTACGCGGCATTGGATGATTTTAAGAAGGAAGGCTGGGAGTTAAAAGAACTGATCCGGGAACTTCATGAGAATGGAATCGAAGTCATACTGGATGTGGTATTTAACCATACGGCAGAGGGAAATGAAGACGGCCCAAGTTTCTGCTTTAAAGGAATTGATAACAATATATATTATATTCTTACGCCGGACGGTAAATATTATAATTTCAGCGGCTGCGGAAATACATTAAACTGCAATCATCCGATCGTTCAGCAGATGATTCTGGAATGTCTCAGATACTGGACGATCAATTACCGGGTGGACGGTTTCCGTTTTGACCTTGCCAGTATTCTTGGAAGAAACGAGGACGGCATGCCAATGAATAATCCGCCGCTGCTTAAGAATCTGGCGTATGATCCGATTCTTAAAAATGTGAAGCTGATCGCGGAAGCATGGGATGCGGACGGACTGTATCAGGTTGGAAGCTTTCCGGCCAACCGCCGGTGGGCAGAATGGAATGGAAGATACCGGGATGCGGTCAGAGGTTTCCTGAAGGGAGATTTCTGGGAATCCTGGAATGCCGCGTGGAGTATTTCGGGATCCGGAGATCTGTATGGAGATCTTTATAATGAATATAATGGACATTACGCAGGATACAATTCCAGTGTCAATTTTTTGACTTGTCATGATGGATTTACCCTGTATGATCTGTATTCTTATAATACAAAACATAACGAAGCCAATGGATGGAATAATACCGATGGATCCGATGATAACCGAAGCTGGAACTGCGGGGCGGAAGGAGAGACCGATGATCCGGAAGTGCTGAATCTGAGATTCCGTATGATCCGCAATGCCTGTACCGTACTGATGTGCAGCAGGGGAACGCCGATGTTTCTGGCGGGTGACGAATTTGGCAATACCCAGTTTGGTAATAACAATGCTTATTGTCAGGATAATGAGATTTCCTGGCTGGACTGGAGTCTTCTGGATAAGAATCAGGATCTGTTTGAATTTTTTAAGTTTATGATTGCTTATCGAAAGAAACATCCATCGATCCGTAAAAAATTACCGGATGCTCAGTGTGGAATCGAAGGACTTTCTACTTATAATATTCATGCGGAGAAGATGACAGTATCCCGGGACGACAGGATTTTCTCCAACGTATTTGCAGGATATGACGAGACTCAGCAGCAGGATGATCTTGTTTATATTACGATCAATGCTTACTGGGATGAGATTGAGATCCGGCTGCCGGATATCGGTGAAAACATGTCATGGTATTTAAGTGTCGATACCTTTGGAGATGAAGAGGGAAATTACTGCTTTTCAGAAGAAAAAGAGAGAAGGATAAAAGGAAGTTATGTCATGCGTCCGAGAACTGTGGCGGTCTTTACCGGAAGAAAAAATCCGGAAGTATCCAGTGAAGCATAAACTCCTGTCGTTTCAGACGGAGAGAAGCAATAAAATGAAAACACCTCATATGGTATGAGATAGTACCAGGAAAGGAGATGCCTATGAAATGCCCAGTATGTAAAGATGTGACTTTGCTGATGTCGGAGAAACACGGTGTGGAAATTGATTATTGTCCGGAGTGCCGTGGAATCTGGCTGGACCGGGGAGAACTGGATAAGATCATAGAAAGAGCGTCTGCATATGACGATGGATATGATCGTGACGAGAAACCAAAGAGCAAAGAGAAATCAAAACACAATCAGAAGCCGAAAAAGAAGAGTGCGTTTTTAGGAGATATCCTTGAAATCTTCGGTGGAGACTGATCCGGTGAAGAAAAACAAATTAGGCAGCCACTGTGAAAACAGCAGGCTGCCTTTGACTATTCTTAAAAATATTTTCTAACTAATTGAACGACAGTTCCGGAAAGCAGGAACAGAGCAATCAGGTTTGGAATGGACATAAGGCCGTTAAAGGTTTCGGCAATGCTCCATAAAAGCCCAAGATTTACTGTCGCGCCGAGAATGGATACCAGAGAGTATACGACCATAAACGGCTTGATGACCTTGGAAGAAAATAGGAATTCGATGCATCTTGCGCCGTATAATCCCCATCCGATGATCGTGGAGAAGGCAAAACAGCACAGAGCAACCGCGGTAAAAATAGAAATCCAGCTGCCGTAAGTTGAAGTAAGTCCAAGGATTGTAAGTTCAGCTCCGGCTGCGTTTCCGTAATCAACAGGAACTCCGCTGCACAAAATGACCAGGGCAGTCATGGTGCAGATAACGATCGTATCGGTAAATACCTCAAAAATTCCGAACAGTCCCTGTTTTACTGGTTCATCGGTATCGGCGCAGGCATGGGCGATGGAGCCGGTACCTAATCCTGCCTCATTGGAAAAAATACCTCTGGAGACACCTTTCTTCATGCTCAGGAAGAAACTTCCCACAACGCCTCCGGTTACAGAAGACGGCTGAAAAGCGCCGGCAAAGATGGAGGCGAAGACTCCGGGAACCCTCTGGATATTCAAAATGATGACGCCGAGAGACAGTGCAATGTAAATGACAGCCATAAACGGCACCAGTTTTTCAGTTACACTTCCGATTCTTTTAATTCCTCCAAGAAGGATCAGGCCGACTAAAACTGCGATGACAATGCCAAGAATGATATTAGAAGTTTTAGTATAAGCCGGATCCAGAAGATGAAAATTGATCAGGGCAGAATTGATCGCCGTTGTGATCGTATTGACCTGTGTGGCGTTTCCGGTGCCGAAGACAGTAAGAACGCCAAAAGCGGAAAATACAAAAGCGAGCCAGTGCCAGTGCCTGGAAAGTCCGTTTTTTATGTAATACATCGGACCGCCCACATAGTCCCCATCTTTGTTCCTTTCACGAAAATGAACGGCCAGGGTAACTTCAGAGAATTTAGTGCACATCCCAAGGAAAGCAGAAATCCACATCCAGAATACGGCGCCTGGTCCGCCAATGGCGATGGCCCCGGCAACGCCGGCGATATTTCCGGTTCCTACTGTGGCGGCGAGAGCGGTACAGACAGCCTGAAATGGCGTCAGAGCTCCGTCAGAAGCCGTTTGTTTTTGAAATACTTTTCCAAGAGTGGATCGGATCGCATAGGCAAATTTCCGGATTTGAATGAAACGGGTCCGGAGACTTAAGTAAAGGCCGACGCCGATAATACATATCATGGCGGGAACGCCCCAGATAAAATTGTTGACAGCAGTATTAACAGATTCAATGATGTCCAGCATATTGTAATATCCTTCCTTTTTCATTTTGAGTGTCGTTTTGACGCGGACACACTGTTGAAAATCATACCACATATTTTTGAGAATGTATAGATATTTATCGTAAGTTGGAAAAGAGATGACAAACGGTTATAATAGTCTTGAAAAAAGGAAACAGGAGAAATCAGATGAAATTTTATCTTGCGCCGATGGAAGGCATTACTATTTTTATTTATCGAAATGCGTATGCACGTTTTTTTGGTGATATGGACAAATATTTTACTCCGTTTATCATGCCAAACAAAAAAAGGATTTTCAGGACGAGGGAGCTTCAGGATGTGCTGCCGGAGCACAATGAAGGAATCAGCCTGGTTCCACAGATCCTCACCAGAAAATCAGAAGAATTTATAAAGACAGCAAAAGAACTTCGGAATATGGGATATGATGAAGTAAATCTGAATCTGGGCTGTCCTTCCAGGACAGTAGTTACAAAGGGCAGGGGATCAGGATTTTTAAAAGATCTGGAGGAATTGGACCGGTTTTTTACTGAAATATTTGAGAAACTGGATATGAAGATTTCCGTGAAGACGAGAATCGGGCTTTATGATCTGGAAGAATTTGAGGAAATCATGGAAGTGTACAACCGGTATCCGATCCATGAACTGATCATCCATCCAAGGCTGCAGAAAGAGTTTTATAATGGAACGGTACATATGGATGCTTTCCGATCAGGATGGGAGAAGAGCAAAAATCCTGTCTGTTATAACGGGGATATTGTCCGGGCAGAAGATTACCAGAAGCTGATCAAAGAGTTTCCAAAACTGGGAGCTGTGATGATTGGAAGAGGCATTTTGAGAAATCCTGCCCTGGCAGGGCAGATCCGCAGCGGGAAGAAACTGGAAAAGAAAGATCTGCGGGCTATGCATGACCAGATTTACAGAGATTATCAGGAATATCTTTCCGGTGAAAAGAATATTCTATTTAAAATGAAAGATTTCTGGACGAATCCGATACAGGTATTTACCGGTTCTGAAAAATATGCAAAGAAAATACGCAAGGTTCAAAGGCTGAAGGAATATGAGAAAATCATAGATTCTCTGTTTCGGGAACAGGACATCGCGGAAGAATTGTGCTAACATATAAGATGTAAAAGAAATGTCAGACGGAAAAGAGGTCATGCTTATGAGTCAATATGTAATCAGCTGCTGTTCTACGGCAGATTTAACCAGGAAACATTTCGAGGAAAGAGATATTTCATATATCTGTTTTCATTTTGAGCTGGATGGGGTTCCATATATGGATGATCTGGGAGAATCCATCCCATTTGATGAATTTTATCAGAAAATGGCAGATGGAGCAGAGACAAAGACATCGCAGGTAAATGCAGAAGAATTTGAAGAATATTTTGAGCCGTTTTTAAAGGAAGGGAAAGATATTCTGCATGTGTGTCTGTCATCCGGAATTTCCGGGGTAATCAATTCAGCGATGATTGCCAGGGAGGAACTGGAAAAGAAATATCCAGACCGCAGGATTTATATTGTGGATTCCCTTGGCGCATCGTCTGGCTACGGACTGTTGATGGACAAGCTTGCGGATCTGAGAGATCAGGGAAAAAAGGTGGAGGAAGTCTATCAATGGGCAGAAGAACATAAGCTGGAAGTGCATCATTGGTTTTTCTCAACGGATCTGACCTTTTTTATCAAGGGAGGAAGAATTTCCAGAACGGCCGGATTTGTCGGCGGAGTTCTGGGCATCTGCCCGCTGCTGAATATGGGAGAGGAAGGGACTCTGGTTCCACGGCAGAAGATCCGGACCAAACGAAAAGTGATCCGGGCCATTGTCGATAAAATGGAGGCCAATGCCCGCGATGGACTGGAGTATTCCGGTAAATGCTATATTTCCCAGTCAGCTTGTGAAGAAGACGCAAAGGCTGTGGCTGATCTGGTTGAAAAAAGATTCCCGAATCTGGACGGAAAAGTAGAAATCAATCACGTAGGTACGACCATTGGAAGTCATACAGGACCAGGAACAGTGGCGCTGTTTTTCTGGGGAAAGAGCCGCAAAGGATCGTAGACGGGGCAAACAGCAGGATAGCTGTCATCCTGCTGTTTTTTTCTGCTCTGTTTTATGGACGGGTTTCCGCCTGAAGGGCAGCCATTGTAATATAATTGTAGGGCTGGTTAAAATGAGGCAGGAAAAACATGTCAAATAGTTTCAGCGTATCAATGGATACCTGTTCCTGGACAGCCAGGGAAAACATATGGATTGCCATGGAAATATCATATTCAGAGCAAAGCTGCGCACCGAGGATCCGGCGGGAAGATTTGTCATAAATAATATGGATCATAACTTTCTGGTTGTCAGTTTCTAAAAATCCAGCTTTTTGATAATCTTCATAATCAACATAGGCGGCATCATAGCCGAGACGTATGGCTTTTTTTAATGACAGCCCTGTACTGACCATTTTCAGATTCCAGATGCTGATGCCGTTGGAACCCTGAACGCCGGGAGAATCAACGGGAACGCCGAGAGCGTTCTGTGCAGCAATGATGCCGGAGCGGACGGCATTGGAAGCAAGAGCGATATAATCGGTTCTTTGGGAAGCGTTATTATAGACCGTGGCGCAGTCACCGGCTGCATAGACGTCAGGAATGCTGGTTTCCTGACGCCGGCTGACAAGATAAGCGCCATTATCAAATTTTTCCAGGACGCCGTCGCCCAGTTTGGTGCTGGGACGGAAACCGGCACAAAATACGGCCATGTCGGTGTCATAAGAAGCTTTTTCCGTGATAACTTTCTGGATGGTTTCGTGTCCTTCCAGTCTCTGTACGGTTTCACGGAAAGCCAGACGGATGCCGTGACGTTCCAGATTTTCTTCCATTTTTCGGGAAAAAGGTTCATCATAATAGGAAGAAAGACAGGCAGAGGCGCTGTCGATCAAAGTAACTTCCCGCCCGCAGCGGCAGAAGGCTTCGGCAAGTTCAACGCCAATGTATCCGGCGCCGATAATGGTAATTTTCTTTAGATTTTTATTTTTCAATTTGTGGATAACATCTTCTGCGTTTTGATATAATTTGACAAATTGGACATTGTGAAGATCGATTCCCTCGATTGGAAGGGAGACAGGCATGGATCCGGTGGCGAGGATCAGCTTGTCAAATGCCTGTTCATAGTAGTCACCGGTCGTACATTTTGCACGAATTGTCTTTCTTTCAAAGTCAATAGAAGAAACTTTTGTATTCATATGAACGTGGGCGCCTTTTGCTTCCAGAGCCTGCCGGCTGGAATAGAATAGTCCTTCAGGTCCGGAAATCTGTCCTCCAATCCATAATGCCATGCCGCATCCGAGAAAACTGATATTGGAATTTGCGTCAAAAGCGGTGACGTTGATATCTTTTCCTGAATCAAGAATTGTATTTAACGCCGCAGTGCCGGCATGATTGGCGCCTACGACAATGATATTTTGTGCCATAAGAAAACCCTCCTCGTTTGAAATATGGTTAGAGTATTGCCCAAAAGAGGGAAAATATACCAGGAGAAAGATTGAAATATAAGGAAAATTAATTGACAAACGAGCTTTTTCTCTATTATAATAACTCAATAGGCGATGACGGAGAAAAGTAACATGGATTATCGTTTCCAGTGAGCAGGGGACAGTGAGAACCCGCAAAGTGAATTCATGCGAAGAACACTCCCGAGCATCAATCTGAACACCGGCAGTTATGGCGGATTAAGTAGGTGCGACGTAGGTCTGGCGTTAACAGACAGGTAAGAGAGACTGTATCAGCAGTAAATCAGGTGGTACCGCGGACTGGATCATACAAGTTCGTCCTGAAAGGAAATTTCAGGACGGGCTTTTTTATTTTATAGGGAACTTTGTTCCTGTGAAATAAAAACGCTCCGCCTGAAGAAGATAAAAGACAGATGATAGAAAAAAGGAGAATTAAGATGTCAGATTTATACCGTTCCAGAACGATGGATCAGATTTCAGAAGCCGATATCGGGGAAGAATTAAAGATTGCCGGATGGGTCGAGAATATTCGTGACCACGGCGGCGTTTCCTTCATTGACCTGAGAGATATGTATGGTGTAATGCAGGTAGTGTTAAGGGATACAAGCCTTCTGGATAACGTAAGAAAAGAAGAGTGTCTGTCCATCGAAGGACTGGTTCAGCACAGAGATGAGGAAACTTACAATCCGAAAATCCCAACGGGAACGATTGAGTTAGAAGCTCATAAAATTGATATTTTAGGAAAAGTTTACAGAGATCTTCCATTTGAGATCGCTACTTCCAAAGAAATCAGGGAGGATGTCCGTCTGAAATATCGTTACCTGGATATGAGAAACCGCAAAGTAAAGGATAATATTCTGTTCCGTTCCAAAGTAACTCGTTTTTTAAGGGATAAGATGGAAGAACTCGGATTTATCGATATCCAGACGCCGATTTTATGTGCGTCTTCCCCGGAAGGAGCCAGAGATTATGTCGTTCCTTCCAGAAAATATAAAGGAAAGTTTTATGCTCTTCCACAGGCGCCGCAGCAGTATAAACAGCTTTTGATGGTATCCGGAATTGATAAATATTATCAGATTGCGCCTTGCTTCCGTGATGAAGACGCCCGTGCTGACCGTTCACCGGGAGAATTTTATCAGCTGGATTTTGAGATGGCATTCGCAACACAGGAGGACGTGTTTAAAGTAGGCGAAGAAGTCCTGACAGCGGCATTTAAAGAATTCGCTCCAAAAGGATCTGTCGTTACAGAAGCGCCTTATCCGATTTACAGCTACAAAGAGGCTATGCTTCAGTTTGGAACTGATAAGCCGGATCTGCGCAATCCTCTGAGAATTGTGGATGTGACAGAATTTTTCCAGAGATGTACGTTCAAACCGTTCCATGGACAGACCGTACGTGCCATCAACGTACATGCAAAATTGTCCAAAGGACAGCACGAGAAACTTTTAAAATTTGCCCAGTCTATCGGAATGGGAGGACTCGGATATCTGGAAGTAAAAGAAGAAATGAAGTATAAAGGACCGATTGATAAGTTTATCCCGGATGACATGAAAATGGAACTGGCAGAACTGGCGGGATTATCTGTCGGAGACACGATTTTCTTCATTGCGGCACCGGAAAAAGCGGCAAATCTTTTCGCAGGACAGATTCGTGATGAACTGGGACAGAGACTGGATCTGCTGGAGAAAAACGCATACCGTTTCTGTTATATCAATGATTTTCCGATGTACGAGATCGATGAAGAAACAGGAAAACTTGGATTTACACATAATCCATTCTCCATGCCGCAGGGCGGACTGAAAGCATTAAATGAAAAAGATCCTCTGGAAATCCTTGCTTATCAGTATGATATTGTCTGCAACGGAGTGGAATTATCATCCGGAGCTGTCAGAAATCATGATATGGAGATCATGGAAAAAGCATTTGAAATCGCAGGATATGAGAAAGAGACATTAAAAGAAAAATTCGGAGCCCTTTACAATGCGTTCCAGTTCGGAGCACCGCCTCATGCAGGAATGGCGCCGGGACTTGACCGTATGATCATGCTGCTCCGCGGAGAAGAAAATATCAGGGAAGTCATTGCCTTCCCGATGAGTGGAACCGCACAGGATCTTATGTGCGGAGCGCCAAATGAAATCACAGAGCAGCAGCTCCGTGAGGTGCACATTAAAGTCAGAGATTAAAGAAAATATATATAACGGAGAAGAAAGCAGAGACCGAAAGGGATCTGCTTTCTTTTTCTGCCTGTCAGGAAACCGGGACCTTTTGCCGGCAGTTTTCATAGACTAAGAAAAAAGGAGTTTTTTATGAAAAAATGCTGGTGTGAAAAATTTGGAAGGAATCCGCAGGCCCCCTGCTGTCCTGAATCTTATGCGCAGTATGGGACTATTGGAAGATATCCGTCAGGAAACTATCTTTCATTTTATGAGGTATTTCGAAAAGGGACAGAGATTTCACTGGAAGAAGATCAGACGATCGTTCTTCAGCCGGGATATCTCTATCTGATAGATTATGTATTTCTGGCGACGACGGGAAGTCAGCAGCGGATTCAGATTCTCCCTTATATTAATCAGCAGCCGGGGCTGCTTTATTCTGTATTTTCGATTTCAGGAAATGAGGATAATGTTTCTGCAGCAGCTTCTTTTACGACCAATGCGGCGTGGGATGAGGCGGCACAGCTGGAATTTCGTGTGACGGCAGGAAATGAGTCGGGAACGGTTACTGCAGATCTTCAGGGGGCAGTGTCTGTGACTCCACTGATCCGAAAGAGAGAATAGAAAATATATTTTGTGTGAGAAGAAAAACATGGTAAGATAAGAAGTAAGAAGAAATATCAGAAACGATGTTTTTGCCGAATTACAGAGGCAGAAGAGCATCCAAAGAGGAAGGAGCTGTATATTATGGCAGTAATAGGAGCAGTTATGGTCCCGCATCCGCCGCTGATCATTCCGGAAGTGGGACGGGGAGAAGAAAAAGCAATACAAAAAACGATCGATGCCTATCATCAGGCAGCGAAAGAGATCGCAGCCCTTCAGCCGGAGACGATCGTTGTTACGACGCCTCATTCGATTATGTATGGAGATTATTTTCACATTTCACCGGGATATGACGCCAGCGGGGATTTTGGACAGTTCCGGGCAGCCGGAGTCAGGATTCATACCAATTATGATACGGCTTTCGTGGAAGAACTGTGCGCCGAGGCAGATGAACACGGCTTTATGGCGGGAACTCTAGGAGAGCGAGATTCCAGGCTGGATCATGGGATGATGATTCCTCTGTATTTTATTGATCAGGAATATACGGATTATCAGACGGTCCGTATCGGACTGTCCGGTCTGTCTTTTGCAGATCATTACACTTTAGGACAGTACATTCAGGAGACAGCCATACGGCTTGGAAGAAGAACAGTCATTGTGGCAAGCGGAGATTTGTCCCACCGGCTGAAAGAAGACGGCCCTTATGGATATCAGGAAGAAGGGCCGCAGTATGACAAGAGAATCATGGAAGTGATGGGAAGAGGAAAGTTTGGAGAATTGTTTGAGTTTTCGGAGAATTTTTGTCAAAAAGCAGGCGAGTGCGGCCACCGTTCTTTTCTGATTCTTGCCGGAGCCATGGACCGGATGAAAGTAAAGGCGGAAGCGCTGTCTTATGAGGGTCCGTTTGGCGTTGGATACGGCGTCTGTACATTTCGGGCAGAGGGAGCGGATGAAAACAGGAATTTCAAGGATCAGTATGAAGAACGTCAGAGAGAAAAGATGAGAGAGAAAAAGGAGCAGGAAGACGCTTATGTCCGTCTGGCCAGAAGATCTCTGGAAGGATATATGATCAAAAGGGTGCCGATTGAGGTTCCCGACGATGTTCCGCAGGAACTGCTGGAGAAGAAGGCAGGAGTGTTTGTATCCCTTAAGAAAGATGGAAGGCTCAGAGGATGTATCGGAACCATTGCTCCAACGACCGGATCCGTGGCGGAAGAGATCATCCAGAATGCAGTCAGCGCCGCGGTCAGCGACCGCAGATTTCCGGAAGTTGCCTATGAAGAGCTTCCGTATCTGGAATACAGTGTTGATGTGCTGGAAACTCCGGAAGATATTCAGACGCCGGATCAGCTGGATGTAAAGAAATACGGACTGATCATAACAAAAGGAAGAAAACGGGGGCTTCTGCTTCCGAATCTGGAAGGCGTTGATACGGTAGAGGAACAGATTGCGATCACAAAGCAGAAAGCAGGAATCGATGCGGATGATGAGGATGTTCAGATGCAGCGGTTTGAAGTTGTCAGACACAGGTGATGGTTATGGGTGAGAGAATTTGTAATCTATGTATGCACCGCTGCCGGCTGAATGACGGACAGACCGGCAGGTGCAGGGCAAGAAAGAATGCAGATGGAAAGGTCATCTGCGGCAATTATGGGAAGATCACTTCCCTTGCCCTGGATCCCATAGAGAAAAAACCGCTGAGAAAATTTTTCCCTGGAAGCCGCATTTTGTCGGTGGGGAGTTATGGATGCAATTTGTCCTGCCCTTTTTGTCAGAATCATGAAATATCCATGAAAAGGGAGGAAGAAGTACAGAGCGTGTATATCTCTCCGCAGGCACTGTGTGAAAGAGCGCTGCAGATGGTTCCTTACGGCAATATCGGTGTCGCTTTTACCTATAATGAGCCGATGATCGGATATGAATATGTGAGGGATACTGCCAGGTGCTGCCGGGAAGAGGGATTAAAAACGGCAGTGGTGACTAACGGGTCTGTTTTTCTGGAAGAGACAGAGGAGATTTTCCCGCTGATTGATGCGTGGAATATTGATCTGAAGGGATTTACGAAACAATATTATCGGAAACTCGGCGGCTCTTTAGAAATTGTAAAAGAGTTTATCTGCAGGGCGAACGAATACGGACATGTAGAACTTACGACTCTGATCGTCCCGGGAGAAAACGACAAAGAAGAAGAAATGAGGGCCATGGCATCCTGGATTGCCTCTGTTGATCCAGAGATCGTACTCCATGTAACAAGATTTTTCCCAAACTGGAACATGCAGGACCGGGGACCGACCAGCGTGGAACAGGTATACCATCTGGCAGAAACTGCAGGCAGATATTTGGAAAATGTGTACACAGGAAATTGTTAGGCTGGCGGGATCAGCCGGAGGGAGAAAGAAATGAATGGATTGGTAAGCGCCTGTCTGCTCGGCGTAAAGTGCAAATATAATCAGGGGAGCAATTGTTCAGATAAGATAGCAGATCTTCTGAGCGAATATCATCTGATTCCGGTCTGCCCGGAAATCATGGGAGGACTGCCGACACCACGGGTTCCGGCGGAAGTCTGTGGCAGCAGGGTGATAACGGAAGATGGAAGAGACGTGACAGAACAGTTCCGGCAGGGGGCCCGGGAAGCGTTGAGGCTGGCAAAGCTGTATGAATGCCGTTTTGCGGTCTTAAAGGAAAAGAGCCCGTCCTGCGGAAGCGGGAAAATATATGACGGTACATTTACAAAGACATTGACAAACGGTGATGGAGTGACTGCGAAGCTTTTAAAGGAGCATGGAATCTGTGTATTTGGAGAAAATACTCCGGGTCTTCTGGAAGCTTTGCGTGAGAAAGGAAAAAACAATGAATTTTAAAAGAATCAGACAGATCATATCCGGAATCGCCGTGCTGACAGGTGCGGCATCTTTTTCTGTTTTTCAATATGCGATCTGCAGAAAAAAGAAACAGCCGGACGTCAGAAGAAAGAAAAAATGGAAGCCGTATCTGGATTTTGTCCTGGAAGAACAAAAATGGGTGAAAAGGCATCACGGAAGGAAACAGGAGATTATATCCGGTGACGGATTGAAACTCCGGGCCATGTATATTCCGAGAAAAAATGCAAAAGGTATTATTATATGCATGCATGGATATCATTCGGAAGTTGATATTGAATTTGTTCCGGAAGTGCGTTTTTTATGGAATCTCGGATATGATATTTTGCTGCCGTGGCAGAGAAGCCATGGACAGAGCGAAGGCAGATATATAACCTATGGCGTGAAAGAACGGTACGACTGCAGACAATGGATCCGATATGCCAATGAGCATCTGGGAGCCAAAGATAAAAATGTGTTTTTATGCGGCATTTCCATGGGATGCGCTACCGTGCTGATGGCGGCAGGACTCAAACTTCCTGAAAATGTCAGGGGAATTATTGCTGACTGCGGGTTCACGTCACCATGGGAGATCATACGTCATGTGGTAAAGACTAAATATCATCTTCCGCCATATCCGCTGCTGTTTTTCCTGGATGCCATCTGCCGGATTGCGGCAGGATTCAGCCTGAAGGACGCCTCTGTTCAGGAAGCGATGCGGAAAAATACGATACCGGTTCTGTTTATTCACGGTGATGAAGACAGATATGTGCCGGTATGGATGACTTACAGTAATTATGAGGCATGTGCGGCTGAGAAAGAACTTTATATTGTACATGGGGCTGCGCATGCGCTGGCTTTTTCTTATGACAGAAAAGAAGGCAGCAGACGAATCAGAAATTTTATACAACGATATGAAAGGTGAAAGCAATGAAGAATAAATATGACGTAATTATGATCGGGGCCGGACCGTCTGCGATTTTCTGTGCTTATGAACTGATGCAGAAACGGCCGGAAACGAAAATACTGATGATTGAAAAAGGAAGAAGAATTGAACAGAGAAAATGTCCTAAAAGGGACACAAAAGTCTGTGTTGGATGCCAGCCGTGTTCAATCACCACAGGCTTTGCCGGCGCAGGAGCGTTTTCAGACGGCAAACTGTCTCTTTCTCCTGATGTAGGGGGAAATCTGCCGGAAATTCTCGGATATGAACGGACAACAGAACTGCTCAGGGAATCAGATCAGATTTATCTTCAGTTTGGAGCAGATACGAAAGTTTATGGAATCAATGAAGAAGATGAGATCGCAAAAATCAGAAAAAAGGCAATTCAGGCAAATTTAAAGCTGATCGAATGCCCAATCCGCCATCTTGGAACAGAAGAAGGATATAAGATATATGCAAGACTTCAGAAACATCTTCTGGAACGAGGCGTGGAAATGCGGTTTTTGACCATGGTAAAAGATATTCTGATTGAAGATGGAGAGGTTAAAGGTGTTATAACAGATCAGGACGAAACATTTTTTGCGGACGAGATCATAGCGGCAGTGGGACGGGAAGGATCGGAATGGCTCAGTGATATCTGCCGGACATATGGAATTGAAACACAGGTAGGCACCGTTGATGTCGGCGTCCGTGTAGAGGTGAGAGATGAGATCATGGAAGAATTGAATCAGAGTCTCTATGAAGCAAAACTGGTCTATTATACGCCGACTTTTGATGACAAAGTAAGGGTTTTCTGTACGAATCCATCCGGGGAAGTTGCCACAGAATATTATGAAAACGGTCTGGCAGTGGTCAATGGACATGCTTATAAGGCAAAAGATCATAAGACAAGCAATACAAATTTTGCCCTGCTGGTATCTAAAAATTTTACCAAGCCGTTCAAGGAACCGATTCAGTATGGAAAACATATTGCCCAGCTGAGCAACATGCTTTGTGACGGAAAAATCCTTGTACAGAGATTTGGAGATTTTATCAGAGGAAGAAGAACGACAGAGGAACGTCTGGTAAGAAATAACATTACGCCGACCCTGAAAGACGCAGTGCCGGGAGATCTGTCTTTGGTTTTTCCTTACAGGATCATGAAGGATATCGAGGAAATGATTTATGCCTTAGATGAGGTGACACCGGGAATGGCAAGTGATGAGACACTGTTGTATGGTGTGGAAGTTAAATTTTATTCTAATAAGATTCTTGTAGACAAGAATTTTGAAACGAACATTCAGGGACTGCATGCAATCGGCGATGGAGCCTCAGTCACGAGAGGACTTCAGCAGGCATCAGCCAATGGTCTGAGTGTAGCCAGGAGTCTGCTGAAAAAGTGGAACTAAAGAAGGGAAAAGATCCGGGACAGACGGTCAGTCTGCTTCCGGATCTTTTTTTGCTGCTTTTTTCTGGTAATAGGCTTCGTTGGCTTTCTTTCCTGCATCGATCAGGCGCTCAAGACCTTCTTCCGGACAGAGAAAGCTTCCCAGAGGATAAGGAGTTGTTGTATACAAACCGTGGAAATCGGTTCCTCCGGTCATAAAAAGATCGTGTTCTTTGCACAGAACCTTGATCTGTTCCATGGTCTTTTCATCGTTGCGGGGATGATTCAGTTCAATTCCATCCATCATGTGATCCTCGATCATCATTTCCATCAGCATTGGATTTTTGTACTGTCCCGGATGAGCCAGGACCGGGACTCCGCCGCAGGAACGAATCAGCCTGACTGCTTCCATGGCGTCCATGTAATCCGTCTGGAACTTATGAGGGCTTCCAGGATGGAAAAGCTCCCTGTGGAGTTCTCCAATGGGCTGGCCGGTGTATCCCATCAGGGATAAAACCTGCATGATATGGGTATAGTAAATGCCGGTGCTCTGACGGGAAGCTTCGTACAGCTGGTCCATTGTAATGGGATATTCATCCATCAGGGACTGATAGGAACGAATCACAGAATCAGAAAAAAGCTTCAGATCCTTGTCCAGGCGTTTTTGAAGACGCTTGGTATCCGCCGGATAATAGCAGAGCAGATGAACATTAATACCAGTTTCTTTGTGACGGGCAGCAATTTCCACAGCCGGAATCACATGGAGATTCAGCTCTTCCCCCAGTGCGCAGGCCGCAGGTATGGAATGAGTAGATTCATGATCCGCGATGGCAATATAGTCCAGATGAATTCTTGAGGCATAGTGCAGGAGCTGGTCAATATCCATTGCGCCATCAGATAATACAGTGTGACAGTGTAAATCGGCTTTCATAAAGTTCTCCTTTCAAGGCAGATAGATGTATTAGTTTCGCGTGTTAAAAAGAGCCGGGACTACTCTAATTTTCTAAGGATTTTCAGAATGTCATCGACTGCGTGGTGGAAGGTTTCCTGATCTTCCAGGGACAGCATATTAAATTTGCTGGAGAGCCGTTCTTTGACAAGGCGCTGTTCTTCTTCAATAAAGGATTGTCCCTGTTCGGTGAGACGAATGTAAACTTTCCGCCGGTTGTCTCCCATATGGAATCTGGTGACATATCCTTCTTTAACCAGAGGAGCAACAGCCCGGGTTGTCTGTTCTTTGGAAGAGGCAATGTATGCCGCAGTCTGAGACATGTTCAGATGTTCTCTGCTGTAAAGGGCAAATAAAATCAGCATCTGGGTTCTTGTAAAACTGACTGAATGCAGATCAATGGTGTTAAAAAGAAGTTTTTGCACCACAGGGAATATTTCCATAAGCGCAGAGATGTTTTTCATAGATTTCGTATCCTCCTTTGTATCATGAAATCTGACTAACATTTATTATAGCATTTTGTTTAAGAAGGTCAATGATTGACAAATGTCAAATAAAAGAGTAAAATTATATTGATAAAAATCAACTTTTGCAGCGTAAGGAGGGAACTGGAAAGATGACGAGAGAGAACCTAAGCAGTTATCTGAAGCGTCAGGCAGTTGTTTGCCGTGATCATTGTGAGATTGATAAAGAATTGTACGAAAAATTTGGGGTAAAAAGAGGTCTTCGTGATAAGGAAGGGGTCGGAGTTCTGGCGGGCCTTACTAACATTTCCAATATACAGTCAAGCAAAATTGTAGATGGGAAAAAAGTTCCGTGTGAGGGACAGCTTTTCTATCGGGGTTATAATATATATGATCTGGTGAAAGGATTTCTTTCCCAGGACAGATACGGCTTCGAGGAAGTAACGTATCTTTTATTGTTCGGCATTCTGCCGGATCAGCAGCAGTTAGCGGAATTTCGGGAAATTTTAGTATCCGGGATGACGCTTCCGAAAAATTTTACAAGAGATGTTATTTTAAAAGCGCCAAGTAGTGATATTATGAATTCTCTGACGAAGAGCATTCTTACACTGGCTTCTTATGATGACAACGCCTCTGATATTTCAATGGAAAATGTGCTGCGCCAGTGTCTGATGCTGATCAGTGTATTCCCGATGCTGGCAGTTTACGGATATCATGCCTACAATCATTATGAAAATGATGACAGCTTGTATATTCACCGACCGGATCCACAGTTTTCCATGGCAGAGAACATCTTAAGGCTTTTAAGACCGGATAAATCATTTACGCAATTAGAAGCCAAAGTGCTGGATCTTGCTCTGGTGCTCCATATGGAACATGGAGGAGGAAATAATTCCACTTTCACAACGCATGTGGTAACTTCTGCCGGATCCGATACGTATTCCGTTATTTCAGCGGCTTTGTCTTCTCTGAAAGGACCAAAACATGGAGGAGCCAATATCAAAGTCGTAGAAATGATGAAAGATCTGCGTTCCAGTGTGGAAGATGTAACAGATCGTGATCAGGTGGAGGAATATCTGAAGAAACTTCTTCATAAGGAGGCTTTTGATAAGAAAGGACTGATTTATGGAATGGGGCATGCGGTTTACAGTATTTCTGATCCGAGAGCCCAGATTTTCAAAGAATTTGTTCAGAAGCTGGCTGAGGCCAAAGGAAGGGATGAGGATTTCAGACTGTACTCTATGATTGAAAAACTCGCGCCGGAAGTGATCGCAAAAGAGCGTCATATTTATAAGGGTGTAAGCGCAAATGTAGATTTTTACAGTGGTTTTGTCTATAGTATGCTGGACATTCCACTGGAATTGTTTACACCGATTTTTGCCATGGCAAGAATTGTAGGATGGAGTGCTCACAGGCTGGAAGAACTGACCAATGTGGATAAGATCATACGGCCGGCCTATAAAAGCATAGGAGAAGAAAAAGAATACATTCCATTGGAAGACAGATAAAAGCAAAAGAGAGTCCGGAATATCCGGACTCTCTTTTGTCTGGCCGCAGCCTGATTTGTAATCTGAAATGTGATATCGTTTCATGGAGAGATAGAAGAAAGGGTAATCCATAAAACGCTTATTTTCAGATTTATAGAACAGTCAGGCGGCCGGCGGCATATCAAATACCGCCTGTCATGCCGCTGTCTGTAAATCCTGATTTAAAGATCAGCAATAACTGTAGAAGCCGCTTCTACCTGATTTCCTGTATGGAAGCTGATTTCTTTGGCGTCGCCCATTTCTGTCACAACCATGATTGTGATTGCAGGGTGGCCGGCTGCTTTGATCTTTTCCTGGCTGAAACGAATCAGAGGATCACCGGCTTTTACAACGTCACCGACTTTTACTAATGGTTCAAATCCATCTCCATTCATATCTACGGTGTCCAGACCGATATGGAGGAGGATTTCAGTTCCGCTTGCGAAACGGAGTCCGCAGGCATGGTTGCTGCCTTCCATAACGATGGTGACAGTACCGTCTGCAGGAGCAGTTAATACATCATTAACCGGATCGATAGCCATACCGTCTCCAAGTGTTTTGCTGGAGAATACAGCATCTGGAACTTCTTCAATAGGAACAGCTTTTCCGGTAAGAAAAGCTTTTAATTCATGAACTTCACCGGCTGGAAGTTCTGCGGCAGGAGCCTCTGCAGCAGGAGCCTCTGCGGCTGTCTCTTCTTCTGCTGTATCGCCTTTATATTTTTTCTTTCCAACAGTCAGTGTTAAAATCAGAGGAATTACAATTGCGATAACAGAGCAGATTGCAAATAAAAGCATGTATTTTGGCTGAATGGAAAGGATTCCCGGAAGTCCTCCGACACCGATTGCATTTGCGGTGATACCTGTTGTAACACAGATGCATCCTGCAACAGCGGAACCGATCATACCACATAAGAATGGGAAGCCATACTTAATATTTACACCAAACATTGCAGGTTCTGTTACACCAAGGTAGCAGGAGATACAAGCCGGAATAGATACTTCTTTTGCTTTTTCATCATGTTTCTGAAGGAAGATCATTCCAAGTACGGCAGAACCCTGCGCGATATTGGAAAGAGCGATCATTGGCCAGAGAGTGGTTCCTCCAAAGTCAGCGATCAGCTGAAGGTCGATCGCGTTGCTCATATGATGGAGTCCGGTGATAACCAGCGGAGCATATACAAATCCGAAGACTGCACCGAACAGACTCTTAATGCTGGATGTCAGACCAGCGTTTACGACATCAGAGATTGCTGTACCGATAGTCCATCCGATTGGTCCAAGGATGAAATGTGCAATCATAACAGATAATGTTAACGCGAAGAATGGTACAACGATCATGGAAACAACCGCAGGACAAATCTTGCGGAAGAAACGCTCTAAGTACACTAAAGTAAATCCGGCGAGGATTGCAGGAAGTACCTGAGCCTGATAACCAATCATGCTGACATGAGCGAAACCGAAATCCCAGTATGGAATATCTGCGGCAGCTGTGGAAGCAACACTGTAAGCGTTCAAAAGCTGAGGAGATACCAGTGTGATACCGAGGACAATACCAAGGGACTGGGTCGTACCCATTTTCTTCGTGATAGACCAGACAATGGATACTGGCAGGAAGTGGAATACCGCTTCACCGATCAGCCATAAGAACTGGTACACACCGTTCCAGAATACGGATGTCTGAATCAGAGACTGTGTTCCGTCACCAAACATGTAAATCTCACCGATGATGTTTCGGAAACCTAAGATCAAACCACCGGTAATGATGGCAGGGATCAATGGTGAGAAGATTTCAGCCAGATCAGACATTAACTTCTGAAGTCTTGTCTGATTGGATTTTGCCGCGTCCTTTGCCGCCTCTTTTGAGACACCTTCGATTCCGGCAACGGCTACAAAGTCGTTGTAATATGTGCTGACTTCATTTCCAATGATAACCTGGAACTGTCCTGCCTGTGTGAACGTTCCTTTGGTCGTTGGAAGAGCTTCGATTGCTTTGACGTCTGCGATCTTTGGATCAGCCAGGACAAAGCGCATTCTCGTAACACAGTGTGTTACGGCTGAGATGTTTTCTTTACCGCCGACTAATTCGAGCAGCTGACGGCATTCATCAGTAAATTTTCCCATATTTTACCTCCATTTTCTTAATAAGTTCCATCCTGTACGGACAAGTTTCTTTATGCTGTTATTATAGCTTGTCCGGACAAGTTTGTCAACACTTGTTTAAACAAATTTACAAAAATACTGTATGTTGTATAAAGGATAGAAACTTTTTGGATAGAAATAAAAAGAAGGTATCTGTTTTCAGATACCTTCTTTTATAAGAGAGTCATTCAGGCGCTGTGCCTGTTCATAGAATGCGAATTTATCCGGACGGTGTCTCGATTGTGTAAATTCAAACATTATGCCGTCGCCGTTGAAGGTCCAGCTGCTGACAACCGCCAGGCAGTTGTAATCCTTCATATTCATATATCTTTCATCGATCTGGGTGATATGTTCTACCGTCATTCGACGTTTGGTCGTAACGATCTTCTCTCCAAGTTCATGTTCCATGTAATCATAAATGGATTTTTTAGCGATTTCCGGAGTCAGATTTTTTACGACATCCTTTAGAAAATAGTTATGATCGATGATCAGGGCAGTTCCTCCAAAATAACGGACCCTTTGAAGATAGTAAATTTCCTTACCCACAGGGAAAGAGGTTCTCTGATGGATATGCTGATCCACTGTCAGTTCAGCAAAGCAGATAATCTTTGTTGTGTAATCTTTCTGGTTCCTGCTTGCAGCTTCCTTCATACTCTCTATCCCATCAAGTATAAACTCGGACTGGTCTTTTGGACGATAAATAATATTGACTCCTTTGCCCTGGATACTCTGGACGTAGCCGTTTTTTGCAAGAAGCTGGACGGCGCGCCGGATGGTATTGCGGGAACAGTCAAATTCTTCAATCAGAGTGTGTTCAGATGGCAGGAAGCTGGTAGGAGGATATTCTTCATGTTCAATTCGCTCTCTTAAGATCTCATAGATGTGATGATATTTCGCGGCAGCCATCATTTTCACCTCGTTTCACTTGTTTATACAACTAAGAATATCATATTAAAAAAAAAACTACAAGACTTTCAAGAAAAAGAAAAATTTTACAAATCAAATGAGAAAAAATGTGAGTAAAAAGGTAGTTGAAAAAAATTGTCATAAACGTATATTGTATTCAATTTTGAATATGTTATACTCTTAGAAAAGTTAGCTAAAACTAACTTTGAAGCAAAGATTGAATCAAAGAAAAAGGAGGCGCAGTCATGAAATATTTTAAAGAGTGGGAAGGTTTTCAGGGAAGACTCTGGAAAGAAGAAGTCAATACGAGAGATTTCATTCAGGAAAACTATAAACCATATGATGGAGATGAAAATTTCCTGGCCGGACCAACAGAAGCAACCAATACCCTGTGGGGAATCCTGCAGAAACTTCAGAAAGAAGAACGGGCGAAAGGCGGCGTGCTGGATATGGATACGGATATCGTATCAGGTCTGACGTCCCACGGCCCTGGATATATAAGTGAAGAAACAAAAGACCTGGAAAAGATTGTCGGATTACAGACAGATAAACCTTTGAAACGTGCGTTTATGCCATTTGGCGGGATTAAAATGGCAGAAGAATCCTGCCGCAATTATGGCTATGAGCCGTCAGAAGAACTCCATAAGATCTTTACCGAGTACGCAAGAACTCATAATGAAGCAGTATTTGACGCCTATACGCCGGAAATGAAAAAGGCACGTCATAACAAGATCATTACCGGGCTTCCGGATACATATGGAAGAGGAAGAATCGTTGGCGACTATAGAAGAGTGGCTCTGTACGGCGTGGATTTTCTCCTGGAAGAAAAGGAAAATGACTTCAATAACTGCGGATGCGGAACCATGACAGATGATGTGATTCGTCTGAGAGAGGAAATTGCCCTGCAGAAGAAGGCCTTAAGAGGCATGAAAGAAATGGCGGAAATCTATGGATATGATATTTCAAGACCTGCCAAAGATGCAAGAGAGGCCATTCAGTGGATGTATTTTGCATATCTTGCAGCCATCAAGACACAAAATGGCGCAGCCATGAGCATTGGACGAGTGGCTACTTTCCTTGATATTTATATTCAGAGAGATCTGGAGAAAGGAATCCTGACAGAAACACAAGCTCAGGAACTGATCGATCACCTGACCATGAAATTCCGCATGGTGAAATTTGCGAGAATCCCTTCTTATAATCAGCTGTTTTCCGGAGATCCGGTCTGGGCAACTCTGGATCTGGCAGGAATCGGTGTAGATGGACGTTCCATGGTGACGAAGACAGATTTCCGTTTTCTCCATACACTGGAAAATATGGGACCTTCTCCAGAACCAAACCTGACAGTGCTGTATTCTTCCGCACTGCCGGAAAACTTCAAGAAATACGCAGCGGATATTTCCATCCGAACAAGTTCTGTGCAGTATGAAAATGATGATGTAATGAAACCAATCTGGGGCGATGATTACGCTATCTGCTGCTGTGTATCCGCGACACAGACCGGGAAAGAGATGCAGTTCTTTGGAGCGAGAGCAAACCTGGCGAAATGCCTGCTCTATGCGGTTAACGGCGGAGTGGATGAGAAGACAAAACAGCAGGTAGGACCTCAGTATATGCCGGTAACATCTGAATATCTGGATTATGATGAAGTGCTGGCAAAATATGATGCCATGATGGACTGGCTGGCAGATCTGTATGTGAATACGCTGAATCTGATCCAGTACATGCATGATAAATATTATTATGAATCAGCTCTGATGGCTCTGATTGATACAGAAGTTAGAAGGACGTTTGCTACAGGAATCGCCGGATTCTCTCATGCGGTAGATTCACTGAGTGCGATTAAATACGCGAAAGTAAAAGCAGTCAGGGATGAAGACGGAATTGTTACAGGATATGAGACAGAAGGAGATTTCCCGAAATATGGAAATGATGATGATCGTGCCGATGACATTGCAGTATGGCTGTTAAAGACATTCCTGGAAAAAATCAAGAAACATCACACCTACAGAGAATCTGAGCCGACGACTTCTATTCTTACAATTACATCTAATGTCGTTTATGGAAAGGCAACAGGATCCATGCCGGATGGAAGAAAGGCAGGAGAACCGCTGGCACCGGGAGCAAATCCAAGTTATGGAGCAGAGCAGAACGGACTTCTGGCATCTTTAAATTCAGTGGCAAAACTGCCGTATGAGTGGGCGCTGGATGGAATTTCCAACACACAGACCATCAATCCGGACGCTCTCGGACATGAGGCGAAGGAGCGGATTGATAATCTGGTCCGTGTTATGGACGGATATTTTGATCAGGGAGCACATCATCTGAATGTCAACGTTTTTGGAAAAGAAAAACTGATTGATGCCATGGAACATCCGGAAAAAGAAGAATACGCAAACTTCACGATTCGGGTATCTGGCTATGCGGTAAAATTCATCGACCTGACCCGGGAACAGCAGATGGATGTTATTTCCAGAACCTGCCATAAGACAATGTAATGAAAACGAAAGCAGCAGGAAGGATTCATTCGCTGGAGACCTTTGGACTGGTGGATGGACCTGGTGTACGATTTGTAGTATTTATGCAGGGATGCCGAATGCGGTGCAGATATTGTCATAATCCGGAAACCTGGAGTGAAACAGCCGGAGAAGAATGGACGCCTGAAGCCCTCCTTGAGAGGGCCTGGCGTTATCATAATTACTGGGGTGAAAATGGAGGAATTACCGTCAGCGGGGGAGAGCCCCTGCTGCAGATTGATTTCCTAACAGAATTTTTCCGGCTTGCCAAAATAAGAGGAATCCATACGGCTCTGGACACCTGTGGACAGCCGTTTACAAAAGAAGAGCCTTTTTATGGAACATGGAAGAGGTTAATGGAATATACGGATCTGGTAATGCTGGATTTGAAGGAGATGGACTGCCAGCGTCACAAAGATCTGACCGGATGGGACAATGATAATATTCTTGCGATGGCCCGGGAAATATCTGAAATGGGGATTCCCATGTGGATCCGTCATGTCCTGGTTCCAGGCCTGACCGACGACCGGGAAGGTTTGATCGGCCTAAGGCAGTTTATGGATGGATTGAAAACCATAGAGAAATTTGAAATCCTTCCATATCATACACTGGGAACATTAAAATGGGAAGAAATGGGATTGGACTATTCCCTGGAAGGCATCATGCCGCCCACAAAAGAAGAGGTAAAAAAAGCAGAAAAAATTTTCCAGTAACGAAAAATATTTCATAAATGACTGGACAACGTCAAGGAAATATCGTATGATACATTTAGTTAGAATAGACTAACTCAAAAAACAACATAAACAAAGCCAAAAACGACCGATCTTCCTTCCGGTCGTTTTTTGTTCACTATGCTGTATCATGTATCAGACGTCACTATGTTCGCTTAATTACAGGAAATTGATGAAGAAACTGCCGTCTGCGCTGCCTCACGGATTTTTTCGGACAATATCAGGATATTTTTTGTATCTTCCAGGCTGTGGACGCTGTTCTCTGTTTTTCCGGATTTTATATCCTGGATTGCAGCCTGGATTTCCATGGTCATATCATCACCCAGGATAGGATTTTCCCGTCTTATAACAGAACCATCCTGCAGTGTGATCGTGTAGGAAGAAATTCGATTAAAAAGAGGGACTTCAATTTTTCCTTTTGTACCCTAGATCAAAGCTGTGCGGTCAGTTCTGCGGTCAATGGCGCCTTCGGCGAAGGCTGTATATCCGCCTGAGAAAACCAGATCCGCAGAAAAATATTCCTCAATTCCTTTCCGGACTTTAAGGGTGGATTTTACATCTGTGATCGGATCCTCACAGAGACCAAGGATAAATCCCAGTGCGTAGCTTCCGATATCATTTAATGCGCCGCCTTGTTCCGGATCAAAAAGGAAGCAGGAAGGCGGCATGCCGGAAGCATCAGAACAAAAAGAAGTTTTTAGATGGCGGATTTGTCCGATCAGAGGAAGATCTTTTTTCAGATGTTGGAACCCGTCATTAAATTTTGTCTTGAGAGCTTCCAGACAGTAAGTGCCGGTGTCCTTTCCTTTTGTGCGGATGATGTCTGCATTTTTGGAAGAAAGGACGAGTGGTTTTTCACAGAGAACCGGAATGTGGTAATCCATGGCGCGCAGAATCCATTCTTTATGATACTTGTGCGTCAGTGCAATATAGACTGCCTCTACCTGAGGATCCTGCAGCAGAGTTTCATAGTCACGATAAAGTTTTACCTGAGGATGTGCTGCCAGGTAAGGATCATTTTCAGGAACGGACCTGGAGGCGATGGCAGTAACCCTGCCTTCATCTGTTGAAGTGATGCTTTGAATGAATTTATGGGCGATGTTTCCAAAGCCGATGATTCCGAAATTCATAAGAAAACTCCTTTCAAATAATAACTGATTCTATCATAACATGCTGCAGGTTTTTTTCCTATGAAACTTTCATGCCGTGGCCACTTGGCACCACCATCAATGAAACATAGCTATAACTTTTCAGTTACTTGCCATGGTTTCAGGTGTATACTAAAGATAACGGCAAAGTTCGATTTTTATTTGAGCCAACAGCTCGCCTATAAAACTGAATGTGAGCTTCCTCATTTGAACCACCATCTGTCCAGCCGCACCGCGGCAGAAGGACGTACAGTAAAATATCAAAAGACAGGAAGCTATGCCGTAAATTCTATCCATGGAGGTAGCATTATGGAAAAAGTTTACGACAAATGTT
>NZ_BLYI01000048.1 GCF_016586355.1 Anaerostipes butyraticus
GGTGTGTAGCTCAGGTGGTAGAGCACTTGACTTTTAATCAAGTTGTCCGGGGTTCGAATCCCCGCACGCTCAGGCAAAGGCTGTGGTACTGATGACAGACATCGGTATTGTGGCTTTTTTTTCTTTAAAAAATAAATCCTGCAGGAATCCGGAGTAAAAGTGCTCCGGATTTTTTTATTTACTGTGAAACATTAACTTTCAGGTAGCCAAAAAAGCGCAGACTACTCCCTGATAAATTTTAATGTCTTTTTAAACTTAACTGGAAATCTTATGAGGCAACGACAGGAGCTTCCCAGCCAAGCGCTTTTAACTTTTTGAGATATGCATGGATCTTACGTTCCTTATTGAACTGATTATAGTAATCAGCTCCAAGATCTTGAAAAGCCACCCCATCCTTGAGGATATGATAAATGGCGATCAGCATTGAATGAGCGACTGCGACATAGGCCCGCTTTTTCCCACGATGTGCGCTGATTCTCATGAACTGTGCATAGAAGTAGGATCTTTTATTCTTTACCGCACTGTGTGCACTGACAACAAGCGTCTCCCGCAGTAAAGCGTTTCCTTTTCGGGTCTTGCCTGACTTTCGCTTTTTCGCACTCTCGTTATCGCCCGGACATAATCCAGCCCATGAGGCC
>NZ_BLYI01000049.1 GCF_016586355.1 Anaerostipes butyraticus
TTACTGCTCCAGAGATCTTTTTATCTCCTTTATACCACTGATATCTTACCGGACTTCCCCAGTTTCCTTCCAGGTTTACGGACAATGTTGCCGTATCGCCAGCCAGAACACTCTGATCTTCCGCTGATGCGTCCAGTACATGAAGAGTCACCGCCTCACTGTATGCCGTTCCTGCCGCATTGGCTGCGGAAAGATAGAATGTCTGTCCATCCTGATCTTTCGTAATGTTTTTAAGGGTCATGGTCGTGCTGGTCGTTGTGCTGTATTTATCTCCGTCAGTTAAAGGATTCTTCTCCCCATCGCACCATACAACTCCGTCTCTCGGCACAGAAGGATATCCCTGGTCATAATTTCCAGCTAAGGTTGCCTTTCCTCCCACGATCCCGTAAACATCTTTTGTCGTTACACGAACCACTGCAAGTTTTCCATCCACCGTCAGATTCGCGGTTACTGTCTTTGAATTATACTCTGATGCGCTTCCTGAGCCTCTCTGTACCACACATCGGTACTCACCGGCATCTTCTTTCTGCACATTGGTAAGCATTAAGATAGGCAGAGTAGCTCCGGAGATTTTTTTATCTCCTTTATACCACTGGTATTTTACACTGCTTCCCCAGTTTCCATCTAATTTTACAGATAAGATTGCAGTACTGCCGGATTTTGCATTCTGATTTGCTGCAGAGGCGTCCAGTACATGCAAAGTGACTGCTTCACTGTATGCCGTTCCTGCCGCATTGGTTGCGGAAAGATAGAACGTCTGACCATCCTGGTCTTTTGTAATATTTTTAAGGGTCATGGTCGTGCTGGCCGGTGTACTGTATTTATCCCCTGCTGTCAGCGGCTGTTTGTTTCCGTCACACCATACGATGCCATCCGCCGGTACAGCCGGATATCCCTGATCATAATTTCCGACTAAAACCGCACTTCCTCCTGCAATTCCGTAAACATCTTTGCTCGTCACACGAACTGTCGCAAGTTTCTCTGCTGTTTTTTCTGATTTTGTCTGCGCTTTTTCTTTTTTCATCGCAGACTGGTCAATGCCGGTTTCTTTCTTCGTCTGCTTTTCCTTCTGTGCTGTTTCTGTTGCTGTTTCCTGCTGTGCTGTCTCCTTCTCAGCACTTTCTGTCGTCTGCGCCTGGGCCTTTACTTCCGTACTTTCCTGAGTTTCTTCTGCTTCCTCAACAGCTACGGATGAGCCCGTTTCTGCAGCCTGCTCCACAGAATCTGATGCTGAAACCATCTGCGGCTGTACAGCAACTGCTGCTGCCAAAAACAGCGCAAAGAGCTGCTTGTTCCTCATTGTTTTCTCCTCCTGACTTTTGAAAATATTGACATAAATAAAAGGTAACATTCTTATGTAAAATCCAGATGGTCATTTTGTATTATTTATGTAAAATATGTATAATTTTACCATATATTACAAATTTATAAACTGTCCTGTGAAGTTTCTCTACGAATCAGATTAAATAGAGGATTCATCCGCAGTGATACCAGCTTACGATACAAAAGACGGCAGATCATCTTAAAAGACCATCTGCCGTCTGAAATATCCTATTTCTATATTATGTTTTACGGTTCCGTCACCATGATTTTGTCCAGTACTTTTGTCTCACCGGTTTTTGTAATCGTTACCTTTTTATAATCTTCGCTGTTTCCTACAAGAACTGCGGTAACGGACGGATGTCCGGCTTTCTTTATCTTCTCAGGATCAAACTCCAGCAGAGTCTGTCCGCACTGAATCGTGTCTCCCACACTGCATTTTACATCAAAGCCGTCTCCATTCATATCAACGGTGTCAATTCCTACGTGAATCAGCAGCTGGATTCCATCATCTGACTGCAGTCCCAGTGCATGTCTGGTATCTGCCACCATAACGACCGTTCCGTTAAACGGTGCGTACACTCTAGGTTCAGAAGGTTCAATTCCCACTCCTTCTCCAAGAACCCCTCCGGCAAACGTAGGATCCGGAATATCTTTTCTTTCTATCACGTTTCCATTGATTGGTGAATAAATGGTATTGTTTTCTGTTTCTATTTTTCCATAACCGGTGCTTCTGCTGCCGGTTCATCCTTGATTCCAAACAGATATGCCACTGCAAAAGATACAACAAACGCAATAATCACAGTACCTACAGCAAAGAGGATATTGTTTGGGTCTTCTCCGATAAAGGTCGGAAGAGCCGGGATTCCCGGTGTCGCGATCGCATATCGTTTCAAATGGAAGATTCCTGCAAACAGTCCGCCGCTGACACCTCCAATAATAACTGCCAGAATCGCACGTTTAAATTTTACGATCGTACCATAAATTGCCGGTTCTGTAATTCCGCATAATGCTGTAAATCCAGAAGAAAATGCCAGTTCTTTTACAGATCTGTTTTTGCTTCTCACTGCAATTCCCATAGTTGCTCCTGCAATCGCCAGGTTTGCTGCCAGGAACCCTGGGCCTGTTACAATCTCATATCCCATATCCGCAAGCTGGATCGTCTGCAGCGGCGGGAAAATCGCAAGATGCATTCCGAAGAATACCAGGAATGGCTGAACTCCGCCTACGATTGTCGGTACCAGTGCCGGCGCATTAGTATCCAGGAATGCGATTCCTTTGGCCAGAATTCCACCAATATACGCTCCTAACGGCGCAATGATGATCAACGCAACCAGAGAAGTAACCGCCAGTGTAACCAGAGGTTTCAGGATTGCCTTTACAATACTCGGTGAATATTTATCTGCAAAACGTTCTACATAAGACATAAACCACACGGTCAAAATGATCGGCAGTACAGAAGATGAATAAGAGAACAGTTTTACTGGAATTCCAAAGAAGCTGACCGGGTCTCCCGCAGTTACCAGCGCTGACCAGTTCGGATGGAGCAGCACTCCTCCGATCATCGCCGCCAGATATGGATTACATCCAAATTTGCGGGCACTTGAAAATCCCAAAACAACAGGGAAGAAATAAAAGGCTGAGTCTGCAATAAAATTCAGGATATAATACTCCTGGGATGTATCCGGCAGTCCCAGTACTACAAGAATCGTAAGAACCGCCTTGATCATTCCGGCTCCGGTAATCAATGGGATGATCGGAGCGAAAATACCGGAAACCATATCCAGGATCTTAGCGGAAAGTTTCTGCTTTTCTTCATTTTCCGCCCCTGCGTTTTCACTCAGATCCCCAACCAGTTTAATTACTTCATCATACACTTTGTTTACATTTGGTCCGATAATGATCTGTGTCTGGGCGCCAACCTCTTTTACTGCCATAACATCCTTCAGCGCTTCAATTTCTTTTATCTGTGCTTTTCCCATATCTTTTAACTGAAATCTGAGTCTTGTCGCACAATGAATGACACTGATCACATTTTCTTTTCCTCCTACCAGACGTACACAGTCTTCGGCTAATTTCTTTGTATCCATCCGCTATTCCTCTCTTTCTCCTTTTTTATTTTCTAAATCGTCTCCATTGGAAGCAATAACTTTCTTATACCAGTAAAAGCTCTTTTTCCTGGAACGATTTAAAGTTCCGTTTCCTTCATCATCTTTGTCTACATAAATAAACCCATAACGTTTTTTCATCTCACCGGTTCCCGCACTGACAATATCGATTGGTCCCCATGGGGTATATCCCATCAAATCCACATGGTCTTTCTCTACCGCGTCTTTAAATGCCTGGATATGTCTGGCCAGATAATCAATCCGATAATCATCAATGATCGAACCATCTGCCTCTACCTGGTCTACAGCTCCCAGTCCGTTTTCCGCAATAAATAACGGGATCTGATATCTGTCATATAACTGATTCAGCGCCATTCTTAATCCAATCGGATCGGTCTGCCATCCCCAGTCTGATGTTTCCAGGTATGGATTCTTGCCGCCTCTCATCATATTCCCTCCGGTAAATTCTGTTACCCTGGCGCCTTCAATCTTGGATGAGTAATAACTGAACGCAATATAATCAACAGTTCCTTCTTTTAATATTTTCTCATCCCCAGGCTCCATCGTAAAATGTCCGCCTGTCTTTTCCTGATAAGCTGTACATGTATTGGTGTATCTTCCTCTTACAAAAACATCTCCAAAATAATAGGTCATTGCCATGGCGTCTCTGGTCATAACCTGATCGATCGGAGCACATGTTGCCGGATACGTTGTAGGATAAAGAAGCATACATCCGATCTTTGCTTCCGGATCGATCCTGTGACAATCTGCCACAGCCAGCGCGCTTGCCACCATCATGTAATGACTTGCCTGCAGCTTAACATCGATTCTGTTTTCTCCTTCTTTGAAATTAATTCCGGCCTGAAGATACGGATTCTCATTTCCTAAAATGCAGTTAATCTCATTAAATGTCATCCAGTACTTTACTTTTCCTTTATATCTCTCAAATACAACCCTGCAGTAATTCTGGAAAAACTGAATCATTTTCCGGTTTCTCCAGCTTCCGTAATTCTTCACCAGGGCAAGCGGTGTCTCATAATGGCTCAGAGTTACAACCGGTTCGATTCCGTATTTCAAAAGTTCGTCAAACACATTGTCATAAAATTGAAGTCCTTCTTCATTCGGTTCCGGGTTATCTCCGTTTGGAAAAATCCTGCTCCACGCAATGCTCATGCGAAAACATTTGAATCCCATTTCTGCCAGAAGGGCGATATCTTCTTTATATCTGTGGTAAAAATCAACCCCTTCATGGCTTGGATAATAATCTCCTTCATGGATTGTTTCATGAATCACTCTCGGTGTTGAGACATTCCCTCCTTTATGTACGTCATTGATGGATAATCCTCTGCCTCCTTCCAGATATCCTCCTTCAAACTGATTGGCTGCTGTGGCGCCTCCCCACAAAAAATCTTTTCTTAGTTTCATCGTGCTCTCCTTTGTTTCACTTTTTTATTATGTTTCTGAATCATTTCCGTCTAATGAAACTATATACCTCTCCCATTTATTATGCAATATGCTGAATATATTATGGTTTTCTGTTTCAAAATTAGTGATTTTATATTATAATAAACAGGAACATTGTTTCAATTTTATTAAAACAAATACAATATACACGTGTTTTGTTTCTTCATTTCACGATTTTTTGAAAGGATTGATACGCTATGCTGATCACAGAACAATTAGAACATACGAAATTATCCAACGCCGAAGCCAGCGTTGCACAGTTTATTTTAAAAGAAAAGAAAAATCTGAAAGGACTTACCACCCGGCAGATTGCCTCCATGGGCTATACGACGCCTTCTACGCTTGTACGTCTCGGACAGCGGCTGGGCTACCACGGATGGAGTGATTTTCTGGAAGATTTTTTAGATGAAGTGGACTATCTGGAGCGGTATTTTCAAAATGTAGATGCCAACCGGCCTTTCCTTCCGTCAGATGACACAAAAACTGTGGCTAATAAAATTGCCACTCTGTGCAAAGAAAGCATCGATGACACGATGGAAATGATGGACTACGATGCCATAGAACAGGCAGTGGATTTAATGGAGCAGTCAAAAGACATCTATATTGTGGCACTGAGCATTTCTCTGGACTGCTGCCGTTTGTTCCGCAGCGAAATGATCCGTATTGGAAAATCTGTCGTTCTGGAATCCAATCATGGAGAACAGTTAAACTCACTCCTTCTTGCCTCCCCGCAGGATTGTGCCATTGTGGTATCCTACTCCGGTTCTTCCTCCCGGGTCGTCCAGGAATGCAGCGCTCTCTACCAGAGAAAAGTTCCCATGATCCTGATCACCGGAAGAGGCGAAAATCCGATCAATCAGCTTTCCGATCATGTCATTAACATCACAACCCGTGAACGCCTTTATTCCAAAATCGCGGGATTTTCCAGCCAGCAGTCCATCCATCTGATCCTTGACATTCTGTATTCCTGCTACTATGCCAGAAACTACGATGCAAACTGGAAGAAGCGAATTGAAATTGCAAAATACGGCGACTTCAGCAGAACCGCCACCAGCGAGATCATGCAGGAAGATTAAATACGCTGCATAAAAATGGCAGGCACCTAATGATACCTGCCATTTTAGAATTTAAAATTTTCTTTTATGGATTCATTCGTTTTTCCAGCATACTGCACAGCACAGGAATCTGAGATTCAAATTCCACACCGTACCATCTTGCTTCCCTGGACTGATCTGTCGCCTCAATACATGCCACCACAAAATCAGCCGCTAATGCCAGCGCATCCTTTAAGTCCAGCCCTCTCATAATGCCCCCGACTGCAGCAGAAGCATACAAATCTCCCGTGCCATGATAGCTGACCGGACATTTCTTCGCAAAATAGGAATCCGTATTTCCATCCTGATCCAGATACTCGAATCCCAGCTTATCTTCCTCATAGCTCACTCCCGTCAGCACGGCCGTATGACATCCCAGCTCCAAAAGCTTCTTCAAAAGTTCCGTAATATAGCTTTCATCATATGCCGTTTTATACGGCATTCCCGTTAAAAGACAGGCTTCCGTAATGTTAGGCAGAATGATATCCGCCTTTGCGCATACCTTTGCCATGGCAGCCGGAAAATCCTCCTCAAAACCGGGATACAGTTTCCCATTGTCCGCCATTGCAGGATCCGCCAGAATCACATTGCGGTCATTTCCGAACCGTTCAAAGAAATCCACAATCTGGCCGCACTGTTCTTTTGATGCCAGATACCCAGTGTAAATTCCGTCAAATGTAATCTTTTCTTTTTCCCACACCTCTGAAATCGGCTCAATCTGATCCGAAATATCTTTGCTGGTGAAATGCTGAAACATTGTATGAGTAGAAAGCACTGCTGTAGGAAGAATCCCGCATTCTACCCCCATGGCTGAAATCACAGGCAGCGCCACTGTCGTGGAACAGCGCCCGATACATGAAATATCCTGAAGCGTTACGATTCGTTTCATATTCTAAAATCTCCTTTGTCCAATTTTCTATATCGGAAAATATAGCAAAAACTGGACTGGTTAAAAACAGCCAAAATTGTATAAATTAACCATGCCAGTTTTCTTATAATCGCTCTGCTTCCAGCGAGAAACTTCCTTCGCTGAATCTTTACCGCGCATCCAGCGTTACCGTCACATCCTTTGTTCCCAGCAGTTTTCTTATTTCTTTTTTTGTACAGCCGGTTATCCTGCCCAGCCTGGTATATGCCCAGGAATTGGATCCGTAAAACATTACCATCTGACTGCCGGAATAAAGCACAATGTCGCCAGGACTGGTTTTTGTCTGAACATCTTTTCTCGGAAGGCTCTTCCCGATACTTCCCACCTGCTCAAATCCACCGTACCTGGACATTTGTATGGTAAGCTCTCCATCTCTGCACATTTCTTCCAGCGCCTTAACCGATGGATTGTTTTCCCATGCAACTTTTATTTCTGTATCTGCAATCGTCATTCTCATGTTAACGCCCTCCCATTGCTGTATTTTTCTTCCTGTTACAGCTAGTATACACCGCTGCACTTTCTGCGGACAAATACTTAGAATGGATAAAATGACATGCTTTTGCTGTATAGAATCTCGAATATCACCCTCCTCCTGCTGCCAAAGCAAATCCCTTATACGAAACAAAAACGCTTACACAAAAAGTTCCTGATACAGTTTTTTGGCATAGTTATCTGTCATACCGCTGATATAATCCGTTACCATAAGAATTCTCAGATACAGCTTATCCTGTTCTGATTTTCCCCTGGCTTCACTGTGATACATGGATTTATAAAAATCAGAGATTGTATCCACGGTCCTCTTCTCTATAAACGTTGATTCTTCCTGTGTATCATATACAATCGCTGCCGGCATAAATTCACTCAATAAAGAATCTATGATCCTGCGTCCGAACAATTCCGTTCTCGTCTTCACAGAACTGGTATAAATCAGGCGTTCACTTAACTTCGCAATCATCTGGATCACATATCCGGATGCCGTGTTATCAAATAAATCTCCGGTAAATTTCCCCGCCATAATTTCATCATAATACTTAAGAAAAGCATTGCCGGCGTCTCGTATCATGACACCCTGAATATAACGGTTCCATCTCTGGACTGCTGTCAGTCCCGCCTTCTGACTGCTGCACAGCAATTCTTCCTGGTATATTTCCTGCAGCCGGTCCAGATATTTTTTTACCTCTATTCTGATACCTTCCTCTGCATCCGAATACAGCTCCGCTTCCTGAAATACCTCCGTGATCTGTGGGAAATTTATGACTTTTTTCACCATGGCATCCTCCAGATCTGACGTCCTGTAGGCAATATCATCCGCGGCTTCCAGAAGATAAGACAGCGGGTGGCGGCCTCCATTCAGTTCCATGTGGGAACTGATATCCTGAAACAACTCATATTCCGCATAATTGTATCCCATTTTCTTATAATGATTTGAATTATTATATTTCAGATCATAAGATGAGATCGGATATTTTATAATCGCCCCCAGCACGCTGTAAGAAAGATTGAATCCATGCTTTTTCCCAAGATAGGACGTCTTGGACAGAAGCCTCAGAGACTGCGCATTTCCTTCAAAATTGTATAAATCCTGCAGCTGCCATTCATCCAGGATATCCGTCACTCTTCTCTTTCCCAGCGACATCCTCTTTAACTTCTTCACAAACCATTCCCGAATGGCATACTCACCAAAATGACCAAACGGCGGATTCCCGATATCATGTACCAGCCCGGCGCACAAAAGCGGATCTGAGAACTCCTTCTCTGTATGTTCCTCAAACCAGGGATCTGCATTCATTTCCCTTAATTTATAAAATACATATGCGCCAATCTTGTATCCGATGGCTGATACTTCCAGTGAATGCGTTAACCGTGTTCTCACATAATCATCATCGTCCAAAGGAAAAACCTGAGCCTTGTCCTGCAGTCTTCGAAACAATGTGCTGCAGATGATCGTATCATAATCATTTCTCTGTATAATGCTTTCTTCCACATCTTTATGAAAGTGTTTCTCTGATATTAAACGATTCCATTTCACAAATATCATCTCCTCAAATGCAGTATTCTTAGGAAATAGATATTTTAACACCTCTTTTTTCAGATTTCAAGGAACTTATCTCAAAGAAATCTTTTTATTCCTTTACATATCCCTTTATTTTTTCTATAATGGAAAGCATCATGATTCCTGCAGTGCAGAAGGAGGTGGCTGAAACTGCATACGATATTTCAAAAAAAGGAACTGACAGAACCGGCTTTATTCTGTCCATCAGATACAACGAAAGCCATCAAAAATTTTCCGAAAATATGTGTCTCCACATTTTCACAAAATATCATCGAAACATTCGCTTCACTGGACCATACGGAAAAGATTGCGGAACTTCATACCGCAAACGGCGCTGTCCCTGTTTACAAAATCCGATATAAAAACACAGACATTGCGTTTTACTTATCCAGAGTCGGCGCGCCGGCCTGTGTTTGCGGATTTGAGGAAGTCGTGGCAATGGGCGCCGGAAAGTTTGTGCTTTTCGGTTCCTGCGGCGTATTGGACGATGAGAAAACCAAAGGCAAAATCATAATCCCTGTTTCTGCTGTCCGCGATGAAGGCACAAGTTATCACTATATGGCGCCTTCATCAGAAATCACAGCAAATCCCCGCTCTGTCCAGACACTGGAAACTGTCCTGACTGCCTGCAGCTGTCCTTATGTCAAAGGAAAAACCTGGACCTCTGATGCAATTTACAGAGAAACCCTTCCAATGATCGAAGAACGCAGACAGGAAGGCTGTCTCGCAGTGGAAATGGAATGCGCTTCCATGCTGGCAGTCTCAAAATACCGGCAGATCCCTTTTGCTCAGTTTTTATACGGAGCAGACAGCCTCAGCTCTGACACATGGGAAATCCGTGACTTAACCTTATATGGACTTACAGATGCAGAAAAATATATGGTCCTGGCTTTCGAATGCGGGCTGGCTTTATAACACTTATTTTCAGATGAGGGAAGAGAATATTTTTCTCTTCCATTCATCCATTTCTTCCACATATGTTTTTCCTTCACCTTCCTCCGGAATCCGAGGCATCCCATACTTCAATACAAATGAAATAAGTTCCAGCTGCTCATTTAACTCCTGATATTTTCTATTCGTAATCCCAGATATTCTTTCTGTTCTTCCCTTGACCCCTGCAGCAGCTGTCTGATCTCCTTTAATTCAAATCCAGACCTTTATATACTATAATCCTCCATATTTGTTCCAGCATTTCCTCATCATACAATCGATGATTGTTTTCTGATCTCTCTGCCACCACCCCCCCCTCATCGTCATAATACTGCAGTGTTCTTTTACTTACTCCGGCCAGTTTACTAACTTCACTTATTCTTTTTTTTATCACGGTCTTCTCTCTTTCCGCCTAAAGAGCTTATCCTATCACGCAAACGTGATAGCAACCTCCTTTTTGGCATTGCACGTCATTGGTTTCTTAAAAGACCATGTAAATTTCGCGAATATAAAAAAGTATCGCTGACAGAGAAAAAGACTCCGCCAAACTGTATTTTCTCAATCCGGCGGAATCTTTTTCCTTTATATGATATATTTCAAACCCTTATTCAATTATTATATTTTACTTGTTTTGATTATTTTTTACCTGCGTAACATATAGTTCAATTTCTTCAATGTTCTGACTGTCAACAAGGCTGTCATATTCTTCACCATCATCATCCTTTTCAAATGTATATTTCATTTCTGTATTTGGCTCAATATTTTGTTTGACCACCCTGTACTTTTTCAATTCTTCTTTTGAAATATCAATGTAAAAACCATCCTCATTTACAAAAACGATTTTAAAAAGTCCTTCTCCATACTGATCCATATGATTGCCTCCTATTGATGTATAGCCAAAAGATGCCGCATTCCTTCCCACGTAATCCTTAATATACCAGGTGTATTTATCCGGTGACGTTTTGGTAGTTTCAGGGGTATGATTTTCTTCTTTTTGTAAAGAAGCCCCCGAAGAATTATTTGTTCCTTTCCCACATGCCGTTAAATGCCATGCCTATTACTGCTAAAAAAATCTTTATCTTTTTCATGAATCTTCTCCCTTCGTGCATCATACTTTTTCTCTCAGTTCTGTCCTGGTAAATTTAAGCATAGACTATCGCGCTAACGTGATGGCAAGATGTTTTTATCTATATTTAAAATATGGCAAAAGAACAATATTTCAAAATATGAAATACATTTTATCTCATATGAAAACAGTTTCCTATGAGATAAAAAAATAAGAAAGAACAGCCAGATGCTCTTTCTTATTTTTTCAAGCCTTCTCCAATATTTTCGAGTGGGTATCGAGTTTCACTCGATTTTTACATATTTACTGGAACGTCCCTCTCCAACTAATTGAATCAAAGACTCTTCTCTCATCTTATCTAAACTACTTCTTGCCTGTTGCCTGGTGAATCCATATCACCATTAACGCTGTAAATTGACAATGATATTTCGCCATTATATACTCTATATTTCATTTTTAGCTGTATGTTTTCGGCCTACACTGAAGGAGTCACTCTGCAAATCTCTTTTTGAAAACTTCGCAGTAACAAATAGTCTTAAATTCTAACAAAAATATGACAGACAATCCTTAGACTATCTGCCATCATCATAATTTATATTCATTTTTTTCTATCTTTTTCATCCTGCAAACATCTGCCTTATTCATCTAATGCTTATTAATTTTCTTCTGCACTCCCGTGCTTCTTTTCAAAAATTTTCTCTTTTATCATTTTAACACACTCATCTGTATTTTTTAAAATATCCTTCCCCCAAAAACGAATCACAGTCCATCCCATATTCAAGAGTTCCTTATTAACTTCCTCATCTCGTTCCTTATTTCCAGAAATTTTTTTAATCCAATACTCGCCATTATTACTATTTTCCAGATGCTGTTTAAGTTTATCCCAATCTTTTCCATGAAAGAATTCACCATCACAAAATATTGCTATCTTATATTTTGTAAATACAATATCTGGTTTCCCCGGAAGTGCTTTGTAATTTTTTCTATATCGAAAGCCTTCATGCCACAAAACCTTTCTAAGTGTTTCTTCGATTTTTGTATTACTTGATCTTATATTCTGCATGTTTTTTCGACGCTGAGCCGGAGTCAGGTTATCCATATAATCACCTCTGAAAAATAACATCATTATGATATTCAATAAACTTTTTATCTGGTAAAAATTTTTCTGGCAGACAAATCTGCTGCCTATTATAACTAAAAAACCATTCTTTAGTTTTCAAATCCATTGCTGTATCATTCAGTCTGTTAGAGATAATAATTTGATAGTCATTATTAAGAGTAATTAATCCCTTATCAAATGCCTTATCATGCAAAGCATTTAAGCAAAGACCGTTTTTGGGATTTGTTTTTTCTGTTTCATTACTAACATTCCATGGTTTTATATGACTAGCTACTAACAAACCTGCTTTCCCAAGTCCTGTAATGTAGCATCTATTTCCATACGAATTTGACACTGCCATGCGAAAAAAATACTGTCCAATGCTAATTTTTACCATCTGCTCTTTATATTCGCCTTCTGGAATTTTTTCAATATCCCTGCAATCAACCATATCGGTCAAATTTTGATTCTTTATTTTTGCTTTAATAATCTGAGCCTGATATGCAAGTTTTGTTAAATCATCTGAAAATTCAGCGAAAATTTCTGCATCCAGTCTGCTTCCATGAGCCATACCAGATACATTTCTCTTTTGAAGTTCGGGATCATGGTGCGCTAAATTATGCATTTTTAAAGCAATTGAACCCGGCGTACGCCCCAGCAGTTCAGCCAATTCAATAATTTGCGGATTACTCTGATTTATCTTTACAAAAGGAATACGGCAGTAAAGTTCAAAAGCCAGTATAGTTTCTTCTCTTGTCCATTTTTCCCCATTTCTATTTTCTTTCATAATTATTATTTCCTTACCAGACATCACTCAAGTATTCTTTGATCTTTATACCTCATCGAATATTATCAAATCGGTATTGCCAATCCAACAATATTCAAAATCTTAAAAAAGTATATTATAATACAAAACAAAGAACAATATTTTTCCCTGTCCTGCCACTATGCCTCTTATTCTTCTCTTAAAATCAAATCCTGCATCAGCACCTGCCGGTTCACACTAAAAATTTCGCATAATTTTTTATGGCTGTATGGTACCTTATTATGCTGTTCCACCATTTTAATCATATTTGTCACGCTGATTGCAGAACCATTAACTCCAGTTGCATTGGCAACTGACTGTATTTGTTTATCGATATTTTTTCCAAAACCACCTGCTATATAAGAGAAAAATGCCAGTCGGTCTGATGAATCGCTGTAGTTTGCCAAATTTTCAATATAATTATGTACCATCCGGTTGTAATGATCATTACTAATCGAATACTTATGATACGCTTTATTATCAATAATTGCCTGATAGCCATCACTGTCAGACAGCAATAAAACATCTGGTGTAAGGCCTATCGGACCTACATGCTTTGCTTTATAACCAAACACATCTTGAAACAATTCTACAGTTGCTTTTTCGAATTCTGTTGCTTCATCGCGCCCTTTAAATGCCATTTCAAAATATCTTGTCATAAACGCTCCTACAGAACCATTTGGATACGTTTCAATTAAAACATTCTCCACTGTTTTTCCATTAATTCCGGTTACATGAACAATATAATCAACAACTTTTGGCGTAATTCTTGTAATAGGCCTTTCCATTGATTCTACAATGTATGCCTGCATAATCTTCTGTTTTGCAATCATTGCCGCCGTTACCGTTTTTGTTAATGTAAGATTCCGATTATCTTTTTTATGTTTTGGATCCAATCCATACTTTCTTTGAAAATACTCGTGCTGTTCCGGACGGTCGATAAAATTTGGTGTGTATGACAGTATCTGCTGGACCTCTGGAATTTTATCATCCAGCACGGCAACTTTCTTGTCTTCACGTTTTACTAATTGTGTATATTCCAGCCAGTTAACCAGTGTATTTGCCAAATCTGTCAAATGTCTGTATGGATGTTCTGGATTAACACCGCCTTTGGAAGACTTATATTTTTCAAAAAAATCTTCCTCCAAACAATCATCACCATAACTTCTAAACTGTTCAATCCGGTCTACAATATAATTATAGCATTTTACACTCTCATTTTCTGCTTCTGTTACAACAATCTTCGCAATTTCTTCTTCTGTTAAATAGCCGACTTTTTCATCCATTAAAAGTCTTAATAAAAATCGAAATGGGCGAATCTTAAATCTAGGTGCAACCCGCACACCTCGTCCAATAGAAAAAGCAGACGGGAACTGATATTTCAATATCTGTCCTTTCAAAATTTCAACTGGCGAGTCCCCATTCATAATCGCTTCTCCCGCCAATGTCAATTTAATCTTTCCTGTGGACTCCTGGACAAAAATTAATCCTAGACTGACCAGCCATGCCTTGTACGTCCTTGCGCCGCCTCCAGTTTGATCACGACGTTCACCTTTCCTTTTTAATCCTGCTTGTTCTAATGCGTCTTCATATGCCAAATGAGAATTTCTCTGTCCATCCCATTCTTCATTTAATGACAAATCTGCAAACGCTGCCAGTACCTCTGGAATTGAATTTAATTTTCGTTTTGGACGAGTAACCCACCAATAATTTAACATCTAACCATTCTCCTTTAATACTCTAATGTATAAATACCATCAGCATATTTCTTAAATACTACCTTTGTGCCTCCAGCATTCTCTAACATCTGCTTTGTAATATAAGTTCCATCCGGTACACCAATTCTATGACGTATCCACTCTCCTATAATCGCATTACTCTCCGGCGTTTCAAGTGCCTTGCCATTTGCCTGTGCCTGCCGCATATAAAAAGCATCATAGTCTTCTGTAACTACTTTAAATACTGGATAGGTGCCATCTGCATCTGCTTCCGGGAAAAAACCTGCTTTCCGGTCACCGGTATTATAAGGTATATATGCCTGATTGCGATTTCTTTTATATCCATTTTTACGGATACCCCAGTTCACTCCAGAACCATATCCTGTATCACTTCCATCTGCTTTTAACAAGGAAATCTCAATACTATCCACTGCTTCAATATTCTGATAATGATCCCATGATAAATTTTCTAAATTCGTCTCCTCTATATCATCCTCCACATTCTTCCTGCTTGAAAATGTTATTTTTTCTTTTATCTGTTCATCAAAACAATTCATAGTATCTGCTAACAGACTATTATAATAATGATTTGCTTCTTTCGCATCACAAGAATCCATACATTCTCTCCGAACATAAAACGCATTCATTGTATAATTTGCAGAACCATTATAAGCTTCTACTGCTCTATTGCCCCTGCACCACACATATACTTTGGAATGAACCTGTTTTCCCTCCACAATATAATAACAAGAAACTTTCGGCATCCCATGGACACTGTTCAAACGTCTAATCAAGGAACAAATCTTCTTATGTTTCTTCTTCGTAAGCCCTGCTCCTCTTGTCATTCCTAAAATAATATCAACCTTAATATTGGTTGTATATTCCTTGTTTCTACCGTCAAACAACTTGATCAAATGGCTTGAAATCCTCTCCACGTCAGTAAATGCTGTGATAATCTTCAAGTAATTACACGCCTGTCCATCCTTTCTAGCCGGATTAAATAAAATTTTATCTTCAAAATTTTCCGTATACATTTTTACTCCTTTATACTGGGTTCCACACTTTCATATTCGATTCCCGCAAAGGTCTTTAAAATTGCTTCAAAAATTACCTTCGCTCCTTTTACTGGAACCGCCATGCCAATCTGTTTCCTCACTGACTCTTTTGAGCCTTCAAAAACATAATTATCCGGAAATGTCTGAAGTCTTGCTCGCTCTCTGTTTGTCAAAGCTCTTGGTTCTGAATAATGATACATATGTGTACCACCACCGCCAGAACCAGTTACTGTATATGCCGGTTTATTTGGATCAAGACGTTTATAAATCTGGCTTATCTTAGCTCCCTTAACTTTTAACCGTAACTCTTCTGGCAAATCTGCTGTAAATGCATTCTGCCCTGGTTTAATATATGATAGTCTCTTAACAACCTGTGCAGACTGCCTGGTTAATTCATTATTAAAAGCATCTTCTGCAATGGGTGGATTCTCAATGGCATTTTTACAAGTCACATCTACATCTTTGTATGGCTCTGGACTAGGGATCTTAAACTCATACGGAAGGTCCTCTCGAATTCCAACAATTATTACTCTATGCCTTGCCTGAGGCACACCATATTCCTCAAACTTGTATAAATTAGGATAAATTCTATAACCTGCTGCTTTCAAATCCTCCTGTATCTTCTTAAATGCTTTTCCCTCATTCGCACTTTTTAATCCTCCAACATTTTCAGCTAAAAACCATAATGGATGATACTTCCTCAGAACCTTTACTCCATATGTATACAGCGGTCCAAATACTCCATCAAACCCCTTCTGCTCTCCTACAACAGAAAAATCATTACACGGAAATCCAAACGCAAGTGCATCAATATCTCCCAGTTTATCAATATCAAGCTTTCTCACATCTTTACATATAACACTCTCTGTATCTTCAGGGCAGATATTTCTTGTATAAGTATCACAAGTGTCCTGATCATAATCATTTGCCCATTTATGTACAATCCTGTATTCAGTATTATCAATCTCAGCTGTTATTGCTCCCAGAGCAAGTCCTCCTGGCCCACAAAATAATTCCCCCAGCCTAAACTCCTTCACTATGTTTCTCATCAAATCTTCTCTCCGTCTGCCAATATAAATTCTCTGTTAAATTCAACATCAAGTGCCTCTGCTATTTTATCTAAGTCGTCTATAGTAAAACTTTTCCGTTTCATTTTAGCGTTAAAACTCTGCGGTGATTTTCCCAAGCGCCTGGCAAGTTCTGCTTCACTTACACCGCACCTCACACATAACACCTTAATTTGTTCTGTAATTGTCATGTATTATTCCTCCTGATGGTTACCTATCTACATATAGTAAACGTATTTTTTGATAATGTCAAAATATTATTTTAGCATGTTATTGAAGATTACTCATTTTTTATTTCAAATACTTCTATTATTAAAATATTCTTCTCTCGTAAAATTTCTATTAAATTTACATTTATGCCTATTACTCTCTACAGTTTTTACTCCTTCTAACAGTAACGTATTTGGAGTTACGCTTGACAGACGCTTTATTGTCTCCAGAAATAATTTATTTGAGATTATAAATAGAAATTACATTAATATATTATCGGCAATTCTCATTGTAGAGTAATAATGAAAATGCTATAATTTATTTATAGCTAAACGGAAAGAGGTAAATATATGACGACAACTCATAGTGCTATTGGATATAGCCAATATCCCTTACAAGAATATTATAAAGAGAATAACATTTCAGAAGAATGTCAAAAAAAAATTAGTTCTTCTGATATTCTTATCATGCCTTATAAATATAATGGTGGTTTCTATTTTGCTGATGAATCTCTATCGTTTTATAGATATTGTAAAAACAAAAATTTAGAACAAAACATTGACATTTTAGCTGATGAAGATGTCAACGTTCGTTCTTTACATTCTTTTGATATTTGGATGCCATTAATATTTGTTGCAACAAATATTTTACTACCAATAGCCGTTAATATAGTAAGTGACTATATTATACAAAAACGCAAAGGCAGAGAAGAAGAACCTTGTAATGTAGATATTTCTTTCAAAGTAAAACACGGCGATGATTTCAAAGAACTTCATTATAACGGAAGTGCGGAAGCATTTAAGGAAACTTTTGAAAAAATTGACATCAATAATTTATAAGGTGCGCATATGTTAGAGTACTTTTTTTACAAAACATCATTAGAAGACATTTCCAAGATCAAAGACCTCTTAAACAAGAAAAAATTAAAACTAGAAGAACTAAATTTTGATGAACCGTTTGCAGAATATAAACAGGCTTGTATACTCTTCGATAATGTGAAACATACCGCAATAAATATACAAAACGAACAACTTGCTAATGCTGTCTTTGTTGCAAAACTTTATTTTCATTTATTTGGTAATTTAGCAGCCTACTTTTCTCTATTACAAAATAAAAAATATAAGCAATCTTGGAACACATTACAAGATTGCTTAGATGATATATACGGAGTTGGACGATTTGTAGAACCTAACAAACGTTTTGAATTAGCCTTTTTGAACAAACTATTACATGCATATGAAAAATTATACCCTTATAAAATTTTTGCGAGTTCAGAATTTATCATAACTAAATCCGAATGCAGTATATGTGGCAAAGCAATGAATAGTCTTTCGTGTCCTCATATTAAAGGTAATCTCTATTGGGGTGATATAGCTTATGAAAAGATTTTAGAAATAAAGGAAATAAATGCAGTTGCTCTTGTAATAAATCCAGCAGATAAAAGATGTATCATTGAATTATCTGATGATACTAGAACTGAAGTTGAAAAATTTGCAATGCTTGATAATTTTCTTGAACAAAACATTTATAATTTTCAGCTCTTTGACATTAAGGACAACAAAATTTTCAAACGTGACGAAAGTATAAAAAAACAAGATGCAAATGAATTATGTATGTGCGGAAGCGGCAAAAAATTTAAAAAATGTTGTAAATTAAAAATGTATTATGAATATCATCACTTCCAAATTATTTTGAAAGATTGTTGCAACTTTAAATATTTTGATCTACAACATAATTCATAACAAAACACAAAAGCAGTTAGTCTTTAAAGATTGACTGCTTTTTCAATACCTAGAAAGAAATATTTTATGGCATACTCAAGTGCAGGTAAACTTATATCAGGATTTTTAACAGATACTTTTGCAAATGGAATCTGTCCAATACACTGGTGATTCCTGCAATTCTCTTTTTTCCACTTTTCTCACTTTGTCTCGATTGCTTTGCACTGTTCATTTCTTACTAAGCACTTATCAATAGGAATACAACGAGAAAGAAGCCGTAGCATTTCTGCAATTAAAATAACAACTTCCGAGTTGCACACTATGATCCTTGCTGACTTCTCATGGCAAGCTTTACACATGGCGATAAATGTTGTATCGTCCTTGCCATGTCCATAAGACCTCCCTGGGCACTCATACGTTCTTTCCTACTTATACCTGCCCAGTTTACTGCTAGCATTCCGTACAGTTATCAGACTTTAGTTTGTACAGCAATCTCCTCCATATTAGCTACATCCTTCCCACTGCTTAGCGGATCAGAATCTTTCACCCATTAGAACGTGCGCGCGCCGAGCACACCACCACCAAGAGCCAGTGCTTACACAGACCTGACTCTTATTCTTTTCAACAAAAATATGGCAGATAATCCATAGACTATCTACCATATAAAATAATTAATACACTATTGTGTACGCAAACTCGCAAAATTAAATCTGACTCCATACTTTTTTATTCTACCATTTTTAGAACTTTCCATACATATAGAAAAAGGAATAATGGTTATGGTTCACAGAATATGTATTTATGTGATTCCATTTCTATTTATTTTTTTAATTAGTTGATCTCTTAACTGTTGCATAAACGATTGCTCTTTAATAGCTTTAAGTATTTTTGCATGTGGTATTTCATTCTCTTGTATTGTTTGAACTATCACATCCATTGCTTCACTTATTATTTTTTTAGAGATTTTTTCTATACTCATATATTTAATATTTGTGGGTGAATAGTCAATAGTATTAAAGAATAAACAAACAGTAGCGTACACTAAATGATGTATAAAATTCGCTCGTTCAAATTCATCTTCTCCTATAAAAATTGTACCTTTATTATTCTCCATAACAACAGCATATATTCTATATGCCAAATAATATCTTTCATAATCCTGATCTAAATTGTTAATCTGGAAGATCGTATTATATTTATTTCCACTCAATAATTTCCCCGGATTATTTCTTGTAAACGATGGATCTTTAAGAAAAATTGTATTAATATATTTTGCCATTTCAGACAACTTTACAATATCCTTTTTATCTCTCCTGCGATTTGTATAGTATTTGTCTTTTCTTTGGTAATATTTGCCAAATTTTTTAAAATATTGTTCTATATTTTTTTGAACTTCATCATTAGCATGGATATCTTTATCTCTAATTTCGTTCTGACTATTTGTAGCTACAATGATTTCTAGCTCCTCCCCTTCCGATTCTTCTTTCACTTTAAGAATTTTAACAAAAAGTTTTCGTTTTTCATTTTCTAAGTCTTCTATATGTGCAGAATAATAATTGTAAATAGAATATGAAGTTTGAAGTCCATTCACAATCTGTGGATTAATAATCTGAATTCGTTTTGCCGTTTTTGACTCTTGAATATCTTCAACAGTTATAGTAATTCCATTATTTAACCACCAAAAATCTAAATTATTGCCACCCTGCAAAGTTTTTATAATATTCTTATTAACATTGCTCCTCCCCTTATAGTCGCGTATATTTGATTCAAATAATTTATCATTAATCTGTCCATTTTCTAAACATATAAACTTATAGAATTGTGTAATTGGAATCAACGCAATTACAGCATTAGTCGATTCATCGTTATGGTCAACTTCAGCTTCAAACTTATCAATATCTTTGAACACATACTCAAAATTTTTACCTGTCCTTAATGTCTTTACTATATCATTTACACCTAATATTTCAATATCTACTTCTTCGATAAAATCCACGGTATCATACAAATGCTTTAAGGTATCGAATCTTCCTAATAAATCACTCGCAGATTCCAACTGTTTTTTCCCCGCACGATTAAAATAGTAGAAATGTATATAAAATTTAGATTTAAGAACAAACTTCTTAACTAAATTTGTAAAAATATCAATATTTTCTTTTACTTCTTCATTATAATGATCGGGTTTTTTCCCATCTACTAAATTCTCTGAGAATTCGATGAACTTATTAGGGACATTTGAATCCAGTCGATCACTATTTTTTATTTGAATACAATAAATATCAATCCTGTTATTCTTTCCTTCGCTTTTTATGTCCTCCAAATCCTCTAATGAAAAAATAAGCTTCCTATTAAACAGAAAAAATATATAGTCAATTCCTGCGTCTCCGTAATTATCTGTTTTTATACGGCTCATTTCTGTTGATTCTACCATCTCTTCAAAATAGTTTTCAAAAATCATCTTATCAAAACTATCCTCATAATCTATCAGCCTTGTATTCAAAGCTTCATTCATTAACTGCTTTTCGTCCATTGTCCTTTCTGATAAATACTAAAATTCGTATTTACTTTTCCTCTCATTAGTGTTTAGAATTATGATTAACTTTTAATTATAA
>NZ_BLYI01000050.1 GCF_016586355.1 Anaerostipes butyraticus
TCTGCAGCTGCCTTGACGCCAATTTCATCGGACAGTTCAAGAGCCTGTAGTTTGAATTCCTTATCGTATTGCATGTCTCCACCTTCCTTAATGATATATTATCATCTTTTGGTGGATTTAACGACTGCATTTAAATGATACTACTCCAGTTAGAACTGTATAATAACCATCACGCATTGTTATGTGATTATGCCGGTAGCAGTGAAGCGCAAGGGCCATTTGGTGACTCTCGTCCATATTATGTACAGCAAACTATAATTGCAAACGAAAACTATTTAAAAGAATTTGCAAATATACATGTAGACGGAACTTCATTAGACGAAAGTGCTTTTGCCACACCGACTGTATTGATTCCTGATATGTATAAAAATGACGAAAGCCTTATAAAAGAACATCTTGTCGGAGAATATGATTTGTTGCTGAACTATAATCAAAATTACGGGATACAAGAAGAAACACGCACAAATGATTTTAATATTGTTTATATTGATGATAATTCTACTATAAAGGTCAATACAGAGGAAGGCTTTTCGGATATAACTGGCGGTATTATCATTGTCGATACAGGAGATTTTGGAGGCCTTTATTATTTAGATTCTTTAAATAATAGAAGTTTGTTCTTTTCAGTACAATCAAGAGAAGAATTTTCTGCCCTGTTAACTAAATATGATCTGGAAAAGTTGGTTGTGGCAGGAACATTGCTGACTCCGTACTTGACACAACTAGAAAGCGTAACGTTTGTCCTTAAAACCCTTTCGATGTTCGCTATCGTATTTGTGGTTTCACTGGTATTTATTTTATATATTTCAAATTATGTAGATGTTTTTGTTAACCGGAAACGATATGCTTTAAAAGAGATTATGGGCTTTTCTCATTTAAAAATACTAAAGAGCCGTTATATTGTTTTGGCAATAGAAACAATCGTATCAGCAGCCCTGACTGCAATAAATTATTACTTTGCGTGTTTTTTTGCAATCATGCTGCTGGACTTTCTGTTTTGTGAATTGTTATACCGGACTTATATCAAAAGGGCTTTACATGAAATCGAAAAGGGGGCATAACTATGTCATTGATCGTGTTGAAAAATATTAAAAAGGAATATGGAAAAAAACAAGTTTTATTTAATGATTTGTCTTTAGAGATAGATCAAGGAGAATTTGTTGGCCTTATTGGAAAAAGCGGTGCAGGTAAAACAACACTTCTAAATATAATCGGACTGATTACTGATATATCGGCGGGAACGATAACGATTGGAAATTATAAAAATTTGTCCATGAAAAGCAAAAATGCTATGCTCCTTAGACGGCATACCATAGGTTATCTTTTTCAAAATTATGGGTTGGTAGAAGATGAAAGTGTATTATGGAATTTGAAATTGGCCCTTGAATATAAAAAAATAGGTAAAGGCGAGAAATTAAGAAAAATCAACAAGTACTTAAACCAGTTTGGTTTAGGTGATATGCTTAATAAGAAAATATATCAGTTGAGCGGAGGTGAACAGCAGCGAGTCGCTATTATTAAATTGATTCTGCAAGGAAGCAAAATCATATTAGCTGATGAACCCACTTCTGGACTTGATAAAGATAATGAAGCAGTAGTGATGTCACTTCTAAAAAAATTGAATGAAAGTGGAGTTACAATAATTATGGTAACTCACAACCTGAACTTGTGCGACTATTTTTCCAGAGTAATAGATGTAGAAAAATATAGGTAAGACATTTGAAAAAATTGGATAAAGCTGATTGTATATTACAAGGTAAGTAGGTACGGATGATCAGCTACTTACAAGAGAATAAATCCACGAAGCAGTCTGGGATGATATTCCTATAAGTGTGTATGCAAAGGTCGAATGTATGATTTACAGTATCCGGAAGAAACTCAGGGCTTATACTGACAGGCAATATATCCAGACTGTCTGGGGAGTAGGATACACATTTGATCCGGGAACATAAAAGGAGCCGTCCGTGAGGGCGGCTCAAAGTCATTTAGTCTTCGCCAAGAAAATAGTCCACTTTCTTAGCATATTCTTCCTGCTCTTCCTTAAACAGTTCTTCCAGAAGTCCGGTTTTTCCGGTTTCCCGGTATTCCTTCAGCCCTTCGATGTATCTGCCCCGGAACTTGTCTTCAATGACCACCGGCGTCAGATCTGCTTTTAAGCATTCCCGAAACAGGATCAGCCTGCCGGTCCTGCCGTTGCCGTCCTGGAAAGGATGCAGCGCCTCATACCGGGCATGGAACTGAGCCATGACGGAAAGAGTCTTGACTGAGATTCCGTGATACCAGGCGAGAAGTTCCCGTATTTTTTCCGGCACCTCTTTAGGAAGGGCGGTTTCATACATTCCCACCATATTTGGACGTTCTTTATAATCCCCGATGGCATAGCCGTTGGCTCGGTCTTCAAACACACCGCTTTTCAGTTCAAAGTGGAACGCCTTAATGAGTTCCTCGCTCAAAGGCTCATCCAGCGTGTCAATCATCTTATTGAACATCAGGAAGTGGCCGTTGGTTTCCTCTACATCTTTGGCCCGGTAATAATCATCACTACGGGGCAGCATACCGGTGTCAAACAGAGAGGCGGTCTGCTCCTCATTCAGTGTAGAGCCTTCGATCTTATTGGAGTTGTAAGCCAGCGTCCGCTGGGTATAGGCGTAGATACCGGAGCGGTCAAATTTCTTCCGCTCAATCCGGAAACGCCGGATCAGTTCTTCGTTCTTCATAGGAAATCGCTCCTTCTTATTCTCAATGAGTCTATTTTACCATACTGCCGGGACAAGATACAGAGGGGATTTTCTGTCGGATCTAACAGAAATCTCAAGCCTGGGATGCAGGCTGTCCGTTGGGGAGTTGTAGTTCCAGTTCCGCAATCTGCCATTCCATCCAGTCTCCATGAACGACAGCAGTAGCAGACCAGCCTTCCAGGAAACTGTATTCCCGGTCAGAATCTTCTTGTTCCACTCCATCCAGAGCGTTTTCATAGGCAGTTTTCATTGCTGCGTACACTTTCTCGTAGTCGGTGCTGACGATGGGATCTGTCAGACCGTCCGTATACCCGTGTAAAACATAAATCTTTATCGGTGTATTTCCTTGCGTATTCTTGCAGACATTTGTCATCAGGCGGCCTCCTTTTCACGTCCGGGCCAGGTAATATGGCACTCACATTCGGTCAGCTCCGGATCGTGCTCTAAAGCTCCATAAACTGCCTCCCGCTCTTCGGCGGAATCATATTCTTTATCCAGCTTAATGACTTCTGCCTGAATAAAGGGAGCGTTTGTATACGAGGCGGTAACAATGCCGTCCTCCATGACCAGCACCACACGGGGCGCCGGTTCTGTATGCAGGCGCAGTTCACCGTTTAAAATCTGTTTCTCGATTGCATCGATCACGTTCTCCATCGTAACATGATAGGAAACATTGCTGTCCTCCAGTTTCTCATACAGTTCATAGGCTGTACACAGGATATCTGTCTCATGTTCAAGTGTCTGATAGGGAAGGTTACAAAGTCCGATCCTGTCCTGTCGCCGGTCTTCGCATTGCCCGATAAAATCCTGGAAAAAGCAGTGCTTTTTGTAGATTTCATGCGCTTCCCGTATTTGCGGAAAAGTTAGTGCAAAAGCGAGTTCTTCTGGTGTTTCATTTCTTTCTATTATCATAGTTTTTGTTCTCCTTTCTGAAGGAGGGCTGCGCCTGGCAGCACAGCATCCTCCTGTTTCCTGTAAATCAGTAATGTTCCCCGTAAATCCAGCGGCTGGTCTATCCATCCCCCGTCCTGGTAGATCTGTCTGGTCAGGGTATTATAGATGACCGGCGTTTTTTCGATATCCGCAAGGTCAGCCACCAGACAGGTTTCCCGGTCAATATAGGGCCAGAGTGCAGCTTCGATCTCTTCCCGCAGCTTCAGTGCCAACCGGTGGATCTTCGACACGTCATAGTCTCTGGTCAGGCTTTTTCCAATCTCCTTTGGCATCCGGGAGCGGTCAATGGCAGCCTGTACCACAGCTGTCTGTTCATCCAGAGAAAAATTCGGATTGATCAGAAGGTGGTGGCAGGCGACGAGAAGGACAAATTCCTGGACGCTTTCCCGGATCTGCGCCTTCAGCTCCTCATAAGGAATACGGTATACGCTCTTTAAAGTTTCCAGAGGAACCCGTTCCCGGTTGAGCTTCAGGGTGGAGAGCAGCTTTTGCAGGCTGCTCCCCCGTTCATAAATATCAGTCAAGCGCACATCACCTCAATCTCTGCCGGACGGCGAGCATAGGTCAAATAGTAAACGGTGTTTTCAGTTTCAAATACGACGCCGTCCTGCGATACCTCCAGGATCTGCTGGACCAGGGAAGTAGACAGGGACCGGGAGCCTGCTAGGATCCAGGCCCGCTCATGCAGACGCAGGGGCAGGCTGAGAGTGGCGGTCAGATGGATCTGTGTCTTTTTTACTGGCATAGCCGTGATTTTTTCATTCGTCATAAAAGAGTCACACCTCCATTCCATCCAGACTCCGTACTTTTCTGCGGAGGCGGTAGAACCGGCTGTGTACCCCGTGGGATGTAATATTACAGATCTCGGCAATTTCGTGGTAGGTGTAGCCGTCCGCCTGCAGATGGACCACCTGGCGCTCCTTCGGCGTCAGATAAGCCAGAAGCGCCAGCAGGCGGTTCCGGTCATCCATTGCCTCTGCCAGACGTTCCTGCCGGGTGGGAAGAAAAGCGTCCAGTTCAGCGGTATCTTCCTGATACTCCTCCAGATAAGCCCGGCGCATGGGCCGGTTCTGTTTTTTCCATTCCGTTGCCAGTGCATCCCGCATGGCGATGCGGGCGATGGTGGAGAAGCGGTACTGCTGAAGTTCCGGTTTCTCCAGATAATCCTGTACGGCTTTCAGATAGCCAAAGACAGCGGTATCGTAGTAATCCTCGATATTCAGGTGGCGTCCGTTCAGATACTGATAGATAAAATCATGGTGCTTCTCTGCGAAAATTCTCTGTTCTTCTGTTAATGGGTGCAATGCTTTCATAATCATTCGTCCTTTCTATTCATTCGGTTTGCATTTACGGGTAATCATGTTTGCTATCAGGCGTGTGCAGTTACACTCGGCGCCCGATAAGCACCGTCCTGGCTCCGGGATCAGCAATAGCGCTGCTTTTTTAGAAGCCAGAGCTAAAGTGACCGGAAACAGTGCGGCAACCTTCCGGGAGCAGTCGGGAACTGGCGGGCAGAGACCTGATTGAGAAAACATTTCTCTGCCCTCCTGGATAAGAGAGCGCAGTTCCTCTGTGATCTGTGCGCCTTCTGGCAGATAGCAGCCTTTGGATGCCAGGATGCAGTCAGTGCTGCTGATGGCAAGCCCGCAGCGGATGTTCTTATAGAGAGGCTCCAGGAAATCCCAAAGTTCTTTGGAACCGGTATTCCGGGGCGTACACTTCCGGATGCGGATGGTTGTCCCGTCCGTGGCAATCTCCAGGGTGCTGCCGCTGCGGATGCCTGTTTCTTTGCGGATATCCGCAGGGATGATGATGCGCCCCTGGGTATCCATGTTTCGTATCACGGCAATACTCATAAAAACCGTCCTTTCTCTTACGCCGGAACAGAAAAAGAAGCGGGGCTTCCGCTTCCTTTCCTGCATGGCTGTATCGTGTGTTTCTATGCTGCGTATGGGTAAGGCTGCCGCTGCATCTGCTGGCGCTGGGCCTGCTGATTTGCGAGCATCTCTTTCCCGTTTGAGATCAGCGGCGGGGCAATGCAGCGCTCCCACTCGGTCACATAGGCATCCACCCGCTTTAAGAGCAGGTAGAGATCCATGTCTGTAAGCTGGATAAAGGCAGATTTGTCCATCTGGAAGCTGCCGGACTGCATATAGGAGCCGCCGTTTCGATTCTGTACTTTGATCCCCCTTCCGTTTATGATCTGGATCCGCCACGGGTTCTTCATTTCCCTGCCATCGGATGCCCGAGCGTGCCTGGAAATGGAAAACTGCTGTGCGGTGGAGTACCCGTACTGATCGGGTTCCCCAAAGATCTTGCTGATACTCCATTCATATTCCTGAAAGCCTGCGGTAAGACGGGTGAGGAAAAACTGCACCTGCTCCGGGCTTAAATGGAACCGGGTGATGATGTTGCGGTCCCCGGTGCCGTTGGAATAATCCTGGATGGATACGCCGATGAGGGAGTGAACCTTATGGTTGTTCTCTGAGAACTCTCCTTTGGCGTGTATCTGTGCATAGCTGCCAGGCAAAGCGGCCCGCAGCCGGTCATGAAAAGAAATCAGTTTTTTGTCATTCTGGACTTTACAGATCTGATCCGATGCCAGATTCTGGTAAGACTGACTCATAAGTTATCCCTTCTTTCTATGATTTATTTGAGGTACTGCTTGACGAGGAGCGTCAGGTTTTTCGGCAGGTTATCCAGACGGGTAATGTCCAGGAACCCTTCCTGATAGATGCGCTGGATGGCATCCTTGTCCTCTCCAATGGCTGCCGCAAACAGCACAATATTTTGTCTGGCGTATTCCTTCTTGATTCCCCGCAGGTCCGCCTCTGCCTCCGTGCCGCGATAACCGGTATCGGCTGGCTGACCGTCGGAGATCAGGATCAGAAGTTTCCGGTTCTCCGGTCTTTTCGCCAGATGCTCTGCAACAAAGCGGAGCGCTGCGCCGTCCCTGTTGCCGCTGCGGTCTATCATATCCATCAGCCGGTAGCGGTCATTCTCGTCCACAGAGTCAAACTCTGCATAGGAATAGAGGGCTACGCCCCGGTAATCCGTGGAATGGCCATAGATGGTCACCGGGATCCCCAGGCTGACACAGAAGTCATAAAGGACAATGGCTGTCTTTCTGGCGTGAGTGATACGGTCACCCCAGCCCATAGATCCGCTTTCGTCAATCAGGAGCCCTACTGCCAGCCGCTGTTCATCGGCTGGGAGCCTGGTCCGGATGAAGAAAGAACCGTCCTGGTGATGAAAGGAGCGCATATCGAGCCGCCGTCCATAAAGAAGGTTCTTCTGTTTTCCGCCTTCCGCCTCCTCTTTTAAGAGGGGCAGGATGGAACTCTGCAGGCGCTTGGAAGCCCTGAGAAGAGGAGGTGCAACTTCCTCATACTGCCGGATCAGCCGGTCTGGGATGTCCTGTACCCGATGAATGGTCACATGGATACCGGCATGGGCATTTCCGTAATGGATATCATTTGCTGCTTTCTGTAATTCTTCTGTCAGCTGCTGTTCATAGGCTGCCTGCGCTTTTTCTGTTGCGGCTTCATTTAAGACACGGGCAATATCTGATGCCGCATCCTCATAGCCGGTGCCGGCATACTGGGATGCGTAGGTTACGCCCGGATCATTGCCGTCTAAAATAGCGCTGGTCTTGGCAAGGGCAATCCGCCCGCCTTCCTCCGCCATCACTTTTTCCGCTTCCTTCAGGCTTTCCTGACGGCCTTTGGAAGAAAAGAAATCTGCGTCTTGCGGATCGGTGCCTGCGCCTCCTTTGGCGGAAGGGATATTTTTTACCTCTCCACCACCTTTTCCCAGAGGAATGGGCGTGCCGCCTGCAATCTGCTGATCCAGAAGATCCTGAAGCTCCTCTGTTGCTTCCGTTTCATCCTGGTGTTCCAGCTTCTCCCGCATTTCTTCTACCAGCGGTTTGATAAAGTCCCAGAACAGGACAAGCAGGCAGTTTGTCGCAGTCAGCCGTTCCCTGATTGACGGTGCCTCCAGCGCTGTGTCGATATACTCCATGCCGTCGGTCAGCACATCCAGATATTCGCTGTCGCTGTGGTAGCGGTTACTGATGGTGCCGGACCGGCAATAGGCCAGAAGCAGGTTGGTTGCAATCGTAAACGGCTGGTAGTCCCGGCTGAGCTGTTCGTGAAGATCCGGAATCTGCTCCAGCATCCGCAGGTTATTGAGCTGGATGCCCTTTCGGAAGCTGCCGGGAAAGGCAGCGCACATCCTTGCTTCAATATAGATGTCTTCCAGGATGTTCTGAAGAGAAGCCGCACAGGTCTGCAAGGTCAGAGATACGGCCTTGTCTTTTTCCTGCAGGGCGTCCAGGATCTCCGTCTGGTTTATCTGATAAGCCGGCAGCTCCACGGAAGGATCTTCCGGGTAAAAAGAGCCGTTCCCCAGGTTTGTCAGGTAGAGGTTTCTCGTGGTGAAATCTGTAAATAAAAGATGCGCCGTCTCATGTCCGGTCATCCCTACCAGGCTCAGCGCCCGCAGGAAGCGGGACGGAAAGCTCTGGGTAACATGGTTTGCCGCATTCAGGTAGATCTTGTAAGAGTCTGTGTAAGCCAGTGCCGCACCATCGGATTCATCCCAGGAAATCAGTGCCTGCAGGCCGTAGCAGTAACGCCCGGTAGCAGCACGTGCCTGGGAGGTCAGATACTGATGGAAGGCAGAGGATGTAAAAAATTCCTGATCGGTAATGGAAGATTCCTCTTCCCGGATCATCTGCTTTAATTTTTTCTGGTTGCTGTTCAAAATTCTATTTCCTTTCTATGAGATTTTTTGTCAGCAGGTCTTCCACGGAGCAGCCGTAATAATCTGCCAGTTTCAGGACAGCATAGGCAAGCGGAGTGGCCCTGCAGTTTTCGTAATTCATAATGGTTTTTGGCGGCAGGTGTAAGATCCGTGACACCGCTTTTTGGGAAAGCCCGCCCTGAGATTTGCGTAAGTAGGACAGGTTTTTTGCAAGAAGTGCATACATTTCTGGTTCTGTAAGAGGCGTTTTACCCACTGGCTTGCCTCCTCTCTTTTCAGGATGGCAGGACAGTATCCAGACAGCTTTCCTCAACCTCCGCACGGCTGATCGCATCTGCCGTAGCAGAAGGCAGGATGGTGTAATGGGCCGCCTCCCGGATATCGCCGCAGACCATATAGGACTGCACCCAGGAAATCAGCTCCCGGACACCGCAGCATCCATCTGTGATCAGGTTTTCCCGACAATATTCCGAGATGGAGTGGACGATCCGTGCCATTGTCTGAACCGTTTTTTTCTCTTTACAGCCGGTAACGCCAACCACCCGTTCCACCAGTGTTTCCTCATCCGGTTCATCCAAGTCAACGACCAGGTTCATTCGGGAGATTACAGACTGGTTTAAGGGTTTGCAGCCGGCATAATCATTGTTTGTTGTCACAATAATCACGGTATCTGGATGCCGCTGTACCGTCTCTCCGTTGGGGAGGAACACACTGTTGCATCGGTCCAGCAGGGAATTTAACCCCACCAGTACACCTGGATTAGCAATGACAGTAGGTTCCTGCAGTTCTAAGGCGTATCCGTTCCGTATTGCTTCCACCAGCGGCGTATCCACATAACGGAAATTCTGCTGGCTGGTTTTGGAGGCGTAGTATTCGTGCATTTCATCAAAAATGGTATCAATGAGCTGCTTGTAGACCTGGTCTTCTGTAACATTTTCATCGTAGGTTCCGGTCAGCTTTTCATAAGCGCTTGCCGGATCCAGCATGATATCCTGGAAAGACGGATACTGCCGCTCCAGGGCAGTGCGTTTCCCGTCCACATCCGGCAGGATCTGCCCGAGCAGATCGAATACCTCTGTATTTGCGGAACAGGTCAGGCACCGGTAAGGAAGATGAAGCCCGGAAGCAACTGCTTTGGCTCCTTCCGTTTTTCCCGTGCCGGCAGGGCCACGTAGAAGAAAGTTCCGCATGGGCTGTACCGTATCCGTTGTAATCTTAGCGTGTTCACAGATCCGTTTGACTTCCTTCGGGATGATATACCAATCCGGCAGTACCGGGACGGTCAGCTCCTCTTCCGGAGTCAGCACACGGGCAGGTGATAAGACATACTGCCCCATGAAATCTGCTTTCGCTATGACTTCCGCTTTTTTCTTGAAGGTGTTGCCGGGTTTCAGTACCTGGAAAGCCCCGTGGATGATTTCCGTAGGCGCATAGGTTCCCGTTTGAAGAGCCAGCGGCTTCAGCAGCGGGATGACACCATTGGCAGCAATATCCGTGCGGATCCCTCCCATTGGAAGCGTGTCACTGTATCGGATCCGGCGGTAAACGTTGTCACAAAGGACAGCCGCCGTTTCTGCCGCCTCGTCCATGTCCGGATAACCGGCTGCACGGTATTCCTTTAACTGCTGGTATTTCTCATTGAACTCCTCATCGGAAAGAAACGTAGGCATCAGAGCGAATAACAAAGCAGTTCCTGTATTCTCGGAATCTTTGAATACATATTTTTCCGGTGAGTTTTCCGTATCCGGCGGCACCGTGTACTTCCCGGCAATAAATTTCCCGTTTGCAGGGTTATAGACCACCACATGAAGTTCTCCGGTACGGCTGGGATATTCTGCCACCGTATAGGTATTGGTCTGGCTTCCGATTGCGCCCAGTTCCTCTGCTGACTTCCTGCCTGCGGGCTCCTCCAGTTCCATATAGGTCAGGACGGCCTGCAGCGTAGCCGCATGGAGAGTGCTTCTTTTCTGCGGCTGGGTACAGTATTTGGATGCGATATTCTTAAACACGGCGTTATCCGTATAGTCCTTAAAAGGTTCCGGGAGCGTGCGCTGGAAGGTCCAGCTCTCCACTAATTTTCCACTTGCCATCGTTGCTTTTCCTCCTTATGCCCAGGTAATCTCGACTGCGTTTTCCGTCTCTGCCGCTTCCAGTTCATCATCGGCAAATACCTGCAGGAGTGCAGGCCAGTAGGCTTTTGGCGGGAAATGCTCCAGCTTGCCTTTTATCTCCGGCTCCTTCCCATTGAGGATATAAACGTCCCCCTGTTCTCCGATGAACAGCTTCTGGTGTCCTTTTGCCTGTAAATTCCCGATCATTTCCACAAGGAATGGTTTCCCAATCAGGGAGTACCAGGACGCAGGATCAACCTTTGGCGTATCCGGGGATGCGGATTTGTCGCCTCTCCGCTTTAGCGCAGAGACAGTCAGCATCTGAAGATGCAGGTTTCCGTACTCATCCATAGACACTTCCGCAAAGTTATGATTACCGGTATTCCTGGTAGATAAGCGGATCGCATCGCCATCCAGCAGGTGGGAAAGATGCAGAGGTTCTGCAAATTCCCAGGTGGCTTCCGGAAAAGCAGACTGAAGTGTATCTGTGATCTGGTAGCTGATCTGCCGGATCAGGATGGTTTCCAGATCTGAGTTCCCGTTTCCCGTATCCGTTGCCCTTCCAGTCGGAATCCGCAATTTCCGGAGTCCGGAAGCAAGCGGAGGGATGATAAGGATTGCCAGGGAAACAATGACACCTGTAGCAGCAATGCCAGTCATCAGATAGGACTGGCTTCCCTTTGGGAGCAGAAATGCCGCCGCAAACAGGCACAATACGGTGATCTGTAACGTCTTTTTGATCGTTCTGGCTTTCTTTGCTTTCATGTAAATTCTTCCTTTCTTTCTAAACTTGCTGTGCCGCACCCAGGAGAGCCGCTGATCGGCGCTCTCCTGGATCCTGTGCGGACACAAAAAAAAGAACTGCCTGTACGGAGTAGTCTCCGGGTGCAATTCTCTACATGGATCGTTTCTTATGAAATTTTTTGTGGTCAGCATCAAGCGACAAAGGGAAGTGTCTCTGCCTGCTGTTCTGTAACCTGGGTAAATCCATCTCCCGGATAGCCGCCCTGTGTTCCCGGAGCTGCCCCGTTTCCAGGAGCATAGCCGCCGGGAGGCTGCTGGTTCGGATTGCCCTGTGCGTAATTCGGTGCGCTTCCAGGATTCGGAGCATAGCCGTTCTGGGGCTGTCTGTAACCGTTCTGCGGTACGTTACCCTGTGGAGCATTTGTTCTTCCCTGTCCTCCCCGCGCATATCCATTCTGGTTCTGTGGTGCGGCGCCTGTAGGTGCATAATTGCCGGCAGGAGCACCGGATGCCTGTGGATAGCCTCCCTGTGCAGGTGTCAGGTATCCGCCCTGCTGATTGGGAACAGGAGCTCCTCCGGGCTGTCCGTAGCCGTTCTGAGGAACGCCTCCAGGTACACCGGGATTGGTCCCATTTACATCGTCATAAGTCAAGGGCGCAAACTGCCACTCTTTGACAACTACGCTGGGGCCGGAGTTCGGTTTTCCCTGGTTCTTCCCCTTCTGATGAATAAAGGGATGCAGTTCCAGCTCGCCAATGATAATCAGGCCGGTTGACTTTTTCACACCTGCTTTGATCAGGCGGTCTGCCAGAAATGAATTGAAATAGCAGGAATAAAATACAGTTTCTTTGTTCCCGTCTGCTCCACGCTGGGGGCAGGAGATGTCCAGAGTCGTATAGGTCGTGTTGCTGTTCTTTGCCTGCATGATCTGAGGATCCGATGTTGGCCTCCCTGGTAAAAAGATGATTGCTGACATAGAAATTCTCCTTTCTGCCTCTTTGGGCGTTAAAATAAAAAATAGTGAAAATAAAAAAAGTGCCATTACAGTGCCGTAAAAAACGGCATTATAATGACACGATTTTCCAACTTAAACAGCATGTGTCCTGGGTGAATGGCCCAGACTCCCATTTCGGGATGACACAAAAACTTAAATACAAGATTATAGTAGCACAAGATATAGTGGGTGTCAAACGAAACCAAACTATTTGTAGTGGATTTTTGAGCGCGGAACCGACTTTGTGTTTGCTCTGGAACGGCGGACGGAGGGCGAAAAGATAAAATAGGTTCCCGTGATCTGGCGCAAAGACTGAACAGAATACCATCAACGAAGGCGGCCTGCAGATGCAGGCCGCCTTGATTATATCACTTTGAATGAAAAGAAACATTATTTTTTCCACGTTTGAGAAGCGTAGAGAAAGACAGCGTTACCTTATAACCTTGCATTGGCACACTATCTATTTTCATAGAACCATCATGCGCCTCAACAATTTGGCGCACAAGCAAAAGCCCCAGTCCATGCCGCAAATCAAGTCGTTCATCGGTGCTTTCCATATAGTGCGGTTTTTCCGCTAACTCTTGTAACTTTTCAGGGGTAAGCCCTACTCCATTATCAGCAACAGTTAGAGTAAGCGTTTCTTCGGTGTATTTAAGGGAAAGCAGGATTTTGCAACCTTGCGGATTATGCTTGATGCTGTTCTGCACAAGGTTGTTGATTGCCCGTGAAATTAAGCGTGCATCACATTCCAACATGGCATTTTCTGCTTCTGGTGCAATATCAATTTCAATCGTATAGGCATCAGAAATCCCGGAGTTGAGCAATTCGGCTACATAGGAACGAATGAGTTTGGACAGGCGTATCTGCTCCTTGTGAAGTGGCTGCATTTCGTATTCCAGTTGGGATACTAAATTCAAATCCTGCACAAGTTCTTTGATTTTGACGCTTTGCTTACGCACGATTTCGGCCTGTTCTCTAACCTTATCAGTGGTTGCTTCATTTGCGGCTATCCGACCAGCATATCCCATAATCATAGAAAGCGGTGTACGGATGTCATGGGAGACGCCGCTGATCCAGTTGGCGCGGGCTTCGTTCTGCCTGCTTATTATCTGAGAGGCTTTATTTACACTGCCTGCAATTTCAGATAGCTCTCCGTCAATATGAAGCGAAGCGGGTTTGCCATTTGCCAATGTTTCAATGGCTTCTACAATCGGCTCTGTATTCTGGATGATCCTGCGTTTTGAAAAATAATAGGCCAAAAACAGGCACAGCGCATCCATGCCTAACATTCCCATCACATAGAAAGGGATTTTTTGAATTGCCTCAATGGAATAGTAGTTGCTGGTAATCTTCATGTAGCTATCCTTTGGATACCCCAAAATCAACAATCCCTCGTCCGTATTCCAGACAAAAACAGGATAATCTTCCAGATAACCTTTTGAAAACAGAGCTACATCCTGAACATTATAATTCTGTGGCACTTCTTCTGGCACATCGAGGGTCCAAAAGCACTCTCCACTTGGTGTCAAATACATAGCCCAGATATTGTACTGGCGCAATTTCTGTACCGCATCATCCGTCAGACCCTCTGTAGTTGCTGCGGTGGAGGCCATCTCAAGCATAGCGCGTGGGGACGCTTCTCCGTAATCCTCTGAAACTGTGTGATAAAAGGTCGCGCCAAACAGAATAACATTGATAAGCACCAGTATCAGGAGAAACGCAGCGAAAGATGCCAAATGCTTTGAAATATATGTTCCAAAAGATTTCATGGCGTCACTTCCTTGTAATCAGTTTATAGCCCAGCCCCTTGATTGTAATCAAAGAAACCGGCTTTGATGGATCGACTTCAATTTTTTCCCGAATACGCCGCACATGGGCATTCAGGCTGTTTTCATAGCCGAAAGGGTTGTCCCCCCATAATGCTTCACAAAGAGCGTCAAGCGTGACGATCTTTCCCTCATTGCGGGCCAGCGTTTCCAGCAGGGTATGCTCTTTTGCGGTCAGGGAGATAACCTCGCCCCCTTTGTTGACCTCTGCCCGGCTAAAATCAATCGTACATCCATCCAGGATAACCAGCGGGCTGTCCTCTTTATAAGTGCGGCGCAAAACCGCATAGATACGCAGCAAAAGTTCCTGCGGCATAAACGGTTTTGAAATGTAATCATCCGCACCAAGGCCAAGACCGGCCAGCTTGTCTGCGGCTTCGTCTTTTGCTGTTAAAAAGATTACCGGCACATCTGTAAATGTACGGAGCTGCTCCATCAGGGAAAAACCATCTCCATCTGGCAGCATTACATCCAATATCATCAAATCCGGTTTTTCTTGTTTTGCCACTATAACAGCTTCTTTCACTGATGCGGCAGTAAGGACAGTTTCAAATCCTGCATCTTTCAAAATATCTGTTACCATCTTCAATAACTCCTGTTCATCATCTACCAACAGGAGCCTTTTACTATGCAAAAAGGAATTGTCCATAGCATTCTCTCCAATCTGATTTCTTTGTTCCTAATTATATCATAGACCATCCATTCTGCGGACGTATCAATTAAAAAGTAAGGTAAAAGTAAGGACAGGAGAATGTAGATGTCAGGTTGATGTTTTATGATGGAATCGATGAAAGGAGATGTTCTTATGGATTACATTATTACTACAGAACAATTGACAAAGAAATACAAGAACTTCATTTCTGTCAACCACGTTTCGCTTCATATCCGCAAAGGCAGTATCTATGGCTTTCTCGGTCCGAACGGAGCAGGCAAGTCCACCACTATGAAAATGTTGCTGGGCCTGACCGCTCCCACAAAAGGCAGTTTTACCATTGATGGTAAGCAGTTCCCGGCTGACCGTATCGCGATTTTGAAGGAGGTCGGCTCGTTCATTGAGTCCCCTTCGTTTTATGCGAACCTGACTGGCCGGGAAAATCTCGATATTATCCGCAGAATTTTGGGACTGCCGAAAAGTGCTGTGGAGGACGCACTGGACCTTGTGGGCTTGACGGAGTTTGGTGACAGACTGGCAAAAAAATATTCGCTGGGAATGAAACAGCGTCTCGGCCTCGCCGGTGCACTGCTGGGCAGACCCCCTATCCTTATTTTGGATGAGCCGACAAACGGGCTTGATCCTTCCGGCATCCATGAAATTCGCAATCTGGTGAAGTCTCTGCCGGATTTGTACGACTGTACAATCTTGATATCGTCCCACATGCTGTCCGAGATTGAACTGATAGCGGATGACATTGGCATTCTCAATCATGGCCGGCTTCTGTTTGAAGGAAGTCTGGATGAGCTTCGCCAAAGTGCTTTACAAGCCGGTTTCGCGGCGGACAATCTGGAGGATATGTTCCTCTCGATGGTGGAGAAAGATAATGCGGCCAGAAAGCAGAGGGCACAGCTATGAATGTACTATCAATCGAACTTCGGAAAGAAAAGCGGACCGGCGTCATTCCTGTGTTGCTGGCTGTTGGAGTGTTAGGAGCTGCATACGCATTTGTCAATTTCCTGGTGCGGAAAGACACGCTTCTCAATTTGCCGCTGGCCCCGATGGATGTTCTGCTGACCCAGCTTTACGGTGTGATTATGATCCTGAACCTGTTCGGTATCGTGGTTGCCACCTGCATGATCTACAACATGGAGTTTAAGGGTAGCGCCATCAAGAAGATGTATATGCTCCCCATGAGCGTTCCAGCTATGTACCTGTGCAAATTCCTGATACTGACAGTCATGTTCTTAGTCGCAATCATACTGCAAAACTTAGCACTTATGCAGATCGGCATGACAGACTTGCCGGAGGGAGCATTTGAGATGGGAACACTGGTACGCTTTGCCGGATATTCTTTCCTCACATCCATGCCGGTGTTGTCGTTTATGCTGTTGGTTTCTTCACGCTTTGAAAATATGTGGATACCTCTCGGTGTAGGGGTCGCAGGATTTTTAAGTGGTATGGCGCTGGCCAATTCAAATTTTATTGTCATGATGGCCCATCCTTTTGTGCTTATGCTGAAACCAGCAGTTGCCATGAGCGCTCAGCCTGATGTGACTGTGACCGTGGTATCTCTGATAGAAACCATTTTGTTCCTTGCTATTGCACTGTGGCTGGCAAAAAGCAAACGCTATGAGTAAGGAGGAATTGAAGAAATGAGCTTTTTGGAATTGCTTAAAATTGAGTTTATGAAGGTAAAACGCTCAAAGATCGTGCCACTGATCTTTATCGCGCCACTGTTGGTGGTTGCCTCCGGGGTTGCAAGCTTGAGCCGCTATTTCACCCCGGAATATACAAACGCATGGCCTGCCATGTTCATTCAAAGCGCATTGGTTTATGCGTATTATCTGTTGCCGTTCAGCATGATTGTTGTCTGCGTGATGATTGCAGGCCGGGAAACCGGAAATAACGGCATCCTGAAAATGCTGGCCCTGCCGGTCAGCCGATATGCACTTTCCATTGCCAAATTCTGCGTGCTGGTGTTTTACCTGCTTATGGAAATGGTCGTGTTTCTTGCAGTGTTTGTAATTGCGGGATTGATTGCGACACAGACAATGGGAGTAACAGAAACCTTGCCGCTCCTTTATCTGCTGAAATGGTGCCTGGGGCTGTTTCTGACAATGCTGCCGTGTATTGCGACTATGTGGGCAATCACGGTACTGTTTGAAAAGCCGCTTCTTTCTGTTGGATTGAATTTGCTGCTTGTTATTCCCGGTGTATTGGTTGCGAATACGCCGCTGTGGATTGTTTATCCGTACTGTTACAGCGGTTATCTCGTTTCCTGCTCTCTCCATGATTTTACAGCAGAAGCTTCAGACGCTGCTTTTTCAATGTTTCCGTTCCTGCCCTGCGCGATTATCGTGTTCGGTCTGTTTCTCGCGCTGGCTGTCACCCGATTTGGGAAAAAAGAAATGAGGTAAATACTATGGAAAAGAAAAAACTTCAATCAATCAGTATAGCTGCACTCATTGTGAGCATCCTGCCGCTGGCAACCCTTATCCCGTCCTTTCTGCACCTCTCGCTGTCGGACGGCATCCGAACTGTTTGGGCCGGAGCTAATATCGTTTTTGTTCTGCTGGGCCTGATTCTTTCGGTAATTTGTGTGCGTAACAGGGAAAGCCGCAGCGTTATCAATATCGTATCAACAGCAATCAGTGCTTTTTGGTTGTTGCTGATGGTGGGAATTGTTGCACTCGCTTTGTTCCTTACTTTCGTTCAGTGAGGAAATGGTTATGCACAAAATTGGAAAAATCTTTGGATGTTGTCTGATTGCTGTTACTTTGCTGGCCTGTACTGCCTGCTCCGGCCTCGAAAGATTAAGTGATAATTTGAAGGTCGGGGCAGAACAACTCAGTGACGATGTTGTGATCGGGAAAAGCAACGCGCTGATAACGCCTTATCAGTCCTTTAAGGGAAGCCGTACTTCGGATGGCGATGCTTTTCAGGCCAATTATAATGCTTCTGTAATGGGATTCGATGGACAGGATATTTTGGTAGCTGATACCGACCTCAAAGAAAATGAGTGTCGGGAAGTCAACATCCAATATAGTTTTGATGTTCAGTCTGGAAACTGCCAGCTCATTTACATTTCCCCAGAATTGGAGGAAAAAGTGCTTTCTGAATCCAACAGCGGGAGCGTTATCGTCCAACTTCAAGCGGGAGCTAACTATATTGGGATCATCGGTACGGACTATTCAGGCGTTATCCAGATTACCGTGGAATAGATGGCAGAAAGATATGAAACGAATATTAGTAGTAGACGATAACACGGAATATTTACAAGTCCTGTCAAATGTGTTATCAAATGATTTCGATACAATTAAGGCCACAGGCGTCAAGGATGCATTGGATATTCTTCAAGCAATTACAGTAGATGCGATATGTTCCGATTATAATATGAAGGATGGCACAGGATTGGAATTGCTCGAAGACATTCGTCAAAAAGGCATTAACGTTCCCTTCCTACTTATGTCCGGGGATGACGATTACCTGCTTGAACAAAAAGCGAAACTTTGCGGGGGAGTATTTTGCTCCAAGACCGATTGTGATTTGATTGGAAAATAAAAGAATTGATTAACTCTGAAACGTAATAATGTCTTTCAACTCTTGAACAGGTGGTGAGTAATGGAGCAAATTGAAATCATCCTCCGAACCACGGATCCAACTGGAAAAGTGACGGAGCAGCTTCTGGCGAAATTCGATACAGAGAAACCAGCGACAGAGCATGATAAGGTTCTTCAGTATTCCGGTCTTTGCATTGATCCAGTCAAGCACCAGATTTCTTACCAGGGGAAGGTGCTTCCTCTGACGGAAACGTATGAATTTCAAACTCTGGTGTACCTTGCCAGTCAGCCAGGAAGAGTCTACACGAAAGAACAGATCTATCAGGCGGTCTGGAAGGAGGATCCGGTGGATGTAAGTAGCTCTGTATTCTGTATCATTGCAAATATCCGCCAGAAGCTGCGGAAGGTTACAAAAAAAGAATATATCCAGACCGTGCGGGGAGTCGGATACAAGTTTGTAGATGTCCCAGGGGAATGAGCCCCTGGGATGTTTGCAGTATGACGGTATGCTCATATTCTAAATTTAACAGCATATTCCCTGAATGAATTGCCCAGACTCTCATTTCGGGATGACACAAAAACTTAAATACAAGATTATAGTAGCACAAGATATGGTAGGTGTCAATCTAATCAAAACTATATATTGGATTTGGTAGGGGCTATGAAGCGATGTGATGATTGATAAAGATAAAAATCTTGTTTTCTTTATAACTGAGATGTATAATAAGTAAGAAAAGTTATACAGTTTTAGAGAGGAGCGAGTTCATGTCTGATGAAAACAAAAAAACAAAGAATGATAAATTTGTCGGCTCTGTGAAAGTAGGTCCAAAGGGGCAGATTGTTATACCAAAAGAAGCAAGAGAAATGTTAAATATCAGTACGGGGGATACTTTGGTCTTATTAGCGGACGCAAAACAAGGTATCGCTGTTCAAAAATATGAAGTTTACGAAGATTTTTTTGAACAAGTGTTTAACTCTGGACAGTCACCTACGAAGTCAGAATAAATCAAATTATTAAGGCGGTGCTTTTACGGCACCGTCTTTTTTATGACTTTTAATGAAAAGTAAGAAAAGTAATACTTTTCTGTTGACGTTTTACTCTTCTGGTGCTAATATAAGTATAACAAGTAATACTTGTTATACCAAAAGGAGGAAATATAGTGGATAGAGATGTTACAGAACACTATTCCCACAATGGGCGATATTTAGGCACTTTAAAAGTGGGAACAAAAGGACAAATTCTTATTCCTAAAGAGGTAAGAGATTTCTTTGGTATTCATATCGGCGAGCTATTAGTGCTACTTGCTGATAAAGACAAAGGGATTGCCTTACAGAAAATGGACGGTTGTAATGAAGCTTTTCAAATGGCATTTCAAAAGGAGGACAAAGAATGAATGCAATAGAGATTAAAGATTTAACAAAGCGATATGGAAATTTAACGGCAGTTAATTCTCTTTCGCTTAATATCAAACAAGGAGAATTTTTCGCAATGCTTGGTTCAAATGGTGCAGGAAAAACAACAACTATTAAAATGTTGAGCTGTCTGACAGAGCCAACAAGTGGTGATGCCTTTATGTTAGGAAACAGTTTGAGAAAACAGGCAGATAAAGTAAAAGATATTATCAACCTTTCTCCACAGGAAACTGCCGTTGCACCAAAGCTGACAGTTAAAGAAAATCTGATGATGATTGCCCGCTTACATGGTAGTTCTAAACAGGAAGCAAGAGAAAAAGCCGACAAAATCATGGCAACCTTTGAACTAACTGACCGTAAAAATGACAGAGCAAAACAGTTATCAGGTGGATGGCAAAGAAAATTAAGTATTGCAATGGCGTTGATAAGTAATCCTAAAATTCTTTTCCTTGATGAACCGACAATCGGGCTTGACGTAAGAGCAAGACGAGAATTATGGGGAACAATGGAAAAATTGAAAGGAAAATTAACTTTGATTTTAACAACACATTATCTTGAAGAAGCAGAGGAATTAGCTGACCGTATCTGTATTATGGATAAGGGTATTGTGCAGGTTCTTGGTACGGCTGATGAAATTATCAAGGTATCTGGTGCTAGAAATTTTGAAGAAGCATTTTTGATGTATACAGAAAGGGGTACTGAATTATGAGATTTACTATTTTTACAGGACGTAATTTTAAAGAGATTGTGCGAGATCCCATGAGTATTCTCATGTGTCTCGGATTTCCTGTTTTGCTGATTATTGCGTTGGCTCTGATGAAAGAAAGTATCGGTGGAATGGCTGATGTATTTGAAGTTCAAAATTTCGCACCGAGTATGACGATTTTAGGAATGGCGTTTCTAAGTACCTTTGTAGGTACGTTGATGTCCACAGATAGGAATAGTTCTTTCCTAACACGATTATTTGCGTCACCTATGAAGGGAATTGATTACATCTTAGGATATTCTATACCTATCATTCCGCTTGCAATTTTACAGGCTGTCTGCTGTTTTGGTGTAGCCCTGTTCTTCGGGTTAGAATTAAACATAAATATTCTTATAGCTATTTTGACTTTAATTCCAGTGGCGATATTATTTATCAGTTTTGGCTTGTTTATTGGTAGTGTACTTTCAACAAATAATGCGGTCAATGGATTTGGAACAATCTTAGTAAATGCAACAGTGTTTTTAAGTGGTGCTGTTTTATCATTGGATATGATTGGCGGTACATTCAAAACGGTCTGCGATTTACTACCATTCAGTCATGCAGTAAATGCGGTAAATTATGCAATAAACGGTAATTTTTCAGATATACCATTACAGCTTGTATGGGTTTTAGGATATGCTCTGGTACTTATCATTCCGTCTGTGGTTATCTTTAAACGCAGAATGAAAGGGTAGTTATGATAAAAAAATTTTATACCAAAACGTATAATAATCTATATTACAGATAGTTACGGTTTAAAAGTTTACAAATACCTGCGGTGTATGTATTTTCGAGTGCTATGGGCTATATTTCAATCTGGTTAATTGATTCAAATCTTAACAGGTGATGTGTAATGGAACAAATTGAAATCATCCTCCGTACCACGGATCCAGCTGGAAAGGTGACAGAGCAGCTTCTGGCAAGATTCGATACAGAGAAGCCAGCGCCAGGGAATGATAGGGTTCTTCAGTATTCCGGTCTTTGTATTGATTCAGTCCGACATCAGGTTTCCTACCAGGGGAGCGTGCTTCCGCTGACGGAAACGTATGAATTTCAGACGTTTGTTTATCTTGCCAGTCAACCGGGAAGAGTTTTCACGAAAGAACAGATCTACCAGGCAGTCTGGAAGGAAGAGCCGGTGGATGTAAGCAGTGCGGTGTTCTGTATCATCAGGAATATCCGCCAGAAGCTGAGGAAGGTTACAAAGAAAGAATATATCCAGACGGTGTGGGGAGTTGGATACAAATTTGTGGATGTCCCAGGGGAGTGAGCCCCTGGGATGTTTGCAGTATGACGGTATGCTCATATTCTAAATTTAACAGCATATTCCCTGAATGAATTGCCCAGACTCTCATTTCGGGATGACACAAAAACTCAAATACAAGATTATGGAAGCACAAAATATAGTGGATTCAAATTGTTGTAAGTTTATTTATAGTGGTGTACTAATAGGAATATTATGTTTGATGCATACAACTAAAAAAGAGAATTCAGAGTGTAGATCAAGAAGTGCTGTGATATAATCAAGGCATATGGAAAATAGAGAAATGGTTCGTTATAGGTTAATGCTAAAACAGAAGTGTTTGTAAATATGTAAAAAGGAGAACTTAAATTATGAATGATAAAATTTTATTAATTGAAGATGATTTGGAAATCAGTGAAATGCTGAAAAGTTATTTGACGGCAGAAAATTATGAAGTGATATGTGCGATAGACGGACAGGAGGCTTGTAATTATTTTGATAGTACAGATTTTAGTTTGGTTCTGCTTGATTTAATGATACCAAAAATCAGTGGAATGGATGTAATGCAACATATTAGAAAAAACAGTGTGGTTCCTATTATTATAGTGTCTGCCAAAGATACTGAAACAGATAAAACTTTAGGATTGAGTTTAGGAGCTGACGACTATATTACAAAACCCTTTTCCGTTGCAGAGGTATTAGCCCGAATTAAGGCAAATATTCGTAGAAGAAATCAATACGATAATGCGGCAGTTGATACGCCACAAATACTAATTTCTGGGAAATTGGTAATGAATTTATCAGATTATACGCTTACAAAAAATGGAAATCGAGTTGAACTAACCGCGAAAGAATTTGAAATATTAAAACTGCTTATGCAAAATCCAAAAAAAGTTTATACAAAAGAGCAGATATATTCTCTTGTATGGAATGACGCTTATCTAGGTGATGAAAATGCTGTCAATGTTCATATAAGCCGTCTTAGAAATAAAATCGAAGAAGATACTCGTAATCCTAGATATATTATTACCGTCTGGGGGTTTGGATATAAATTGGGAGAAAATCTATGAGCGAAGCAACGATTATCTTTTTTTTAACTATTTGTGTAGGGATTTTAGTTTGCGTTATACTTTATCAACAATTTGCTTTCCGAACAGGAACACAGGCTAAACTGCGGGCAATCAGCGACAAACTCAAAGAAATCATAGAAAAAGATAGTGACGAACAAATCACGGTTTTTACAGAAAATAAAGACCTCATGGAACTGGCTGCACAAATAAATGCTTTACTAGAAAAGTATTTAAAGATCAAAGCAGACTATCGCCGTTCAGAAATCACTTCAAAAAAGATGTTATCGAATATTTCCCATGACATTAAAACGCCAATGACGGTTATCTTGGGATATTTAGAAATCATGCAATTAAGCGAAACACCTTCTGGTGAAATGTTGAAAAAAGTGGAGCGCAAAGCCCAGAGTGTTATGGAATTAATCAATCAGTTTTTTACACTCTCCAAAATAGAATCTGGCGATATGGATATAGAACTTTCCAGAGTAGATATTTGTGAGATCTGTCGAGAAAGTGTATTAGATTTTTACGAACTACTTTCAAACAAGAAATTCTATGTTAAAGTCGATATGCCAGAAACACCTATTTATATACAAGGGAATAAAGAAGCCTTACAGCGTATTCTGTTCAATTTGATTTCTAATGTAATCCGTTATGGGGCTGATGGAAAATATCTTGGAATTTCTTTGCGGGATGATGACCGGAACGTGTATGTTGATGTAACGGACAAAGGGAAAGGAATTGATAAAGCCTTTGCAGACAGTATATTTGACAGGTTATTTACAATGGAGGATTCACGCAACCGCAATATACAGGGGAACGGTCTTGGACTGACAATCGCTCAAAATTTAGCCCAGCGTCTTGGTGGAACTATTACTCTAGAAAGTATTCCTCATGAAAAAACCACTTTTACGGTACGGCTGAAAAAAATATCATTCTAATGTAGCACGAAAGAAATTTGTAATACTTATTCAAGAGTTTTGAAAATCCGAGCCGCTACAATGGTATTTAGAAAGGAGGCAACAGAAAATGCCATATATCTTACAGACAAATAACCTTACCAAAACCATTGGCGGAAAAGACCTTGTAAATAGAGTTAGTCTCCACATAAAAAAAGGCGAAATCTATGGTTTTCTTGGCCCAAATGGTGCAGGAAAAACAACCGTGATGAAGATGATCACAAACCTCTGGAAACCAACAAACGGCAGCATTGAGATTTTTGGAGAAATACTTACTCCACAGTCTTATGAAGTGCTAAAAAGAATGGGAAGCATTATTGAATTTCCAACCTTTTACAATCACATGACCGGATATGAAAATTTAAGATTGCATTGTGAATACATGGGGTATTATAAGCATGGCAGTATTGAAAACGCTCTTGATATGTTGGACTTAACAGACGCAGCCCAAAAACCAGTCAAAAATTATTCTCTTGGAATGAAAGAACGACTTGGCATAGCCCGTGCTATCCTTTGTAAACCGGAACTGCTTATTCTTGATGAACCAACAAACGGGCTTGACCCGGCAGGCATGAAACAAATCCGTGACCTGCTGAAAACGCTTTGTGAAGAATATGGGATAACCATTATGGTGTCCAGTCATATTCTCTCGGAAATTGAAAGCATTGCCGATACAATTGGTGTAATCAATCATGGAATGATGATAAATGAAATCGGTATGAAAGAAATTGAGAAAATGAGCCTTGCCTATATTGAACTGACAGTAGCGAATCCCAAAAAGGCTGCCTATGTACTAAGCGAGAAACTTGGCCTTAGCAATTTTAAGATTATTGAGAACAATAAAATTCGTATTTACGATCAACATATTTCAACGCAGGAACTGTCAAAAGCTATGGCGTTAAATGATGTTGAAGTAACTGCACTTGGTAAACAATCTGAAACTCTGGAAGATTATTTTCTCAAAATGACTGCGGAGGTGAAACAGTAATGCTGAAACTGATTAAATTAGAATGGAAAAAGAATAATATCGGGAAATACATCAGAAACGCAGTTATTCTGGCAGTTATTCTCTGTCTGTTTATGTTTGCACTTGCTTATCTTGGAATCGCAAATGATCCTGATACCGGCGTACCGGACGCAGCTCCGGGAAACGGGACAATTTCCTCTCCGATTGAGCTATTTACAAGCATGTCATTTTTGGTATTTACCAGCGTCATGCTTTCCTCATTTATCGTTAGTGCCTATAAAGACAAAACGATGGCACTGATGTTTTCCTATCCTGTTAAGCGACAAAAAATAATGATTTCGCAAATGCTGTCTGTCTGGATTTTCTGCTTTGTAGCGTTAGTTCTTACAAAGCTCTTGCTTTATGGAAGCATTTTGCTTGGTTCTCGGTTCATGGTATCGTCATTCCCGATTGACTACAATATGGCAAGTCTTGGATTTTATGTACAGCTTATTGTGAAATCTATTTCTATCATTACCATGAGCTTTATTGCCCTATTTATAGGCTTGGCAATGAAGTCCTCAAAAGCAACGATTATTTCCTCTTTCCTGCTGATTATATTAACACAAGCAAACATTGGCGATTTTACAATGGCAAACAATGTGATATTTCCTCTAATCCTGACAATTATTTCACTAATTTTTGCTTTTCTATCTGTTGTGGGAGTAGAAAAGAAAGATTTAATGTAGGTGAGTGTATGGGTGGTTATTGGTATTTTGAATTATATCAATCTAATAGTAACAGGGATCCTAACTCGACAGAAAGAATTGGCGATGCTCAATGCCATTGGTATTCCGCTGATTTTTTACAAAAGTATCTGTAAAAAAAGTACTGTAGAATGGCTTCGTGTTGAATAAATACAATAGTTAATACAAATGAAAGTGAGTCAGGTGTTACTTTTCTATAGTATCTTCATTGGAAAAGGATGTATAGAATGGAGCAAATTGAAATCATCCTCCGCACCACGGATCCGGCTGGAAAAGTGACAGAGCAGCTCCTGGCAAGATTCGATACAGAGAAGCCAGCGACAGAGAGTGATGAGGTTCTTCAGTATTCCGGTCTTTGTATTGATCCTGTCCAACATCAGGTTTCTTATCAGGGGAAGGTACTTCCGCTTACGGAAACGTATGAATTTCAGACGTTTGTTTATCTCGCCAGTCAGCCAGGAAGAGTTTTCACGAAAGAGCAGATCTACCAGGCTGTCTGGAAGGAGGAACCTGTGGATGTAAGCAGTGCTGTGTTCTGTATCATCAGGAATATCCGCCAGAAGCTGCGGGAGGTAACAACAAAAGAATATATCCAGACTGTGTGGGGAGTCGGATACAAATTTGTGGATGTCCCAGGGGAGTAATCTCCTGGGATTTTTCCGTAGAAAATGGAAAACTATGAAAAGTTTAAAATCCGTATGAAAAATCGGGGAACTCCACCAAAACTCCATCTTTGTATGATACACTGTTGTCCAAATAGCGGAGGTGCTGTTATGGCAAAGACAATTTTGATTATAGAAGATGAAATCGCTATCCAGAACATTGTCCGTGCGTTCCTGGAGGATGAAGGATATACAGTATATAGTGCCGGTGACGGTCTGGAAGGGATTGAGACATTCCGGAGATGCAATCCGGACCTGGTGCTGCTGGATCTGATGCTGCCGAAGATTGACGGATTTGCAGTCTGCGAGATCCTGCGGAAAGAAAGCCGGACGCCGATCATCATGCTGACGGCACGGGATGATGACGCCAGCCAGATGAAGGGATTTGATGTCCTTGCGGATGATTATATCATCAAGCCCTTTTCCATGCCTCTTGTCCTGCGCCGGATTGAGGCGGTGCTGCGGCGGACGGAACAGGGAAACGAGGAGGAACCATCTGTGATCCGGTATAAAGAGATCACACTGGATGGGGAAAATTATGAGGTGCTGGTAGGAACGGATGAGGTATCCCTTACCAGCCGGGAGTTTGAAATCCTGAAGCTGCTTTTGGAAAATCCGGGAAAAGTGTTTTCCAGGGAGAGTCTTCTGGACAGCGTGTGGGGATATGAGTATTATGGCGATCAGAAGATCGTGAATACGCATATCAAGAATATCCGTAAGAAACTGGGCGTGGATTATATCGAGACAATCAGAGGAGTGGGATATAAAATTGAAAAAGAAAATCAGTGAAAGTATCCAGGCGAAGACCTTTCTGAGTATGCTGGCATTGCTGCTGGCCTGCTGTGTCATCATTTATGCTGTGGTAATGGTCTTCCTGCCGAAAAATTACCAGACGGAACTGGAAAGCCAGGCAACTTCCGACTTCTACAGGCTGATGGAGACTCTGGAACGGAGTGGCTGGGAAGCAGGCTCGGAGGAGATCCTGGCATTTTCCATGAAAAATAATGCTACGGTGCGGATCACCGACACGGATGGAAGCGATGTGTTCTCTGTAAATTATGCAGATCCGGAAAATTGGGAAGAGACAGACAGAACCATGACCTGTTCTGCTACCTTTCAGGAAGGATGGCAGACGTACCAGGTTTCTGCTGATATTTCCCTTGTTGCGGTATCCCAGTCCTATGAAATCCTTTTAAAACTCATCCCGCTGATTGCGGTGGTGATCCTGCTGATTTCTGTTCTTGCGGCGCTGGTCTGCTCCAGATATTTCTCCAGGCCACTGATCCATATCTGCAGTGTGGCAAAGCGGATGACCAGCCTGGATATGACCTGGAAGTGCGAGGTAAAGCAAAGGGATGAGATCGGTGTTCTTGCGGACAGCTTAAATGAGATGTCGGAGCGCCTGAACAATGCACTTGTCAGCCTTCAGGACGCAAACGAGCAGCTGCAGAAAGATATTGAACGGGAGCGTGAACAGGAAAAACAGAGGATTGACTTCTTTACCGCTGTTTCCCATGAACTGAAGACGCCCATAGCCATTATCAAGGGGGAACTGGAGGGAATGATCTACCAGGTTGGGGAATACAAAGACCGGGATACTTACCTGCGGCACTGTATGAAAACCGTCAATGACATGGAGCGGATCGTTAAAGACATCCTATCCGCAGCCAGGATGGGCGGCAGCGATTTCAAGTTGGAACGCACGGACCTGGATATCAGCCGGATGCTGCAGAAAGCCTGTCGCAAAGTCATGGGACGGATAGAGGATAAGGAAATGGAGCTGCGCCAGGATATCCAGCCGGATTTTCATTATGAGGGAGACGCACGGCTTATGGAAAAGGTGTTCGCCAATGTGCTGGATAATGCGGTTGCCTATTCGCCCCGTGGAGCCGTAGTCACTGTGACCTTGCAGGATGGCGTTCTGTCTGTGGAGAACAGCGGGATACACATTGAACAGGAGGATTTAGAGCAGCTCTTTACACCATTCTACCGGGTGGACAAATCCCGGAACCGGAACAGCGGGGGAAGCGGTCTGGGGCTGTATATCACAAAAACGATCCTGGACCACCACGGGATTTCCTATAGTATGGAGAACACGGAAAATGGCGTGCGGTTTACAGCGCTTTTCAGATTGTTATAGTATGACCGGTCATGATATAATCAAGAAAATCAGTAGCTGAAGTGTGCAGCAAATAAAAGAAACTCTTGATTATTCTGAAAATTGTTAAGGGATTTTATATGCAAAAAAATAAGATTGGCATAGAAACTGTCGTTAAAATCATAAAAAAACTATATTGGTTAGGCTTGATTGGTATTGCCGGAAGTGTTTTTGATATTCCAATTCTGGAATTATTCTATTTATTTTTTCTGCTTGCCATAATAGATTTTATTTTGTCATTGATTATTGTTTTACGAACAGAAAGTACAGATGAAACGATAAATGAATTAAAATTTTTATTACAGAACTTAGGTATGCTGATTGGAATACCGTTCATTTATATACGAAATATGTTTCGATTACCTAATGTAGATACTTATATGCCGGAGGTTCATTATAGTCTTCCCTTTTTAGAATGTTGGACTGTCGCTAATGGCGGGAATAATAAAGAAACCTCACATTCATGGAGTATTTGCAATCAGAGGTATGCTTATGACTTCTATATCCAAAAGAATGGTTCAACCTTTTCAGGCAATGGAAAAAATGTGACAGATTATTTTTGTTACGGGAAAACTGTCTTAGCAGCTGCGGATGGCATTGTCATAGAAATAAAAAATCTTTTTGAAGATACACCAATTCCTGAGAAAGAGGAGGTTGACTGCCATGCTTCTGATGTGCGGGGGAATTATATAATCATTCAACATTCAGAGCATGAATACAGCACCATAGCTCATATAAAAAAGGACAGCTTTTGTGTGAAAGTAGGAGATAAAGTTTATCGAGGACAGCAGATAGCTCGTTGCGGTAATAGCGGAAATACAAGTGAACCACATATACATTTCCAAGTACAGCAAGGGAAAAGTTTTCTTTTATCAGCCAGTCTACCGATATGGTTTGAGAAAATTAGAAATCACAGCATATCTCATAATAGTCCTCATATTAGCAGAGGAGATATTGTGGAAAATCAAAATAAATAGAATGTCAGTTTTTCAGTTGTTATGATAGTTTGGTTACAACAAACCGACAGTTTACATCTGGATGTGTTGGGTGCTTTAATGGGTTTACAAATCAGATAAAAACCTTATGGTAAGCGCAGTTGACAAATTGCCAACAGTTATTGCTTGCCCTTATACAGCTTCTCAATATATAATTTGGACACCGAACACAAGGAGGATTTTTGAAGAAATGAAATTCAATGAAAAACTTTTATCTATCAGAAAGAAGAAGGGGCTGTCTCAAGAACAGTTAGGTATGGAACTCCAAGTTTCGAGGCAGACCATTTCCAAATGGGAAGCAGGTCAATCTTATCCGGATTTCCAACGGCTCGTCATGCTAAGTGACTATTTCGATATGACATTAGATGAATTAGTGAAAGATATAGATGTTCAGGATGTCAGAGAGAAAAGTTTTACCGATGAGAAAGTGAACTCTATTTATTTAGATGTAGAGAACGGCAAAGCAAAAGTTAAGAAATTAGTAAAAATATCATGTTATATCATTCTCCTTATAGGAGTCTTTGTTGTTGCAGGCTTCATTCTGCATTTGCTATTTCCTGATATAGAATGGCTTTGGCAAAGAATGTAGGTATGATTCTGGAACAGGTAATTTATAAGTTGGCAAGCGAGAAAATCTGAGATTGGAGAAGGTACAACTCTTATCCAGTCAGTATTATCCTATACATAATAGTCTGGAGGTCTTCCTTTGCGAAAACCTCCAGTTTTTTCTTTTAGAAACAACTCCACCAAAAGAACATCTCAACTCCACCTGAACTCCACCTTCCTTATGTATCCTTAGAATGTTCACTTACACATGGACAACAGAACAACATAAGAAATGAGGTGAAAGAAAAATGAATTTGTGTAAACGGGCTTTCCTCTATTCCATACGGAAGAAAGGAAAGACTCTTACGCTGCTTGCGTTCCTTCTGGTCATGGCCACGCTGATGCTGACCTGTTTTTCCATCCAGTCTGCCACAGAAACGGCCAATGCCAATATTAAAAAGGCTCTTCTAGGATATTTCACAATCAATGGAAAACAGCTGGAGGGCGGGATCACAGAGGAGGTACGGGAGCAGATCCTGGGGATTGACGGACTGAGCGGCAGGTACACGCTCCGTTCTTACTCCTACGCTGAATATTGTGATGCAGAGGGGAATCCTCTTGAAATCAACACAGAAGAGGCTGCCCAAATACCGGAAGGCTATGAACACGCTGGAAAGATTGTGGCAAATTCAAACTCACAGGATGACAGCTACTTTACGGAAGGCGGGTTTGAACTGACACAGGGCGAACCGATTACCACGGAAGGCGGAAACCAGGTGCTGATCCATGAGAAATTTGCACAGAGAAACGGGCTGAGTGTAGGGGATACGATGCTGCTGAAGGATGTGGAGGGGAAGAATCGTACCATTCCGGTAACGGTGGCAGGGATCTTTACCAACACCAAAGAACAAGACTCTATCGGCATTGCACCGTCCTATGACCTCTACGACAATATTGTATTTACAGACCTGTCCACAGCCGCCAGCCTGCTCTATGGAACAGAAGACGGAGCAAGTGTACAGTATGGGGATTTTTATGTGGATGATCCGGATGAGCTTGAGCGCATTATGGATGAGGTAAAGGAAATTCCAGGCGTAGCATGGGAGGATTGTACGCTCACACGCTATGACAATGACTACCAGAACGCAAAGGAGTCCCTTGAAGGGCTGCAGAATATCGTGTTTATCGCCATTGCGGTGGTATCTGTGATCTGTTTCCTGGTGCTGGCACTATTCCTGACGCTGCGGCTGAGGGGACGCATCCATGAAACCGGTATCTATCTGGCGATGGGAATCTCAAAAGGCTCGGTTTTGTTGCAGTATCTGCTGGAGGTGGTTCTTGTGGCGGCCATCGCCCTTGTAATCTCCTTTGGCACCAGCACCGTCATTTCCCACCAGATCGGGAGCAGCCTGCTCTCACAGGTAACAAGCGAAACCTATGAAACGGTCGATCTGACAGGGGAACATGAAACTGCGGGAGAACCCGCCGAGGATTTGAACCTTGCCGAGATTGAGGTGGCTGTTTCAGGAGAAGATTACGCTATGGTGTGGGCTTTTGGCATGGCACTTTGTGTGGCCTCTACTGCACTGGCGGCCTATCCCATTATGAAGATGAAACCCAAGAGTATCTTGTCGCAGATGAGTTAAGGAGGTGCAGGCGATATGAACTTAGGATTACGGGCGCTTTTATACACGGCCCGGAAATGGAAAAAGACGCTGTTGGTATTCTGCCTGATTTTATCAATCAGTACCCTGGTATTGTCAGGGCTTGCTATTGCAGACGCACAGGAAGAGCAGACAGAGGAAGTCCGGGGAACCACCGGAGCCAGCTTTACCGTCCAGAGGGATATATCTACAGGGGGCTGGTCAAGCGGAAGCGGCGGTTCTTACAGCACACAGGAATTTATGACCGAGGACATGATCCGGGAGATTGCCTCGGTGGACGGCATCCAGGGATATGACGCTTCCCTGATTACATTGCCACAGATCTTTAATGCCGACGGGGAATCTCTGGAACACGAAAATTACGGTTTTTATAACTATGGTTCCTACAACTCACAGTATCATGAGTTGTTCTTGTCCGGGCGGTTTGAACTGGTGGAAGGAACCCATATCACAGATGACATGTCAAATGGCATCATGATCAGCAAAGAGCTGGCGGAGTGGAATGGATTGAAGGTTGGAGATACACTGACTGGAATCTATTACCCGGAGAACAACACGCCTGCAGTGGATATGGAAATCGTAGGCATCTTTGATGTGGTGGCTGATAAAGAGGACCAAGTGAATATGTATGATGACTCCTCTTATTACGATTATTCCAGCTATGTATTCTGTAGCATGGAGGCTGCGGAAGGATTAATAAAGGGCTGGGGAGAGGACGGTGATGGGATTTCCGAAGCCTATTTCTATGTTGCGGATGCCGCCCAGTTAGATAATGTGATCAAAGATGTGCAGAACATATCCTCAATTAACTGGAATAACTATGCCATCACGTCCAATGATGAAGTATACCAGAACATTTCCAGCGCTCTCTCTGACACAGGCACCTTAATCACCACGCTGATCATCGTGATTACAGTTGTAAGTATGGTGTTGATCACGCTTATCCTTTTCATGTCTGTCAGAAGCCGTAAAAGAGAGACTGGAATTTTATTGGCAGTGGGAATTGCAAAACCGGCAGTCGTTCTGCAGTACCTGCTGGAAACATTGCTGATCGCTGTACCAGCCTTCCCTCTGGCTTATATATGCAGTCGGCAGGTTGCGGGTGCCCTGGGAACACTGTTTGGGAAAACGGCAGAAAATGTGATTGTCACGCCAGAGCATTTTATGTTGGTGACTATTGCAGGGTGTATCCTGCTGATCATGGCAGTGCTGCTGTCTGGGATTCCGGCGATGCGTTTGAAACCGAGACAGATCTTATCACAGATGGAGTAAAGGAGGCGCAGGATGAATTTAGGAATACGGGCATTTTTATATACAGCTCGGAAATGGAAAAAGACGTTGCTGCTTTTCTGCCTGCTTCTCTTTATTACGACGTTGGTGTTGTCGGGGCTGGCGATTGCAGATGCACAGGAGGAGCAGTCGGAGGAGCTGCGAGGCGTGACAGGTGCCAGTTTTACTGTCAATGCCAACAATGGCTATACCTTACAGCCTGTCACGGACGAGATGATTCAGGAGATTGCTGCGATTGACGGTGTGGAAGCCTATAACACTTCCCATTGGACAATCGTAAATCTCTATCATCAAGATACTTTGATGAAAGGGACAGATGAACGAGAATATGTAGCAGACCTCTTTTATGGAACGGGTTGCTTTGATTCGGAGTATTCTCCGCTGTTTCTTAGTGGAGCCCTGCGTCTGACAGAAGGCCGCCATGTGACGGATGGCAATGGTGGAATCATTTTGTACGAAGGGCTTGCTGATAAATATGGACTGTCTATTGGCGATACGCTGGAAGTAAAAAATGGAAATCCGGATGATCCTCTGGTAGAGTGCCAGATTGCGGGTTTGTTTGAGGTCATTGCGGATGATAATGACGAACAGGCAACGATGGCAAGGCCCTCGACCTTTTATGATTATGAGGAATATATCTTTGTGGATATGGATACCATGTCCGCTATCTCTGCACCCTATACGGCAAGCGAAGGGAATGGGATTACATCCGTAGATTTCTTCGTTTCCGATGCGGCGAAGCTGGAGGGCATTGTTCAGGAAGTCCAGAACAGCACTTCCATCGACTGGAACTCCTACTACATCACGGTGAACAACGAAGTATATGAGCGTATTTCCAGCTCTCTCTCGGATACCAGCACTTTGGTTACAACACTGATTGTAATGATTACCGTGGTAAGCATGGTACTGATCATCCTGATCCTTTCCATGTCTATCCGAAGCCGCAAACGGGAAATCGGGATCCTGCTGGCAGTGGGGATTGAAAAGTACGCAGTCCTATTGCAGCAAATGCTGGAAATCTGCCTGGTTGCTATCGTGGCATTTCCACTGGCATATCTGGCAAGCCGGGAAATGGCGGGGACGCTAGGAACACTGTTTGGAAAGACGGCAGAGAACGTCATTGTTACGCCCCAGCATTTTATTCTGGTCGGAGCTGCCGGAGCGGGATTGCTTATCATAGCGGTGCTGGTGTCGTGTATCCCGGTCATGCGGATGAAACCGAAAGCCATTTTGTCACAGATGGAGTAAAGAAATAGATAAGAAACGAGGTAAACAGTATGAGTATCATGGAAGTAAAAAACGTAGGGTATACCTATGACAACCGAAGAAAAGTATTACGTGGCATAAATGTCCAGATGGAACAGGGAAAACTCTATGCAATCCTTGGCCCGTCCGGCTGTGGGAAGACTACACTCCTATCTCTGATCGGCGGCCTGGACAGCCCGACCAGCGGGCAGATCTTATTCGAGGACCAGGATATTGCGAAGACAGGGCTTTCTGACCACCGGAAGAATCATGTGTCTTTCATTTTCCAGGCATACAACCTGATCGACTATCTGAATCCAAAGGAGAATGTAGCGCTTACCTCTAAGCTGCCGCCGCTTCCTATCCTGGAGCGGCTGGGGCTGACAAAAGAAGAGGCAAAGCGCAACGTGCTGAAGCTCTCCGGCGGCCAGCAGCAGCGTGTGGCTATCGCAAGGGCTCTGGCCAGTGAGGCGCCGGTCATCCTTGCCGATGAGCCTACCGGAAATCTGGATGAGGATACGGCACGGGATATTACGGAGATCCTCAAAGAAAGCGCCCACAAGATGAATAAGTGTGTGGTCGTAGTTACACACTCGAATGAGCTGGCGAAGCAGGCAGATGTGATATGCAGGCTGAAACGGGGAGAACTCCAGGTTCTGGACCGGATATCGGACACACCGAAGGCACGGAATGGAAGGAGGGGAAGGTAATGAGACGGATTTCATCCCCTGGATCCATCCATAAGGGAAAAATGCTTTCTGCAGTGTTTTACATCCTCGCACTGATCCTGCTAGTTACAGCGGTATCGGCATTGGCCGCCTGCCACAAGAATATTTCCCTGCAGTTGGAGCAGGGCGTTCCCGTAGCCGGAAATGAACTGGCAATCGTGAATCTTTATTTATCCAGTTGTGTGCAGTATTTTGCGCTTTCAGCAATCCTGATCTTTTGCGGATATGTGCTTCCGAGAGTTGCTGCGCAAAAGCTGGATTTACAGCCGGAAGCATCGTCTCCCATGCTTAACGGGCCAATAGAGGCTGTGTCTGAAGAAGTAGACGGCTCCAGGCAGGAAACGGAAGATACTGATTTTGAGGAATGGGGATTTAAAGAAAGGGAGCCGGAATGATCCATGCAGGCAGGAGGAGGGGATAAACAATGAAGACTGAGAAAGATGGCAGGAAAGTAGAGAAAAGTTATCTAATCGAAAACTGGCTTACATTAAATAAGACGCCTTTTTCCCAGTGGAAAACAGAGACGCAGCATAAGAATCTCCTGTTGATGTGCCTAGAGATCTTTGAGGAAATGGAAACAGAGCTTCGCAAAGAAAAGATTCCCGTAAAAATGGATTTTCGGGAAATCGCAGAGGATAAAGAGATTTTGTGTACCTGCCAGGTACAGGCAGCCATCTGTGCGCTTTTCTATGTATTGGTATGCGAGATACATCCGGTACAGGTCCTTTTCTCAGGAAAAGACCAAACACTGTCCTTCACAGCAACAGACGGTACAGGAGAAACGGAAAGAAAGGCAGACAGTGAAAGGCTGGGAACAAGCAGGTTGCTGGCGCTTCAGTATCTGCAATCTGTGGGATATGATGTGAAGATTTCCAGAAGCGGGAAAAAGGAGCTGATATCCGTAACATTTCAGGTAGCGGGAAAGGCGGTACGAAACAGGTATGATTGAGCTGGTACTTCGCACGACAGAAAGTTCCGGTCTGGTGAAGGAACAGATCCTGGCAAGGCTGGATGGAGGTCAGGCATTGCCGGATGCAGATCCAATTCTTGAGTATTCCGGACTCTGTATTGACTCACTCCGCCACCAGGTATCGTATCAGGGGCAAGAAATTTCTCTGACAGAGAATTACGAATTTCACACCCTGGCGTATCTTGCCAGTCAGCCAGGGAGAGTCTATACGAAAGAGCAGATCTATCGGGCAGTCTGGAAGGAGGAGCCTGTGGATGTAAGCAGCGCTGTATTCTGTATCATCAGGAATATCCGCCAGAAGCTGCGGGAGGTAACAACAAAAGAATATATTCAGACTGTGTGGGGAGTCGGATACAAGTTTGTGGATGTTCCAGGGGAATGAGTCCCTGAAAAAGGAGACTGTAAAGCCAAGTACCCCGGTCTGTCTCATGGAATGAGAAGATCGGGGTACTGATCTTAAAGTTGTTCTTTCCAATTCCGGCGGTTATACAAGATCCGTCGTACTTCCATAATGTTTCCAATCACCACATAGAAAACGGTGAAGTTCCGCACCTGGATGCGATAATATGGATATTGACGTTCTCTTGCCGAGTGAAAAGGCTCGAAGGATTCCGCACAGGGAAGCCTTTCTAAAATGGCTGCTTCCACATCGTCCACCAGTCGTTCTGCTGCAGCGGGATTTCTCAGCCGATAGGTAATATAGTCTACGATTTCATTGAGGTCATCTTCAAATAGAGGAAGAAACCGCAGGTCATAATGCTTTTCGTTCACGGATGCGCCTCCTCACCCGACCAAAAACCTCGTCGGCAGAATAGCGTGTATCAGAAAGGTCAGCGGCACGGTCCGCTTCATCCAGCGCCAGCTCCACATCATTCGTCAGTTCTTCGTATTGCTCCAGGCTGAGCAGAACCATAGAACCATAGCCGTTTTTGGTAAGAAAAACCGGTTCGCCTTTGGACAGGACATCTTCTTCAACTTCAGAAAAGCGATTGCGCAGATCTGAAACAGGCCGAATATTCAGCATAGTATCGCCTCCTTTATGGCGTTATTTTATCATAATTTTATCACAAAAGCAAGAAGCTTATTCGTTGTCTGCGATTCCTTTATCTTAAAGTGTAGCAGGAAGAATACTTATTTGGTATATTTAAGGTGTCAACAGATTAACATTCGTAGTAATAATGGAAATGTTAATTTGTGTTGCTTGTGGCAACGGTGCTTTTGATATTTAATAGTTGTATCAAAACAAAGGAGGCACAGGTTATGCTGAATGAAAATATTAAAAATCTACGAAAAGCAAAAGGATTATCGCAAGAAGAACTTGCCATAAAGCTGAATGTAGTAAGGCAGACGGTATCGAAATGGGAAAAAGGTCTATCGGTTCCTGACTCCAATCTGCTCATTTCGTTAGCAGACGAACTGGATACTTCAGTAAGTATACTCTTAGGCGAAACCGTACAGGAGCCTTGTGTGAATGAGTTGGATCTCAAGAGTCTTTCTGAGAAACTGGAAAGAATCAATCTTCAATTTGCCAAAAGAAGTGAGACGAGGATTCGGACGATCCGCTATCTGCTTTTTGCGTTGTGTGCGGTTATCATAGTTGTATTTCTTGCTTTTGCAGCTATGCAGAGCGAATATTTGAATTGGGATTACAATGATCCGGAGCTGGCAGTTGCAGGGACCATCCTGCATGGCGTTGAATTTTTGTTCGTAAGACTGGCGCCATTCGCCCTTATTGCTTCTATTATCGGGATTATCTTCACCTATAAAAAAAGATAGTTTATCACGCTAAAAAGTGTCCTGTACACCGGATTGATCCCAGTTGTACAGGACATTCTTTATTCTTCTGCAGCTACTTCTATCAGTTCTTCGTAACCGATCAGCGCCGGATCGTGAAGTGCTCTTCCTGGATTTTCTTCCAGCGCGAATTCTCTTTTAAAATAAAGCCGATAGCTGTGACCAGCCAGAAGCCGGGTATTTTTTTCCAGGCTGAAGCGGTATTCTTTTCCGTCCGTAGTACGGAACAGCATCTGCTGGTTTCGAGTGAGGGGCGATTTCTCCCGCTTAACACAGGTGCCTTCCAGGATCAGGTAATTCTCCGTCTTGATGGTATGATATAAAAGAAGGAAGCGGATGATGCAGCACACTCCAAGAAGCAGGCTCATGACCAGCAGGATGGTATCCTTCTGAGACAGGGCATAAACGCCTCCAAACAGGACACAGAAAAGGCCGACTGCACAGATGGCAGCCAGCCGGGTGAATAATGGTTTCGGCATAGGGTTCTCCTTTCGGATTAAATCTTCTGGAACAGGATCTTCTGGTTCAGGTACAGGTTGCTGACCGCTTGCAGGATGGGATACTGGGCGTGGGTGATCTGCACGGTATCCGTAAGGGTGCTGCAGGTGTCTTCCGGCGAGGTGTAGAGCTTTTCCAGGATATCCTCTTCCTTCCGGATCAGGACGCCCCGCTCCATACTGAGCAGCAGCTCTGCCGTGGACAGAGACGCTTTCCCGGCAAGAGCCAGGACTTCCCGCTCCGTGGGCGTACATTTTGTCTTACGCAGGAGCCGGGGGATATCTTTCAGACGTACCTGCCTTTTGGTGTAGAGCAGGAATACGCTGGCAAGCCGGGGAAGAAAACGGTCCTCAACGGGCGTGATGGTCAGCGTCCCCAAAAGCCGGTACAGGGCATCCACGGCGCTTACCCCCATCCCTTTTACCAGAAGCCCCCGCAGGAGCAGACGGTTCAGGTAATGGGACAGCGGCAGGGAAATGGACTGGCCGGAGTCTGCACAGCTCTTTTCAAACAGACGCTCCAGTTCCGGGTAGGTCAGGATCTGGAAGGCCAGGCAGCTCCACACCAGAAGCTCCTCTTTGGACATCCCGTATTCCTTCTGGTTGTTGATCACATGGGGGACCGGTTTCCCGTTCACATTTACAAACTGAAGACTGCCGACAGCGGTATAGAGCGTAAGCATAAAAGTTCCTCCTTTATCGTTCAGGATAACAGAGCGCACAGCGCTGCATCCTGCTGTAAAAATCTGCGGGCTTTGCTCTGCCAGGCCCGGATATGGTTGGAAGGCACCTGGTAGTGAGCGGACAGCTCCTTGGCCGAGTAACCCTCAAGCTGGAAGCAGAGGGCCTCAATGCCTTTTTGGATGGTGCTGCACTGGGAGGCTTTGAGCGTCTCCAGATAAGCACCTGCCGCCGTATCCTTCAGCGCCAGGGGCGCTGCATCCGGCATTGCTTCCTGCTCCTGGCCAATCTGCAGGGCCGGCATAGCATCCAGCAGATCTTCCTGCAGCGGGCAGAAAAGATCTTTTCCCCGGATTTCGTGACGCCAGGAGTCATAAATGGCATTGCGGATAGCAGCTGCAGCGTATGGAGTGAAGGGGAACCCTTCCCCGCAGGAGACGGCTGCCCGGCACAGGGCCAGGTATCCGATCTGGCAAAGTTCCTGCCGCTGCTCGCTGGTTAAAGGGCTTCCGTTTGTCATTGAGCGGATGATCTTTGGGACCAGATCCATATGATCTTCCGCCAGCTGCTTCTGGGCGGGTGTCATGGGCTTTACCATCGCATTTCCCTCCCTTCAGCCTGCCGCCTGAAGGCGGGGGCGCTGGTTTGCCAGAAGTTTTTTGGACTCCCGGATCACCTGGTCACACATATAGTTCCCGAACATCCCGATGTGTGCCTGCTCATCGGAGAGGCAGAACTTGTCTGCCAGCCAGTGATAGGCGTCGGGACGGCTCAAGATTCCCCTCAGCCAGATCTGGTCAAAGATCTGATGTGCCAGCATCCGTTTCTTCCGAAGTTCCTGGTCTGCCAGTGTGCCTTTGGGGATCCGGGTTCCGGGATGGACTCCCACATAGGCGTCGCACCTGGGATAATTGCTGCATACATAAACCTTGCCGCCGTAGGACTTTTCCCCGTAGACGAAGGAAGCGTCCCGAAGGATGGCAGTGCCGCCGCAGTATGGGCAGCGGATGATTTTCTTCTGTTTCATAGTCTGTTCACCTCAATTTCATACGTATGGCATAAGTACGGCATACATTTATCATTCTCTACGTATTGCTTACTTATAGTGTAAGGATAAAGGTGACAGATGCCCATAGGATGAACACCGAAACTGGTCCCAGATCCGGACCAAATGGCACGTTTCACCATTTTTACGGCCAGTCAGAGTAAAAAATGGCCTTGATCAGTGGAAACAGGCCGCTGTCCGTGAAGCGCTCATAGTTGACCGGTGTGAAGATGAATCCGGCGCAGAAGATACGCACCAGAAACAGGATCACCAGAACCTTGCAGACCAGGTACAGCCGCATGGTGCGGGGCGTCCAGGGCTTTGTGGGGCGGAACTTCCGGTACAGGATATACAGCATGGGGAGAAAAATCAGGGTGGTAAATGCCCTGTCGATCCAGCAGATGATCAGAATCAGATAACTCATATGATGCTCCTCCTTTCATTTTCTTACTTATCCCATACGTAGAAGCTCCGGAAAACGCAACTTTACCAGTCATAGCAGGCTGCCTCCTGGAGACGCAGCATCGCTTCCGGAAGACAGGGGGCCTCAAGCAGCCCCTCTTTCTCCAGATAGGGCCGGTACAGGGAGTGAAACTGCTCCATGGTCAATGCGCCGGCGCACTCGGTGGGCTCCGGAAACCGGGCGAAAAGCAATCTGGCATCCCTCATGGGGAGGATACAGGGTTTCCCCTCCGGATCCGGATGGTACAAAAAGTCCGGCTGCCTGCAGTATCCCGGAGTTTTGCAGGAAACGCAGCGCACATATACGCACTGGTGCCAGTTCCCTTCACAGCAGTCCAGGAAATGGCGGATATGCTTGGCATCCGCCGTACAATGGGTTCGTTCCATATCTGTCACCTTCCATAGAAACAGGCGGCCCAGTCAAAGGAACCGCCTGTCAGAGTTCATGTTACTTGTTTTCCTTCTGTTTCCGCCTGCGCAGATACAGGACGGTCAGTGCCCCGGCAAGGACAAGAGCGCCTGCCCCGATGCCAAGGTAAAGAAGGATGGGTGCATCATCCCCGGTTTTGACCGGATTAGAAACGGAAGGTGTTTCCGTCGGTTCTTCCGGTACTTCCGGAGGATTTTCGCTAAGATGCACGGTCTGTCCCGCATCGTCAATATCCTTGTGAGAGCAGATCTCCCGCTGGGTCCCGTCCCCATCCACGTAGTAGAGGGTTTCAAAGACAACCAGGGACTTCCCGGCAAGGGAGCTGCCATCGAAGGTAAAGAGGACTTCTGCAGAGCCGCTTCGTTCTTCTGGTGTAAATGTGGTTTCTGCCGTAACCGGCTTGCCGTCAAGAAGCAGTTCTGCACCGGTTTCCTGATCCATCAGCACACCCTTTAAGAGATAGGATGCCCCGGGAATCAGGTTTTCATAGGAAACCGTATCCTTGATGGTCACTTCACTGTCGGCCAGGATTTCCTGATCCCCGTCCTCTCCGTCTGTGGCAGAGGTGCCGATCTGCGGGAAGTAGATACTTTGCGGATCTGAGGAAATGTCCCTGTGGGACGCAATGATTTGATCTTTATAAAGGATCTCCTCGAAGACCACCAGTGTTTTTCCGGCCAGTGCCTCTGCGTTAAACGTAAAGGTCAGCTCGGTGGTTCCGGAAGTCTCCTCCGGGGTAAATTCTGCTTCAGCCGTCACGGGCTTCTCATCGATCAGCAGCTCTTCGCCGGTTTCCTGATCCATCAGCGTGCCGCGGATCGTGAAGGTTTCCTCGGCAATAAGGTTCGTATATTCCGCCACATCCGTAATGGATGCTTCCGCCTTTGCAAGCCCGGTCTGGTTTCCAAGCTCCGGATTTGCTGCAGTGGTGCTGACAGAAGGCAGAACCAGCGTCTGCTCCGGTGAATCGAGATCCTGGTGGGAAGCGATTTCTTCCTCCCCATAATACAGGGACTCAAAAACAACCAGTGTCTTACCTGCCGCTTCCGTGGCGTTGAAAGTGAACTCCACATCCACGGTCCCTTCCGTGCTTTCCGGTGTAAAGGTCAGCTCAGAAGTCACGGTTTCCCCGTCAATCTCCAATGCTTCCCCGGTTTCTTTATCCATCAGGATTCCCTGCAGGGTAAGCTCTTCTCCGGCGGGTACGTTGGAATAGGACACCGTATCAATGAGTGTTACCTCTTCATCTGCGTGAGCCATCTGAAGGCCGGTTTCGGAATCTTTCACCTGAGTACCAATCTCCGGGAAGAAGATGGACTGGTCCTGATCCTCGATATCGGCGTGAACAGCCATTTTCAGGTCATCCTGCCACAGTTCCTCGAAGCAGACCACGGTGGTTCCGCCAAGGCCCGTAGCGTCAAAGGTAAATTCTACTTCCACGCTGCCGGTAGATTTTTTCGCCGTAAAGGTCGTCTCTGCCGTGACCGGTTTCCCATCAATCTCAAAAGGTTCCCCGGTTTCTTTGTTCATGAGCGTGCCGACTACCCGGTACTCCACACCTTTTTTCAGCCCTTCATACTCAACCGTGTCCACAATCGTTACCTTATCATCCGGTTTTGCCATATGGGAGCCGCCTTCTTTATCCAGTGCAGTGGTGGCAATCTCCACCTTGTCATTAGTCAGCGTCCCCAGGTCGATGGTAACGGAATCCCGGTACACTTCTACATCAAAGGTAAGAAGGTTTCGGCCTTCATTGGCTTCACAGCGCTGCTCTTCAATGGTATAGGTATCATAGATCAGGGCGCCTTTGGAGTCATCCGGCTCGGAGGTGCCGAACCAGATACCGTCTTCCGCAGTCTCGCCCCGGTTGGTATTGGAGGTATGTTTGTTCCACTCTGCGGATGTGCTGGCGTATCCATTCTGGTCGGTCACGATGGTATGGCTCTCGCCGGTTGTTTTAGAAGTAATAGTAAACGGTACGCCTGCGAGACGGGACAGATCCCCGTCACTGACTTTAACAAGCTCCAGATCCCCACGGATGACCTGGTTTTCAATGGATGAGCCGGTTTCGGTCAGTTCCACGATCTTGCCGTCTTCCGTGATGTCAAATTCCAGGGAGATACGGCCCTCGTTCAGATACCCTTCCGGTGCTTTTGTCTCATCCACCCGGTAATGGCCGTAAGGCAGGGCATCTTTCGCAGTGGAAGCCAGCCCCTTCTCATCCGTCACAAGCGTCAGGACGATTTCCCCGTTTTCGTAGGTTTCCCCGTCCACGATCACCGGATTGGCATTTAAGCTGGTGATGGTAAATTCTGCGCCTTCCAAGGTAGCACCGCCCTGAGCGGCAGCTTTCCCGGTTTCGATGTCACGTTTCTGCACTTTAACGCCGCCCCGGATGATCTGGTTCGAGATGGAGTTGTCTTCTCCTGTCAGATCTACCATTTCCCCGTTCTTAGAGATGGTAAACTCAGCGGAGAGGGTGCCTTCCCCTAAATAACCGGTGGGAGGCGTCACTTCATCTACACGGTAACTGCCGTAAGGCAGAGCGTCCGCAGCAGTGGATGCCAGTCCGGAGGCATCGGTCTTGATGGTCAGGACGACTTCATCCTTCTGATAGGTCTTCCCATCGACGACCACCGGATTATCATTCAAAGAGGTGATGGCGAACTCTGCGCCTTCCAGTGTGGCGCCGCCCTGGGGAGTGGTGCTGCCGGTTTCCAGATCCCGTTTCTGTACTTTGACACCGCCCCGGATAACAGCATCCGGTACATCCGGCGCCTGGTAAGCAGAGACTGTTTCTTCTGTACCGCTGCTGGAAATCGGCAGAACGAATACGGTATCATTGAGCTGATAGCCCGCTGGTGCTTTGGTCTCCTGAATGGTCACAGTACCAAGAGGCACGCACAGCGTTTTGCCGTCGCTTGCGTAGTAGAAGTCATCCCCGCTGACTTTGGATTCCTCCGTAAAGGAAATTTTTCCATCGTCTCCTGTACGGAATACCCAGGTGCGGGCAGGCTCACTGCCGTCTGCAGCCGGATCCGTATCGGAGATGGTGGTGTAGAACTTCACGGTAAACTCCGCATCCTTCAGGCTGGCGGCACCCTGGGGAATGGCATCCTTTAAGTCCGCATCCAGCTTCTGAAGCACCAGGGAGAGGGGGTTATTCTGGGGGATTTCCTTTACAGCCGCTTTTGCTGTCTCGTTGGAAGAAACGGTCACATCATAGGTATTGGTATCCAGAGCATATCCCGGAGAAGGGGAAAGCTCTTTGAGCGTGTAGCTGCCCACCTCCAGATCACCGGATTTGGCGTAGCCATTCTCATCGGTAGTCAGTGTCTCTACCAGGTTGCTGCCCTGATAGATCCCGTACTGGGCGCCCTTTAAGCTGTAATTGCCGTTCCCGTCAGAAACGGAACTGTTTGCCGTGGATTTCCGGATTTCGATCCAGCCGTAGGGCTTTTCATACCAGCATCCGGCTACTGTCTGCCGGCTGTCAGAGGGGATGATAAAGGCGCGGAAGGAATCCGGCGGAGCAGGCAGGCCCTGGATGGCGTTGGCAATCTCCACTGCTTTGTCAATGTAGTTCTGGGGCGCCCCGTAGAAGGCCCCGCTTCCGGCGTCATATCCGGCGTACACATAGGAAGCAGTCAGATGTCCGATCACGTAGCGGTCATCCTCGGACCAGCCGCCCAGATAGGTGCCTGCGATGTTGCGCTCTTCATAGCCGTAACCGCCGGGCAGATAGTAGAGGGCTTTGCGCAGCGCAGAGTCCTTTCCCAACAGGTCATACTGGTAGCTCCCGGCCGGCGGAGTTTTCTTCATAGGCTGGACACAGTAGGCGGTGCCGTTGTTATCCACAGCCATCTTGGTTGTCAGATAGTCCCCGTAATAAATGGTTTTACCTAACTGAAAATTAAGGGTTCCGTCCGCCGCACGGGCTGTCACGGGGCTTGTGATGGCTGTCCCCGCAAGGACGATGGCTGCCATCAGGAAAGCGAAACAGCGGCGGAGGACGTGGGTTTTGATTCGTTTCATAAGTCTCCTCCTTTTCAAAAGATGCAGGGAATGAAAAAGGAAGCGCCCGCCCTGCGCCAGACACTTCCCAAAGGTTCCTTCGGCATCCTTATCCGGCGGCTTTCTGCCTGTGCCGTTCCAGGATCTCCAGGAGTTCCTGGCGGTCCGTCGTGATCAGCTCTTTTTCCAAAACGGATGCCTTAAATTCCACGGTAATGTTATTGTTGTTCGTGGAGATCAGACCATTGCCCCGCTGGAAGTGTGTAATGTTCATCACCTCCGTTTCCGAGAGATGCAGGATCTGTTTCACCCGCTGCGCCTCTTCGTCTTCCAGGTTCAGGACAAGTTTAGTCTTGCAGTTGTTTATGATTCCCTTTCCGTACTTGCCGTCGTCCAGGGCAAAAAAGTCGTTTAAGTCCTGCGTTGCAAAGACGGCAGAACCGCCGTATCCCCGGATGATCTTGGCGATCTCCAGGACAAATTCCGCAGCCAGGCGGTTGCTGGACGCACCGATGAGCTGCCAGACCTCATCCACGAAGATGGCTTTTTCCTCCGTTCGGTTCTCCTTTGCGATATCCCAGACATAATCCAAGACGGTAAACATGCCCACTGTCAATAGATCCCCGGTCAGCTCAGAGATATCGAGCACCGTATACTTATTGGTCAGATCCACGTTGGTTTCCTGGTTAAAAGAGGAAGCAGAGCCGTGGACCAGCCGGTTTAAGATGTGGGCCATGCGTTTCGTGTCATCGCTTTCCATCAGGATATCGTAGACATCCTCCAGGATCGGCATGGGTTTATACCGGTCCGGATGAGCCGGATCGATCAGGAACTCGTTTTTGTGGGTGATCCCCTTTTTGGCATAGGTCTTGATCAGCGCCTCATCGAGAAGCTGCCTCTCCTCATGGGTCATATCCGGGATGAGCAGGCTGAAGAAGATATGCAGTTTCTGGATCTTCCCGGCCAGCGCCGAGTTGTCCATGGAAGGACCGTCCAGCAGCTCATTGACGGAGTTATCCGTTTTCCGGATCTCCATGATGTTGATGCAGTTCCGGCTGGCGGGGGAAATCTGGATGAACTCCCCGCCGATATTCTTGCAGGCCCGGTAGAACTCATGCCCTTTCAGCGGCGCTATGATGAAGACTTTGATGTTCTTGCGCCGCATCCGGGTGGCAAAAAGCTGCATGGTAAAGGTTTTCCCTGCACCGGAGCAGCCCAGGATCGCCACGTTGGCATTTTTGTACTGCCTGGAATCAAAGATATCCGCAATGACAAGGCTGTTGTTGTGCTTGTTGACACCAAATAGAATCCCGTTGTCATCACAGATGGAGTAGCTGACAAAAGGATAGCAGCTTGCCGCCCCGCTGGTTAAAACGTTCCGCCTGGAAAGCTGATACAGCTTCTTATCCAGAGATGCCAGGGGCAGCGTGGATAAAAAGCCCTGCTCCTGCAGAAAGTAGCAGGTTCTCAGGTCCATGTCCTGGGAGATCAGGAGCTTTTTCATCTCCTGTACCCGCCACTGCAGTTCCTCTAAAGTAGAGGCTGTGACGGTAATGAGAAGGCTCATGTAATAGAAGTCCTCATTATTCGCCAGCCCCTGTTTTAAGAAATAACCGGAGCGGATGGCGGAATCCAGGTCGTCATAGTCGGTATTGGTATCCGAGGCGTCCTTGATCTTGGAACGGTTGATCCGGATCTGTTGTCCCAGCCGCTGCTGGATCTTATCCTTTGGCTGCCGGTGGAGGTAAAAATCCACGTCAATGCCTTCCCCGGCGTTTACCAAAAGAGACAGCCACCCCGGCACCACCCGGCTTTTGTAGCCGGATGACGGTACGTACAGATAGGAGTGGTAGACCCCGTTGATCAGCACATAGCTGGAGTGCCGGAAATCCAGGGTTTCCGGGGAGAGAAATTCACTGATGCGGATGTCCTCGTCGGGCCGGTTCTCCTTGGCGTACCGTGCTAGTACGGAAGCAATGCGCTCCTGTAAGGGATGGGTGGCGCAAAGGGAGCGGTTTAAGAGGGTGTACAAAACATCCGTGGTAAACTCATCCGGATTTTCATGCTCTGTCACCTCATTGCCGCACTGGTACAGGAAGGTCTTGGCTGTCTGCGCCGTCGTTTCAAGAGACTCTAAGATCTCCCGTTCCGTCACCTTCCGGTTGACGTTAAAAGGTTCATATTCCATAACAAGGAAGAACCGCCGGGAAACGGCCTCCCTGGAACTTAGGTTCCGGACAAACTTCAGGTAATCCTCCTGCAGCTCCCGGCACCGGGGATCCGTTTCATTTTCCAGCTCCTGTCTGGATTTCTCCAGATGCTGGTTGATGTCCGCCCGTTTGGAGATCATCTTGATCTGCAGCTTTACCGGGCTGATCTTCAGGTAGCTGATAAAGCTGTAGATGATCCCCATCTGCTCCCTGGCACTTCGGAGCAGGAAGTTGATGGGCTCGACTTCCAGGATCTTTACATACCGGCCATCTGTCGTGTAGATGACACCGTGGGCAATCTTTTCAATCGGAAGATAGTCCTCTATGGTCTGTAACTTCCGTTTCTTTTTCTTGGCGGAAGATTGGGAAGCTGTCTGACTGGATTTTGAAGCACTTTTTGGTACTGCCTTATCTTCCTGTGTTTGCTTTGCCTTCCGGGCTTCTGCTTTGCGGGCAGCTTTCGCCTGCCGTGCAGCAAGGCGGGCGTCCTGTGCAGCCTGTTTCTTTTCCGCACGGAGCTTTTCCTTCTCCGCCCGCTCTTCCCGGCGCTTTGCTATCTTTGCGCATTTCTGCTCATAGGCTAACTGCCGGATATCTTCTCTGGCCTGCCTGCGGATGCCCCGCCGGGTGGAGGTATCAAAGGATTTATGCTCCCGTACCTTTGGCTCCCGTTTCTTTTTCCGATTTGTTTTCCCAGAAGGAGTGGAGGAAGGGGAGCCGGACAGATCCTGCTGGGGCGCCTCTTTCGTGGGAGGTGCATCGTCCTGCTGACCGGCCCCCTCAAAAGGGGGAGAATCCTCCAAAGAGCCCTTTTTCGCTTTTTTCTTCCGCCGTTCCCGTTTGGCAGGCTTTTTGGCTTCTTTCGTACCGGGCTGTTTCTGCCGTTTCTTCTTTGGCTCCGGCATTGCGTCAGAGCGGTAAACCACCCGCCGGTTTTTCAAAAAACGCAGGGCGTTCATAAGGAAAGCGGTGATGCTTTCCCCGCCGATCCCGATGAGGGATACCATGGCTGCCGGCAGTGCGGTCATGCAAAGGATGATGATGCGGGTGGTCAGGGAAAACGGCAGGTGGACCACCGGCATCCCGATCAGCAGGGCGAAAATAATGGCTTCAATGGCATTGCGGATGTCAAAGGTGCCGTTTAAGATCTTGCCCTTTTCGATGAAGTTTGGCGGGATAAAGGAGGTCCGCTGCTCATCCGGATTGCTCATGGCAGCACCTCCTCTCCGGTCTGGGTGTTCTGTACGGGATCCGCAGCATTTTCGGAAGCTCCGCTTTGCGTAGTTCCCGTTTCTTCTGTCCCGGTATCCGGTGCAGACTCTGCAGGTGCGGTCACATCCGCATAGCCGCCTTCCTGGCGCTGCTCCACTTCACTGCTGGAGACAGAAGGAAGGGTATCATCTACCGTTTTCTCATAGGTCTGACCGGATGTCCCCAGCACTGTCCGCTCCTCTCCAAAAGAAAAAGCACCCGTCATGGTGTCATAGAACACTGGAAGGGTGCTGTCATCGGACAGGAGGAAATGCAGTTCAACTGAGGTGGTATCCGGATACCCGGTTTCATCCGGCAGATATTCTGCCGATGTAATGTCTGTCCGCCCGATAAGAGTAAGATATAGCGGAAACTGCTCCTTTAGGGATGCAGTCTGGGCGGAGGAGAAGAACTGGCTCAGTTCTTCAAAGGATAAAAAGTCCATCTCGGTCAGCTCCTCTGGCTGTGTTGTCTCTTCCTGGGTGGCGGCCTCTCCCTGCGCCTCTGGATCCGGTGTTTCCTTTTGTTCCCGGAGCTTGGAGGGAAGAAAGATGGCGACCAATAGGAGAAAGAGCATCAGGAGGATGGACAGGATCAGTTTTAATCTGCTCATAAGCACTCCTCTATTTCTTCTCGAAAATCCAATACTGCGAGGAAGTCGCATGGATTTCCGTCATCATGTCAAATGCACGGTTCACGTAGTTCTTGGAGTCGTTATCATTGGGATCGTTTACCAGCACCTTCCCGTCCGCAGTCAGCCCACTAAGGACGATAAAATGTCCCCCGGACGTGAATAATCCGGGACGCTGGGAGGAGATGACCGGACGGCCTTCTGATAACGCCTGCAGCACCGCATTGGCATCCGTAGTCTGGGTGACGCTTCCGCATCCGAAATGAGAAGCCGCCGCCTGGAAATAGGACCAGTAGGTGCCTTCCCCCGCCTTATAATAGGAATTGCCGCACCAGGCGACTGCATCCACCGGAGTAATGGTGCTGCCAGTCAGGTAGCTTGCTACCATGGCAAAGGCAGTAGGCCCGCAGCCGCAGTCCGCAATGGAGCCGGTGCCGTAAGGGATGTTTCCGTATTCCGTCTGGATGTAGAGGGGGATCTGCATCCCGTTCGCCGGGTAAGTGCCGCCGGTATTCAGTACCTGGTAATAGCGCAGGACATGATCCACGTACTCCTTGTCCCCGTAGATGGAATAGTTCCAGCCGGGCCGGGCACACATCATGTCCGAGTAGGCAATGGCGTTTTCCTTTGTATAACCGCCATCCCGTTCCATCGCCCAGTCGATGTAAGCGGAACCGTAATTATAGCCCTGGAGGGCCAGCTTGATCCGGTCCAGGTCCGTCGGCCCGGTGCATCCGGCTTTCTGCAGGACGTCCCGGAGCGCCTGGATGCCGCACTCAATGGAGTATTCCGGATCAGTGATCGTGCCGGAGCCTCTGGGGAACCGGGTATTGTATCCGCTTTCCGATGCCTGCATGGGATCGCTTCCCCGTCCGCCGGATTCCTGCATCATGACGGCGAGGATCAGCTCCACGTAATCGCTCATTCCATACCGGGCGGCAATCTCGGATACCAGTGGCCGGTAGGCAAGCACCTCATCACTTAAGTTGATCGCCATAGCCGTGCCGGAGGCTGCGCCAAAGAAGAGGGTCAGGTTACTGGCGTAGTTTTCCGCCAGTTCCTTTTGTTCCTCGCTCAAGTAAAATACATGGTCAGCAAAATAGGCGTCACCGGCAAAGGAAACGGTATAGGTATAGCGGGTAAATGTTACGGTTTCCGTCTGAGGCGTTTCCCCTTCTGCGGTTTCCGTCTCCACTTCCACAGAAACGGTTTCTTCCGCTACATCATAAGAAAAAAGCCCGTCCTTGTTTTCCCGGATCAGGCTTTGGAGTTTGTCAATATTGATATTTTCATAATCATCCTGGCTCGCACAGAACTGGGAGATTAAAAGATGGGCATTGACCGCTATGGTTGTCTCATAGGGATCTACGATCTGTACGGTGGACCCCTCCGGAAGAGCGGCAATGGCACTGTTGATCTCTTCTAAAAGATCCGCATGGCTTTCTTCCAGGACTTCAACAATCGCCTGCCTGGCGTTCTGGATATTTTCATTGATCAGGGCATTGCTGTTTAAAGCCCCGGTGTTTTCTGTCAGGGATCCGAAGATCAGCCCTGGCAGCATCAGGATGAATAGCACGGGAAGCAGTAAAAACCCCAGGATAACGGCTCCGGCTTTCAATAGGGTATGCCGGTTTGCGATGGCAGCACTGATGGCTGCTGTAAAGGGACCGGCTGCCGCACCCGCCACGGTCTTGGACAGATGGGCGGCGGTCTTCATGGCATGTAAGTGGGAGGCTGCACTGGTGCCTACATCGACAGCTTCCCCAAGGCCGGAGCTTTGCTCCGCCATTTACATCCGGTCCTTTCGCTGGGGTGCCGGCGGGAGCTTCTGGACAATGGATTCGTTGTAGGCGACTTTTCCATTGCCAGCGTCATACGGCGTTTTCTCCACCGTATCCTGTGCGTACTGCTTATACCAGGCAGTGCCGTCCACGGATTGGACCGTCTCAAAGCTGCCATGGGTAGGCGCCGCATATTGGTCAGCACTGTAAAGGGCAAATTCCCGGCTGCCGGCATCCGTTTTTTCCACGCCGGTCATCCGTCCACCGCCAATCTCCATGTTCGAGTAGGTGGCGGCATCCGGAGCAGAGGTGTCGATTCCCATGTAGGAGGCATAGGCTTTTGCCGCATCCTCTCCCTTGATGGAGCCGACCTGCCCGTAATTGCCCTGGGCGATATTGCTGATTACACTATTCGCAAAGTCTCCGCCTTTCTTGAGCGAGGACTGATAGAGCATATTCCCGACGCTGGGGCCTTCCGAATAATGGGTAGCAGCATTGACGGCTTCCCGCTGTACCTGGCGTCCCACTGCACCGGCAAGCCCTCCGGAGAGAAAGCTGCCGCCAACGGCTGCGCTTCCGGGAGAGGATGCCCTGCGGTATCCGCCGCCACCACCATGCCCATGGAAGGCTCCGGCAAGGCCCCGGCCTGCAATGAGCAGCTCCGCCATCATGTTCCCGCCGGTGTTTCCTACATTAATCCCCAGGGATGCCATAAAGCTGTCGATCTTCTGGGAAACCTTGAGGAAAGCAATGGCACAGAGGAACCAGATGAACACATTTCCGGTCACGGCTTCCTTTCCCTGTTCTGCTACGGCTTCCTCCACCTGGGCTTCTGTCAGCTCTGCCGCAAAGACCGGCATGGAGCAGAACAAAACCAGGCAGGAAACCAGTACCAGGGCAGTGAGGATTGGTTTTTTGTATTTCATGGACTCCTCCTTTCATCAGAGTGATAACGGGTTTGCGAGGAAAGTGCCGACCATGCTGGTAAACAGCCGCAGGCACCAGGCGTTCATCAATAATAGGAAGAACTGCCCGCCCAGCATCCGGCACCAGGAATGGAAGATGTTCCCGGTGGACTGGGAGGCACCTGTGGCAAAGGCAACCGGCGCCGTATAGACCAGCACTCCCAAAAGGATGTAGCGTTCCGCTGCCTCAAAGAGCAGCTTGATGTAATTCCACGCCAAAATCAAAACTAAAATCAGGGCGATAATCGCCACGGCTCCATTGGCGCATACACCCAGGATGACGGTGATGACTGAATTGAAGCTGGCAAAATCCAGGGAGGGAAGCTCCTCCGTTAAGATCCAGTCATAAGGCGTCCCGGCGATGCCAAGGAGCAGGTTCACGATGTCTTCCGCATAAAAGGCCAGGAAGATAAAAATAAAAGAACGGATGGAAAGTTTCAGGGGATCCTCCGCTTCGATTCCGGCACCCATGAAGTAGTTCTTGAAAAGCTGCCACACCCAGTTTAAGAGGATGAGGCCAAGAGCCAGTGCCAGAAACACATCGTACATGGTTTCAGCTGCAGGAAAATAGCGCAGGAACGTGTCCATGGAGCAGCCGAGGGCGCCCAGGACTGAAGTGGTGATCAGATCCAGGATGTTCATGACCTGTTCTGCGATCCATTCCACGATTCCGTCCAGTATTCCCATGTGGTTTCCTCCTTTCCGGGCTTATCCGCTGTATGTGCCTCCGGCAAAGAACGGGGTAATGTATGCCATAATAAAACCAAGGCCGTTCAGAATCGCCCAGGTAATGATGATCCGCTTCAGCCAGGCACGGCTCTCATCCACGGTCTTGCCGGATTTCGAGAAATTCATCAAAAGCAGCGCCACGGATGCGGTCACTACGGCGGCAATGGTGGATATGAGGACGATCTGGTTATAAACATCCTTCATGATCTCATTGGCCTTGTCCCACATATTGGAAGCAAGCACCGGCTGGACATTCGCTGCGATAAGCGTAAAGAGCAGGAAGGCTGCGTAGAGGTATTTCCCGTAGCAGACCGTCCGCTTTTTCTCCGGTGAAGAGTTTGCAGGTAACTGTTTCATGTATGACCTCCTTCATTGATCTTGAAAAAACGGACGGGATTGCTTTTCCCGCCCGTGCTTATAATTTCCTGCCTCAAAAAGCAAAAGCAGCCCGGTCAATGCGGACTACTTCTGCAAAGCCATATGAAGTTGTTGAAGGGAAACCTCCTTTCCCTGCACGAAAAAACGCAGCCAATCCGGGCGGGAGGCTGCCGCCTTTGGATGCGCTGCGTTTTCGCTGCATATAATTTTGACAGTACCTATTGTAACACGGGGAAATTTACGGCACAATCGCAAAACCGTGCCAGTTTCGTGCGAAACCGGGAAGAATATGTGCCACGGTCAGAACGAAGAGAAAGCGGGAAGATTTGGGGAGAAGAATTATTCTGAACCTGGGAGATGGACATCCCGAAAGAAGGTGTTATAGTCCACCTGAAAGATCTGGGACAGACCAGCAAGGATCGAGATGCGGATGCTGTAGGTACCGCCTTCGATCTGAGAGTAGATGCTCCGGGTGATGTCGAGATCCATAAGCTGCAGTTTGGAAACCACCTGGTCCTGCGTCAGTTTCCGCTCCATACGGAGGGAGCGGATGGTTTCGCCAATCTGAATATCCTGTTTCAGTTTTTGTTCCATGAAAGAAGCCTCCTTTTTCGTGTTTCCGGGAGTATGCCGAAACCGATCACGTGAATTTGCAATGTATTCATTGCAGTTTCCTTGATTCTACTGGATATTCCGAGTATAATTGCAATGTATTCATTGCAAAACCGCAGGGGCTTAGGCCCTGCGGTCAGTTCTGTTTCTCTACCAGGGAGGCTTTGGAGAGCAGCTCCTGGATCGTTTCGATGGTTTTGTTATCCAGGGAGCTGACATATTGGATGAGGTTTAAGGCAGCCGGTGACATCCTGTAATCATGCGCCTGGCATAAAAGCCAGCGATCCATAGACAGGCTGAAGGTTTTGGAAAGGACCATGGCAACTTCCAGAGATGGAAGTTGTTGTCCACGTTCAATCTTGGTATAGTATGAATAGGAAATGCCTGCTTTTTCTGCAGCATATTCCTGGGTGTATCCGAGCTGGAGCCGTCGTTCCTTCAGGATCCTGCCGATCCGCCTGATTTCAGATTGTTCCATGTTCTTTACACCCCCTTTCCATGTTTGCCTTTATGGTAAGACATAAATAGTGTCTGAACCACACACTATTTATGCTCATAACAGACACAAATAATGCTTGTTACAGACATAAATAAAGCGGGAGGAAGGACGATGCAGAAAGGAAAGTATTACCGGATGAGAAAAGAACTGGTATGGGGAGCGGGCATCCTGGCTGCCCTGCTTCTTTTTTTTACAGCTTTTGGGAAAATGAAAGATACGGCAGATATGCTGCAACAGGAGGAGTTCACTTCTATGGAGTATAAAGAATTGCCAGCAGTCCAGTCGGAATTGTCGGATTCGGAGGGCTGTTATCTGTGTGGTACAGCAAAGGAAAGCCTGATGGGATATTTCCGGCAGTTTGATGATCTGGGGATTATCAGTGTAAACCAGTGGTATGTGCTGGATTTCGGCATCCTGCCTCATGAGGAGGACGGAGCAGATACCAGTGGCACCAGGACTGCCATGACAGGCACCGGGGAAGGCGGAGATTTCTTTTCCAGCACACAGACACCCTCCCGTGGGATTTCCACGGTGAAAGTCAGTTATGGGGAAGATAGCATCCTGGATGTGGAGAAGGCAAAAACCATTCTCTGCCAGGACTGCCTGGATAAGCTGCTCGCTGTCATGGAAACCTACGGACCGGAAGGGGAGGAACCAAAGCCCAGGGATCTTTGTCTGGTGGATTTTCAGACGCTGGAGCTGTATTCCCTGCAGGAGCAGCATGCCAGCTACTACATCAGGGATTATTATGTACGGCTGGATCAGACGGAAGACGGGATGGAGGTGGAGGCGGTCTATGCGCCAGTGCGGGATTGACGGGAAATTCCATGGAAAATCAGGCAGGCTGCCACTATGCTATCCGGACCGCATATGGTATGATGAAAGTATTCTAAGGGAAGGGAGCGGGATGTGATGCAGGAGCAGGAATGTACGCTGGATCTGAATACAATCGAGGCGGCAGTCGCCGGGGAGAAATGGGCGCTGGAGAAGGTGCTGGCATATTATGCGGATTATATTGAAGAACTGGCGACAGTAGAAGTCGAACAGCCAGATGGAAGCGTGAAAAAGGTTGTGGATGAGGATTTAAAACAGCAGATCGGGATGAAGCTGCTGGAAGAGATCCCGAAGTTTCCGCTGGAGGAAGCGAAGAAACAGGCGGCGGAGGAATGAGAAGGAAATTGGAATTTGTGTAAGCAAAGCGGGGGCTTAAAATGCGTATTTTGGAATATGGCAATACAAATAATCCAACAATAATGCTTGTTCATGGTTTTGAAAGTCCATATCAAATATGGATTGATTATATAGAGCATTATAAAGAGAACTATCATATTCTTGTGCCAATTTTGCCGGGACATGACGTGCAGGAAAAGTCCGAGTTCAATTCCTTTGATGATACTGCAAAAGAGATAGAAAATTATTGTATATCAAAATCTATTAACCATATATACGCAATTTATGGAATGAGCATGGGTGGAGTTTTAGCATCGTATTTATGGAAAAACAAAAGGCTTACCTTTGAAAAGGTTATTTTAGAAAGTTCACCACTTTTACCATTTGGAAAATATATGACTCAAATGCTTATAAAGCAGTACTTGTCTATAACAAAAAAAGCAAGAGAACGAAATCAAAAAGTGGTACGAAACGCAATAAATTCAATGGTAACAGAAGATATGCTGGATGTGTTTTTAGAACTGTTGGATAATATATCAGATGAAACCATAAAAAATTATTTATATGCAGTTGGACAATTCAAACTTCCCTCAGATGTTGATACACCCAATACACAGATTATTTATTTTTATGGTGGAAAGATAAATGAATTTGTTTTTAGAAACGTAGCAAAATATATCAAGAAAAATTATAAAAATTCCATAACTATTTGTTCAAAAGGAAAAGGACATTGTGAGGACGCATTACTGCACTCAAATGAGTGGATTGCACGACTGGATAAATATATTATCTAGTACTGCAATTCCAGTTTGTTAAGTAGACAAATCCTAAGTTGTCGAATTGGAATTTTTCAAGGAGGATTTACAATGAAATGTATGAAATGTCATAACACATTGCACTCAGAAATCGGCGAATTTTCTATGACTATTAACGGAAAAAGTATAAAGGTCATAAATGCACCTGTATTACATTGCAAGAACTGTAATTCGGTAATTATTAGCGACGAAGTAAAAGAAAAGGCAAAAGAATTTTCAAAAGTATATTTATATCCAGACAATACTCTTGATTACGCAGAATGTGAAGCCGGAACGATTATGTCGGTAATGAATTTACTGCTTTGATGACGAAAATCCTAAGTTATCGAACGTATCAAGCGAAGCCAAAAGCAAAAATGGGGGACTTGATTTCTCGCATCCCCCAGTGTATAATGAACTCAGAAAGGTAATCAGATGCAAGATCTGATGCCCTCAGTTAATTCAGTATTTCATAGAAATAGCATCCTTGACTTTGGACGGTACAGGATGCTATTTCTTATTATGTCGATTATCTATGTAAGTCAAAGCCGCAAAAATAACTAACAGTAAAGTCAGGACTTCTGTGATAGTCATGGGCATCACCCTCCTTTTTTACTAGAGGGCAAGATCGAAAAGCATCCGTCTTTCTGGTTCAATTATACCGGAATAGTATAGCATGACACATCGCCATGAGCAATAAAAATATATGGAAAGAAACGGCAATATTGCATAATTCACTTTGTTGCGCTGCCGCTTTTTTTATAGGTTCTGCCGGATAATCCGTGTGATCAGGCCCACCGCCACATTGCGCTCCTCATCAATATGCGTAACGACAAAGGAAACCTCGTCCTTTTTTCCTACGGTACGGGGATCATAGCAGGAATGGGCGATGGCGTTGACGCCAATCGAGAGCCGGACGAATACGGTGCCTTTGTGGATATCTTCCACAACACCGGCATATTTGCCCTGGACTTTGCATTTCTTCATGTTTTCCTTGCTGGTATTGCCTTCTACGCTTTTGACATCTGCATGGACGGTGATCTGCTCCGGAGATTCTGCCTTTACATCCAGGATCCGTACCAGGATGTGATCCCCCACACGGAACCGCTCTCTGGCGTCTCCCAGCCAGTCAAAGGACAGATCCCTTGCCAGGATGGAAGTCTCCACACCAAAAATTTCAGCACGGACAACCTTTTCTGCCACAGCGATCACCCTGGCCTGCACGATGCGGTCTTCGCAGACCTTGGGCTTCCCGGATGCGTCCGTATCCAGATAGAAGATCTGGCGTTTCTTCAGCATGGCTTCCTTCCGGCTTGCTACAATGCTGCGTGTCTTCGCATCCAATCCTTTTACCAGAAAATCAATCTCACATCCCAGCATATTATTGAGGATTTTATTTTGCCGCAGGGAAAGTTCCCCGTAATCGTGGGCGTTATCCTGAACAAGATTCAGCATCATTTCCGAGATGGGGATGACGGTACGGAAGTCCTTGTAATAGATAATAGCAATCAGACTGCCGGCCTCCGTTTTCTCAATGCCGCCCAGTTTCCCGGTAAGGATTTTCCGGGTGCGGTAGGCGTTCTGGATCTCGTGCCAGATGAGATCCGCTTTGGACTGCGGCGTTTCCAGCTGAGCATCGGCGTCCAGGGTAAGGATAGAAGTTACATGGTTCAGTTCGTTTGGCATAAGCTGCCTCCTTTCAAAAATTAAGACATAATGGAATCTTTATCCAGCGGAACAATCTCCTCTGGATAATCCGGAAATTCTTCCGGCAGGTCACTAAGCTCTTCCGGCTGCTCGGAAGGGTAAGCGTGTTTGTCCGGTTCCCGGCGAAGCGGTTTCTCCTGAGAGGGAAAGGCAGGGCGTCTGCCGCTGCGGCCAGGCCGGGGCTTTTTCTTTAAATTCTCCGCAAGAGTCGGTGTATAGTCGTATTCTTCCTGCTCGGCCATCGCCCGCCAATGGGGAACATGGTCTGCCGCTTTTCTTGGTATCAGTTTTTTGGAATCCGGGTGGAGCGTATAGTCGTACTTTTCCACTTCTAATATTTTCTGTCCCCGCAGGATGATAAGCGCCTTATTCAAGGGCAGCCGTTGGATCTCATCCGGCGTTAGGAGCTTGCGCTTCCCGATGGATCTGGTCTGCCGGTACTCCGGCGTGTAGTCAGAAACCCGCCAGGAATTGAGCTGTTTGGCTTCGCTGCTGACTCCAACCGTCACATCTCCGGACCGATTGGAAATAAAGGTGGCGGTCACTTCATCGGTACAGCCTAAGAATAATTGGCTGTCACAATTCCCGATAATTTCCTGCCATTGGTTCAGCGGATACCGGTTCTGCATCTGTGGCAGATTCTGGAAAATACAGGAAATGCTTAAGTTTCGACTCCGGATAACAGAAATCTTTTTATTCAGCTCCAAAATGGCGCCGGTATTGGCCAGCTCATCTGCCAGGATATGTACCGGAACCGGCAGCTTCCCGTCCACGCCCTCTTTATCCGCAAAGCGGACTAGCTTGATAAAGATAAAGGTCATGAACAGGGAGGAGAGGAAATCAAAGGTGCTGTCCTGGTCTGAGGTGATGCAGAAATACGCACATTTCTGTTTGCCCGGCAGCGTCAGATCGATCTCGTCATAGGAGGTGATCTGCCGGATCAGCTTATTTTGAAACACCTGCAGCCTGGCACCTAATCCGATGATAACACCGGAGCGCACCGTGTCGCTGGCCTGCTTATAGATGCAGTAAGGCACTTTTGCCGGATGGGATACCGGAAGCAGGTCAAACAGGCTGTTCAGTTCTTTCTCGGAACTCATAGTCAGCAGCTTGTACACCTGCCCGATATTTTTGGCTTCCGGCGGAAAGCCCTGGTCCACGTACAGAACCAGGGCTTTTAACAAATTCATCTCCGCATTATCCCAGAAATGATCCCCTTTGGCAGAACCGGTATTCTGGATGATGACATCGGCAAAGACCTGAGCCATCGTCTCAGAACCGTTGATCTCCATGAGACAGTTCCAGCTGTCGGAGTTTTCCGGGTTGACCAGATTGAAGCATTTGACGGTATAGCCTTCCTTCTCCAGATACACGGACATACTTTCATAGAGTTCAGATTTCGGATCGGTTATGATCAGGCTTTCTCCCGGCCCGTCAATCCCACGGGCAACACTCTGAAAAATGGCGTTACGGACATAGGCCCGGCTCTTCATGGATCCGCTGGAACCGTAGACTGCCACATTCCGATTCATATAGGTGTGGTAGGGCAGGCAGACGGCCTTGCCGTTCAGCTTGCCTAAGATGGTGCCTTTGTTTTTCTTTACATCAGAAGTCAGCTCCAGGACTTTATGCATCTCCTCCGGCGTCATGAAACCGGAGGTGCCATAGGTGCCTTTTGTAGAGTAGTTCAGGTTCCGTTCCCGGTCTGGGACTTCGCCGTTGCGGTCATAGCCCATCCGCATGAGCAGGAAAATCAGCAGTCCAAATACCACAAGGCAGATTCCAATCCCGTACAGGTTATACGGAAAATCGGTGACTGCCTGGAAACAGGCTGCCGGATGCGGGGAAGGCATCTGTGGGGAACTGCCATTGCCCGGCGTGTTACCGGCGGCAGTCCAGATGCGATAGTTTCGGATAAACTGAGCGATATAGCCGCCTGCATATAAGGTGCAGAGGCTGATGGGAAGCAGATAAATGAGCTTCCACCATTTACGGTTCATGCAAAAACCCCTTTCTAAATTTAGAGAGGTCAATACTGGAGAACCGAATGTCGGCGGTCAGATATCGTTTCAGACAGGGGATTTGGAAATCAAAGCAGATCATCACCCCCTTTCTGCCGTAAACATTCAGTCCGGTATTGAATCGGTTAATTCGGTGCAAGTCAAAATCATATGCAAGAACCGCGGGGTTCCCAGAAGCGTCCACCCCGTCATGGTCGATGGGAAGGTTTGGCTGCCGGGAACCTAAATCGGATAATAGTAACTGGTCCAGCTGTTTCATGAGCCGTGGCCGGACCAGCAGTTTTAAAAGCGTCTCACCTTCTGTTGTGTTTGGCAGATAGTGAAAGTGTTCATAGGATGTATCCGCTACAAACAGACTCTTTTTATATCCGCCGGTACTGGTCAGGAGCTGATAAGCAGTGTCCATGTCCTTCCCGGTCAGGATCGCCCGGACTTTCGGATGCCCCGTATAGGGGAAATCCTGCAGGTAATGCTGCAGGAAGGCGTTCAACCGTACCTCTGTCCGGTATTCCCACTTGAGTACATGGTCGCCGGTGTTATACAGTGCATAGGCACAGTGGGGAGCAAGCAGCACACCCATGCTCCGTGAGTTTCTGATCTTGGTTGCCTCTGGACCGATGTGCTTAAACTCCCGTGAGGAGTAAAAAAGGGGCAGGTTCCCCATAGAAAGGATACCGGCTTCGCGGCCTTCCCTGAAAATATCCGGTTTCTGGTCAGCAAAGAACGGGATGCCGGCGCTTAGGAGAGTCAGATAGGTTTCTGCTTTCTGGTACAGACGCAGCCGACGGGTTACTTCGCTTCGGACCTGATTGGTTTCGGTATTCCCGGTGAGGAAGTCACGGAAACGCTCCGGATTTTGAGCAAGGAGCATCTGTTTAGCCCGTCCGGTCAGGCGATAGCCCCTTAAATGATCCCGATAGTGAGTCCGCAGCAGTTTTTGTGCCTTTAACTCTGTAATGAGCTTTTCTCCATAAGAGGGGCTTGGGATCAGACGGGTAAGCTGGTCAGCAGGAAATTCCCCACAAAGAGCGACCATTTCCAGGAGCCTGTATTTCTGGGAGGTAGAAGGATACAAAATCAGTCACCCCTCCTTCCGGTAGTTACCCATGTAAGTCTGTACTTGGGTAAAAAGTTGTGCTTCCCGGCAAACAAAAAAAGCAGGGATTTCCTGCTTTCAAAGGATGTTTTACCAATGTCGGATAAAATGACGGAAAAATCAAGAAATTTCCGATATGGTTTCAATCTCGTTTTTCCGCCCTTTCAGCCACTGAGGGAACCGGGATTTTCCCATGACGTAGATGACTGTATGATCCGTATCTCCCAACTCGGTGGTATGGTAGGAGTCACAGTACAGCCCGCTGTCATCCACCATGATATAGCTGGCAATCGTGTCAAGAAGCTGCTTAAACTCCAGGTTATCGTAATCCCGTATCCGGTCAAACGGGCCGTTCCGGTCATAGATCTGGCTGAAGCAGACCACACATTCCCTGTACAGGGGAAGGGAGTGGACAGTCAGGTAGTTTTGCAGTGCATAATTCAGCGGCTCATGGAGAAAGGCGGCGTTGACGTGCTGCTTTCTTTTGGGAAGCAGGCCCGGAAGCGTAATGGAGATCAAATCTTCGTCCTGGCAGATCGCAATCCCCTGGGCATCCGCCGCCTCCATTAAATATCCACCCCGTTTTTCCGGGGCTGCCAGGCAGACCAGGTTCCGCATCTGGCAGGCAATCCGTTCCGCCCGCAGCGCAGCGTTCATACTCAGATCCCCGTAGTTTTCCGGATATGCACGGATATCGGTGGTTTTCAGTGCAAAAACCGTGTTGTTAAGTTTCTGGATCTCTCCTTCTAGCTTCGCAAGCCGTTCATAGAGTATTTTCTGGTTTGAAATGTGTATTACCTCCTTCCGTAGTAGCTGACAGAGCCGGAGTCATCCACGACACAGAAAGCAAGCACCCCTTCAAGCGAGAGTTTAGCTGCCTGCTGGATATTTTCCAGCACCACAAGACGCAACACATCGTGGCAGGGAATGGATTTCATCACATGATCCACCAAAATTTCCTGTTCCAGCGGCACATAGAGGATTTCATATTCCTCATTTTCTGAAAAGAAGTGGAGTTTCACTGGAAAATCTCCACTGGTATGGAATACAATTGGCTTCTCAAAGTCCAGCAAGACCCAGAAGGCGGCAATCGTGCCACGATCCGGGTTTTCTGCGGCTTCCGGGCTGTCGCATAACAGACCAGCTTCCTTGGCGTGATAAATTCTTCCCTGCTTGACCAGGCTGGTGATCAACGACTTGATGGACTCCTGGTCACCAAACATCTTCATTACCTGTTCATATTTCAGGGCATGGTAGGTGGTCAGGAAGCGTAGGAGCTTTTCTCCTTCTCTGTGGTATATCTGATCTCTTGTCTTCATGCCGGATTTCCTCCGTTCAATAGAATGTGCGTGCGCTGTACGTAGAGCATACGTAGACTTTTCTACTTATTATATACATAGGCTGTACGTACAGCGGTCAGCGTTGGTTTATGGGTACAAAAAAAGCACCGCCGAGGGTGCTGTAAAAAGAAAACTATAAGCAATACCTATTGTAGCATGGGTAAATTTACCCTGCAATCGCAGAACCGGGACAATCCTGTGCCGGAGGTGTGCCACTTCCTACTCCGGGAAGAATTTGTTCAGGGTGTCTATGGTTTCTTTCGCCGTATATCCCCAGAGGATGCTGCTCAGGGCTTCAATCGCCTGGTGGCGTTTCCGGTAATATGTACGGTAGGAGATATTGGGAATGTGCTGCTCCAGCTTTTCCAGGATTTCTTCCGTGTTCTTCAGCTGCTGCGGCGAGAGAAAGGCATAGTAGAGGATCCAGTAATACTGCTCCCCGTATTTGTGGTTATTCCGCAGAAGATCTACGGAAGACTCCAGCAGCTTCAGCATCCGGTTGCTCCGCTCAATGCTTTTGGCACGTTCCGCAATATCACTTCCTGCCAGGTCTGCCCCAGCTGCATAAATGGAATCCAGGAACTCATCAATGCTGGAACCGTACTGCACCTTGAATTGGTTCTCCATCTGGTGAACGACCACTTTCAGGCTGTATGTGGCATCCCGGTAACGGCGAAGGAACTGGTACGTATCATGAAACCGGGGATTTTCTTCCGGTGTTGAAAAGTCCTGTCCTTTACGCTTCGGCATACAGATCCCCTCCTTCCTGACTTCCGGCTTCCGCATTATCCGGTATTTGCGGGGGAAGATCCGGCAGTAAGATTTCCGGCGGTTCCATTCTGTGCATCCTCTTAGCTCGCTGTCCTATCCTGCCCTCTTTCGGAAGGGCAGTATTCGCCAGTACGGTTCGGCTCTGCTGTCCACCCTTCTTCTCAGGCTCCAGCTTTGCAGACTCCGGCTTGGGTTCTATGGTCAGCTCAAACCGGTAGTTTGCGGCTCCAAAGGGGCAGATAATATTTAGACCAATTACAGGTATACTATCCTTGCAGTCTGATAAGGGAGATAATATATACCTGGTCCGGGGGCAGTGACAGCAGGAAATCCCTTGTGTATTCAGGAGTTTGGCGACTTTTTTGACCATGTAGCGGATGTGCGAAATTGGAACGCAGGGAATGGGATTTGAAACAGTAATCTGTTCATCCGTCACCGTTTCTGGTACGCACACAGACTCTGGTTCTGCGGGTTCCTCTGCAGGTGTTTCTTTTGGAATGTAAATCGGCAGTTTCATTTTCATGGCGATCTCCTCCTTGTCAATCAGTACGTCGCTGATGTTAAACATAATGGAAAGGTAATTGTTCAGGTAAATCATGCTCCCGTGATTACCACGGAAAGATACCAAGGTGATCAGGTTCATCTTCTCCAGCTTTTTTAATAACCTGGAGACAGTAGGTTTGGAATGTCCCCACCGTTCTCCCAGTGCCTGGAAGCTGGTCAGAGGGGAACCGGTATTGTTTCGATAATAGACGACAGGGCCGGTGTCAGAGCAGAGGACAGACGGATCATTGTATACAGCGTGGATCCACAGATCGAGCAGGATATCCATCTCCGAGCATTTGTCTGCCTGGATCAGCTTGTGGGCTTTTCCAATAGGGAAAAAGAAGAAACCCGTATCCTTTTTGCAGGGATAATTGTATTTCAGGGCAGTATTATCATTCTGCCAGTCGGTAATCTGGAATTTGACCAGACGGTTTTTCTCCAGCAGGGAATAGGTAATGCAGCCTTCCTCCTGGAGATGCTTCAGGATAGATATGGCCTGATGCTGAAACCGGCAGCGAAACCAATCCTGCAGTTCTGAGATACTGCAGATCCATTCGCCTGGTGAGAGCGTGTAAGTGAACTGCTCCATGCGCCGGTTGGAATTGCTGTAATTGGCGTAGGAGCAGAGAACCAGATACCAGAAAAGAAAAGAGCTTCCGGTTGTTCGGATGCTCCTGTCATTTAATAAGGTCTGTATGAAGTTGCGGTAAATCCGGCAGCGTGGAAAATCTACGATTTGTTTGAGTTCTAATTGGTATTCCATAAGTAAGCCTCCTAATAAAAAAGGCTGACAACGAATGTCAGCCTGTCAAAATGATATGATTTGTCAGTAGGTATTGAGAGAGTGCAGAAGCCAGTTGGTCTCCTCCGGTCTGACACACTCCATTGCATTTTTATTGCATTTTTAAATTTTGTTTTATTGTTTTATAGCGTTTTATAATCGCTAAAACCCCTGTAAATAAGCCAATCTTTGTTTATATCGCTTACCGTCTGTCTGGAGTTTGAATAACAGACAGAAAACCTCGGATACCCGTTTTACAAGAGTTTCCGAGGTTTCTTTATGCCTGTTGGCTCTATTTTATAAAAAGTAGAATCAATTGTAGATGATATATTCACAAGTAAGTTCATCATGATCTGCACCACGAGTATCATCTTTGATACTAATAATTTTTGTACCAGCATAATTCCCATACACATTTTTCCAAATAATAATGTCGCCAATTTGAGGAGTACGGCAACGAGAAGAAAAATCACAAGGATAATTAAGAGCATCTTGTAATTCGGCGGGGGCTTTGATTCTAGCTATTGCTATAATACCAGTTCCGTCTTTATATGCATATATTGATGTATTACTTGCTTTACTCCATTTTGTTACAAAAGTGTTTTGGCCGCACCCAATTGTAAATTCGCCGTTATTATTTGAATAATCGAAAGTGAAATGGCTAGATTTTTCTGGGTTTCTGTATTGAGTGGAAGTTATTTTTGGGAATCCTTCAGTAGTATCGGTAAATAGATCTTTGATTCCTTCTTCTGAGATCGTGTGTGTTTCTAAATAGTTTGCGATCTTGTTCTCAATATCAACTTCTTTATTTGGAGGTTCATATCCACGCACCCACCCAATGGCTGGAAAATCTCTAATACATTTGTTTATTGATGTGGCTACATTAGCTTTGAGTTGATCAATATTAGCGTGAAATTTTACCATTCTGCCGTTACATACTTTTTCTCGGAAGGAGGCAAGTTTTTCCTTGCCGATATCGGTTTGTTCACTTTGTCCAATTGGTATTAACATGGGATTTTCAACAACAAAACTCATAATAGGTATATTCTTTTCACATGCATAATCAAATTCTTTTTCAGTAAATCCAATACCGTCTTTATCAAGAGTACCATAACGTCCGGCCAAAATTAAGATATAATAGTCACAGTCGTCAAGCATTTTTTTTATATAGTCCATTTGAGACATTCCGCTTGCAGGGAATTGTTCCATGCCAACAGGAATGCAATCATTGTCTAAAAGGCATTGTGTAACAGCCATGCGCTCTTCTTTCAAATCTGTATATGTTGAACTTATAAATACCTGATATTTCTTTTTCATAATAAGTTACCTCTTTGGAAATTTTATTGCGGGAATAATTTTACGGCAATTCCTTTAGTTCTCTTGTTGACTACCATATTGTCATCTACAAGATGATTTTTAATATCTTCTATATTTTTTTCGATTTCGTTGATTGCTTCTGTATAATCATCTTCGGTGTTCAATTTCTCTTTAGAGTTTTCCAGATTTTCTTTTATTTGTTTTGCTTTAAGATAGGTACAAAGCTTATTATTGATTGTAGCGTTCTGGAAAGATAATTTTACAGTAGATGGGATAAATTCTCCATTTTCATCTTTTTCCGCTTCAAACTTCATATCCACTTGCTCGTCCAGTTTAAACAGTAAAGAAAGCACATCGGAAACTGTTTCTATATCAAAATTCATGAACAGATTAATGCTAATGCCAAGTGCATTTGTGATTTTCAGTAATTGATCTGGTTTAGGATTACGAATACCATATTCATATTTCTTGATAGTAGCGGGATTTATGCCTGAAAGATTTCCCAATGTTTCTTGCGATATTCCACGAATATTTCGATAATATCTGATTTTTTCTCCAACAGTCATAGCATCTCTCCTTTATGCGTTTGTGTACACAGTGATAGTCTATCACATTGGGACACATTTGTGTATAAAAAATTATAAAATCACTTGACAGATATAAAAGTGTACTAAAAATTGAAATGTAAAGGAGAAAAGAATATGGAAACTATGGAGTTGTCAATATTTGTGCAGTCTTTAAACCCACAAAATTAAGCAGCTTCTGCTAACGGTTGTTCCAGACGTCTCCTGTAAGCTGCTGGCGGGAGGCCATCCGGATTTGAAGTGTATATCCTTATCCGGTTGTAGTAGATAAAGAC
>NZ_BLYI01000051.1 GCF_016586355.1 Anaerostipes butyraticus
CATCTTCTTCAGGTAAGGTCCGATTACAACATCCGTTTCTACGTTCAGCATGACTACATGTTTTTTATTCTTCATGGCGTCTGTCGCTACTTTGGCTCCTACATCCGGAACTCCTGTAGCGTCGATGGCGCATTCTACCAGATTTGCCTGGGAAACAAAATCCGCATCCTCGCATGCCACATATTTTCCTGCTTCCATGGCTGCGTTTGCATCCGCAAGCGTCTTTGCGATCACGATATCATCATCTGTAACGCCTGCATATTTGAACGCGTGCACTGCGTTTTCAACTTTGATGTCAGATACAATGGCCGGCATGATTCCGTTCATCAGTACCATCTGGGTTACCATTCCTCTTCCCATCTGCCCTGCACCGACAATACCGGTCTTGATGATCTTTCCTTCTTCCTGTCTTTTGATGAGCTTCTGATCCATATTCAGCATAACTATTCTCTCCTATCTTATATAGAACCCGTTAACTTGTTACATATGTGCCTATCAATTACTTTTGATACTTGTATTATAATCACTTAACATTTGTTCGTCAATATATTTTTAAATTTTTCGCTTATTTCCTTGAAAAACCGGTGCTTTTGCTATATAATCCACTTATTATTTAGTTACATTTGTGCCTACATCTTATTTTTTAACGAAAGGAGTTCCTATGAACAAAAAAGAACATCCAGATCTCATGTACGATAAAATCGTCCTTGCAGCCAATCTATACTACAAAAGCAATCTCTCACAGCGCGAAATTGCCCAGCGTCTAAATGTTTCGAGACCCTGGGTATCAAAACTGCTTTCCCGGGCAGAAGATTTGGGAATTGTTAAAATAAAAATAGATTCTCCCATTTCCGGAATCCCCCTTCTGGAATCGCAGCTGCAGCAAAAATACGATTTAAAGCACGCCGGAGTCATTGATACCAGCGACTCTTCCAGAGACTATCTGGCCATGGCCGCAGCCAGTTACTTCGTATCTAAAATCCAGCCGGAAGATTCGATAGGGATCGGCTGGGGCACCGCCATTACCCGCTTTCTGAAACAGCTTCCTTCCCTTCATCTCCCCTCTACGATCATTGCTCCTATGGCTGGAAGTTTTGGTGTCAGTTTTGAAACCCTGCCAAATTACAACGCACTGCAGATGGCTGAAAAAACTGGAGGAACTGCCAATATTCTGCACGTTCCAGCCTTCTGCTCTTCCAGCAAAGAATATGAAACTTTAATCGCAAACGAACATACCAAAGATATGATTTCCATGGCAGAACATTCTGATATTATTTTGACCGGGATTGGTACTTTTTCCTCCTCTTTCCTGACCCGCTATCATATCTTATCCGATACAGACATTGACAGTTTTAAGCAGGCTGGCGCAATCGGGGACATTCTCCTCCAGTTTCTGGACAAAGATGGAAATTGTGTACATACGGATCTGACAGAAAGACTTATCATCGCCGATATCTTCCGCGCCAGAAAAAATGCCCGCTGCGTTATTGCCATCGCTGAGGGTCTTGAAAAACTGAACATTATTCACACCGTGCTTTCTCTGCATCTGGTTGATTCATTTTTTACAAGTCAGGAGACAGCCTCTGCACTTCTTAAGCTCTGCGATTCCTCTTCCATACAATAAAAGGCGGGCCGGGATTCCGGCTCGCCTTTCCTCGCAATTATAATACGTTCTTTCCGTACATTGCATCCTGCTCTTTTCTCAATTTGTAGATCAGTGTGCTCTTATCCAGTTCGATATCATCATATGTAAGGAGCTGGCCTTTCTTCACGTCTCTCTTCATAACCGCTTTGTTTGTTACCAGTCCAAATGGAACATATCCTTTTTCATCAGATTCTTTTGCTTCCGCAATGGATCCATGAGTTGTGTATCCTCCGATTCCATCGATCGTCTGTCCTGCTTTCAGGTCGATCTTCGCTCTTGTGATACACTCAGATACCAGTCCATCGATCGGCACGCAGGTTACCTCTCCGTCAATTACTGCTTTCGCTACTGTAAGAGGTGTTTCAAGATTACACAGATGATATGGACGATACAGGGTCCAGAGCGGTCCAGGTCCCATGCTGTGATAGCTCATCTGGTACGCGATCTCTTCATTCGGTGTGGAAACTGTTACGAAGACTCCCGGAGCGATTCCGTTTACATATTCTACGACTCCATGTTTGTTCAGGATTCCTCCGTCTTTCT
>NZ_BLYI01000052.1 GCF_016586355.1 Anaerostipes butyraticus
AAGTATTTTTTGTCGGCTTTACCGCTCCGCATATCTCTACCAATTTTCCTATTTTTCGATAACGTGGCTTCCATCCGCTTGCGTATTCCACAAATCCACCAGAAATTGTAGGATAAATCCAATCTGTATCGATTAAATCTTTATTTAACACATAGATTATTAAAAATGGAGGTAAAACATGCTAAAAAAAGTAACAATAACCGCTTTTGGACAGGATTATACTTGTACCAAAGAGAGCGGAAATACATGGAAAGTATCAGTTGTCACACCAAATACATCGAGCTATAACCAGGAAGGGCATTATTATCCGATTGTGGTTAAAGCAGAAGATGAAGCTGGAAATGTCAAAACGGTGGATACCAACGATCAGACATTAGGAAATCTTTTAAAACTGGTAGTAAAAGAAACGGTTGCACCAACGATTAACATCACCAGCCCGACAGCTGGAACGAAGACGGCACAGAAGCGGCCAACAATAGCATTTACAATAACAGATAATGATTCTGGCGTCGATGAGTCTACCGTAAAGCTGAACTTTAACGGGCAGGAATATACGACATCCAACTTTACCAGGCAGGAAGTTTCTAGTGGATATAAATATGAATACACACCAGATACAGACCTTCCAGATGATGAGTATACAGCGACAGTCAATGCAAGTGATAATGATGGTAATGCAGCGACTCCAAAATCTGTAACCTTTGAGGTTTATGCCGCAGCTCCTACATTATCTGTGACAAGCCCGGCCGAAGATCTTGTGACAAATCAGCCGACCGTAGCTTACAGCGCAACAACAAATGGTGAGAGTCTGACAGTAAAAGTAAACGGCGTTCCTCAGACGGTTAACCTGTCTGGAGGCACAGCGACCGGAACACTGACGCTGAGCGAAGGAGAAAATACCATTATCTCCGCGGCAACGTCAGAAACGGGAATCGAAACATCTATTACAAGAACGGTAACTCTGGACACCAAAGCTCCTGTTATCTCTGCGATTGAGATTTCCGAAAATCCGGCCAATACCGGCGAGACAATCGTATTTACGATTACGGTAACAGACTAATGAAGCTGACAGGCAAGATAGAAGGCCAGCCAGTAGCTTTTGAACTGGTACGCCAGGAAGGGAGGACCTCTGTATTTTCTGCTGAGGTTCCTTCCAATCTGGACGGAGAGTACGTAGTGGAGCTGACAGCAGAAGATGATGCGGGGAATATTGCTTTTATATGTAAGTATTTGGTCACGATCGATTTGACGAATTTGTGTGTGCACCTGATGCCGCTGCAGGATTATGTCCTGGTCGATCAGGATCCGGTATATAAGCTGGAAGACATTTCAGGCGCATACAGCATGATTGATGTCAACACAGAATATGACCTACAGAATGTGTCTCCGGGCTACTGGCTGGAACCAATGTATCCGGAGTGTACCCTGAATTTAGGAGGGCGACTATGAAAGATAAGATTTTGGGAGAGGTGTTCCTAGTAAAGTTTTTAGTACATTCAACGAGCGGAGACTCATTCCATGTGCTATCAGCAAGTTACGAATTGAGCAACGAGAGCGGAGTGGAAGCGGAAGGGAATTGTACGATTACGGAAGAAGATGAAAGTACATATCTGTCCATGACACTGGAACCAAAGACGCACGGAAGGTATAAACTGCAGATCACCTTCACGATCGGAGAGTACACCTTCAAAAAGAGAGTAGAATTTGGGGTGAGAGCGTGATCAAATTTTGGGATGTACGAGTATCTCCGAATCCGACAACCACGAATCAAACGGTAGTGATAGAAGTGGATATCGATCAGGGTGGAGATTATCCGCATGATTATCCTTGGGAGTTGGTGCTGCCCAAAAAGAAGAAAATCTATCCAATGTTTGACCTGCCGTGTGATTTCAAAAGAGGTGGCGGAAATGGAGATTAGAGCAAGACCTAAGGGTCTTATTTTTTATGTAATGAATTAAAAAAGAGAATAGAAAGGAAAGTGAGGGCATGAAAAAAATGGCAAGCACGGTAATTGATACATACAATGCTATTACAGGAGCAGTGGTAGCAA
>NZ_BLYI01000053.1 GCF_016586355.1 Anaerostipes butyraticus
ATGGAGTTGTCAATATTTGTGCAGTCTTTAAACCCACAAAATTAAGCAGCTTCTGCTAACGGTTGTTCCAGACGTCTCCTGTAAGCTGCTGGCGGGAGGCCATCCGGATTTGAAGTGTATATCCTTATCCGGTTGTAGTAGATAAAGACATATCTGAAAACAATTACTTTAACTTCTTCCATCTTCATCTTGTATGTTGGAATCCTGTAGAGGAGTTCCTTCTTGAGAGTAGCGAAGAAGCTTTCCATCCTGGCGTTATCAAAGCAATGGTTAACGCCACTGAGGCTCTGCAGAACACCTGCTTTATTGAGTTCTTCACGGAATGCTTCACTTGTATACTGGCTTCCGCGATCTGAATGGAGTATGGCTCCGTTCAAAGGAAACCTTTTGGCTGCTGCATTGAATGTATCAATGCACAGTTCTTTGCACATATTGCTTCGCATTACCAGAGAAAGTATTTCTCCGTTAAAGCAATCCATTATTGGAGATATGTATAGTTTGCCGTCACGGCACGATATCTGAGATATGTCGGTAAGCAACTTCTGATACGGCCGATCTGACCTGAAATCTTGTTTGATTAGGTTTTCCTTCTCCTGTATTTCAGTAGTTGCCCTGGTTAAGCCTTTCGGACGGCGCTTACGTTCATGAAGCCAACCATTTTCCTTCATGATTCTGGCTATCCTGCGCCTGCCAACCTTGTACCCGAGATTTCGAAGTGCTATCTGCATTCGATCTACACCGTAGTTATCGTTGTATATATACTCATCGAGTATTTCCTGCATAACTGCCGAAAGAACAGCGTCCTTGCTGGGATTGCCGAGATTCCTTTTGAATCTGTAATAACCGGTCTCGCTCACGTGCAGGACATCGCACATAACGCTTACAGGCCATCTGCTGCTGTATTCGCTAATGAACTCAAAACGTTTCCGAGCTCTCACTTCTTTCGGCTTTGTGCGAAAAAACCGAGAGCCTCCTTGAGTATATCGTTAGCTCGCCTGGTTTCCCGAAGTTCCGCTTCCAGTTCCTTAATGCGACGATCCTTCTCGCTGAGCGGCATCATTTTGTTACCACTGCCAACGAAAGCTTCTTCGCCGCGAGCCTTGCGCTGACGACGCCAGTCGGCAAGTGTGTAATACTTGATGCCGAGTTGATCTGCAGCTGCCTTGACGCCAATTTCATCGGACAGTTCAAGAGCCTGTAGTTTGAATTCCTTATCGTATTGCATGTCTCCACCTTCCTTAATGATATATTATCATCTTTTGGTGGATTTAACGACTGCATTTAAATGATACTACTCCAGGGTATCAAACACCATATCAAGCTCGAATTGCATAAATCGATATTTTTTAGCCACAAGTGTTACAAAAACGCTTGACCACAACAATCCCGGATCCTCTGGTATCCCTTGTCTGGGGAATCTTTGTGGATCTTTTCTATTTTATCTGCTATCCGGTGGTTTTCCAACTCGCTTTCCGGTGTCTCCCTATGCAGCCATTTATAATACGCCGCATGAGAAACACATCCAAGCCTGCACAGGCTCCGGAT
>NZ_BLYI01000054.1 GCF_016586355.1 Anaerostipes butyraticus
TGGATCCGCCTTTGATATCTTTGTTCAGCATACCACGAACAATTGCTTTCGCACATCTCTTTGCATCCCATTTCTCGTAATCATCTTTATCATCCACGAAGCAGCACTCAATTAAGTATGCAGGTGCTTTTGTTTTTCTAAGCACATAAAGGCTGCTATCCACTTTTACTCCTCTATTTCTGATTCCGAGTTCTTTGGACACTTCTTCGCAGATTCTTTCTGCGGTTTCTTTAGATGCAGAAGCCCAGGAATAGATAAGCACCTCTACTCCTCCTGTATCTCCATCACCTTTTTCGTCTTCTCTTCCGCTGTTTAAATGTACGGACGCATCCTCGTCCACTGAATGTGAATTACACTTTGTAACAATCCGTGCAAGGCATCCGCTCTGCGTGGTCGCCACATCACAGGTACAATCATATGCTGTATGCCCTTCTGATTTCAGTAGCCGGATCATCTCATTTTTTACGATCCTGTCCTCTACAGATTCTTTTAAAAATCCGACGGCGCCAGATGCGCCTTTTCCCTGCGGACAATGTCCTGCATGCACATTATACTTTGCCATACTACTCTTCCTCCTTTAATTCAGCTTCTGCCTCTGCGATCTCTTCCGCTGTCGGTTCAATCCCTTCATCCAGTTCATATCCTGCTTTCTTTAATTCTTCCATAGTTATTCTTTTCCTTCCTGATTTTCTTTGTTGATTGCTTTATCTGCTACCTCTAATCCCTTGATCAGAATTACCGGCACATTAAATCCTGCTTCCAC
>NZ_BLYI01000055.1 GCF_016586355.1 Anaerostipes butyraticus
ACTCCGAATGCCGTAAAGATGGTCCATGGGAGTCAGACCATACGAGATAAGTTGGATGGTCGAGAGGGAAAGAGCCCAGACCTACAGCTAAGGTCCCAAAGTGCGTGTTAAGTGGAAAAGGATGTGGGGATTCGAAGACAACTAGGATGTTGGCTCAGAAGCAGCCATGCATTGAAAGAGTGCGTAATAGCTCACTAGTCGAGAGTCCCTGCGCCGAAAATGTCCGGGGCTGAAACACGACACCGAAGCTTAGGAATGTGCAAACATTGGTAGAGGAGCATTGTTACCGGGATGAAGCCATACCGGAAGGAGTGGTGGACTGGTAAGAAGAGAGAATGCCGGAATGAGTAGCGAGATGAAGGTGAGAATCCTTCAGGCCGAATATCTAAGGTTTCCAGAGTAAAGCTGATC
>NZ_BLYI01000056.1 GCF_016586355.1 Anaerostipes butyraticus
AAGAAAGAACCTCCCAGGAGAAATAAATCAGTAAAAGGAGGAGAAATCTTTGAGGGAAAGTCCTCTCAGAATATAAAAAACAGAGAGAGGAGGAGAAACCTCAGGGACGACCACCTCCCAGGAGTGAAAAAAGGAAAAAAGGAGGACAAATCCCGGATTAAACTGAACCCTATAAAGTGGACACAGCAAAAACTAGTTTTGGATGCTTTTTGAAAGCCTGTCCCATACTGTGGACACAATAAAAGCTGATCCAGGAGGAGGAAATCCCAGGAGAAGAGTGTGAAGGACTTCAGGAGATCAGTACAGGCTGCAGGTCTTAAAACTCA
>NZ_BLYI01000057.1 GCF_016586355.1 Anaerostipes butyraticus
ATTCTGAGGGAACCTTTGAGCGCCTCCGATACCCTTTCGGAGGCGACCGCCCCAGTCAAACTCCCCGCCTGACATTGTCCCACAGCCGGGTCACGGCTGCTGGTTAGAAACCCAACATGGCAAGGGTGGTATCCCAACAGCGACTCCATAGCAACTGACGTCACTACTTCCCAGTCTCCCACCTATCCTGTACATGCCATGCCGAATCCCAGTATCAAACTGGAGTAAAGCTCCATGGGGTCTTTCCGTCCTGGCGCAGGTAACCAGCATCTTCACTGGTATTTCAATTTCACCGGGTGTG
>NZ_BLYI01000058.1 GCF_016586355.1 Anaerostipes butyraticus
ATGTCTTGACTCATTCTTTTCTAAAGAATGACTCTTTTCTGGTTTTGTATGAAGTTTTCAAAGTACGTCCGCGGTATCAGCATTGATTCACGCGATGCGCTTTCTGCTGTTCCGCTCTCTCCTGGCCTTATCGGCCATCCCATGCAAGAAGCCTCCTTCTTACATCGCATCACCGGTAAGTCTCTTTAAAAAATCCGGCAGCCACCTATCTTCCCGGGCCGTCTCCAGCCAAGTATTGTCGGCCGCGTCAGTCTTAACCATCGTGTTCGGGATGGGTACGGGTGTTTCCCCGACGCGCATCGCCACCGGAAATATTCAATTGTCTGTCTCTTCGCAGTGT
>NZ_BLYI01000059.1 GCF_016586355.1 Anaerostipes butyraticus
CAGGTAAACTGAACCCTATAAAGTGGACACAGCAAAAACCGATTTGGGATGTTTTTTGGAAGCCCGTCCCATACTGTGGACACAGCAAAAACTAGTTTTGGATGCTTTTTGAAAGCCTGTCCCATACTGTGGACACAATAAAAGCTGATCTATGTGTTTTAAAAAGACCAGCTCCATACTATGGACACGATTCTGACGTTTTTTCAGGACACCCAGAGCCAAAACCCATTTTGTGGACACGGCTGTGCAGTTCACTTGCTGTTGTGATATAGTTGATGATAGAAAGAAAGGTGGACTACATATGTCAAAAGCAAATCCATTTACCCAAGAACAACTCAGGATCCTGGAAAACAATGTTTATACCCATCATGTAACAAAAGACAGGATCGTATTCACAGTCGCATTCAAAGAATTCTTTGTCGAACAGGTGTCTGTCCCTGGCATGACCACAAAAAAGATCATGCGGGCTGCCGGTTATGATCCAGACTTCTTTTCAACACGTGCCCTGAGTTCCATGCGCAGGCGTATCCTGGAAGAAGCTGCTTCTCCAGATGGATTCAAAGCCCCGAGGGGACTTTCCAATGAAGAGAAGATCGCTCAGTTTGCCGCAAAAGACCTGGCAAAACAACGGACAAAGACGAGCATAAGAGAATTACAGGATCGTGTTGTCCGTCTGGAACAGCAGATCGAGTTTTTAAAAAAAATTTCTCGCATCCGATCCAGCCGCAAAGAGGATTAGGAAGCGCGACAAGTGACATCTTTTCTCTCATTCAGTATGAAAAAGAGACAGGATCTCTTCTCACGATCAAGGAAATGTGTGCGCTCTCTGGGGTATCCCGCTCCGGATACTACCGGTGGGTGAACGCTGCTGACAATCGTATGCGCCGTGAAGAGCAGGACAGATCGGACTTTGAAAAGATAAAGGCTGCTTATGATTTTCGTGGATATGCAAAGGGTTATCGGAGTATCTGCATGCGTTTGCTCCGCATGGGGATCCAGATGAACCATAAAAAAGTGAGACGTTTGATGAAGAAATACGGTCTCAGATGCCCGGTTCGCCAGAGCAATCCTTATAGACGGATGGCTAGAGCATTGAAGACAGATGCGGTTGCCCCAAACCATGTCGATCGGAAGTTCCGGAGCCATGGTCCACGCAAAGTACTCCTGACAGATATCACATACCTCCGACTAGGGCAGGGTTTCTGCTACCTGTCAGTGATAAAAGACGCCTTTACGATGCAGGTTCTGGCATACCAGCTGAGTGAGTCTTTGGAAGTAGATTTTGTCTTGGATACGGTCAGACAACTGCTCAGGGATCACCCCTGCGTCAAGGAGGCAGAAGCCTGGATACATTCAGATCAAGGATGCCATTATACCAGCATAGCATTTCGTAAACTGCTGGAAGATGCAGAGCTGCGCCAATCCATGTCACGCAGAGGGAACTGCTGGGATAATGCCCCACAGGAAAGCTTTTTTGGTCACATGAAAGAGGAGATCAAGCCATATATCCAGTCATGGGAAGTCTTTGATGACGCAAAAGAGAGGATAGATGACTGGATGGATTACTATAACAATGATCGTTATCAGACGGCCTTGAAAGGGATGTCGCCAAATGAATACTATAGATACATAAAAACAAAAGAGTTACCACCAGCACTTGGACCGCAATAAAAACATCCTAAAAAGATTTAGCTGTGTCCTTGACATGGGGCGCACTTTAAGGAAAAAGATCCTCCCATGAATCAAAAAAATCTTACAGGAGGCAATCACTTTGGATCAATGTCCTCCTGTGGACCCAAAAACTCTCATAGGTGGCAATCACTTTGAATCAATGTCCTCCTGCGGGTCCAAAAGCTCATATAGGAGGAAATAGAAAAACTATGCCTGATTTTTTTGAAAGCCAAAGGTTCTGTAATCCTATTTTGCTGCAGTATAAATTCTGATCAAATCTTCCGCTTTTAATTTCTTAAATACGCCCAGTTCTACAGTGTCATTATTCGTTGCTTTCATTGCCATATCCCGGATCTGTTCTTCTGTTGGTTCCACTCCAAGTTCTCTCAGATTTGTCGGCATATGGATTTCCCGGCAAAACGCTTCTACCGCTTCAATCCCTGCAAGAGCCGTTTTTTTCACGTCTCCCTGATCTTCAATTCCCATGACATTTTCCGCAAACTTCGCAAAGCGCTCCGGCTTTTCATCCATAACATATCTTGCCCAGCTTCCCCATACAGCAGCAAGCCCGGCGCCATGGGCTACATCAAACAAACCGCCCAGTTCATGCTCGATCAGATGCGTTGCCCAGTCTCCGCCGTTGGTTCCACATCCGGTCAGATCATTGTGGGACAATGTGCTGCACCACATGATCTCCGCACGGGCATCGTAATTTTCCGGCTCTTTCAATAAAATCTTCGCATTTTCCATAACATTGCGCATCAGTGCTTCCGCAATGCCGTCTGTAATCTTCATAGTATCTTCCAGGACAAAATACCGCTCCATCGTATGCATCATAATATCGGTACATCCGCTTTCTGTCTGATATTCCGGAAGCGTATAAGTCAGTTCCGGATTCATAACAGCAAATCTGCATCTCGCATAATTCGTATTCAGCGCTTTCTTATACCATCCATCTTCATTGGTAATGACAGAGGAATCGCTCATCTCACTTCCTGCTGCCGCGATTGTTAATACTGCTCCCACGGGCATACATCCTTTTGGACGCGCTTTTCCTGTATACAGGTCCCACACATCACAATCCGGATTGGCCATCCCGTATCCGATGGCTTTCGCAGAATCGATCACGCTTCCTCCCCCTACTGCCAGAATAAAATCAACGCCTTCTTTTCTGCAGAGTTCAATTCCTTCATATACCTTTGAAAGTCTTGGGTTCGGCACAACTCCGCCCAGCATGACATAATCAATGTCATATTCCTCCAGAGCTTTACATATCCGGTCTAACAGCCCTGATTTTTTTGCGCTCTGTCCCCCATAATGCAAAAGAACCTTGCTACATTTTTCTTGTTTTACCAGAGAACCTGTCTCCAATTCCGCATCTTTTCCAAATACAGCTTTTGTCGGCGCATAATACTGAAAATTTAACATCTCACGACCTCCTGTTTTATTTTATGTACACATATTACAACATTTTCACACATAACACAACATTTTGTTCAATCATTCACACAAAAAAACTCCCGCCAAATCCTCTGGAGCAATTTCCTCAGGGATTCCTGCGGGAGTTTCTGAACTATTCAGCTACACTTTTTTCAAAGGCTTTCATGATAAGCGCTGCAACATATGCGCCTGGATCCTCCAGCTCTCTGGATGCTTCTCCTCGAGTCGCGGCTCTTCCATGAACCGCAAGCATTGTTGTGGTGGCCTTAAATCCTTCTTCTGCAGCCTGGGCAGCTTTTCCTGCCATCTCTGATAAAGACTCTCCTGCGTCCAGAGATGCCTTCAGACTTTCTACCGCAGGATGAATTCCATCCAGGAATGTCTTGTCGCCGACTTTGGCTCCTCCAAGTTTTGCAACCCCAGCTTCATAAGACGCAAAAATCTGAACCAGATCCGCATCCTCCAAAGTTTCTTTTCCTTTCAGATCTTTTCCTGCCTGTTTCAGCCCTGTTGCCATCAAAGACCCCATAGTAGAAGGAACTTTGTTTGCCATTGCCTTTCCTGCCGCAAATAAAAGTCTGCCGGCATCTGCGGCTGCGCCGTCTGCAGCCGCCTCATAGGCAGCTTTAAATCCATCACTCATCGTCAGGCCTAAATCTCCGTCGCCTACAATTCCGTCCATGGCAATCAGCTTGTCTTTGTTCTCAGCCATAATATCGCTGATTTCTTTCAGTAACTGAATTAAGTAAGATGTCTCCATGACAATTTCCTCCTAAACCTGTTTAAAGAACGGCGTATCCACCGGATGATCGATATATTCCTTCAATTCATCGTCCAGTTTCAGCAGAGAAATGGAGAATCCTGCCATTTCAATTGCTGTGGCATATTCACCGACATAATATTTATAGACCTTGATTCCTTTTTCTTCCAGCACCTGATGGATCCTTCGTGTGACAATATACTGTTCATCCAGCGGTGTAGCGCCCAGTCCGTTTACAAGAACCGCAACTTCATCTCCATTTTCATATGGAAGATCTCCTACGATCTTCTCCAGCATTTCATCCACGATCTGATCTGCCGGCTCCAGTTTTCCACGGCGGATTCCCGGTTCTCCATGGATTCCCATTCCGATTTCCATTTCATCATCGTCAATTTCAAAACTTGGCTTTCCAACTCTTGGAACCGTACATGGAGTTAATGCGACTCCCATGGTGCGGACATTATTGCTGGCTTTTTCCGCAACACGCTTTACTTCTTCCAGAGACAGCATCTTATCTGCCGCTGCTCCCGCGCATTTATAAACAAAGAAAATTCCTGCGACGCCTCGCCGGGTGCTCTTTTCTCCTGGAGCGGAAGGACCTGCTGATGCAACATCATCGGCTCCCAGCACCTCTGCGGTCTCAATATCATCTTCCATTTCCACTTCATCTGCGGCCGGACGGAAAGTAAAAATATCTCCGTTGTAATTTCCATAAATGTAGAGAACACCTGCCCCGCTGTCTGCTTCCCTTGTCAGGGCAACCGCCTGATCTACGCTTGGAGACTGAAAGACATCTCCGACTGCACATCCGTCGATCATTCCTTTTCCTACATATCCCAGGAACAGTGGCAGATGTCCGGATCCGCCGCCGGTTACAATTCCTACTTTTCCTTCTTTTTTATGTTTTGTAACGAGAACCTGCAGATCTCCATCCACGCATGTAAGATCATCTGCATGGGCAATATAGATTCCTTCCAGCATCTCTTTGATATAATTATCCGGGGAATTGATAATCTTTTTCATTATGTACGACTCCTTCCTTCTATTTGTTTGGGAACTTGATCTGAGATGGATACTCCCATTTCTGCAATTCTTCCGGCGGGAAAAAGTATGGCTCTTCACCCTGTCCTGCACAAAGAGCATTGAAGTACAGCTGTGCCAGTTCTTCAATATATGCAGCTCTTAAGTATGCGTCATAGATATCTCCCTGAGATACCGCAACAGCTCCATGTCCCTGAAGCAGGAATACGTCTGCTTCCTGAACCGGCTCAATAACACTGTCAGATAAGTCTGTTGTTCCTGGACGTCCATATGGCGCTACCGGGATTCTTGATTTTGTAACTCCAAGGTTTGCAATTTCGTATACAACAGCCGGAATCGGTTTATTTAATACAGCAAAAGTCGTTGCGTACATGGAATGTGTATGGCATACAGCATTGACATCCGGTCTTGTTTTATAAATCTGAAGGTGCATCAGAGATTCACTGGTTGGACGAAGTCCTGACTCATTTTCAATGACATTGGCATCCAGATCAAGAACAACCATATCTCTTGCTGTTAACAAATCTCTGTCCACCTGAGTTGGTGTAATAACGACATAACCTGTCTCTGGGTCTCTTGCACTTAAGTTACCTGATAAATGTTTGCATAATCCTTCTGACTGTGCACGTTTTGCCATAGCAACTACGTCTTTTTTTAATGATTCTAACATTGTCATTTCTCCTTTTTTTCATTCTGAACTAATTCTAAGATCTCTTTCGGCTCTTTTGCCGTTTTCAGCAAATGTAGAGCTTCTATATCTTCCAGCATGCTGTTGAGCTGTTCCAGGACGCCCAGATGCTTCGTAGGATCAGGCGTTCCGATCATAAGAATCACATCTGCCTCCATATATCCGGCAACGTCGATTTTCTCCGGCATTGTCAGCAGAGACAGACATACTCTGTTTGCCCCGTCATCCACTCCTGCATGAGCAATCACAACACCGTCCGCAATCATGATAAATGGCTTTTCCTTCCGGATATTTTCAATTGATTTTTCTACGTAACGCTCTTCTATATCATTTCTGGCGATGAGGGGTTTTCCGACCATATGGATCGCTTCTTCCCATGGAATGGTATGATCAAGAACCTGTATCGTATCTTTTACCAGAACATCCTTCAGTCCAATGGAAAACTGTGTATTCATCATATGAAGATGTTCTTCCTCCGGTTCGGAATTTAAAGCGTTGGATATTTCACGCTTCAGTGCTTCTTCATCCTGCACAATCGCATGCTTTTTTATAATTTCCATTAAGCCTGCCGTATCAACCTCATGAGGGATGACTCCCGTCAGCTCACCCATGACTTTCTCACGAAACTTTCTCTTGGATATTTCATCAATAAAAGGCTTCACGAGAAACTGCATTTTTGATGTTTCCAGACGGACCATCGTAAAAACAATATCGTAATTTTTATCATCATATTCTTTAAAATCCCTTAGGGATAAGCATGTAATAAAATCTATTTCCGGAAAAAGTTCTTTTAACGTAAAATACAGAAAATTAGAAACGGAAATTCCATTGGCACAGACGACCACTGCTCTTTTTTTTGTTTCCACAAGATCGAGGATGCCTTCCCTTCGAAGCCATGCCCCGAACAGAGCGGTTATATATACCAGTTCTTCGTCAGGGAATTTTGCCCCTACCAGCTCTTCCAGAGGCTGGATAGATTTTCTGACGATTGCATGAAGAGAACTGTACTGCGGCAGTACCATGTCGGCTATGCTCTGTTCAATATGATAGTGATATTTTATCCGGTAGAACGCCGGTTTAATATGCTGAAACAATGCTTCCAGAAGTGTTTCTCTTTCATCGATCGTTACACAGATCATATTTTCAAAGTTCTCGATCACCTTCTCTGAAGCTTTCATAAGCTCCTCTTCCTGTTCCGATTCACCTGCCTGCATCGTATGAAAATTTGAAATCTGAATCTGTGCGGCCAAAAACAGTTTTTCTGACTGCCAGGTAATATCATATGCTTTTGCGAACTCCAGCATGGCGGAATATTCTTTTGTTCCCGCAATATGCTGAAATGCTTCCGGAAGTTCCCGGATGATCCTGCCCTTTTTCGTCCGTATCACAGTCAGACACAAGATCAGCGGCAGCTCCTTCATCCGCTCATCGGTAAACCGAATCTTTAACCGTTCTTCAATCACCATGATCTGTGATTCTACCTGGGACATCAGTTCCTCCGAAATACGGCAGATTCTCATGATCGTATCTTTTCCATTTGGAAGCTTTAAGATCCCTCTTACGGCCATGATCATCATTTCCCGCTTGGCGAATTCACTTCCTACCAGATGATATCCCTCCTGGCGGTTATAGGATACTTCCAGATGATAATCTTCCAGCTTGTGTTCCAGTTTTTTCAAATCCGTCAGAAACGTATTTTTGCTGATCTGCAGTTCTGACGTAAAATGATAGATTGACAGTTCTTCCCGGATGCACAGGAGCATAAGATATATCAAAAATCCCCTGTCTTTATCCGAATATACATATGTAGTATCAAAACCTCCTATGTCTTCCGTCTGATACTGTTCCAGTACACTTACCGGAACGATGAACTTCCCGGTCCTAAGCCGTTCAATTTTCGGCATCCCATTGCCCTGCAGATAATCATTGATTTTTTCAATGGCATAACTTAACTGCTTTCTGGTTAGCTGTAAAGAAGCTTCTACTTCTTTCCCCGTTATAGACGGGTTGTTGACGATCGTTTTAAGAACAGTATAACCTCTTTCATCTAAATACAATGGTGCACCTCTTTCAACTGCAATTTTTAAACTTCGATTCCTGGTGATTCTGCCTCATAGTCTAATAATTCTTTGAGCTCATCATCCAGTTTCATTACCGTCAAGGCTGCCCCGTTCATATCAAGTGATGTTACATAGTCTCCGATCAGCACTTTATAAACAGACAGACCCTGCTCTTTCAGGTAGGCTTCTATTTCATCATATAAAATGTATAATTCCATTACTGGCGTGGCTCCCAGACCTGATACAAGAACCGCCACTTCTGAACCTTTCTCCGGTTCCATATCATCAATCACTGTCTTTGCCATCTTCCGCGCAATATCTTTTGCCGGCTCCAGCTTCTGAACATTGATGCCCGGCTCTCCATGGTGTCCGATTCCAAACTCCATGTCTCCGTCGGCAATCTCAAAATTCGGATGTCCCACTGCCGGAATCGCGCATGGTTCCAGTCCGACGCAGATGCTTCTTGTGTTATCTACCGCTTTCTGCGCTGACGCAATGACTTCATCCAGATCTCCGCCAAGAGCAGCCCGTGCGCCGCCGATCTTCCACATGAAGACCCCGCCGGCGATACCGTGGCGTTTTTCCTTGGTTTCTTTTGGTGAAGATGCCACATCATCATTCGCTGTCACGTATTTTACTGTAACTCCCTGTTTCTTCGCTTTTCGGATCGCCATCTTGACATTCATATTGTCTCCGGCATAGTTTCCAAATAAACATGCCACGCCTTTTCCGGAATCTACCGCCATAAAAGCGTCATAAAATGCCTGTGCAGAAGGTGAAGAAAATACTTCACCGACTGCTACTGCATCCATCATGTTCTTTCCTACATAGCCAAGAAACGCTGGTTCATGACCGCTTCCTCCTCCGGTCACAAGACCTACTTTTCCTTCTACCGGAGCGTTTATGTACTGCACTACCCTGTCATTGGTCTCGGATCTCACGATCAGATCACCGTGGGCTTTGACGAAACCTTTTAACATATCTTCGACAACATAATCCGGATCATTTACAAATCTCTGCATGAATTTAACCTCGTTTCTTCTTCATTGGGTCATCACACAAACATGATGATTAGTTGATTTCTCTTCCTTCTTTTTCTTCTCTTCCAAGATATCTGTAAAGAGCGATAAAGCATACGACAAAAATGACGCACAGAGCTAATGGGAAGAAGTTTCCATCCAGGAACTTAAACAGATGTGAAAAAGCATAGGTCTGGATTGGTCCATCGATGGAAGAGCAGGAGATCAGTTCTCCGGCTTTTAAGCTGACAGCGCCTGTAGAGCGTGCCAGATCTGAAATGAACGGTGCCATAACCGTTCCAACCCAGAGGTACGCCGGTGCAAAAATGATAACCAGGATGCACATACGAAGGATGTTTCCTCCTGTTACCAGGAATGCAGCAACGGCAATGGCATTGTTTACGATACCCGCAAATGGAAGGATCTCATTTCCTGGAAGAATCATGGAGCAGATCAATGTAACCGGGATGCATAAGAATACTGCCAGCCAGATTTCGTTTGCACCGCCCATGAACGGCCAGTCAAGTCCTACAACCAGAGTTCTGTCATCAAACTTCTTATTCATAAATGCGCTGATTGCTGTTGAAATCGGCTCCAGTGCCATCATGAAATACTTGGAGATTACTGGGAACAATGTCAGGGAGCAGGATGCCTGAATACCTAATGTCAGTGTCTCTGCCACACCATATCTTGCCAGAATACCAAAGATAATACCTAAGATAAATCCTAATACATGGGATTCTGCAAAAATACCGATCTTATCCTTTAATACCGCAGCATCAAAACGTTTGTTTAATGCCGGAATCTTCTTCAGCAGACAGTCGATCGGGAACATAAAAATACTTGTGAATCCCATCTTATGGGTACATGTTACACCAGGGATTCCAGACAGTTTCTCGATACGGTACTGATACATATCAGCCATTTTAAGCTCGAATACGATCTGAACCGCAGCTGTAACAAATGCTACGGCAATAGATCCGGCAGTTCCAAAATACGGCTGACACACAGCTGCCACCGCTACGCCTGTAAAGATCTTGCCCCATACATTCCATAAATCGGCATTGAATGTCTTGGTCTTGTTAATGATCAGCATGATAATATTGATACCGATCATCAGCGGGAACATCAGGAATGCGTATGGCCATGACCAAGCAATCGCAGATAATGTGGTCCATCCACCGTCTACGATCGGCAGATTGATGCCTGTACTCTTCAGCATGGCTTCAGCTGCCGGTCCGATTGCTTCTGACATAAAACTGATCAGCATGCTCATACCGGTAAATGCAACACCAAGAGTGATACCTGCGGAAACCGCATCTTTTATTTTCATTCCTACGATCAGACCGGCGATAATGATGATGATCGGCACAAAGATCGCCGCCCCTAAACTCAGTAACCAGTTAATAACATCTTGTAAAATACTCATATAATTTCCCTCCAACTCTTTCTTTCAGCATCAGCCGTTGTTTACTGCATCTACCAATTTCTTGAATTCAGCATCCTGGCCAACGCCTGTTAAGAACGCGATTCCGTTGATAACCGGGATCGGATATTCTTTGTCTACTTTTGTAATCGCGATGTAGGCAACGCTGCTTGGGATATAACGGTCTACAGATTTAATATCAACAGCCAGAACTTCTGCCGGGATATTATTCTCTTTTAATAAACGATTTACCTTGCTTGCAACAGTCTGAGAAGTTGCTACTCCGCTTCCACATGCTACTACGATTTGTTTCATTTCTCATCTTCCTTTCTAAAAATGTCGTCAGTTCCTATAATCCTAAAGACCTTCCATGGATAAAACTGCTTCCATGTATTCGTCTTCAGTTTTTGCATTTACCAGTTTATCCATGATCTCTGGATTCTGGAAATTCGTAACCAAAATCTGAAGCAATTCCACATGTTCGTTGGCTCCGTTTGGATCATCGTGTCCGCCAAGGAAACCAAGCATGAAAATAAATTTCACATCATGCTCCTGATCATTGTTTGCCATCTCACACCATTTCACCGGATTCTTCAATCTGGTACATGCAATAAATGGCTTGATGATGTGCTGAGGATCTGCATGAGGAATCGCAACCGGATAAGGCTCTACCGGGAGCGCCGTTGGGAAATTCGCTTCTCTCGTCTTGATCGCGTCTGCAAAAGTATCTTTTACATACCCAAGCTTCTCAAGCTTTGCAGCCATCTTGTCAAAGAACTCTGTCTGATCTGCCACTTCCCAGTCCAGCTGAATCAGCTCCCTGTAAATCGTGTCACGGTTTGCCACCTTTTACCACTCTCCTTTCATTTGTTTGAGGATTTCCAAACTTTGTTGAACATCTTTCAACATTTTTCCTGCTGTATTCATTATATTTCAGTATTTTTTTCCGTACAATCTGATTTGGGTTCGAATAATGCGCCACCGATTGCTCATTCCTGTGATGAACATCTATTTTGCGCAACGTTGCACAAACAAAAAGAGCCGTGCATAAAGCTGACGCTTTATGCACGGCTCTCACTTCTTTAGGCTTATAATCAGTGATCCGCAGCTTATGCTTCTTTAGATGCCTGGTATTCATTCAGCTTTCCAACCAGCTCATCTACATCCATTCCATGCACGAATGCTGCTTCCTCGAGGGTCTCTCCCTGCGCAGAAGGGCATCCCACACATCCCATTCCAGATGCCATTAAGATTGCTGCAAAATTCTGATCCAGTGCGATCAGATCACCAATTACCATATCTTTTGAAATTGTCATTTCTATTGTCCTCCATTCAAAAAAATCAACATTTATAGTATAATACAGTACCGCTAAAAATACAACAAAATTACTTGCTATTCCTTCATAAGTATATTAAAATAAGATTGAGTCAGGCGGGTGACCGCTTTTATTGATTATTATACTATATAAGGAGGATGTTAACTATGGCATATGTAATTTCAGACGCTTGTATTTCTTGTGGAGCTTGTGAAGGAACTTGCCCAGCAGGAGCAATCAGCGAAGGAGATGGACAGTACGTAATCGATGCTGATACATGCATGGACTGCGGAGCTTGCGCAGACGGATGTCCAGCTGGAGCTATCAGCCAGGAATAATTTTCCACAGGTACATCAAAGGGTGTGCGGTCATATGACTGCACACCCTTTTTGCGTTCTCTTTTCCTGTCTGGGCATCCATAATATCTTCATGGATTCTTCCTTTATTTCCCATCTTTTTCCATATTATCCCATTTTTTTAATGAGAAAATTTCTCAATTACATGCAGGATCTTCCGTTGGCTTTCATCAGTTCCATTACCTCTTCCGTCGTTGGAAGCGAGTCCATAACCCCCATCCTCGAAATGGTAATTGCCGCTGTATAATTTGCAAAAATCAGGGCCTGTCCCCTGGAGTCCCCCTTGCAGACTCTGGTGCAGAAAGCCGCTACAAAAGAATCTCCTCCGGCCGTTGGATCCACAACTTCGATCCCCGGCGCCGCTCTCTTGTATATCGTTTTGTCAGGAGCATCCAGCAGAGCGCCGGATTCACCCAGGGTTGTCAGAATATTTGCATACCCTTTGCCTCTCATAATGGCAGAAGCTACCTTTGCCTCCTCAAAATTAAATACGCCTCTTTTTCTGTTGATGATGACTCCGGTCATGGCCCGGATTTCCTGTTCATTGGGCGCTATGTATGTCAGATGACTGATGAAATCTTTCGATAGACGCCGTATGACCGGCGCCGGCTTCAGCATAACCGGCACTCCCTGCTCATAAGCGTATCTTGCCGCCGTCTCATTGACTTCCAGCGGAATCTCATTCTGCAGCATGACCATATCATACTGACCGATCTCATCTTTCAGAAACTCAATCTCTTTCGGACGGATTTTCATATTGGATCCTGAGATTACAAGAATCCGGTTTCTGGTGCGCTCACCGGGAATCTTTTCCAATATGATCACTGCACATCCGGATGCTCCATCCTCATCATACAGCATCCTGCTCGTGTCTACTCCTTCCTGCTGACACGCCTGCAGCAGCTCTTTTCCATTGGCATCCCGGCCGACCTTTCCGATGATCGTGACATCCGCTCCCAGCCTTGCTGCCTGCACCGCCTGATTCGCTCCTTTCCCGCCTGGAGTCTTGACGAATTCTTCCCCAAAGACTCTGTGTCCTTCCTGCGGGACCTCTTTTGTAATCGCGATCTGGTCCATAACAAGACTTCCTACAATTAAAATCTTAGGTTTTCTCTCCATAATAAATTCTCCGCTCTGGTATTTTAACTGATTATAATCTATTATAACCTAAGATTCTTTGTCTGGAAATATAATTATCTTTGTTTTTTTCTGCGTCTTAAAAATCTTCTTTTCTCACGCGATGCCGCAATCTCTTCTCTGCTTCTTTGCTGAGACCGGATCATTTCATCCAGTTTCTGAAATCTTTTTTCCTCTTCGTCTTCCCTCAGCCGAAACTGATAATCGATTTCCTTTGAGACTTTATCAGAAATCCGGGTTCCGAGTTCCGTTCCCAGGAATTCTTTCTGCTCCCTGATCGCCTGTCCCATAATCTTCACCATCACATTCTGAAACTGTTCCATTTTTTGCGATGTTTCCGGCTGTTTCTCCCCTGGAAACGGAATGATGTTTCCAGATATCTTTTTCTTTATTTCTTCTGTATCCAGTCCTTCATTTTTCATATCACGGATTTCCTGAAACATATGGATTTCCTTCTCCCCGTAGCATCGGTATCCTTTCTCATTTCTTGGAATGAGAATTCCAAATTCATCTTCCCACGTTCTCAAATGATAAGTTTCCAAGCCCAGTTCCCTGGCAGCTTCGGATATCATGCGTTTTCTTTCTTTCATAAGTCCCTTCCTTTCTTCCTTTTCATTATAAAAGGCAAAAAGTTTCAGGTACAGAAAAACCGTCCTCTAAAAGACGACGGTTCCTTCTATTTTTCTTATTACAATGTTTTGTTTTATGACCATTCATCTTCAAAAGGATTCTCTTCCCCTTCTGAAGCAATTTCCTGAATCCTTTTTGCAAGCGTTGAATATCTTCTCTGCTCATTGACATTCTGGATCATGGAATTCACTGTATGCCGGTCTCCCACGATCGTAAGGCAGTTTCTTGCTCTGGTAACGCCGGTATACAGCAGATTTCGATGAAACAATACCTTTGGTCCGCTTAAAAGCGGCATGATCACTGCCGGATATTCGCTTCCCTGAGACTTATGTATGGTTATGGCATACGCCAGTTCCAGCTCATCCAGCATGGCATAGCTGTACTGTATTTCTCTGGAATCATCAAAAACCACTGTGACTTTTTCTGTAAAATCATTGATTTCCGTAATCCGTCCGATGTCTCCATTAAAGACTCCGACTCCCTTGTCCACCGTAAAGCCCTTCTGATTCCGGATTTCCCATTCCATCTGATAATTATTTTTGATCTGCATTACCTTGTCTCCCTCTCGGAAGATGCCGGAAGCTGTTTCCTTCTCATTCTTATCCGGTGACGGAGGATTCAGATACTGCTGCAGGATCTGATTCAGCCGCTCTACTCCCAGCTCACCCCTTCTCATTGGCGTCAGAACCTGTATCTCATAAGGTTCCGCATGAACATAAGCCGGCAGCTTATCCCGGATCAGATAAACCATAACTCCCAGAATATCCTGGACAGATGTCCTCTGCAGGAAGAAAAAGTCTTTGCTTTTATTATCAAGCTCAATGCTTCTGCCCTGATGAATCAGGTGGGCGTTGCGGACGATATGGCTTCCCTCTTCCTGCCGGAAAATCTGATTCAGCGCTACCACCTTAAATTCTCCGGACGCGATAATATCTTTCAGTACATTTCCGGCTCCGATGGACGGCAGCTGATTGGCGTCTCCCACCATAACCAGTCTGGTTCCCGGCACCATAGCCTGCAGGAGCGCATTCATCAGGGAAAGATCCACCATGGACATTTCATCAATGATAATAACATCTGTCTCCAGAGGATTTGCCGCATTTCTCTCAAAAGCCATTCCCATTCGATCCATCTCTTCTTTCGCTTCCCCGTTCAGTTCCAAAAGCCGGTGGATCGTCATCGCTTCATACCCGGTGGCCTCTGTCATCCTCTTGGCCGCTCTTCCCGTTGGAGCCGCAAGCCGGATATCCAGTCCCTCTGTTTCAAAATACTGAATCATTCCGTTGATCGTTGTTGTTTTTCCGGTTCCCGGCCCTCCGGTCAGAACTACAATGCTGTGGCTTGCAATGGCTTCGATGGCCTCTTTCTGTTTTTCAGCAAAGGTAATCTGCTCTGCTTCTTCTATCCGTCCGATCGTAGTCTCAATCTCCGAAATTGACACATCATATGACAGGTTCAGATCACAAAGCATTCTTGCAGTATTTACCTCCATATGATACTGAGCCGCTCCGTAAATCCTGACTTCGTCTTCTTCCTTGATCACGATCTTCTTTTCGATCATCATTTCCAGAAGGTGCTCCTCTATCGCCTCCTCAGACACTCCCAGCGTATACGCTGCGTTTCGGCATAAAATATGTTTGGGAAGATATACGTGTCCTTCTCCCAGAGCCCGCATCAGTGTATAAAAGATTCCAGAAATGATCCGATAGTCAGAGTCTGTTCCAATCCCGACTCTCTGGGCAATTTCATCGGCAATCTTAAATCCCACACCGGCAATATCATCCGTCATCCGGTATGGATTCTCCCGGATGATCGTATACATCTCATCCCCGTATTCTTTAAAAATCTTCACTGCCAGATTATAATTGATTCCGTACTCCGACAAAAACATCATGGCATGGCGCATTTCCTGCTTTTCATTAAATTCTACCGCAATCGTCCGGGCTTTTTTCTCTGTAATCCCTTTTACCTCCGCCAGGCGTTCCGGTTCCTCCTCAATGATGCGAAACGTATCCATCTTAAACTTCTTTGTGATCCTTTTTGCGATCGCAGGTCCCACTCCTTTGATGGCCCCCGAGCCCAGATATCGTTCCATGCTCTGGATATCTCCCGGTGCTGTAATCTCATAGGTTCTCATCTGAAACTGGGGCCCGTGCATGGGATGCTCCGTATATTCTCCCTCCATGGAAATATATTCCCCTTCACTTAAAAATGGAAACCGCCCAACGACAGTTTCCTCATCTCCATCCAGATCCAGACTCAGCACTGTGTATCCATTATTCTCATTTCGAAAACGGATATGATCTACATATCCCTCCAAATGTTCCATCAGCTTCACCTCAAACATGGATTAAAAAAGGCCAGGATGAAATCCTGACCTTCTGAAAACCATATTATTTCTTTTTCTTGTCTTCTCCTGCAAGAAATTCAATGTATTTTCCAGTTCCAATTGCTACCGCAGTTAACGGGTCTTCTGCTGTCATCGTATTGATGCCTGTCTTTTCTTCAATTAACTCCTCTAAGCCCTGAATCAGTGATCCGCCGCCTGTCAGAACAATTCCGCGATCAGAAATGTCGGCTGCCAGCTCAGGTGGAGTTCTCTCCAATACATTGTGTACTGCATCTACAATCTGGTAAGCAGGCTCTCTCAAGGCCTCTTCCGTCTCCTCAGATGTAACGGTAACTGTCTTTGGAAGACCCGTCACAAGGTTTCTTCCTCTTACATCCATCGTAAGATTTTCCGGACGTTTATATACAGTTCCCACATTGATCTTAATCTCTTCCGCAGTACGCTCACCAATCAGAAGGTTATGCTTCTTGCGCATAAAACGCACGATTGCTTCATCGAAATCATCTCCGGCAACTTTGATGGAGCTGCTTACAACAACGCCTCCAAGAGAGATGACTGCGATATCAGCTGTACCTCCTCCGATATCTACGATCATGTTTCCGCAAGGCTTGGAAATATCAATTCCTGCTCCGATTGCCGCAGCGACCGGCTCTTCAATAATGGATACTTCTCTTGCGCCTGCCTGATATGTTGCGTCTTCTACTGCTTTCTTCTCTACTTCTGTAGCTCCGCTCGGCACACATACACTGATGCGCGGCTTTCTTCCAAATAAAGATTTGCCTACTGTGCGGTTGATAAAATAGCTGAGCATCTTCTCAGTTACCGTATAATCAGAAATAACACCCTGGCGAAGCGGACGGACTGCTACGATATTGCCCGGAGTTCTTCCAAGCATCAGACGCGCTTCCTCTCCAATCGCTTTAATCTTATTTGTATCTCTATCAAAAGCCACAACGGAAGGCTCTTTTAAAACAACGCCTTTTCCTCTTACGTATACTAAGACGCTGGCTGTTCCTAAATCAATTCCAATATCTGTTCCTACTGCCATGGTAACTATTTTCCCCTTTCGATTTTCTTCTCTTAACTACTGCTCTTCTCTTCTGTTTTTATTATGTTAATGTTTGATTATTCGTATACATACTCTCTTAATTATAAACATTTCTTCAAAAAATTCAATTGTTTTTTACAGATTCACCAAAAATTCAGCAAAAATTAAGATTTCTCCCATCTGCCTGAAGCTCCGCATGGCAGAACGAGTCCGTTGGAACTGACCGGAAGCCCGATTTCATCAGATATTACACGGCCTCCGAATTTCCTTCCCACCTCGGTTTCCAGCATGTAGGTCAGCACGGCCGGCTGCAACCCTGTCGTATAAGAATTTATCAAAAAGAATAATGGATCATCAGATAAAATCCTGGTACAAAGCTGGATAAAAGGATAGATCTTTTCCTCTATTTTCCAGATCTCGCCTTTTGGACCTCTTCCATAGGACGGCGGATCCATGATTATGCCATCATAATGATTTCCACGGCGGATTTCTCTCTCTACAAATTTTACACAGTCATCCACCAGCCATCGAATCGGTTTCTCTCTTAATCCGGACAGCTGGGCATTTTCTTTTGCCCAGTTGACCATACCCTTGGATGCGTCCACATGCGTCACAGACGCTCCGGCAGCGGCTGCCGCCAGGGTTGCCCCTCCTGTATACGCAAACAGATTCAATACTTTCACCGGACGTCCGGCTGACCGGATTTTTTCAGAAAACCAGTCCCAGTTGACGGCCTGCTCCGGGAACAGTCCTGTATGTTTGAAACTGAAAGGCTGAAGATGAAATTTCAAATCCTTGTATCGAATATCCCATTTTTTCGGAAGATGGAAAAACTCCCACTGGCCTCCGCCTTTTCTGCTTCTGTGATAATGTCCATTAGGATGCTTCCACTCTCTCAATTTCTTCGGGGTATTCCATAATACCTGGGGATCCGGCCTTACCAGAATATAGTCCCCCCATCGTTCCAGCTTTTCCCCTCCGGAAGTATCCAGTACCTCATAATCTTTCCATTGATCTGCAGTCCACATATACGCTCACTTTCTATCTATAACATTTCTGATCTGATTTCTTGCTTCTCAATTATTATAATGTCAAATCATGAAATTTCAAGCTGTTTTTTCTAATTTTTCTGATAAGAATCTTTTAATCTCGTATCATTTCCAGTACAACGACACTGCGTTCTTCCAGCCAGATTTTTTTCCGGTCATATACCTGGACATCCTGATTCCAGGCAGTATTGGAAATGATTTCCCACCGGCATTCTCCTGGCTCCGGAAGTTCTATGGTACACGGTTCCCAGTGCATATTCATGCCCACATAGATTACTTCATCCTCTGTTTCCTCCCGGTTCTTTCCTGCGAACATAATGCCCAGGACTCTGGACTCCGGTTCCTGATCAGCTTCCCATGGATGAATTCCATGAAAACTTACTCCAGGCAGTCCGTTCTGCGGAGCTTTTGTATTCCGCTTTAACACATTTTTCCGTCTCCGATAATGAATCATTTTCTGGAAATGGCGGAAAACATCCTCATTTTCCTGAAGCTGATCCCAGTTCAGCCATGAAATCTTATTATCCTGACAATATGAGTTATTATTTCCAAACTGAGTATTGCAAAATTCATCTCCGGACAAAAGCATTGGCACACCCCGGCTCAGCATCAGAACTGAAACCGCATTTTTTACCAGTTTTTTTCGAAGCCGGAGTACCTCTTCCCTCTGCGTCTCTCCTTCTTCTCCGCAGTTCCAGCTGTTATTGTTGTTTTCTCCGTCTGTATTGTTCCAGCCGTTGGCTTCGTTATGTTTTACATTATAAGAATACAAATCCCACAATGTAAATCCATCATGACAGGTAATAAAGTTTACAGACGCCTCATATCCCCGTACAGACGGATCATAAAGATCTTTCGATCCGGTCATTCGTTCCATCACTGCCGGAACCATTCCTGCGTCGCCCTTTAAAAAACGCCTCATATCATCCCTGTACCTTCCGTTCCACTCTGACCAGCGGTTCCAGGATGGAAAACTTCCTACCTGATACAGTCCTCCCGCATCCCATGCTTCCGCAATCAGTTTTACCTTCCCGAGAATCGGATCAAAAGCCAGACGTTCCAGAAGCGGCGGTTTGCTCAGAGGCGTTCCATCTTCACTTCGTCCCAGGATCGATGCAAGATCAAACCGGAACCCATCAATCCGGTATTCAATCACCCAGTACCGCAGGCAGTCCAGGATCATATTCTGCACCACCGGATGATTGCAGTTCAGCGTATTGCCGCATCCGCTGAAATTGTAATACTGCCCGTCTGCCGTCAGCATATAATAAACATTATTATCAAATCCTTTCAGAGAAATCACCGGTCCATCCTGATTTCCTTCCGCCGTATGATTAAAGACCACGTCCAGGATAATCTCCATTCCTTCATCATGAAGCAGCTTCACCAGCGATTTCAGTTCATCCCCTTCCCTGTTAAATTCTTTTTCTGAAGCATAACTGGTATTGGGCGCAAAAAATCCGATTGGATTATATCCCCAGTAATCCAGAAGCCGCTCACCATTTACAACCCTGTTTTCCCTGGTCTCATCGAATTCAAAAATCGGCATCAGTTCTACCGCATTGATCCCTAATTCTTTCAGATACGGAATTTTTTCCTTGATTCCTTCAAATGTTCCCGGATAACAGACTCCAGAAGATGCATCCTTTGTAAATCCCCTTGTATGAAGTTCATAAATGATCAAATCTTCCATAGGAATTGGTTTCTTCTTCCCTTCGCCCCAGTCAAAATCCGGCGCCACCACCCGGGCCCGGTAGGCAAATCCATAATCCGGATGTACGCCCCAGTCACTCTGCCCGGTCACTGCTTTTGCATAAGGATCCAAAAGCAGCCGGTTTTTATCAAACAGCTGACCCTTTTTGGGATCGTATGGTCCGTTGATACGGTAAGCATATTCAAACTCACTGATGTCCAGATCAAAAACGATCATGGAATACACATGTCCGATTCTGTATTCTTCGGGAAACGGAATAACCGCATAAGGTTCTCTGGCTTCTCTTTCAAACAGCACCAGTTCACATCCTGTTCCTCCCTGGGTCTGTACGGTAAAGCTTACCCCTCCCGGAATCGCCACTGCTCCATTTTCCAGGAAAAACCCCGGGCGGATACGAAATCCGTCATATTCGTCCACCGGTATCAGCTGACTGCTTTCCTTCATCACGCTCATACTTCTGCCTCCTTCAAGACTCGCTCTTTTCCGAAAAAATAAGCAAAAGAAAGGACATGCGTCCTTTCTTTTGCTATGCCTTCATGCCCAGCAGATAATTGACGAATTGCTGTGCAGTCCGCCCTGAAATTCCGCCGTGGCTCAGTTCCCATTTATTCGCTTCTTTGCATAAAGCCTCATCATCCATTGTAATGCCTGCTTTATGAGCCAGTTCCGTAACAATATGGAAATACTCTTTCTGACTTGGTTTTGAAAAACTGATGGTTACACCGAAACGGTTGACCAGAGAAAGTTTTTCTTCCATTGTATCGGATCTGTGGATTCCGTTATGGTTCTCCACATCATCTCTGTCATTCCAGGTCTCCTTGATCAGGTGACGGCGGTTGGAGGTTGCGTAAATCAGAATATTTTCCGGTTTCGTCTCCACGCCGCCTTCGATCACAGCCTTTAAGAATTTATACTCAATCTCAAACTCCTCAAAGGACAGATCATCCATATAAATGATAAAACGATAATTGCGGTTTTTGATCTTCGCGATGACATTGGAGAGATCCTTAAACTGATGCTTATAAATCTCAATCATGCGCAGTCCCTGATCATAATACTCGTTGACGATTGCCTTGATGCTGGTAGATTTTCCAGTACCGCTGTCCCCAAACAGCAGAACGTTGTTGGCTTTTCTTCCCTGTACAAAGGCTTCTGTATTGTCCACCAGCTTCTTCTTCTGGATCTCGTATCCTACCAGATCAGACAATACAACTTTATCCATATTGTTGATCGCACGGAACCGGATATCATTGTTCCCGCATTCTTCGATACGAAATGCCTTGTTCAGTCCAAACATTCCTACACCATAAGCCCGGTAGAAATCCGTTACCATATCAAAAAATTCATTTTCATCTTTTGCTGTTTCCAGCTTCGCACTTAAATCTCTTACTTTTTCACTGACATTTTTATTGTACATCAGCTCCGGCTTCCCAATTGCTTTGTAATCTGAAATCCTGCTGAAGCAGTCAATTCCAAGTTTCTCCTCGATGCCGGAAAAATCAAAGTGAAACAGTTCCTGAAATGCCCTGAAATCATTTTTTGCAAAATAATTTACGCTTCCGTCCTTGGCTCCGGTCTTCTCACAGGTAATGCTGAACGGATTTTCATTGGTGATCAGAAGAAATGTCAGATAATTATGCCAGAGATTCCGGTCAAAGGCATAATCTGTCGCTGTCTGCAGCAGCCGTTTGATCTGTCCGAAAACACGGGTTCTTAAAACGTCCGCAGTCTGGGATCCTTCTTCCATACAACGAAAAATATCACTGATCTGCATTAAAATGGAATCTTTGTCCATATCTCCATACAGTAATAATTCTGAAACAATCTTGTACATATTTCTTATCTCCAATCTTTCTGTCAAATAAATGTGATGTATTCATTATAACATTATTGGATTTATTTTTCATTGAATTGTTGCAAAAATCATAATTCCTGTGATGAAAATACCAGACAAGCCGCTCCGATCAGGCCGCAGTCTTCTCCCAGAACCGCCGGTACAATATGAACATTGTCCTGCAGCGCGTCATATACTTTTGCCCTTACTCTCTTTTCTATTTCCTGTATAAATCCCGGTATTTTAAGGGCAACGCTTCCTCCCAGTACAAAAAGATCCGGATCCAGCACTCCGTAAAGAATCCCCAGAAAACTGGACAGATATTCATAAGCATCCTCCATGATTTCCTGTGCTTTCAAATTTCCTGCCGCTGCTTTCTCATACACTTCTCCTGCATGCTCCGCTTCGATTCCCTCTGCTCTGGCCCGGGTCACAATTGCAGTCCCGCTGGCAATGGATTCAATGGATCCTTTTTTCAAATCTCCCTGAGATGGTCCGTCTTTCCATAAAATAGAATTAGCTACTTCCTGAGCAAATCCTCTTGCGCCCCGGTAAATTTTCCCTCCTGTACAGAATCCGGCTCCTACACCGGTTGAAATCGTTAAAAACTGCACATATTCCTTTCCTTTTCCGGCTCCTGTCACTGCCTCTGCCAGACAGGCAAGATTCGCGTCATTCTCAAGATACACTTTCACACCTGTCAGTTCTTCCAAATGCTGAGTCAGCTTAAAATGATGCCATCCCGGAAGATTAGGCGGCGTCAGCACCTCACCATGAATCAGATCCAGAGGTCCCGGACATGAAATCCCAATTCCCTCAATCGGACACTCAAATTCATGGATGATGTCCCGAATCTTTTTCAGGGTTTCTTCCGGATTCTCGCCATTGGTAGAAAACTGTTTTCTGTCTATAACCTCATATGTTTCACTGATCAGCGCGACTCTCGTATTGGTGCCGCCTACATCGATTCCTGCTGCATATTTCATTTATCAGCCCTCCATTCAAAAAGAGGGCGGCAATGCCGCCCCGTTATTCAGTCATCTTATTCATAATAATATTTTACTTTGTCTGCAGAGTCAAATAATGTAATTTTTTCTCCGATTACTTTTTTGCATGCTTCAATTGGCTCTGGATAGATTTCCAGCGGCTCACGGTATTCCGGATGCGCATTTAATACCTCTCTGCATTTCTCATAGAAAGCAACTTTAATATCACTGGAAATATTGATCTTGGAAATTCCAATCTTAACTGCTTTTGCAATTTCTTCATCTTTGTTGCTGGATCCGCCGTGAAGAACCAGAGGAATATCCAGTGTGTCTTTTAATGTCTGTAAAATATCCAGGCGCAGTTCCGGTTTCATGTCACTTGGATAAATTCCGTGAGCGGTTCCGATCGCAACTGCCAGAGTGTCAATTCCAGTCTTCTCCACAAAATCTTTTGCCTGATCCGGATCTGTGTAGATAACGCCAACAGTTCCTCCTTCAATAGAGTTTCCTGTTGTTCCGATCGTTCCAAGTTCGCTTTCTACTGATACATTTGCAAGATGAGCTACCTCACATACTTTTTTTGTAATTTCAATATTTTCCTCATAAGGCAGTTTGGATGCATCGATCATAACAGAGGTAAATCCTGCCTGGATGGCACGTACTACTGTCTCATATTTATCGCCATGATCCAGGTGGATAACAACCGGAACATCTGTCCTGGATGCTTCATAGATCATACTTTTAACCAGGCTTGTCTCTACGAAATTGAACTCATCCGGTGAGAGTTCCAGGATAACCGGACTCTTCATTTCCTTTACTTTCTGCATTACTGCTTTCAAAAGCTGATCGCTTCCGATATTAAATGCAGGAACTGCGAATCCTTTCTCATCTGCTACTTTTAATAATTCTTTCATGTTCATTAACATAATATGTATCTCCTTTTATAATGATTTTCCTTCTGATCCTGATAATCGGATATATTTTTTTACAAGTTCCTGACTGTCAATTTCTGCCTGGTGCATCATGACCCAGTAATTGATATCCGGATTTTCCTGTAACTGTCTTTTTATACTTTCTGTATTAGCGTTCATAAAATCACATCCGACATTGATTTTATTGATTCCATATTTCACGCATTTTTTAATATTTTCATCTCCGGAACCGCTTCCTCCGTGGAGTACCAGAGGCATCTTTGTTTTTTCCTTAATCTTTTTCAGAATTTCAAAGTCAAACTCCGGCACATATCCTTCCGGATAATTTCCGTGAGAACTTCCAAAAGAAATCGCTAATGCATCAACTCCGGTTTCCCGTGCAAATTTCAGCGCTTCTTCCGGATCTGTTTTCATATCATCGTCTGTATATTGATCCCCTTCACTTGCGCCCATACAGCCTATTTCACCTTCTACGCTGGCGTCAAAGGCTTCTGCGAACTTCACGATTTCCCTGGTCATCTTTATATTCCCTTCCAGGTCATACCGGGACGCGTCTACCATTACACTTGTATATCCGTCTGTCAGTGCCTTTTTCAAAAGCCCTGTCTCTTCTCCATGGTCAAAGTTCAGCGCTACTTCCACGCTGGCACGTTCTGCCAGTTTCTTTACAACTGGCGCGATTAAATTGCTGTCACAATGATTTACCATGTGTTCCTGAACAATATTGATAATGACCGGCGCCCGCATTGACTGGGCTGCGGCAATGACTGCTCTTGTCGTTTCGATATTGAAGCAGTTGATTGCCATTACTGCATAATTGCCTTCATTTGCTCTTTTGAGCATCCCTTTCATTGATACATACATAGCGTTGTCTCCTTTTTATCTGTTAAGAAATCGTGAATCCTGATAAATCCATTTCTTCTTCTTTGTCTTCTATGATCGGATTCTCATCTCCGGTTCTTCTCTTCTTGATCAGCACAAGAAGAACACCTGTTACGGCAGTTCCTGCAAGAAGCGCGATCAGCGCTGCCAGAGGATTGGACATCGCCGGGATTACAAAGACTCCGCCAGACGGAACTTTGCTTCCAACTCCCAGTGTGAAACTGATGGCTCCGGTAACTCCGCATCCGGTTGCTGTACAGATACAGGTACGAATCAGGTCATTCATGGCAATCGGGATAACTCCCTCAGAAATCATGCACAGTCCCATTGGGAACGCAACCTTAATATTTTCCACTTCCTGAGCTGCATAGATCGGTTTCTTTAATACTTTAGATAATACCAATGAGAATGTGATTCCCAGCGGAGGAACCATAGCCGCAAGTACCTTGATCGCTTCCGGTTCTGTAATTCCTTCCAGCAGAAGTCCGTCACAAATCAGGTTTGGAACTTTACTGATCGGGCCTCCAAAGTCAATACATCCAAGGGCTCCGATGATAAATCCGTAAACACCTTTGGAAGACTGGTCAAGTCCTGTAATAAAGTTTGTCAAAGCGTTGGTTGCCCATACGATTGGATTTCCAATCACAAAGAACATAATCAATCCTGCGATCAAAGCAGATAATGTTGGAATGATCATCATCGGCATCAAAGCTTCTGCCCATTTTGGCACTTTCAGATGATTACGGATGAATAAAGCAATATAACCTGCCAGGTAACCGCCGATCATACCGCCAAGGAATCCTGCTCCAAGGAAAGAAGCAATCTGTCCCATTAAGAAACCAGGAGCAATACCAGGTCTGTCTGCAATGGAGTAGGAAATATATCCTGCGATGAAGGACGGCAGCAGTCCCATTCCCAGTGTACCTAATGTGGTAAGAGCACTAGGCACTGTCATCTTGGATAACTCAGTTACATTTTCTCCTCCCGTCAGATTACCGATAGCAATCAGAAGTCCGGAAGCAACAACCAGCGGCAGCATATAGGAAATGGCCGTCAAGGCATGTCTTTTTAATTCTTCTACGACTTTTTTCATATTCTCTCTTCTCCTTTGTATTTATTTTTTTAATTCATTTTCAATCTTTTGAATCAGCTGTTTTGGCGCCTTTACACATACATTTGTCGGAACTTTTACAGTTGGTTTTCCTTCGAATCTCTCGGTTCCGGTTATGGCAATATCTACCGCAAGAATTACGATATCTGCTTCTTTGATTTCTTCCGGTGTCAGTTCATCTTCCGTACCGATGGTTCCCTGTGTTTCCACCTTGATCGTGTGCCCCATACTCTCTGCTGCCCGAATCAGTTTTTCCTTTGCGATGTAAGTGTGCGCGATTCCTGAGGTACATGCTGCAACTGCTACAATTTTCATAATAAATCTCCTTTCGTTTTCAAATGAATCTTTTCCCCGCCTGCGAGTCATTTGCGCTTAAGCTCTTTTGCTATGTTCAAATCATACTATGAAACCTTGTCCTGTGGTCATTAAGTCAGGGCTTTTTAATGCGGAAGTTTTTTCCGCATTTCCGGCAGAAAAGTGTTTTTTTGACATTTTAATCCGGCACATTTTTTTATAATTTTCTTTTTTCCGGGCATTTTAATCTGGTAAATTTTAAAAAATATTTTGGGGCAGTGAAAAACGCCCGCCGGAACCGGCAGACGTTTTTTGTATGCTTTCAATATGTAATATTCATCAGAAGACTGCTTTCAGATCTTCCACTGTCTTAGCTTCCAGAAGAGCCTGGACCGCTTCATCATTTCCGAGCGTCCTCGCAACCTCTGCCAGCAGTTTCAGATGAGTCCTGGCATTTTCATTGTCTTTTCCCACAGCAAACAGGAAAATAAGTTTAACTCCCTTGCCATCCAGAGTTTCCCATTCAATTTCATGGTCAAGTTTCCCAATGGCAATTCCTACCTGAGTTACAGAATCACTCTTTCCATGCGGGATTGCCACATAGTTCCCAATCCCTGTCTGACCCTGGGATTCCCTCAGATAAATATCCGCCACGTATTCTTCCACATCCGCAATATACCCGGCGCTTTTCAGTTTCTCCGCAAGATAAGTGATTGCCTCTTCTTTGTTTTCTGCCTTCATTTCAAGATCAATGACCCTGTCGTCCAAAACGCTTTTGATATCCATGTTTCTCTCCTCCTGTTTGATTAAAGTTTATTGAATTAAATATTTATAGACTTCTATATTTGACTTCATATTCTGCAGCGTATGAATCTTTTCCTCTGTATCAATCAGAGACACATATTCGTTATAAAAGAGCTGGATCCGGCTGATCTCATCTCTGGTGCTCATACGAAATCCCAGCAGAAATACCATGCGGACCGGCTCGTCATCCCACATAACCGGTTCTTTCAAAAGGGCAATGGCGACTTTTGGCTCATTGACCTCCGTCGGAGAACCGTGGGGAATGCTGATTCCGTTTCCTATCGTCGTCGTTGTTTTGCTCTCCCGTTCCATCACCGTATCAAAGAAATCTTTTGTGACTACACCTTTGTCTTCCATGGCTTTGCACATGATCTTCAGACATTCTTTCTTTGTTTTGACTTCCAGATCGGTAAAAATCAATTCCGGTGAAAACAGAAGGCAGCATTCCGGTGAAAACGGCGTCTGATTTTCTTCCCTCTGGGAATTGATCATATCCAGATGGTTTCGAAGCACCATAAGCCCATTTTCACTTAGAATGTTCGGAATCACTACAGACCGCTTGTCCTTTTCCTTCAGCGGTGTCGCCGAAATGATAATATCGCAGTCATCATAATCCATCAGACGAAATTCATGGGTACTGACAAAATTCAGCCATCCGATTTCCGGAACGGCCCGCTTGATTCTTTCCTTCATCAGCTGAACATGGCCCATATTGGAATTGGTGATCAAAACTGCTTTATACTGGTGCTTTTTCCGCTCGATTGCCGCCTGAATGTATAGAACAATGTAACCGATCTCATCCTCTGTAATCTGAAGATTGTAGCTTTCCTCAAACAAAATGCTGATGGCCCAGCTTGCCCGGAATACATTTTTGTATTCTTCTTTGATAAAATCAATCAGAGCATTGTTCTGCGGGGTCCCATATCGAAGCCGGAAAATGGTCGGTCTCAGATGAACGATCAGACTTTCTTTTAGTTTCTGATCATCTGACAGGTCAACCTCCAGAATATCGGAGATAACCTTCAGCATCCGGTCTACAAACTCCACCAGTTTATTATCATATTTTTTTACCTGTCCCAAAGTCACTTCTACATTTGAGATTCCGATAAATTTAGAACACAGAATCTGTATGGATAAAAACAAAATATCCTCTGACAGAAAATGAACATGAAAGACTTCCTCCAGCTTCTCAAAGATTGCCACAGTAAATGCGTACTCACTGTATTTCTTCAGGATCTTCAGTTCTTCCGGATTATAGTCGCTTACCATTGGTATCGCCAGTTCTTTCCGCTTATATGCAAGACAGCAGTAAATCAGGATTTCGTAAAATGATTCATCCGTAAACCGGTAATTCCATTCATCCTCTGTCTGTATGATACATTTGGTCACTGCCGATACATCCATGTTGGAAAAAAAATACTGTATATTTTCCTTCATTTCTTCTGCTGATCCTTTTTCCATGATCAGATTTTTCAGAGCTACCCTGTATTCATTTTCCTTACTCTTTAACCGGTATCCTTTCCCCCGCTCATTGACCAGCGCAATGTGATAAACTGCCAGCCATTCTTCACATTCCTTCAAGACTTTTAACATGGTAGGAACACTCAGATACAGGCGTTCTGACAATTTCTGTGTTGTGATCGTCTGCCAGGGCCGCAGATTAAAAAAGATTTTTAATGTTTCTGTCATACGCTCTCGTGGATCATAGCTGCTGATCTGAAAATCTTCCCGGGTATTTAATGCTGCCTGAATCTGCTCTTTCTGCTGAGCCGATGCTTCCAGCCATATCCCCACCCTGGGTTTTCTCTGAATCTCTCCCAGATTGTTTTTCTTCAGAAATTCGTCTATCTCATTCAGTTTATTTCTTACCGATTTTTCCGACAGTCCGATTTCCTGCGCGATTTTCCCTGTTGCATATACTTTTCCGTCCATAATGCAGTCAAAAATCTGTTTCATATAAAATTTATCTTTTGAACGTCTCATCTTCTAAGCTCCTCTCAGCATCCACAAGTTTTCCCTGCATTTAAGATGATAAGAGTATATCATGTGAAACAGGATTCAGATTATCAATTGTGGGCTTTTTAATGTGGTATCTTTTTCCGGTTTTCTTTTTTATCCGGAACTTATAATCCGGTAATTTTTTTATCCCCGTACCGGATTCAGGCATAAAAAAAGAAGGTATTCCATGATGAAATACCTTCCTGACCGTTCCTGCTACCAGCTTCCGCCGCCTCCGCCGCCGAAACCGCCTCCTGAAAATCCACCGCCGGAGAAACTACCGCCTCCGCCGCTTCCAAGGCTTTCTGACGCTTTGACCGCTGTAAGAGACGCTGACGCCGCATGGTTGATACAGTCATGTATCATATAATAATGGAACACCGTATATCCGGAATATGGAACATACCATTCCGGCGCCGGCAGGGCAATGGCATCCAGTTTCTTTGAAAAAATGTCCGACACTCCCAGCACAGACGCATAGGGCAGAATATGATAAAACATCTCCGGATGTTCTTCTGCCATAACCTTCATCCGGTCTAACTCTGCCGTTTCAATGAAATCCCGAAGACCTGCCAGCCGTCCCATCCATTCAACACACTGCTTTGTTCTCTGTTTCATAAATGCCGTAAAAAGCACTGCCAGAAGAGAAACCGCTCCTGTAAAAGCATACAGCCACAGATAATCAAACGCAATTCCCTGGCTGACTTCTCTCCGGTACCCGATTCCATATAAAACTACAGCCGCTGCCGGAAGCAGCACGGATGCGGCAATGTTTATTTTTCTCAACCCCTTTTTTGTTATATACCAGGTATCCACTGCGCATATGGCCCATATTTCTCCTGCAATCAGCAGGATGCAGGACACAATGGACAAGAAAATGATCAGGCCGCCCTGGTAAGAATAAACTGATATCATAATGATAAAAGCAATCAGCGGGACCGGAGTGATCAATGCCGCAATGATCCGGACCACTCTGGACTGACTCGTATAAATCCGGTCTTTGTAGGCAATCTTAATCTGATCCTTTACCACTGCAATCGTATCTGCAAACTTATACTTTAAAGAAGACGTTTTTACCGAATCCTTCTTTCTGAACAATTTCCCAAACATCTCTTTCTGGTAATCCGGGGCACTCTCATCCAGATCTCTGATCTTCACCAGCCGAAGATCCTTGTTTTTCTTCTCCTCGATCTGAAGATACCCCTTATCGGCCCAGTAAAGAATCAGAGACACAACATCCTTGTCTTCCAGAGCCCCATCGATCACATAGCCGACTGCCGCACTGTCCAGGCCTTCCGGCGGCTGATACTGAATAGAAGGTATGATCTTTTCATCCCTTCCGAACAAAACATAGAATACAGCGGTTACGATCAAAACAGCAGCGGCGATTCCTGCTATGATCCTGGCTCCTCCCGGCTGATGTACGGATGTAAAATATCCGGACTCCATTGGTTTGTAAAAGGTCAGGCCGCTTCCCAGCGCCAGATCCTGCCGAAGTGTACCCTCTATGACATGATGATTTTCATCTGTCCTTAAATCAACCAGCCCGGACGCATCCTCTTCTGATCCATACGCCCCGGTAAACAGGCGGATTTTCTCCAAATCCGTATCTTTCGTAAAATGAATCGTGAATCTGCTGCCCTTCGGTATTTTATTCTGCCACTGAATCGGAAAAATATTATAATAGGCTTTGTCAAATGATTCTTCCTGATATTTCGGTATGAAATCATAGGTAAATTTATAATTTCCTTCCCTTACGGTAACATCTTCATCACCAAACCGGAAAACCACATTCCCGTCCTCTGAGTCTTCATCACAGACCTCGCTGCTGTCTTTCATATCCACATCCGCATAATAGGGCATCCACTGATTCTGTCCCTTTTCATCTTCATACAGCATTCTGCCTTTGTTTGGAATATAGCGATAGATACCATGACGGTCTTCTAAAAACTTTACTTTGATCTGTTCCGTTATCGTATAACTTCGATCCTCATTGACCGTAATGTCCACATTATACTGCCGGGTCTGCATGGCAGCGTCATTGGACACTTTTTCTTCTGCTTTTACAAAACAGCCGCTCCATCCCATAGTTCCCGCCAGCAGCATCAGCGAAACTGCCAGACAGGTCAAACAACGTTTGATCATTGTCCTGCCCCTCCTTTCTCTCATTATGAAAAGTCTATCTTCACATTTTTTCTCTCTGCTTCTGAATCCACTTCGAATAATGGTTTTCTCCTGAATTTGAAAATGCCTGCGATGATATTTCCCGGGAACATCTCTGCCTTTGTATTATACTGGTTTACCACACCGTTATAATATCGTCTGGATCCGGCAATTTCTTCTTCCAGACGGTCCAGCTGATCCTGCAGCTTGATAAAATTCTGATTTGCCTTCAGATCCGGATAATTTTCCGCTACTGCAAACAGAGATCTCAAGGCTCCTGTCAATGCGTTTTCATTGGCCATGCGCTCCTCCGGTCCGGAAGATTCCATGGCAGAATTTCTGGCGGAAATAACATTCTGAAGCGTTTCTTTTTCATGCTTTGCGTATCCTTTTACAGTTTCCACATAATTTGGTATCAGATCGTATCGTTTCTTTAAGGATACATCAATCGCAGAATATGCCTCCTCCGTCTTGTTCCTTAACTGAATAAATCCGTTATATGAAGCTGCTGCCCAGATTACGATAATCAGGACAATCACTCCGGCTATAATCAATGGTATCATATGCTGTCTCCTTTCCTATTGTTTTATATCACATCCAGCCCTCTCCCGACCAGCATGATAAAATCCTGTACATTGGTTACAATCGTTGTTGCACAGAGGCTGCCTCTGTCCAAAAGTTTATTGACTACAAATTCATCCGCATCCACCGTATACAGAAAAACCGGACGTATGGTTCCATCTTCCGTTACCCGGTAGGACGGCGTCATATTTCCGGCGGCGATTGTATGAAGCATTGTCGCCAGACATATGACAGTAGTTGCTTTTTTTACCAGACTTCTCATGGCAGTCTGTCCTTCATAAGCATCTCCGATAACTTCCGGAAGCGGTCCGTCATCTCTTATGGAGCCGGTCAGGACCATGGGAATATCATGCTTTACACAGCTGTAAATAATGCCATTATCAATCTTGTAATCTTCGATAAACTGGGGGATAGAACCGCTTCTGCGAACTTTATTGATCACATCCAGATGGTTGTAATGTCCGTTGGGATGTGATTTTTGCGTATAAATATCCTGTCCCAGAGCTGTGTGGAACAATGCTCCTTCCAGATCATGGGTCGCCAGGGCATTCCCAGCCATAAGGCCGTCCACATAACCATGTTCCACCATTTTCTGCATGGCGGTCCTGGCATCTGCGTCAAAGGAAAAGGCGGGTCCCATCACCCACAAAATATTTCCGTGTTCCCGCTCATAACGAAGCAGTTCAAACAGCCGGTCATAATCTCTGGCATAAGAGGTCTCCCTGCTTCTTCCCTGACGGAACACAAACTGATCTTTCCCTTCCTCTTCCTGTCCGAATCCTGATGTATGCAGGTAAATCCCTTCCTGTGCGTCCTCGCTTCTTCCAAGAATCACTTTATCCCCTTCCTGGAGATTACGATTCTCTACCACCTTCAGACTTCCATCCTCTGTCAAGACAACGCTGGAATCCATCCGGCTCTCTTTTGCCAGTTTCCACTCTCCATGAATCTTGTAATATTCCGGATACATGGATGTACTATGATAGCCTTCCGGCGCAACGCCTGCTGTTTTTACTTCTTCCCATACAGCATCCGGAGCGTCCATGAATTTTTTCTCTTTAAAATCCGGCGCCCGGTATTCTGGCATCTGAAACATTCTATCCCTCCATTCTTTTTTCTTATCCGAATATGAACCCATCGGCAGTTTCAAAAAACGCTGCTTACTTTTGATAAACACAGTTTCCCCCGATATAAACCGCCATAACATTGGTCTGATCCAGTTCTTCCGGATCGATCTGGAAAATATTCCGATCCAGAATCACAAAATCTGCCTGATATCCCTTTTTCAGCCTTCCGATTCCATGAAATCCTATGATATCTGCCGCTTCAGCAGTATACAGTTTCACGGCCGTTTCTATATCCACTGCCTCATTCCGGCCGCAGTCTGTTCCATCATAAGCCTTTCTTGTAACCGCTGCCTTCAGATTCGAAAAGGGATCCGAAGGCACTGCCCATGCAGTTGCTGGAGCATCGGTGGAAAAACAGAGCTTCACTCCCTGTTTCAGCATAGATTTCACAGGGTAACACTGCTTCATCCATTCGTCTCCCAGATTCTTCTGATAGCTTTCTACTTCCGCATACATAAAAATCGGCTGAGTCACAACTGCAATATTGTGTCCGGCTGCTTTTTTTATGCTTTCTGCATCAGGATCTGTCACATGCTCGATTCTGACAGAAGGAATCTCCTCTCTCATCCAGGAAGCTTCCCTGCAGAGACGATCCACTGCCATGGCAATGGTTTTTGTCCCCATTGCATGAACGGAAAGCTGACAGTGATGTTCTTTGCAGAAAGCAATGGCGGATTCCAGCTGTTCTTCTGTCAACACCGGCATGCCATATTCCTGATTTTTTCCACAATATGGCCGATTCATCCACGCCGTACAGCCGGAAACACTGCCGTCACCGATCAGTTTCAGCCCTGCGGCAAAAATCTGGTTATCCCGGTCCATCTCTTCCTCAGTTATATCAAAGGATAGATCATCTTTAAAAAATTCCCACATGCGGTAAACCGCGGTTCTCTGTTTCCATCCCTTCCGGGCCGCTTCCTGAAACAACGGCAGATTATCTCCCGGTTCCAGATTCCCCATATCCGCTGCCGCTGTGATTCCCTGGGACAGTAATAATTTCCCCAGATCCACAAGACGGACTGTCTGATCTTCCCTGCTGTCCTTTGGCATCCATTTTGTCACCAGATTCCTGGCACTTTCTTTTAATACACCGGTCGGCTCACCAGACGCATCCCTCTCGATTTCTCCGCCTTCGGGATCCGGGGTGCTGCGGTCAATACCTGCCAGTTCCAATGCTTTGCTGTTAACGCATCTTATATGCCCGCAGGTTCTCACCACGGACACCGGGGCATCGCTGCATCCCCGGTCCAGATCATAACGTGTGATCGATCGTTTTTCCGCAAATTTTCCTTCATCATATCCCCAGCCCAGAATCCATTCTCCCGGTTTCTGCCGCATCCTGCGTTCCCTTATCTTCTCCACCAGTTCCTCAATGGAACCTACTTCCGGCGGCAGCGCAGAAATCTGGCGGCTGTAATCTGCCAGCATCATCGGATGCATATGAGCATCAATCAGTCCGGGAATCACACAGGCTCCCTCCAGATCATATCTTTTGCAGTTTCCCTCCGGCATCTGACTTTCTCTTCCAATCCAGCGGATGATACCGTCCTCCACGATCATGGCGTCTGCATACAGATTTTCCTTATCCGAAGTGAATATTTTCCCATGAAAATACAGACGGCTTTCTTCCTGCTTTTTTCTTTCAGTTCCCATTACATAATCTCCCGGCACCGCAGTTCATTTACCAGAACGCCTTCAAACTGCTTCATCTGAAATCTCTCTACAAACAGTCTGCATTTGCACAAAAACATATAGTATATATTTTTCCCGCAGCCTTGAAGCGTCTCAAAATTTCCCTGCCCTTTTGACAGGATCAGATCTGCTGCATCGATCATTTCCCTGGCTTCCTCTGATATTTCCGGCAGCCAGGTTCCCGTAATGCCGCTGCCATTTCCTATGACCGCAGTGATGTCAGAAAGTCCTGTCTCCCGGGCATCCTCCATGGTTGCGTCATTTAAAGCAGGTTTTCCCCGGACGATCACCGTAACCCTGACCTTTGGATACTCTTTCATAATCTGACGTATGAGAATTTTATCCAGTACAATCTCTCCACAGTTGTCTGTCAGATATACCATTCTTAAGGCTCCTTTCAGATCTTCTTTCAGCCTGGCATACTCTTCCTCATCCACCCGGTTTTTCTCTGATTCCGCCAGCAGTTCTTCCAGCTTTGCATTGTCAACACTGCTCATAGCCCCAAAGTCAATATAATTCCCCGTCATAGCATACTGAATGGCTCTTTTTAAAGGATCTTCTGCTTCCTCGATTTCCCGGACAATCTTCTCTTCTTCCTGTTTCATCATCTGATTATATGTATGCTTGATTTCCGAAAAATCCACTGTTTCTCCGAACATCTTTCGCTGAAGTTCATAAATACGTTCTGTAACAACAGGCGCGCTCTCAAACGTCTCTGCCTCACTTAAAATTCCAAGCACTCCCTGCATATAAGCAAGCTTCTCTGCTTCCGGTGTATCCGGATCATAATGATTCAAATGCCGTTCCGCCATGCAGTTGATACAGCCGGTATGAAGTCTTACCTGTCCCATGATACGACACCTCCTTCTTCCTGTCACATTTCCCTTTCATTATATCTGATACCAGTCTGTATCTGCAACCTAAGGTTTTTATAACAAAGAATCCCTGCCCGGCCTGCGGACAAGGATCGCTCTGCTTCTCTAATATAAAGTTAAAATCTGCTTTTCTGAGAAATCATAATAGTAAAGATTATCTGAAAGACGGTCTTTTTCCAAAATCAGTCCGGAAACATTTTTCTCCATAATTTCCCTCAGCTGATCCGGTCTGTGCTGTCCCCGGTCCAGCAAAACAAAGACTTCATGAATACTCCATGGCATGAGGAAAAGGTTCCATCCATACCGTTCTGAAAACTCCTGCAGAAATCCAGGATATAATATGACGCCGGCGCCATAAATTCCCTGGCAGTTGGACACAATAAAAACAGGCTCCTGATCCAGTCGCTTTCGATTTCCCGCCGCTGTTTTCACATGAACCGGAAATTCTGCCGGCATGCTTTTCATGGCACAGCGGTACAATTCTTCTTTTCCGATTTCCCACCGGTTCAGATCTTCATGATCCACCGGATTTTCTTTCAACGGTTCTTCCGGATCTGCCAGGCGAAAAACCGCCGCCAGATCTTCAAAAATAAAATACGGCCGCCGGATAAGCTGTTCTTTGCTCTTCCGGTAATTTATAAGATACATCATGATCCTGTTTTTTACCGATTCGTTCCAAATTTCCTTTGTCATTCTTTTTCCTCTTTCAGTTTTTCATTAGTTTTCCACATTCTGTTCCAAACATACATACTCTCTGGCCTCTGTTCTCCTATCTATCATACCATTGACTGTTACTGTCAGCAACATTTCATTGTATCTGCAGATCGTGGTTCCATGTGGCTGACAGTTATAGTATTTTTTCATGGAGGTACCGAAATGAAACTGGACAGAAAAGCAATCGGAAAAAGAATCAAAGAACTTAGAAAACAGCAGAATCTGACGCAGGAACAGCTGGCAGAACTGGCTGATATCAGCACTCACTACGTATATGAAATTGAGGCCGGATTAAAAACCATGTCCTGTCCGATCCTTGCGGCAGTTGCCTGTTCTCTGCATACCTCCGCTGACTATCTTTTATTTGGCAGCGCTTCTTATGACCTGGAAGCAGACTCTCCTTCCAGGCATGATCAGCTGGAACATCTGGTCTCCATGCTTTCAGCACCGCAGAGGAATCAGGTTGCTCACATCATATCCGTCATTGTACCATATCTAAAAGAATAGACATGGCATCGAAAATCCTTTCGGTGCCATGTCTGTTTTTATATCAGCCTGTCTTTCTTTACTTTTTCTTTCGCAGCATTTTGATCAAATCCCGGATTGCCAGAAATCCAACCGTAAAAGCTCCTACACAAAACCATCCATAAGAAAAATACTGAAAAAACTCAAACGCTGCTCTGCTCATAATCATCTTCTGTCTCCCCCTTTCTTCTATACATTTACTTTGTGATCTGGTTCATAATCCATTAATTTCTGAAAATCAAACTCATAATTTTCTATCAGTGATCCAGCAACAATAACTATAATCGGTACGATCAAAGAACATAAATTTCCAACCACATAATTAATATCCGGATTCGGAATCATCACATAAGCAATCACTCCACTGATAATGCCGATAAAGATAGAAGCGGCTGCAACCCTGGTTGAAACTCTTTTCCAAAAGACTCCATTGACAAAAGCCGCACATGCGCCGCAAACAGGATTCCTGTCATTACATCAATAGACACCAGGGATCTTCCTTCAAAAAACATTGCAACGACTGCCATAACCACTCCAATCACGATCGTCATCCTCTTTCCGAATTTCACCTGATCTGCTTCTGTTGCTTCTTTGTTGATATATTTCTTATAAATATCAACCGTACAAATTGACTGAGCTCCGGAAAGAACATCTCCGCCGGTAGACAAACCTGCCATAAAAATCATCAGAATGAACAGGATACTGCCCAGTCCGCTGCCAAATACGACATGATACACATATGGCGCTATATCTGATGCAGAAGAAAGCACATCGCTTCCCAGTCCAAGGCTAACTCCAACACTTCCTATAACATTGCCGCACAGAAGAGGTACCGGCATCCATGCAAAAATTGTACCGATTACATATGCCAGAAGAAGTTTTTTGGAACTTGCTGTGGAAATTGCCTTGGAGTAATATCCCTGATCCAGAAGAATCTGTCCCATACATACAAGATGCAGACCAGGCCATAATTACGTCCTGATTTTGAAAACAGATTTAAAACATCCGGATTATAATTCGGATTTGACTGATTTGTCGCAGCATCCAGCATGCCGTTATAAATGGCGTTCATTCCAAAATGTTTTAAAATAATCGGTATGGTGATCAGCATAATAATGGAAATAATAATGAACATGATAAAATCATTTACAATAGAACCTTTTAATCCTGCTTTTGAAATATAAAAAGCCACGATCAGAATTGGCACTGCTGCCGCCACTTTATAGGGAACTCCAAAAATTGTATGGAATACAACACCTACTCCCATTCCCTGAGAAAGCAGAATATACAAAGTCAGCAGCAATGCAAATATAATGAAAATCCTTGAAAGCCCGGCGCTGTAACGTACTTTTATAAATTCTACGAATATAGTACATTTGGGCATTTTCTTTCGAAGTGTCAGTACAAGCGGAATAAAGATAAAAAACGGAAGCATGGAACCTACCGCATAATTCAATCCTCCTGAAATTCCTAATACCATTCCCTGTTCAGAAGATCCGATGACCGTAATCGCCCACAGCCATGACACCATGACACTTGATGTTACCAGACCAAAAGGTACCTTCCTGCCGCCCGCGACAAAATCATCTACGCCTTCCCCTGAAAATTTGTTGGCAATGATTGATGAGATGCTAAGAAACACAATCGCTAAAACTGCCATTACAATATAACCTGTAATCATATCATTTCCTCCTTTTACTCAAACTTTTTATATATATGCGGCCGATAATCTATTTCACCTGCCCATTTGTTTTCTTTACATAAACTTCTGTCCGCAAGAGAAAAATCAATCGTGGCAAGCTCCAGTGTCTCCTGCCGGTTATCCCGGCTTCCCGCTAATTCCACCTGTTCAAATTCCGCTGTCGGATTTAAATACAATCTCATTCCTTTACTTACGTAATAACGCATCAGTTCAGGGAACTGGTAAGAATCATAGCAGATTCCAATTCCGACTGGTCCCCACGGAGTCTCAAACATAAAAGGCTCACTGCCTTTTTCACACCACATGTTTTCCGCGTCATACGGATGAATTTTCCGGTAAGTTCCAATAACCCCTTCCGGTCCTGTTACAAATGCAGAATTATAAAGACAGTCTTTTTCTTCTGCATACTCAGCGGCTCCAAATACAATGTAATTTCCATATTTTTTTGAAATCTCAGCCATTGTTTTTGCGCTGTTTCCATCCAGTGTTTCTGCTGACTGATATAATAGTCATATCCCATCAGACACATTTCAGGGAAAAGAATCAGATCGGAGCCTCTTTTAGATGCAGCTGCAGCAAATCCTTTCATGCGGCGCAGATTTTCTATTTTCTGCCCTGCATCTGGTTTGAAATTTACAACTGCTATTGTTAAAATATCCTCACTCATAAGAATCTCCTTTCTCTAGTTATGCTTTATAAAAAATAGGCTTCGCCTATTCAGCTCCCCTGCCCCTCAATCTTGAGGGGTTAGGGGTTTTCTTTTGTTTCTCTTTCCTGCATAATAGTCTTATGAATATCTTACAAAAAATCTTTACAGACCATTATGAAGAAATCAAATATACCCTCCATCCCAGAAAGACTGAGATGGAAAATATCGATAAGATGTTAAACTGCGGCGATCCTTCCTTTGGCGGTGCCATGTTCGGCTGTCCCCACTGCGGCAAGTTGAATTTCGTCCCTTTCCGTTGCCGCAGCCGTTTCTGCCCTACCTGCGGTAATAAATACGCTATGGAACGCTCCACCTCTATGCTTTTTAAGCTCATCAATGTCCGCCATCGCCATTGCGTCTTTACCATTGATAAAGATCTCCGTGCCTTTTTCCTCCAGGACCGCTCTCTCCTGAACTGTCTCTTCCATTCTGTCTCCAGTGTCATCTCCCGTATGTTTTTCAAGCTCAACCAGGCCAAAAATTTCACCCCTGGATATATCATGGTCCTCCACACTTTTGGCCGGGACCTCAAATGGAATCCCCATATCCACTGCCTCCTCTCCGAAGGCGGTCTCGGTAATGACGGCTCCTGGCGTCATGTCAGGCACTTTAACTATGACTATCTCCGCAGTGCTTTCCGCACCGCTCTCCTCAATGAACTGGAAGTCAGGATCGGGCCTTCTTTTAAAAAAGTAAAAGCAAGATGTTACAGCGAACATGAACATGGTTTCTATGTCTATGCTAAACCTGTTCTCTGTGACCCCAAAATAGTCGCTAAGTATATTGGTCGTTATCTTGGCAGGCCTGTCATCGCTGCTTCCAGGATCGATCACTATGACGGTGATACGGTCACTTTCCACTATCATCGTCATGAAGATGATAAATATATAAAGGAGACTTTACCTGTCATGGACTTCATAAAACGCCTCATCCGCCACATCCCGGAAAAACATTTTAAGATGATCCGGTACGGCGGTCTGTATGCCAGACATCGTAAGATCGATCGTAAGCTGTATCACGTCATACCAAAAGAAAAACACAAGAAACTCCGCAGTTTTGATCGCTGGCGGGAGGCCATCCTGCATTCTTTTGGCTATGATCCTCTGGAATGCCCTGACTGCCATCATAAAATGGTATTCCTTGAACTCTATTTCAATCACAAGCGTGTATCTCTCAAAGAAATGTACGAGAACGCCATGTCCCGTTCTCGTGGAAAGAGGTCATCTGCTTAGCTTTTTCAAGTCCTTTTTCTGTGGTATACTCCTATCAAAGGAGGCGATACCTATGGATCCACGCACAGAGAGACTACGCAAAAAATATATGGATGATCCCCCGGAAGGCATGTCGTCTGAGGACATTCGCCACATGAGCGAAGACGATCTTCTGGATATGGATTATTTCCTGAACGAAGATGTTGAGTTCGACGATGAGTTCGGAGAAGAAGGTTTTTATCTTTTCTGACCCACATCGTCTCTTTGTCATCCTCAAACACATGTTTATCTAACATACGTTCGATAGACATGTGTTCTCTTTATGCCGCCATAGAAACGGAATTTCCTATAAAACTTTCATGCCGTGGCCACTTGGCACCACCATCAATGAAACATAGCTATAACTTTTCAGTTACTTGCCATGGTTTCAGGTGTATACTAAAGATAACGGCAAAGTTCGATTTTTATTTGAGCCAACAGCT
>NZ_BLYI01000060.1 GCF_016586355.1 Anaerostipes butyraticus
ACGGTTACAACGGAATCTCGGAGTCATGACGCCAATGGAAAAGCATGAGAGTTATTTACAGGCAGCATAAAAAAACTGCCAGCTGGTAAAACCAACTGGCAGAAAAACTTATATTTTTTTCACTGTCTACTTGACGGGGAGCACACCACTCTTTCGCAATAGCTCTTTCCTTTTGGAATTTATATTTTTAAAATCAGCCTTCAATATTAATGTAATTCTTCTGCTCGACTTTCTTTTCTTCTTTCTTTGGAACTGTCAGTCTCAGGATTCCATCTTCATATTTTGCATGAATGTCTTCCTGGGTGATATTCTCACCAACATAGAAGCTTCGGCTCATATTTCCAGAAAAACGTTCTTTCCTGATGTATTTGCCGTCTTCTTTCTTCTCATCCTGATTTACATTCTTCGCTGCACTGATTGTCAAATATCCATCATGTAATTCTGCTTTTACATCTTCCTTTTTGAATCCAGGAAGATCGATATCTACTTCATAACCTTTATCGGTTTCTTTTACATCTGTCTTCATGATCTGATTTGCACGTTTTCCGTACAATTTCTTATCAATATCTGGGAAGGAAAAATCCATCCAATCATTTAATAAATCTTCTCCAAAAATACTAGGCATCATCATAACTCATCTCTCCTTTACTTATAAAATAATGTATGCTGCATGTTGATGCACATTTGGTCGATTTATCATCGGCTGATAACCTTAGGATCCGTACCTTCTTGGTACCTCTCCCTTTGTTCTATATGTACTATAACACCTATTATTATCAATGTCAACACTTTTCAGAAATTTTTTCAGATTTTTCTATTATCTATAAAACAAACTGAAAATACTATATTCGCATTTGTTCCTGATGAATTCTTTCTGCAAGATTTTCCCTAAATCTGTTTCACTTTTTTCCTTTCATTGATTCCATAAAAGGATCCTGTCAACAATTATAAAACCATAAGATTCTCATTTGCACCACCATTTTTACTGCACCTCTTTCCATCGGCACTGGATATTGTTCAACAGCAATAAAAAATAGGCTTCGCCTATTCAGCTCCCCCTGCCCCTCAATCATGAGGGGTTAGGGGTTTTCTTTTGTTACTCTTTCCTGCATAATAGTCTTATGAATATCTTACAAAAAATCTTTACAGACCATTATGAAGAAATCAAATATACCCTCCATCCCAGAAAGACTGAGATGGAAAATATCGACAAGATGTTAAACTGCGGCGATCCTTCCTTTGGTGGTGCCATGTACGGCTGTCCCCACTGCGGCAAGTTGAAATTCGTTCCTTTCCGTTGTCGCAGCCGTTTCTGTCCTACCTGCGGAAATAAATACGCCATGGAACGTTCCACCTCTATGCTTTTTAAGCTCATCAATGTCCGCCATCGCCATTGCGTCTTTACCATTGATGAAGATCTCCGTGCCTTTTTCCTCCAGGACCGCTCTCTCCTCAACTGTCTCTTCCATTCTGTTTCCAGTGTCATCTCCCGTATGTTTTTCAAGCTCAATCAGACCAAAAATTTCACTCCCGGATATATCATGGTCCTCCACACTTTTGGCCGGGATCTCAAATGGAATCCCCATATCCACTGCCTCCTCT
>NZ_BLYI01000061.1 GCF_016586355.1 Anaerostipes butyraticus
GAGCACGACTCGCAAGTAAACTTTCGCCGTGCTCTTTATGTATTTGCTGATGACGGAACTTTGCAGCAAAAAAATAGCTTTGTGCGATCACAAAGCTATTCAAAAAGAGAGGATTAAAAAATATATATGAAAAACTATGTCTTTAGTATATCAAAAATCTTTTCCTATTCAATATACTTAATATAAACAATTCTAAAGAAATTATAAACAACTCTAAACAAAAACTCTTATTTCTTATGTTTTTCCAAAGCTCCTGTTATTTTCAAAAAAAATACTCCGCAAAATCTGCGGAGCTTAAAATGAAAAGAGAGGATTAAAATATATATGAAAAACTATGTCTTTAGTATACCAGAATCCTCCCTTCATTCAATGTACTGCGTATAAACAATTCTAAAGAAACTATAAATTAGTCTAAAGGAAAAATAACTTCTTTTTTATCGATTGTCTATCTTCTCCGGATACAGG
>NZ_BLYI01000062.1 GCF_016586355.1 Anaerostipes butyraticus
GTAGGTGCGTCCTTCCTCCAAATGGAGACGGACAATCTTCTTTTTAAACTCTTGTGTGTAATTCTGTGGCATGATAAGAACCTCTTTTCTCATTGTTTTTAGTATATCTTATTAGCCACTTTCGTTACAACTTTATTATAGCACTTCACTTCTCTTTTTCCATCACTCACTTCACTTTTGTCTTTAAATATATCTCCTTCTAAAAATAAGAGCATAAAAACAACTAATATAATCAAAACTATTGCTTTAATAATAGACATATTATTTTGTCCAATATTTAAAATCATAGAACCACTATTAAAAGTAATGTGTCTAGAACTGTCAAAATTTTGTTGATTCGCTTCATATTTGTTTACAACATGAGTTTTCTCTTCTTCACGAGGTTTTCTTTTTTCACGAGCTTTTCCCTCTTCATTTCCTTTTTTACCAATATATTTATGCTTAATAATTGTAGATACAATTATTGCAACTAGAATAAAAAGGGCACCTTTTAATCCTGCCATTTCTATGATATAAGTTTCAATTGCTTCCATATTTACCTCTTATATAATAAGTTTTTATCTTGATACTATTAAAATTTTATATTTCATCCCCACAATCACTTTTTCTTAAAATATTAACTAAACTCCCTTTATCTTTTGGAAAAAAATTATTATTTTAAGACTAATTTCAATTCACAGTACATATTATACAATATTTTTATCATATTATATTTACACTACTGTAATTGTCAATTTAGCTCACTATTTGTCAATTAACAGCGAAAAAAGTAAAACATCTCTTTAGGGCAGATATATTGCAATTATTTATTATGAAAATAATTTTTAAGATTTACTGTTTTACAATTTGCATTCAAATTCCATATAGTGAATTCTTTATTACTTGAAATCCTCACTGCAGCGTTGAATACTTTATGAAATTGTAAATGCACCTTATTTGTGTTTTACTTTTCTTTTATATATCCTACCTTCTCTTTATTTTTTATTCTGGAACTATTTCAATAGTACCGGTGTCAAGTTTATAGAATCGGACGGAATCTTCTCCAAACTAAAAGATTCGCAGTCTTATAGTCATAATTCTTGATAAAATGATTGATTGAATCCTGTCCATTCCATTTTTCTTATGGTTGTGGATTGATATATTTCATCATTTTCCTAATCTCTTCTTCCGTATGTCTATCTTTCACATACTTTTCGGTATGATATAACAATCAGTTCATGGTTCTATTCACAGTGACTCTTCTGGTTTTCATTCATCGGATTACAATAGAATACTCAGCACTAGATTTCCGCAATCTCCATATCTATTTTGAGCTTTTCTAAATTTCTGAATTTATCTCATCAATCCACAAAAACAACTTGGAACAGCATCCAAAATCTCTTAACTCCAAAAGATTTTCTCAACTACTGGAATATATCCGTTATGGATTCCGCTGTATTGCATCTTCTCAGGAACATGAATAGCAAATCGCAATTGATAAATAAGATTATCACCATCATCTGATCCCTAAGGATCCTGCGTCAATATAAAAATAAATTGCTCTGATACTGGCAATCCACCTCTGTAACATTCATAAATGACTGGTAATTGCTGATATTTTTTATGAACAATAGTCTAATCATTGATTTAATCCAACTCCTGCTCTATGAGTGAGATTCCCTTACGGGTCTCAAAGTGTATCTGCTCATACTACTGCTGAGCATATTAGGTATCATACAGCAGACGGCATCGGGGCCGACGTCCAAGCATTTCAGATAAATGGCGACTTTCCATAATCTGCACAGAACCCTTCCTGATAATTCAGGCATTCTCCTCTGTCTGACTGGCACTGCTATTCCCCATCTGAAATAGCCTGAATGTCAATCCAAGTACAGGTATAATGGTGGATATAGTCATTATCTTTTAATATTCTGATTAGTCTGCAACGAATTTTGATCTTCCTGCTGAAAATCCACCTAGATTACCAGTCTGTCATTGTATATAAGATAATTTGTTACTCATGATTTTCTCCATTCTGAAGGCAAGACAAAGATAACTATATTGGAAAAATAATAAAAAATAAACCATAAAGTTACAACTGTAACTCCATGGTTCTTATGCTTTGTAATTCTAACTGCAACAATCTGCGTTGCAAGTATTTTTTCAATTAACATTACAAATTCACAATGTCATTTTCTAGAAGAATCAACCTTTCCATGACTTCAAACATGGCATGCATTTGCTACTATCTGTATGACAGCTCTGGAAATCAATTGTGGACTGGTTACTCCTACTGGAACAGTTCCACAGAAATAAACAAAATAAATGAAAATATTGACCTTACAAAGGGTACTCATTATCTTGCTATCACTCAGTATTCTTCTTATACTGGAAACTACTCTTTTAAGCTTTCCGGAACGTCGGGTGCAACTTCGCACATACATTCCTATAAGCAGACAATTACGAAAACAACACCGAAATCCAACGGTAAAATTGTAAAAAAATGTTCTTGCGTTTAACTAATGGAACAAGTACAATTTATGCTACAAAAACAATGAATTTGTCTTCATCCAATTATACTTATGATGGAAAAGTGAAAAAACCGTCTGTAACGGTAAAAGACATTAAGGGGAAAACCATCAGTTCCTCCAATTATAAAGTAAGCTATTCCAGCGGCAGAAAGTATATTGGAAAATATACTGTAAAAGTCACCTTTACAGGAAAATATTACAGCGGTTCCATGTCAAAGACATTTACGATTCGTCCAAAATCAACCTATATTTCCAGCTTAACAGCAAAATCAAAGGGCTTTACAGTAAAATGGACCAAACAGACATCACAAACAACAGGATACCAGATTCAGTATTCAGCGAATAAGCACTTCTCTGTTGCAGCAACTAAGACTATTACAAAAAATTCTACAACATCTGCATCTTATACAAAATTGAAGGCAAAGAAAAAATATTATGTACGAATTCGAACCTATAAAAAGATATCAAATGCATACTACTATTCTTCCTGGTCTTCTGTAAAAACAGTCACCACGAAGTAATCGCCTTCTAAATTAGTAAAAGAATAGCAAAAGGGAAATCGCCTCATTATCTGGATAATGGGGCGATACTTCCATTTTGGGAATATTTAAATACAGTTATTTATTTCCTTATTTTTTTGTATTTATTTAAGTTGGGAATATATTTATTTCTTATATTCATGGTCTTCGATGCATATCTACGCCAAAATTTAACCAATACAAATAAGAAGATTGCAGAACATATGCAAACTGCATCAAAGAAGTGCGCCTCTCCTATATTTTGAAGCGTAATTTTATTATTGTAAATACTCATCCCAATGCTTTTCTAACTACAAAACAATCCTAACTGGGTAACAGCAATGTATCCTGACAATATGTCCACTATTTTAAAATATACAACTTTTTATTCTAATTTTTCACACGTTTCATTCAATATATCCTTATAATCACTTTCCCAACCGATTCCTTCTTCTAAAAAACTACAATATATGCAACTATTCTAATACTTTCTTCTCGTATTGACAAAAACTGTCTTTCAAATGCGACAAGAATAATATATGTTTTCATAAAAAAATACCATGCATTTTTTACTTCTAACATAAATATAGATATGGTAATCATAATTTTATACATTGCTGTAACATAATTTTAGCCTTTTTACTATCTAAGTTCAATATTTCCTGCTTTAATATCGCATTCTCAATCTCTTTATTCATCATGGATTTTCTCACTTAATCTCATCTCTTGACTTTTATGATATGAATAAATTTTCTGATTCAATTACATTACTAAAATCCATTATTATCTTGTGGTTATATGTTATAGTGACTATTTATCTCTTTTAAATTTTATCATATATATTTCATTACTTCTTTTAAACCTCTTCTAGATACTTTTTTCCCAATGTCCATTCCATATCCTAACGCAATCGCTGCCACCATACAACCCTCTTCTCCCAAATACGCCTGCAATTCGTTATATGCGTAAAAAATATCTGCTATCCAAAGACTGTTAACTTCCTTTTCCGTAGCCATTAATAACATATTTTGTATCGCTGCACCGATTGCCATAATATGTGTACATTCTATATCTTTAGCGTTTAATTCCCATCTGACTCCATCATCATGGCCCTTACATTTTTGAAAATCTAAATAAACAAAAATAAGAGTAGGCGCTTCTTTAATTATTCTCACAGTTTCAAATGCACCTATAATGTCTTCTCGGTAGTTTCCTTGTCTTATATATTTACTTTTAATTCTATTCAACTGATTTTCCAAAATATCAGCTATTCTTTTTTTCTTCTCAATAGATTTTATTACCAGAAACTTCCATGGTTGATCATTCTTAGGTGATGGTGCCTGAGTTCCTGCCGCTATAATCTCTTCAATAATATTTCCCGCTATCTCACTTTTTGTAAATCTTCTGGTACTCTTCCTTTGATAAATTGCGTCTTGTACTTTCATAATTAGTATCTCCTACTACAATATATTTATGATTAATATCTCTTATCACTGGTAAGGAATTATCCCTCTTGTTACTTAAACCGTTAAAATGATGAAGGCGGTCGGTATCTCAAATTTCTCCCTAGACTTCGCTCCCGCAAAATAATCAACTAACTCATTCACAGCATTCGTTTTATGCAGATTAAGCCGCCATCAAGATGTCGCTCATGTCACACCGCAGTAAATAGAATAGATAATAAGTAAAACTGATATTGACTAATTATAATTTTTAATCCGGAGTGATGTTTTTATGGACATAAACACAGTAGAAATCAATATTTCCAATTAAAAATGCACTGCTGTGATCTTCAATTCTATTAAAAGATCATTGTAAGCCCCTTCAATCTCCCTCTAAAAAAACTCATCAAGAAACTGGATGGCAATACTCGTATTGTCATGAAGTGCATAGGTCACTACTATGCACCGATAAATACATGGACTATTCTAGGTTATTTTTTTGTAAACGCGTGAATTCTCAGACCATCCGTAACTTTCAGAAACAGGGCAAAATTTCTCCTCCATAAAGTAAAAACCGATAAGACAGATTCCGTAAAGACCGTATCTAATTCTTTATATTGCCTCTTTTCCATAGGACTCCTCAGAAAAATGTCTCCAATTTAAATCTTCTAGTTTCCCATATTTAGGTTTTTCAGACTTTATAAATGCTACTTCCTCCATCCAAATTTTTTGCGTGACTGTATTATCCAAATTTTTACATTCAATAAATTTAACATTAATCAACCGGGCATTTGTAAAATCCGCCCCTTTAAAATCGCACTTATAAAATTCTACATTCGCAATTGCTACATCACTAAAATTTGTGTTTATAAATTTACAATTACTTATGCGAATTCTATTTTTTGCATCTCCTACAAATCGAGCATTCGATAAAACACATCGTTCAAAATTTGAATTCTCTATTCGAGCATTAATCCATAATGTATCACGGCATACTGCATCACAAAAAGAAATCTGTTCTAAATGTACATTCGACATATCCACAGATATCATAATAGCAAATATAAAAGAAGAATCACTTATAATTGCACCTTTCATTGAAAGATTTGCACAATAAGATTTCCCAAAATAGCAATTTTCTATTTTACATTCCGAAAAACTACTTTTATTTAACCTAGCTTCTTCAAAACTTACTTTTTCAAGAATTGAATACGTAAATGTAGCTTCTTGTAAATTCGCATTTTGAAAATTGCATCTTTTAATGATACTTCTCAATAGATTTGCCTTCTCCATATTGGCATAAGAAAATATAATATTATTTTCTTTTTGTGCTGAATCCCCTATTTTAGCATCTACAAGACGTACATCAGAAAAATCTGCAAATTCAAAAGTTGTATTATAAATATCTAAATGGCTCAGATTAGCCTTTGAAAAATTAGAATAATCAAAGTTAAGCAAAGCTCCCTCTTTATCACATGGTCCAATTCTATCCATACCACTCAAATCAGCATTTGTAAAAATAGTACGTTGCAATTTCATTTTAGTATCAAACAATATCCCTATTAACTTGCAATTTGTAAAATTGGCATTCTCACAATTAGTTTCTTTAAAATGAACTCCATTTAAAGTAGAATCTCTAAAATCAGTATTTTTCAAATTTGTTTTTCCGTCAAAATATATATTTTTAAGTAAAGAATTACTAAATGATGTTTTTTCTAAATCAGCATTACAAATAGTAAAATTACTAATGCTCACTCCTGTTAATAACTCACTTTTTAAATAATTTTGGAAAAGTCGATTCATGATACTTTTTATTTGATCCCCCATTGCAACATTCCTACTATCTGCAATAGATTTATTCTGTAAAAGCAGATTTCTGTAATTTATAATTTTCTTATAATCTTCCGCTAATATTTCTCTTGTAGTTATATCTCCTGAATCTGTTATTCCATCACAAATAGCTCTTTTTAAATCTGAATCATATGTAGAACTCATTTTAGCATGAGAATGATTTTCAATCAATCTTTCTACAATAACTTCTATGTTATTTACTAAATTAAGGAACTCTCCTTTTGTCATTTCCTGATAATAACTTATCTTATCATATTCATCCATTTGTTGCTTAGCAAGTTTTGACAATCCTTCTTCATAATTGATTATTCCATATGTAAAATGCACTAACTTGTATATATTATATAGTGTTATCAAAATAATTCCAGTAATCGCAGTATAAACGGATAAACTTAGTGAAATTTTCATTGCTGAAAAAAACGCTTTTACAGATGATTGAAATATGATTATTATACATTCAACAGTTATTGCTATTGCCGAAAAAAATACACTTATCATCAATTTATTTCTTTTCCTATTTTGAAATAAATCAATTACTTCTCTCTCAAATTGATTACTGTTTCTTCTATTCTGAAAAGTATTATTAAGAAACACATAGATTGATACAGAAAAACCCAACATAGAAATTAATATAGTAACTGAAACTTTTATAGTCTCTATAAAACCATCATATATCTTTTCATAACTACTATAGTAATTTAACTCATAAAAATTTTTTATTAATATCAGAAATAAAATAACAATAAAAATTATGCACAAATTATTTTTTATCCATTTCCAAATTTTTTCTTTTAACTTTCTGATCTTTACTTTCATAGTTTTCCCCTTACTTATCCACTGTAATTTACAAATATTCTTTCAACCAGTTTTGTATTTTCTCTATTTTTTCCCCATCTTTTTTTGACTGAATCATATTTTCCTCAAATATTTTTTTACAATCACACTTCGAACTCAAAATTGTTTCATATTTTTGCAAAAGTTGTTTCCGTTCTAAATTATCTGATTTCATTAAAAACATCTGATAAAATTCCATCCACTTATTTTCACAAATACTGCATCCATATGGCGGCAAATTATCTTGTTGATTATATTTCTCATCGTAATCCACCCAATCCCCATACCACGCTAAATAAACTTTGTTAAGGTACCATCGTGGTATACTCTTTAACACCTCAAAAACTGCCCAATGAGAAAGTCGTTCAAACTTCTTTTCTATATATAAATCATATAGCATAGTATGTTTTCTAATATTTACTGGAAAAATTACAATTGAATCCACCCCATGACTTACTGCCCATTGAATTGTGTTATTTGTATCTTTTACTTGCTCTGATACCGTCAAAAATGGCGCCCCTAAAAAAACATTCGCAGTCAAACTCATCCCCCAGTTATGCACTAGTTTTATTTTCGATTCCAATATATAAAGATTTATTTCTTTATTTAAGCAATTTTTTTGGACAAATTCATCTGCGGATTCAACCCCTACTTCGATTACAATATCTTTCTCTGGTAACATTGAAAAAAGCCATTGACATATTTCATTCGTAATAAAAGTATAATGGGTTTCAAAAATAATAGTTTCTATTGGCAATTGGTTTAAAGTTTCACATATCATAGTTAAGCATTTTAGTGGTACTTCTTCTGGATCTAATACACTCCCTAAGGCCCCTATCAAAATACTATTCATACCATCAGATGCCTTACTCATATGTTGCAATACCTTTCCCATCTCTTTTTCTGACAATTTGCTTCCTTCACCATAGTCACACATTGTACAACTTCCATTTTTCCTAAAACGGCATCCAGAACTATTCAAACATACGTGCAACAATGTTCCTCTGCTTCTTATAATATCATTTGATGTAATTAATTTTTTACCATTTCTTTTGTATTGATTGTACTTTGAAAGTAATTCTTTCATAAAAACTCTCCGCTATCATAACATATCGAAAGCTACGGTATTATTTTGACAAGCTGCACATTCTGGTCCTAATTTCAAACCATATTGTCTGCATATTACCTCGGCTCTCTCATAGGCTTCCAGTATCCACTCATTATCTGGTGGATTTACATCTTCTAATTCAGTAAAAGGAATAGGTCGAAATACAGAAAAAATTGGAGCTACACCCAATTTACACACATACTCTACTCCTTCTAATAGGGAATCCATATCCTCCAATCCCAACACAAACGCAGTTCTCACTGCTCCCTTATTTCCTAACAATTCAACTGCTTTTTCTAATGCCGCTTGGTATCTCTCCAATGGGATATTCCCCTTTCCTGGCATATATTTTTTTGCTATTCTTCTATCAAAAATTTCAATATTAAATCCTATCTCTGTTATTCCGGCAGAAACATATTCTTCAATATCTTCTAAATTTATGCTTGGTAAAGCCATTAAATAAATCGGCATATTGGATTTTTCTTTTACGTGTTTGGCAATTTTACAAATATTTTCTTTTTCTTTCCCTACACAATTCGATAATCCTCCAATTAAAATATGACGAAATCTAATATTTTTTTCATTCAAATAAATATCTCCTGCCTCCATCACATCTTCTGCATTAAATTCTATATCCTTATATTCTGCGTCACAAAACTTACAAGGTACTCCCTGTTCTTTAAATGTGCAAAAATCAGAATTTTGCAATCTGAGCCGATCTGTTGCTAAAAAACACATTCTACTAACAGGAATTCCTTTTGAAGTTGACTGCGTTGCTATTTTATCTGCAAATTCAATCCTAACTTTATATATTTCCTTTTCGTAATAAGTGAGATACATACTATTTTTATTCAAAATAATTTTAAATGGTGATAATTGGCTAAACTTTACAGACAACGGTGCATTAACAATATATTTCTCTTCAATAACTAGATCAACAGAAAAATAAACTCCTTCTCGCATTCCACCTTGTTTTGCAAGATACTGTTTCACTTTCTTATCTAGTATGACACCTTGATTCAAAAGAGAAATTTTAATTTTTCGAAAATCTTTTTTTTCAATAATTCCTGTATGCCATTGCTCACTTGGTCCTAATATATTAGGATGAAGCCAAACAAATTTTTCACCGATTATACTTACTATATTAGTCGAAAATATCAATCGAAATAAATATGCATCTTCTTCTGCTTCTTGCCATGGAGTATAACCGTCATCTATTAATTCTACTATTGTTTTTTCATTGTCTTTTATTGATGAAATATGTGCTGCATGATATCTTTGATGATCTTGTATGAAAGAATAAATACTATAATTAATATTCAACTTAGCAAGCTCTTCCTTTTCAATCAACTCAGAAGTTGGTTTCTGAAAAGCCTCATAATTTAATTCATGAAGACTAGGCATATTTTTTTCCTGTAAAACTTTATTAATTAGTATCGTTGACGCCTGGAAACGATTATTTACTTCTAAAATCCATGCCACTTTGTCTACAATTATTGCATCAATTCCTATAATTCCTCTATAGCCTAGCTCTTGAATTCTTTGGCATAATATTTCTGTATCATCTACAAATTGTTTCAATATCTCTTTGTCAATATCTCTGTAAGCGATATAATCTGCTCCACGATAAAGCATTCTTTCTTGGTCTAGTACCATAATCTGTATAGATCCTTGCGTAATTAGAATATCCTGATCATAAATAATTGCATGAATATTGATGGGAATATTTTTTTCATAATATGGTGACACCAAATATATTTTTTCATCATCTATGTTTTTAAGTATCCCTTGTTCATTCTTCTCATCTAGCAAAAATGTTTCATACCCTCCCGAAGCAATATCTGATTGAACAATCCACTTATCATATCCATTAAAAATTCTTTTTAATTTCGCCACTCTACATTCTTTTCCCAGCAATTCTTCCGAATGTAATGTATGTACGTACTTTCTAGCAAACTTTCGAAATGAAATTTTTGAATCTAAAAAACGCATAATATTTTCTTCATTCAAACATACTGTATGCTTTACTACATCATCATTACAACCATATATCAAATTAGGATTATAAGCCATAAATTTAATTGAAGGATCCTTTTCAATTAATTTTAATTCGTTTTCAACTATAAATTCTGTTTGTTCCTGTGTTATATGATTATGATTAATACGATAGTCCTTTGTGAGACAAAAAGCTTTATTTTCCCTTTTTGACCCTCCATATAATGTTACTGCTCCTGAAAAAAAATCTCCAGTATATTCTTTATCACTTTCTCTTGGTCCATTCCAAATTATTTTTGCCACAAAAGTCACTCCAATTCTTTTATTATATTTTGTATAACAAAATACATCTTTATGTATAATAAAGACATATTTTTTATCTTGTTTAATCTTTATTGATGATTATTTGAAAAATTCTTTTTACAGAAATATGTTTTATTAAATATCCCTAAATTAACCTTCCTATATTGAATAAAAGAATTCTTCTAATCTTCTCTTTCAGTCTCTGCATCACTCTTGGCTTTTTCACTTCAACCGTCGGAAAGTACTGATTTACCAGTTCTTCAAAATCATCGGCTGTTACCTGTTTTATGAATTCATCTCTTGCCTCATGTGGTTTTGATGAATTTACCATGCTTACGTTTTCCTTGTAAGCGTCCTCAAGACTAACCTGCAGAGAATCTATCTGATCCTGTAACTCATTCAAAATCTGTCGTCCTTTCTCTGTATGTACAAAAACAACGCTGGTTCCTTTATTGTCATCAAATTCAGGATGCTGGTTCCAGATTCCCCAGTAATCACCGAGTGTAAAATCTGTACACCTCTCTACGCCTTTTGCTTTGCAATCACTACAGGAATTACGGAGACAAATGTTTCCGATAAAAGCCTTCATAAATAAATCTTGTCCGTTTTTCGTTCTTGTTATATGATCCGGACTATAAACGAATTCTGTGGAATATCCATATCTGCTCCATCCACTTTCTTTGGATCTCATATTTATTTGAGTCGGCCGCTGTCCGCTATTTTCTTTTTGGGAACGATAATCAATATATGCCTGCCAGACCTTAGGCGAAGGCACTCCATGACAAATAAGATCTGTCGTTACCAGATCATCGTATTCTTTCCCTAAATATTTCTTCAAACCTGTGCACTGACATGGAGTGCCCGAAAAAAGAACCTTTCTTCCTGTTTGAAGAATCTCCTTTATCTTTAAAAATAAATCATCTAATTTACTCTGGGAATATTTAGCACCCTGGAGTAAACACAGTTGCTCTTTATTTTCTACAAAAGTATGATACACCACAAAATTTTCATCATACGCTGCACCTAATACAATGCCGCCTTGATTCAAAATGTATTTTGCAAAGATTGGAAAAATACCTCCGGAAGTACTCTTATTTCTTTCGCTATCATTTCTACTCTTAATCGCAAATGCTAATGTCTGCCTGCTTAATTCAGGTTCATTAATAACCGGACAGACACTTTCACACTGTCCACAGTCAATGCATTTATCCATATCAATAAGAGGATACAAAAACTCTTCTCCGTTGTCTTCCATCGATATGCAATTTTTAGGGCAGATGTTAACACAGGCGTGACAGCCTGTGCAGTTAAATGGCACTGTAAACATATTGAAACTCCTTTAATCTACCAATGCATTTTTTTAGCAATATAAATATAAGGACGAATCCATTTTATTTTCAAAAAGAATGCATATATTTTCATATCTAAAGCTCCCTTTTTCAGAACATCTGCGATACATTCTCTAAAAAATGGCTCTCTTATTGCTCTTTTCATATCTTCCATAACTTCTTTTTTCCATTGTCTTCTTGGGTTATCCTCTAAATGATTAATACAATGGCGAACCGACATATCCCAATAAATATACTTAATCATCCAAAGTTGCTCACTATCAGGGGCAAATTGAGCAAATGTTTTTGCAACATTCAATGCATTTTCATAGCGACTCTTCTCATATTTATGCGAAACCGAATTAGCAGTATCAAAATATATATATTCTGCATAAGGTAAGGTTACCATAGTATTACATTCTTCTAAATACTGTATGTTAAATTTCGTATCTTCACCCCATTTTAAATTTGTATCAAATCTAATTGTTTTTGATTCAATAATTCTTCTAGAATATCTCACTCCCCATACATTCGTAATACGGTATCTGCTCCAATAATCCCAGCACTTCTCTTTAAATTCAGCAACAGTTGTTTCTCCTACTTTACCTTTTGAATCCTTTATTTCATCATTTCGCCGATGTTGTATAATTACAAAATCTTTCTTCGAATCAATTTCCATAAAATATTCAATATATTTCTCATCAACAGAATCATCACTGTCAATAAACAAAATAAAATCTCCATTAGAGTTCTCTATACCGACATTTCTTGCATTCGATACACCTCTATTTTGTTTTAAATCTATAAGGCATATATCAAGCTTGCCAAAATAAGATTTTACTATTTGAACTGTATCATCTATAGAAGCATCATTAATAACAATAACTTTAAACGCAGTATATGATTGCTTACATAAACTATCTAATGTTCTGCTAATCGTTTTTTCTGCATTATATGCTGGAATAACAATATCTATTGTCTTCGTTTTGTTTTTCATCGTATACATCCCCCATTATTTATTTTATGCCTGGTATAATTAATTAAAAAAATAATTTTACTTCCTTTTTCTTAATACTCCTATCACCTTTTGCAATGGTCCTTTGATAATGCTTTTTTCATAATCATTTAAGCAAAAAATATACATAAGAACCGCATAAATACCCACATAAACAATTACAGAAATTAAAAACACTGATACACTAGAAATTAAATAATAATGTTTCAATATTAATCCAATAATCATCATTCCTCCCGGAATAAAAGACAGTAGCCCTATATTCTTCCAGAACAATGGAATATTAATTCTTGTTACCCTATAATAATATAAATTCATAATAACCCCATGTCCCAAAATGTATGATATGCCAGAACAAAGTGCTGCTCCTATATTACCCATAAATGGAACAACGATATATGTGGATATAACATTTAATATTGCAACGACAAGATAAGTAATCGAACGAAATTTATGTTTATTTTGTGCAGTAACAATGCTTAACCCAGTATTTTGAATTAATGGAATACACAAAGGAAATAACGTTAATATGGCAATCCAATAGGAATCTGCATATTCTGCACCCGCCCAAAAATAAATAAAACTTTGTCCAAAAACAGTAAATCCCGATATAACTAATGCAATAATTAAATACTGTAATCTTCCAACTCTAATAAATAATTCTGTTAATTGATCTGTCCCTGCATTTGTAACAACCATTCCTGTAATTTTAGGCGTTAATACTCCCGAAATAGATGTAGAAAGGTTCATTACAATACTGTTAAATGATGCTCCCACATTATATATAGCCACCGATATACTTCCAGCAAACATTCCCAATATGACTCTATCTGTTGACCAGAACAACAAGTCAACTAATGTTCCAATAAAAGCATAGAATGAAAATCCTAACATCTCCCGCAAGAGACTAGGAGCGATTCTTCCAAATTTAGGTACAATTTTTAAAACTTTAAAACAGTATCCCATATTCAATGGCAACATAATAAATTGCAAAATTGTAGAGGTCAGTGCCATTCCGACAGATGCAAATCCTAAATACAACGCAATAAGATTAAATATAGGTGCTGCAACGGTGGAAAACATGTCAATTACTTTACGATATAAATATCTCTCGTAGGACGTAATTACAGAAGAAAAAACACTCAATGGAAAAGATAATGCAGTATTAAATGTCATAATCAATACCAATATATATATTTTACTAATTTCAGATCCTGTAAGTCCTCTATGAAAGATACCTTCAACATTAAAAGATATTATTATGCCTACTACGAGAACTAGCAATGCTGCTATACTATATAAGCTCAAAAATAATCCGAAAGTTTTTTGTACACCTTCTTTATTATTTTCAGCTCTGTATTTGGACAGATATCGAATTACCGTGCTCCCAAATCCAAAGGTCAATAACGTCAGATAATTAATAACTGAGTTTGCTAAAGAATATAATCCATATTCAGACTGTCCTAGCATTCGAAGCATTACTGGTGTATATGCAAAAGGAATAATAAAACTAATTCCTAAATTAATATATGATAAAATAACTCCGATTCGAAGCTGGCTTCTTGAATTATTCAAAACATTTCCTCCACTTACGAAAAAATTCTTACATCATTTTTTCAACCATATCTTTTGCTAAATACGCTCTATTGATATAATCTGGCATGATTTTTTGAAGATGAATGCGTATTTCATCTTCATGATTTTCTAGCCATTGAAACGCTTCCTTCAGTTCATCTTTATCTTTAATCCCCTGTACCGGCAATACATAATTCTTTTCTTCTCCAAACAAATCTCTTGCGATTCCCCGTGACTTTACCGAATATCCAAGAACCAATGTCGGAACGCAATTGGAATAAGCCGCTATTGTAGCATGCGTTCTTGCACCTATAAAGAATCGACACCGAGCAATATATCCTTTCAATTCCATGCAATTACAGTCTCGAATTAGTACAATCCGGTTTGAATCTTTAAACCTGTTATAAAGTAATTTTAATGGTTCCAAATCATTATTGTTTTCCCATACAACATGCGGAATTAACGCAATTCCATATGATGTATAATCTAATATATATTGCATCAATGTAGCATATGTCTCTATTATCAAATTTCCATCTTCTGCACTTTTCATAATCAATGGGCTAACATTGATTCCGATCATATTTCCTTCGTTCCACCTCTTTGGAAGTTCTAAATCCTGTCTTGGCAAGGTAAATGCCGGATCAGATACTAAAATCGTATTTTTATTCACTTTTTTCAATGCTTCAAATGAAATCGATTCCCTGGCTGTAATCAAATCATATCGCGCAAAATCCTCAGCAAGCTCTGGTTGATTAACTAACTCTGGCTCAACAGAACAGCCCCATAAAACAGTTTTAGCTCCTTTTTTATGCAGCCAATAATTCTGCCCAATAAGTGTTTCGACCCCTTCATAACAATAATTATCTCCTCCTATAGAAAGATAAATATCTCCTTTCTTTGCTTTAGACAATAAATCTTGAAAACGAAATAGGGATTCCAATTTTCTCGTTCCTTTTGTCTTAAATTCCACTCCAGCTAAATAGTATCGTAATGACGGTTTGCATGCAGGTGCATCAATATTTGTTTCTATCGAGAAAAACTCATTAAGCCCATACATATTATCTTGTTCTACTGAATACGAAAACAGCTTTATTTTATTAGAAAACATTGCAGCCGTACTACGCGCTAACGCTTCACATCCATGATTTTTACTTCCAGCATGTCCATATAAATTAATCACTGTTATTTCCTCCAATTTAACTCTAATATTTTATAATCTATTCTTCTAAATGCCAATTTTTAAGAGATTTCGAATCATACAAGTTTTTTCAACTGAATATTTTGTCAGATACCACCATATCTTATATTTAAAATTTATCTGCTGTAATTCATACTTTGAAAATGGATAATTCCCTAAAATTTTTCTAATGATTTTAAAAGTCTCAATACATTCCTTTTTTTCTAAATATTTAAGTGCCATCTGCCCCATATACAAACATGAAAACCATAATTTTTTATGTTCTGCAAATCGCAACTCTGGGAAATTATGAGTAATATATTCAAGCTTTCCCTCATGTGCTTCTATTCCTTGCAAACGCTTAAGTGAAAAAGATATATGCATCACTGACTGACTCTGCTGTCGATACGCATACAGAACTTTTTCCACATGAACCAGGTTTCTGGCATTTCCAATCACCTTATAAGTCCAAAACTCATCATCAATTAATTTGCCTTCTGGGAACCGGATATCTCCAATAACATTTCGTCTATATAATTTATTCCATATTACCTGCTGGAACCAATGTCCCTCTATATTCTCACGCATTGCTTCTTCAACAGAAAACCTTTTTGCTCTCGGATCTATCGTTTGATCTGAGAATTTTTCAGAGTCATTTTCAACCATACAATAATTACACTCCACAATATCGACATCTGTGGAAAAAAAAGAATATAAGGTTTCAAACATATTAGGCGATATATAATCATCACTATCCACAAAAGCTATATATTCTCCTTTTGCACAATCCATTGCGCGATTACGCGCTTTTCCCCCACCTCCATTATGTTGATGAATTACTGTAATTCTGGAATCTTCTATCTCCCATTGATCACACATTTCCGAACATCGATCTGGTGATCCATCTTCAACAAGTATTATTTCCAGATTCCTATATGTTTGTTCCACTATACTTTGTATACATTTATCTAGATATTTTTCGACTTTATACACTGGTACAATCACACTAATCAGCGGTGTTTGTTCCATCAACCACACCTCCTTATTTCCCAGATACTAATGATCTAAACTTATGTCGTACCGGTCCGCTTTTTTCAATCAACCAATATCGTGCATTCGCATATTCCCATTTGATACGTTTCTTATTTATAATCTTTTTACGTAATGCCTTCTTTATTTGCTGTTCTGCTTGATTCGAACTTAATGAAATAAAACAATCTGGAAGACATACAAATTCGTCCTCATTATTCAGCATACTCATATTCATATCACGTTTTTGGAAATGTACATATGCTACTTCTTCTTTTTTCAATTGCCCTCTGATTTTTTTAACAGAATAAACATGTCCACTTTTAATCATGGCAATCACCGGCTGTTTGGAAATAATTTCCTTTCTCTTCTCAGGTTTAGTAGCAGTTATTTTTTGAGTCACCTGTTTTAATTGATCATCATACGGATAAATATCAAGAAATTTATCCCAAAGTTTTATTTTAAAGCCATTTGAAAGTAATATATGATGGATGCTCGGATATCCCCATTCATCAAAAATACAAATAGCGTCTGTAGAAAATACCTCTTTATATCTAACAAGTCCTTGATAGCTTTTTCTAAAAGCTTCTCTCATTTCTTTATTATTTCTACAAATAGATAAATGACCTAAATAACCTATTTTATCGTAACTCTCCAGTAAGTCATCTGGCAAAAACTTTCTTAAATCTCCAAATAGCAAATCTATATCGCAATATCCCCAAAAGTCATATCCTTTAATAAATTCTTCGAAAATATATCCATATGCAGGTTTATAATCACACAATTTATACGGTTTTTCCAAGTTAATTGCAAAATCAAATTTTTTTTGAATCTTTTTTCGTAACTCCGAAAAACTTATCAAGACACGTCTGACATTTCCCGGATATTGAAACTCATCATCAATATCAGTAAAAATAATCCAATCTATGGTTTCGTTTTGCCCGCATGAATTTAAAAACAACTGAAAATAATTCGGAAATTTACCAAAATACGGAATTATCAATACTATTTTTTTCATTACTTTCTCCTATGCTTTAATCCAAAACATATTTTTATCAAAAACATCTCTAATATTGATGCATTTATAAAAGTTACAATATCTCTCCACTGATAAGTTTCTCTCAAATCAGAATAAAATGAATAGTATACTTTTAATCGTTTCATATAAGAATAGTCAAGCTGCTGCATCATCTCATTTAACCAAAGTCCATATCCTCTCGGATTCTCAATAAGAGTACGAAGTATTGAATTGGTTAACCCATCTTCTTGATGCTCACGCATATAAATCACATCATTAAAACAGCGAATTTGATATCCATCCTGCGCCATCCTATTCCAGGCAACTGCTTCCGTAATGAAGGATTCCCCTTCAAATTCAGGATATTTATATTTCTTATGTACTTCTGTATAAAGTACCCAAGGTCGATCATGTCCAATAAATAATCCCGTTTCTGCATATCTATTCAGAAATGTTGCATCTATATACTCCCCTTTGAATAACGGATTTGTAGCTTTTCCTGTCATATCTCCATCACTGCCTGCTAATCCACAAAATTTCTTATCCTTTGGAAGTGCCTTTTCCCAGCGATCAATCTTCTCCAAAGCATCATTCGTTAAAATATCATCTGAATCCACTGTGAAAAATAATTCTCCCCTTGCTAAATCCAAAGCCCTGTTAATTTCTCTCTGCTTTCCACTGTTTTCAAAATAATAATATCGAATAGAAAATTCTTTTTTTTCTTTACTCCATTTTTCAACTAGCTTTTTAGTATCATCCTCTGAACCGTCATCAATAATAAGCCATTCAAAATCAGTAAATGTCTGTCTCTTGAGAGATTCATATAGTTTTCCCAGTATATATTCCCGATTATAAGTTGGAGTAAAAACCGTGATTCTCATAATCTGTCCCTTTCCATATTTCTCAAATTTTTAAAATTTTATTCCACTAAATATTTTTTATCTATACCCGTTATATGTGCATATATCCTATGTATAAAGCCATAACTCCATGGCCAAATTGAGACCCACAATGCGGCTAATTTATCCTTTTTACTACAAACAGCATTCCGTAAAATTTGCGGCATCCTATTTTTAAGCATTTCTCGAACCTCTTGCTGAATAATAAGAAACTCTTTTTTGTGCTTCATATTCATAGAAGATATATTTACTAATTGATACGCTAATCTTTTTAATACTATATCCTGCAATTCTTTTTCACAAACGCTCTCAGATTCTATATACATTAACACTTTAATAGGATCCATAAGTTTTTGTACACTCAATGCTGCTCCTGTGGCAGAATTACCTCTTATCATATAATGATATGGACACCAATCTTCGTATATAGCATTGTTACTTTCTTTAAAAAGAAAATAATTCATTAATAGGTCCTCATTATATTTAATTTTTAAATCCATCAAATCCTTTTTCAATAATTCATAAAAAAGTTTTTTATGAAAAACCTTATTCCATAGTCCAGGTTCAACAAACTCACCTGATATCAAATCCTTCAGGCCTGTTATATTGTTTTGCTGTATCAGGCGTCCTGTATTATAATAATAATCAACCCTTTTGGGAAAGACCATCTGATAGCCACAATGTGAAATATCTGCGTGGTACTTTATAGCATTAGCTAACAGTCTCTCATACATATCAGCCTCTATTTGATCATCTCCATCTACAAAACCAATATACTCTCCCGTTGCCACACGAATTCCCGCTAATCTGGCAGATGTCACTCCCCCATTCTCTTTTTGGATTAATTTAATCCTTTTGTCCTTATTCTTATATAACTTAATCACTTCCACTGTTTCGTCAGTAGAACCATCATCTACGACAATCACTTCTATATCTTTTAAAGTTTGTGCGAGAACGCTTTCTAAACATTTCCCTACATATGAAGCGATATTGTACGCCGGTATAACAATTGAAACTTCTACTTTCATTAATCAATATACCCTATCTTTCCCTTTAAATCATTTTTTTGCTGGATCCTTTTTTCCATTGAAACATTCTGCCTCAATGTATATTCCTCTCCATAACATGGTGACTCTTTCATGCGGCTGCGTTCTTTTTCCAGATAATCATCCAGAGTACAAAGAAATCTTGCCGGTGATCCAGTATAAACACTATTATCAGGGACATCATGTGTCACCGTACTATTTGCACCAATGATCACATTATCTCCTATCGTTACACCCGGAAGAATCACACTCTCAGCTCCTATAAACACATTGTCTCCTATCGTTACACGACCAATCTTTGTATAATTCAAAAATTGTTTCGTACTGGCATCATGGCATAGTACATGAACTCTAGGAGCTATCGTAACATTGTTTCCTATCTCTATCAGCCAACAATGCGATGGATCCAAAATAACTCCCTGCAATCTTTTAAAATTCTTTCCTACTTTCATTCCCATTTGTACCAATCTCTCAGTAGTACACTCTCCACGAAAACGATATAATATTTCTTTTATATACTTCACAATTATCTTTCCTTTACGTTATAAGATTGTTTTACATCTTGTTTAAATCCTCTCTCATACGGATATCGTCTTTCCTTATAAAAAATGAATTTGTTGCCTTTTTTAATACTTTTTTGCAATTACATACTGGTATTATAACATCAATATATACTACTTTTATTTCTCTTCTTTCTCTTCAAAAAACGTGCTGAACCACCAACAACAACTGTATCAGCTGGGACATCTTTGACCACAACAGCCCCGGCACCAATTTGGGCTCGATCACCAATATGTATGCCTCCGATAACGACTGCACCAGTATAGACTGTAACATCATCTCCAATAATTGGTATATCATTTCCATTAATTTCTTTTCCTCTTCCCAATGTTACATTCTGGTATATAGAAAAATTCTTGCCTATTGATTTTGCAAAAACAATTGTAGAATATCCATGATAAATGCGCATTCCACCTCCAATTCCATTCACTACATCAATTCCCAATCCAAACATAGGTGGAAAAAGTAGTTTTGAAATTTTAGTTAGCAATGGATAATCTTTCACAGTTCTAGCATAAAATATATTTCGAAAGCAATTCCCTTTATAATATAAAGCTCGATGTAATCCCAAGTAAGTTGATGGCTGATTAATTTTTTTTAAATCTTCGTTTATCAGTCCGTTATCACTCATCCTGAAATACATTAAAAAAGCAGGAATACTTCTTATTAGATTTAAATAGCATAGCAACATAATATTCTCCTATTTCAGAGAAAACAACATATTTTCTACGGCTTTTACTGTTTTCTCTGTACTGAACATTTTTCCTCGTACAACTGCCTGTTTTCTATAATATTCTAATAAAGAATCATCATCCATGAGACTTTTGATTCCTTGGTATAGTGCTTTGTCATCATTTTCTGTAATTAACCCATATGTATTATTCCCAAGCATTTCCTTCATTCCGGATACTTCGACAGTACAAACAGGTGTGCCCACAACCAAGGCCTCCGTCGCTGCTGTTGAAAATCCTTCTGCAAAACTGGCACATACAAACAAATCGCTTTTAGAAACAAACTTATATGGATTTGTCTGATATCCTAAAAGGATAAACCTCTTTTCCATACCATTTTCTTTAGCGTCACGCTTTAATGCTGTGAACTCCGGACCCTCTCCTAAAATATAGACATTAACATTATAACCTTCCTCTAACAGTTTCTTTTGAATACGGAAAAGGCGATCAAACCCTTTACTCTTTAACAGTTTTCCAACACCAATAATATTAAATGTATCAGCCCGAAAAAGATTATTCTCTACATTTTCTTTTGATAATTCTATTATTTTTTCTGTTTCATTCGTATTATACAAAACCTCTACAGGTTTTTGTATAGACAATAACGATGTAAAATCACTTTTCACCGTTTCAGATACTGTTATAATTTTATCAAATCTATTGTAACACCCTTCTGCTTCCCTTTTTGAGCGAAATGATGCCGCTGCTCTGTCTGTTGTTTTCTGTTCGATGTGTATCCAACAAACTAATTTTGTATTATTATCTCTGCATCCACTGATTACTCTTGCAGACGGTCCTTCGAGATAAGCAACTTCTATATCATAATGTTCTTTTATTAACCAATTATGTAATTGTTCTGGTGTCAGTACTTTCATCATTTTTGAATTTCCAGGCGGCATTTTGGAAAAACAACTTTTATACGTAACATGCGGTGCTAAAAACTGCCGATTGACTCCCACGTCAAATAAAGTCATCACCGTTATATCAAACTTTTTGGGATTCATGTTATTGACTAAATTCACTAAGACTTTTTCAGCCCCGCCATGCCCTAAATCATGAATAAGAAAAAGAACTTTCGTCATCGTCTTTCCTTTCTTTTTAATGGAGGTAAGTTCTGATATTCCTTACTTTTTGTATAATTTTTTGCGTCTTTCACAGCTTGTTTTTTTGCTGTAAAGGCTTTCGTATCTAACTTTCCAATAATCAATCTAAACACATTATAAAACCCTTTACAAAAAAAGTAATAATGAATTGCCATTATATCTATAATCTTCTTCAATCCGTTATCTTCACTATAAATGAAACGATGCCAAAAAACATACCTGTTAAATTCCATTGCGTATGCAATATCAGATAATACCCGCCTGGATGTCTTTGCATCCAAATGTTCATATACTGCATTTGTTACCACAATCGTCTTTATTCCTTTCATTTTGGCCTTATAGAACATTGTTTGATCATCAAGCGATGCATAACCATGCATTTCTAACCACTTTTCTTCTTCCAAGTGGATTTCTTTTACTGCTTTTACTTCACAGAAAAAGCATGTCCAAGGCAACGAATCTGCATACAAATATTCTTTCTTTCTGGTATTAATCTTTCGATAATAAGAATATCCAGATGTAGATAAGATAGAAATATAATTTTTGTCTTTTCTCAATTTAGGAACTTCTGCGCCTGTTACTGCACGGAAAAAACTCTGTACTCCGGGTTTAGGCAAATAAGACAACAATGGTCCGGCAGATAATCTGGCATATCCTTTTTTCACTGGTTCATATAATTTCTGGACAAAATCTGATCCAAAATATACATCATCATCACAAACAAGAGCATATTTGGTTTTGCACTGTTGGAGACCATAAAGTCTCTGTGTAACCATTCCTTTTTTAGAATAACAGAACCTCTCCCATCCCAGCTGTTCTTTTGGTAAATCATATCCTTCCGGAAGAACTACAATAACTTCCTTCGGGCGGGGAGCAAGCATAGAAATAGAATCCAGCAATTTCTGATATTTCTCTCCAGCCTTTCCCATAGTTCGTATTACAACTGAATAATCAATCTTCATATATTTCTCCACTATAAATTTCTGTTCTTAAATCCAATGTATTTATATAACAACCATCCTGCCGGGAACATAATCGCAGTTATAAATGATTTGGGAGATTCTTTTATATAATGCTTATTTCCTGCAATCAAATTACTCGCGACATAATGAACACAAGCAGTGAATATCTTTTTTCGTGAACTCGGATAAGTCATATCAAGTTTTCTTAAAAATGCGAAGCCATTTGGATTCATCCAATATTGTTTCCACATCGTATTCGTTGATCCATCTGCTTGATACTCCACATCACACAAAACTTCATCCAAAACGCGGAGTTTATACTCTTGATCGCACAGCAGATACTTATACGACAATGCAACATACTTTTCTCCCTCAAACACAGGATATGGCGGATATTTTTTCATTACATCTGTACGGTAAACCAGCTTTTTGTCTCCCGCACCTCCTGCAGCATAATATTCACCTAAAGTAGTCTCCTTTAATCCTTCTGGGAAACCCTTTCCAATGATTTCACCGGTATTTAAATCATCATCTAGTCCGATTATACCAGCGTATCCCTTATCCCGTATACGGTTCCATTCATCCTTTATTTTTCTAACAGCCCCCAAAGCCATACAATCATCTGAATCAATACAGACATTTAACTCTGTATAAATATTCTCATATGCAGTATTATGGGCAGTATGCATTCCACCGTTTTCTTTATAAATGTATTGAATTTCAAATCCATTATCACGATTTTTCCATTCGTCTACCAATTTTTTCGTATCATCTGTTGAACCATCATCAACAATCAGCCAGATGAAATCCTTGCAGTCCTGCTGGCAAAGACTTTTATATGTCCGTGGCAGCGTATGTGCTCTATTATAGGCTGGTGTAAATACTGTTAATAAAACCATTTCTATCTTTTCGAACTCCTAACATAAAAATCTTCCAAATTCTGTGCTGCAGATGTAATATCATATCCAGAATCTTTAATCTCCTGGTCATGACTTTTTCTTGGAAGCAATGACTGTTGCATAATAATTTCCGCCCATTCTGACGGTTTATCTTCCAATTTACAATAACGCACCAAATCTTTAGTTACTACACATTCATCTGGTACTGTCTCTGAAATCACGCAATGCAATCCTGATGTCTGCGCTTCTATCATCGTCAAAGGAAGCCCCTCATATAAAGAAGGAAGGACAAATACATCCATAGCCTGCATTAAATCATTTACATCTGAACGGGCTCCTGTAAATATTACTTTATTATAAAGTCCCATTTCCTTAGCCTTCTCTTCTATTTTTTCTTGCTCTTCCCCTTCTCCTACTAAAAGTAATCTGACATTTGGATTTATCTCTTCACATTCCTTGAAAATTTTAAGCAAAAATCCATGATTTTTCTGTGGATTAAATCGACCAACATGACCTATTACAATTGAATCCTCTACTTGAAGCTTCTTCCGTACCTGCTTTGCCCGTTCTGGAGAATAACGATACTTTTCGCTGTCAATTGCATTTTTTAACAGTGAATACGAATGACCTCTAAACATCCAATCACCTGCTTCTTTTCCGCAGGCAAAGAAATCTGTAGCAAACTCAGGAATAAATCTCATATAATATAGTTTTACTATATATTTCCAATTTTTATCCTGATTGCTATTATGGCTATGGGCGATTCTCACAGGGATTCCACATTTTTGAGCGCACTCCAATGCTACAGAACTCAAACAATCTTGGTGAACATGCACAATTCTATATTCCGGATGTTCCTTGAAAAAGGCGCAGAGTTTTTTTCGGTATAATTTACTCCATGGTATAAGGCGTGAAATATGATATATTTTCCCGCCCAGAGCCTGTATTTCCTGATCATAATCTGATTCATAATCACGATGTACCAGAAAATCAAATTGTACCTTGTTTCGATCTATATGGCGGTAATAATTCATCAACATTGTCTCCAATCCGCCTCGCCGCATATTTGTAACTATTTGAAGTACTCTTATCAACTTTTACTCCTTTCACCCCAGATTCCAAGTAACATGCATCTGAAAATAATAAAATAATAAATAACATCCAATTAATACAAGATATATTAATCTTGCCGAATTCTTTGTAAAACAATGTTCTATTAACCACGGAAGTAAAATATAATTATATAATGAAAAATATATTGGAATTCTTCCAAGAAAAATTCCACTGGTAAAAGCTGAAAGCAAATACGTTAATGCCGTAATTAATGCCATATTTGCCGCCAAATTTATTACTGGATGATTTTCCCTGTCTATTCTGCGTTTTAATACTAAAGATAATATTGCAGGTATAGAATATACCAGCACCCTTTGTAGACTTGTACCCTCTGTACTTAAATACTGATCTACTTCTCCGCTATACTGAGTATTTTCCATAATTCCTGTTACCAAATCAGTAAATTGTTCCAAAGAGGCAATTGCTATAATAACTGCGATCATCAATAACATTGTTTTCCTATTCCATGCTCGTCCCTGAACAATAAATACCATTGGAATCATAAGCAAAGCTGAGGCATGAATTGTAGATAAAATTAATGTTAACATTATAAAAGGTATATATTTTTTCTTTAATATTAATCCAGTACAGGCAAATAAAATGGCAACCGGAATAAACTGACGTATCCCATTATAAGTCCATTGAATATACTCTCCTGAAGCAATAAAAAGGAAAACAGAGATAATAAAATTACATGAATATTTTCTATAAGTTAATACAACACATAATATACAAATTGCTGCAATTATTGTAAAATACACTACATCTTTGTTTCCTATAATTGATTTTATCACTACGGAAAGTACTGCGAATCCTTTATCCCTCATATCATCAGTAATATAGCCCGGAATTGCAGAAATCGAAGAAGGCATATTTAAAAAACTTTCTCTGTATACATATGTATCACCAATATTATCGCCTCTTGTTCCTGCTAAATATATAAGCGGTATTGCAACAAATAATGCAGGTGCTAATTTATATCTTGTCTCGATTTGACCAAAAGAGTTTACTCCCTCTATCATATTAGCTGAACCAGCTAATACTCCTACAACTATCAGCAAAACAAACAACTGCCACTGAAATATCACTTACTCACACCTCCCTTTACATTATCTGCTGATACAATTCTGCCATTTTGTCTACTATTTCTTCCGTTCTATACTGTTGTATCTTATTAAGATTATATCGCCTGATTCCATCTAAACGATCTCGATTCTTCTCCATTTTTTCAATTCCTTTAGCAAATCCATCCACATTTGTCGGCTTTATCAGATATCCTCCCTTTTTTCGATCGATAAGATCGCTGTTCCCTCTGATGTTAGACGCAATAACAGGAAGTCCACATGCCATGGCTTCCATCATTGCCACCGGCAGTCCCTCCTGTAATGATGGAAATACAAATACATCACATGCATTGTAGATTTCCGGAATATCTTTTCTAAATCCTAATAAAAAAATCTGATCATTCAGACCATATTCTTTTATTAAATCTTTGAGTTCATTCTCCAGAGCCCCACAGCCGCAAATGAAGTATTTAATTTTTCTATTTTCTAATTGATGTAATGCTTCAATTACAACCCTGTGATTTTTTCTCCTACTTAACTCTCCTACAGATACCAGAGCGAATTCATCATCTGAGATATTTAATTCCTTTCTCTTCTCTTCCCTTATTCCAGGCAATACAGAAAATCGATTCAAATCGATTCCTACACCCGGAATATATTCAAGACGCTTCATATGAAATGATTTCGCTCTTCCATAATCTTCTTTATTAATAGTAATCAGCAGATCTGTAAATCTTGATAAAAACTTTTCCGCCGGGTAATATAACAGCCAGTTTGCCAATGGAGCCCCTTTGTAAAAATGAAATCCATGTGCCATATAAATAACTTTCGTTCCGTTTCTTCTTTCTGACACTGCGGCAAGTCTGGCAACTGCCGCCCCTACCGGGGTATGACAATAAACAATATCAAATTTTTCTTTTTCTATTAGCTTTTTCATGCTGCGGTAAGCTTCTATGTTCTGTATTTTCAGAGGGAAACGTGCGAAGTCCGTTTCATGGAAATAATCACAGTACGGTATTTCGCATGTTTCATCTGCATCAAAATCATCTTTCGCGCATACATGCGTTTCCCATCCCTGATCATGAAACCATTTCAACATAGGAATATGAAAAACATTAATATGCATTTTTACTACTGTTGCCACAAAGAGCACTTTTTTTCTTGTCATTTCACTTTCTCCGTTAATTTTATGGTTTCATAGAAATCCTCTACAGCATTTGCTTTCTTTAATGGGCATCGATATACCAGATTTCCAAACACTTTTTCTATCAAAGGCATTTTGATTTTTTGAATCAGTGCATTAAATACCGGGATAAATAAAATCTTTTTCCCATGCACTTCCGCAATTGCCTTCACCATATCCGCTGTACAGACATATTTCTGGTTCTGAGGATAATATATTCCGGCTCGTTCTTCATCAATCAGCCATTGGATATAATCACACAGATTATCAATAAATATCATGCTCCTCTTATTTTTAACCGATGGAAAAACAGGTGTTTTCAACGCCAGTTTCCTCAGAAGCTGATAGTTACCTTTACATCCGTTCCCATAAACCATTGGCGGCCGAATGATGCATACCCGGAAATTTTCCCCGTTCATTTTCATTAAGTTTCTGTCTGCCTGTAATTTTGATTTTCCATAATTGGTTGTTGGTTCTTTTTTAGAATGCGGTGTAATAATTCCTGTTACTTTCCCAAATACGCTCATGGAGCTCATGAAAATAAACTGTGATACGCCTTCTTTTCTGGCTTTTCTTGCAGCCTGAAGCGGCATATCCCGATTTACCCGGTAATATAATTTTCGATTTTCGGATGTTTCCTTCTGATGTGCTATTCCGGCAACAAAAAATACACAGGAATCTTTTTCAAAACGGAATTCTTTGAAACCAGTTTTTTGAATATCAATTGTTATTATCTGATATTTCCTTTCATTCTTCAACAGCCAGTTTTCGACCGATGTCCCAATATAACTGTTTTCTCCCAGTATGTATATCTTTTTCCCGTCTGCGTCTCCACTGCAGCGGATTCCTGTATCACGTTCTGCCTCTGCTGCCATTTCCATCGCTCCGGTTCCGCCTTCTACGACTCCTTCGCTCTTTAATACAGATTTAACGCTTCCCAGCAGGCATCTTACATCCATGAGGAATCCGATGTGCTGTGCATAATATCCATCCAGTTCTGCTTTTACAGGAATTTCCAGTTCGTCTCTCCCATGAATCTGAGCCCATCCTGAGATTCCCGGTTTCACGTCATTTGCCCCATATTTATCTCTCTCTTCAATCAGGTCATACTGATTCCAGAGGGCTGGCCGTGGCCCTATGATCGACATATCCCCGTTGATCAGAACATTATGTAAGATCTGCGGCAGTTCATCCAGGCTGGTTTTCCGAAGAAATTTTCCCATCCTGGTAATGTAAGCATCTGGATCTTTCAGCAGATGCGTCGGCATATCTTTTGGCGTATCAGTCCGCATGGTTCGGAATTTATAAATATAAAAATGTGTTTTATGAATTCCCACCCGCTTCTGCTTAAAATAAACCGGTCCTTTGGAATCCAGTTTGATCAGCACAGCGATGATAAGGAATACTGGCCACAGAAATATCATAGCGCCTCCGCAGCATATGATATCCAGCCATCGTTTGATTACTTTCTGATACATACTTCTTTTCTCCTAATGTCCATTAATTGTATATTCCGGCACCAGTTCTTTTACAATATCCCGGATATTCGGGTCTTCTGAGAATGCTGCTGTTTCCAGTCTTCTGATGTCTTCGATAAATTTCTCTTCATCCAGCGGAATCGGCTGTCCGATAAAGATTCGTTTGTTCGGTGTTTCTTTCTTGTTATCTTCATCAATCAGCAGTTCTTCATACAGCTTCTCTCCCGGTCGTAATCCGGTAAATTTAATCTCAATATCTTCTCCCGGCGTCAGTCCTGACAGACGAATCATGTTTTCCGCAAGATCCAGGATTTTCACCGGCTCACCCATATCCAGAATGAAGATTTCTCCTCCTTTGGCGTAGGCCCCGGCCTGAAGCACCAGGCTGACAGCTTCCGGTATAGTCATAAAGTACCGGATAATCTCCGGATGAGTGACTGTAACCGGTCCGCCTTCCTGAATCTGTTTCCGGAACAGCGGCACAACGCTTCCGTTGCTTCCCAAAACATTTCCAAAACGTACCGCTACATATTCCGTATCAGAGTGCTGATTGAAGGTCTGGATGACCATCTCGCAGATTCGTTTGGACGCACCCATGATATTGGTCGGTCTCACGGCCTTATCCGTAGAAATCAGTACCATACGTTTTGTTCCTACAGCGCTGGCTTCTTTTGCCACGTTGATAGTTCCAAATACATTATTCTTAATAGCATCACATGGACTGTTTTCCATCAAAGGTACATGTTTATGAGCAGCCGCATGGAATACAATCTCCGGACGGTATTTTGCGAAAATATTGCGGATTCTCTGGCGGTTCTGTACAGAAACAATGAGAACCATCACATCCAATTCCGGATAGTGACGTTTCAACTCCATCTGAAGTTCGTAGGCATTATTCTCGTAATTATCCAGAATCAACAGGGATTCCGGATGATAGTTGGCAATCTGACGGCACAGCTCACTTCCGATGGAGCCTCCGCCTCCGGTTACCATAACCTTATGACCTTCCACATACTGCATAATATCCGGAAGATCTGTTTTAACCGGTTCTCTTCCCAGCAGGTCTTCAATCTGAACATCCCTCAGCATGGATACTTTGACCTCACTGTTGATCAGCTGATACATACCCGGAAGCATGCTGAGCTTGCATCCTGTCTGTTTGCATATATTTAAGATTTCTTTCCGGTCATGAGCCTCTATTGTCGGCACGGCAAGAATGATTTCTTTGATTCCAAATCTTACGGCATACTGCAGAATCTTATGCCGTCCACCTACCACAGGAACCCCATTTAAGAAAGTTCCCCATTTTTTGGAATCATCGTCGATGATACAGCAGACTTCTTTGTCCACGAACTGGCTGTTCTTGATCTCATTTAAGATCATATTTCCGGCTTCTCCGGCTCCGATCAGCATAACGGCAGTCGGCTGTTTGTCCACTTTCTGCAGCGGAATCTTTCTGCCTCCCCGCAGCACCCGGATCAGAATTCTTGGCATTACGACGATCAGTCCTGCCCATCCGATATAAAGGATGATATAACTTCTCGGAATCGGCCATGCCAGCAGATGCATTCCAATAAACTGAAATGCACTGGCCACTAGAACCGCTTTTACCACATTAAAGAAGTCCATCACGCTGGCGAATCTCCATAGAATCGCATACAGACGGTAGGCTGCGAAGATAAATAAACTGCAGAATGTATTTAAGACTGCATACCGCAGCAAAGTGTCTACAAAGTATGGTTCCACCGTTGACGGCTGAAATTCAAACCGTGTCAAAATTGCCAGAGCTGATGCCAGCTGAAGTCCCACAATATCACAAAGAAGCAGGACAATGGCTGACCTTTTTCTCATGAATTTTTCTTTTATCTTCATTTTCTTTTCCTCTGCGTTTCTTTCTACAAGTTCTCTTTATACCAGTCGATGGCCAGTTTTAATCCGGTTTCGAAGTCATAGTCCGGATCGTATCCCAGCTTTTCTTTGGCTTTCGTGATGTCCGCGTTAGAGAACTTGATATCACCCTGACGCTCCGGACCGAATTCCGGTTTGGTATCAAGGTTCAGAGTTTCGCATAATACATCGTATACATGAAGAAGGCTTTCTTCTGCGCCGTATGCGATGTTGAAGGCCTCTCCGGCACATTCCTCCGGTGCCTGGCAGGCTTTTAAGTTGGCTTCTACCACATTTTCTACAAAGGTAAAGTCTCTTGTCTGCTTTCCGTCACCATTGATCTTCGGCGCTTTGCCTTCCAGCAGGATTTTGATGAATTTTGGAATGACGGCTGCGTAAGCTCCTCCCGGATCCTGGCGTCTTCCAAATACATTAAAGTAACGCAGGCCGCAGGTCGGCAGGCCATACAGATTTGTATACAGACGTCCGTATTCTTCACAGGTTTTCTTATGAAGGGCGTATGGTGACAGAACCTGTGCTTCATATCCTTCTTTGTTCGGAATCACATCACAGTCGCCATATACAGCGGAGCTGGATGCGTAGATGAAACGTTTCACACCCTGGCGTCTGGCTGCCTCCATCATATGTAAGGTTCCCTGGGCGTTGACCGCGTCATACTCCAGCGGATTTTCAATGCTGCCTGGCACACTTCCAAGAGCTGCCTCATGAAGGACATAATCAACTCCTTCGCAGGCCTTCATACATGTATCGAAATCCCGAATGTCTCCTTCAATGAATTTGAAATCCGGGTGGGTCATAAATTCTTCCATATTTTCCATCTTTCCGGTGGAAAGGTTATCAAGACAGACGACCGGATATCCCAGCCCTAAGATTGCTTCACAAAGATTAGATCCGATAAACCCTGCTCCCCCTGTCACAAGGAATCTGGTTCCTTCTGAAAATTTCATTGTCTGGTACCCCATATTTTTATCTCCTTTTTTCTTTTCACTTCTTCACACTCTGCCCCAAATAGGCATATTAAGTTTATTATATCACCTTTTTTCTCATTTCTGAATTCCATTCCCGCAATATTTTGTCCATTTATACATCTTTGTGTACTTTTCCAGTATTTACCGCTTGACATTTTTGTATAAAAATGGTATTTCTTTTTAATTTTTCCGTTTTCTTTGATTTTTATCTAATTCCGTTTTTTAACGCATTCTTTGATTTTCTCTCTCTTTCCAAATGAGAAAACAGCCGCAGGGCAGAGTTATCTGCCGGCGGCTGTTTGGGATTTGTTTTCTGTTTATACGTTGATTTCGGCTGTCATTCCAAGGATATCTTTGTTTTCGTCTAAGATCGGCTGTACCACTTCCTGAATGAATTCTTCAGTCTGCTGCGGCGCCCGTCCTACGAAGTTCTTTGGATCCATGATGGATTCCAGCTGTTCCATGGTCATTCCGAAGGCCGGATCGTTGGCGATCCTGCTTAACAGATCGTTTGGTTTTCCTTCTTCTTTTACTACTTTTCCTGCTGCCATGGAGTGCACACGGATTCTCTCATGAAGTTCCTGACGGTCTCCGCCGGCTTTTACCGCATCCATCATGATGTTCTCGGTTGCCATAAATGGCAGTTCGCTCATCAGACGGCTTTCGATGACTTTCGGATATACCACCAGGCCGTCTACTACGTTCAGGTACAGATCCAGGATACCGTCAATGGCAAGGAATCCTTCCGGTACGGATAAACGTTTGTTGGCGGAGTCATCCAGAGTTCTCTCAAACCACTGGGTAGATGCTACCATTGCAGGGTTCATGGCGTCTGCCATCACATAATTTGCCAGGGAAGCGATTCTCTCACTTCTCATTGGATTTCTCTTATATGCCATTGCGGATGACCCGATCTGGTTTTTCTCAAACGGCTCTTCGATTTCTTTCAGGTGCTGAAGCAGACGAATATCGTTGGAGAACTTATGGGCTGACTGGGCAATCTGGCTTAAAACATTGATAACACGGGAGTCGATCTTTCTTGAGTATGTCTGTCCGGATACCGGCTGACACTTGTCAAATCCCATTTTTTCCGCGATCATTCCATCGATCTTCTTGATTTTCTCATGGTCTCCTTCAAACAGCTCCAGGAAGCTTGCCTGGGTTCCTGTCGTTCCTTTGGAACCTAAAAGACGCATGTTTTTGATCACATGATCCAGATCTTCCAAGTCATATACAAGATCCATCAGCCATAAGGAAGCTCTCTTTCCTACGGTTGTCGGCTGTGCCGGCTGGAAATGTGTAAATCCCAAAGTCGGCAGATCTTTGTATTTCATGGCGAACTTGGAAAGTTCGTTCATAACGTTCAGAAGTTTTTTCCGCACTAATTTCAGCGCTTCTGTCATGATGATGATATCTGTGTTGTCGCCTACATAACAGGATGTGGCTCCCAGATGGATAATTCCCTTTGCTTTTGGACATTGTTTTCCGTAAGCGTAAACATGGGACATAACATCATGGCGTACCTGTTTTTCTCTTTCTTTGGCAACTTCATAGTTAATGTCGTCTGCGTGGGCTTTCAGTTCATCGATCTGTTCCTGGGTAATGTCCAGTCCTAATTCTTTCTCTGTTTCTGCCAGCGCGATCCATAATTTTCTCCATGTCTTGAATTTCTTGTCCGGAGAAAAGATATACTGCATTTCTTTGCTGGCATAGCGTTCTGATAATGGGCTCTGATATCTGTCGTTACTCATATTAACTCCTTACTTTTCATAATTGCCACGGATATCCCGTGTTGGCGGTTCCATTGGATATTTTCCTGTGAAGCATCCTTTACAGATCGGCAGTCCCTTGGCCATCTCGGAAAGTCTTTCTTCCTTTAAATAGCCTAAGCTGTCCGCTCCGATGATCTTTCGGATGTCTTCGATGGTTCTGTTATAAGCAATCAGCTGTTCTCTTGCCGGAATATCGGTTCCGAAATAACATGGCCATAAAAATGGCGGAGAGCTGATCCTTACATGGACTTCAGTGGCTCCTGCGTCTCTTAACATAGAAACGATGCGGTCACTGGTTGTGCCTCGTACGATGGAGTCATCAATCATGATGATACGTTTTCCTTCCACCGCTTCTTTGATGACGTTTAATTTAATCTGTACACTAGATTCCCTGCTGCTCTGACCCGGCTTGATGAAGGTTCTTCCTACATAGGCATTTTTCACAAACGCCTTGCCGTAAGGGATTCCGGATTCTCTGGAATATCCCAGAGCGGCTGTGTTTCCGGATTCCGGCACGCCGACTACCATGTCTGCTTCTACCGGTGAATCCTGTGCCAGGAAACGTCCTGCCTGGATCCTGGAGTCATAAACGTCCACGCCATCGATCCGGCTGTCCGGTCTTGCGAAATAAATGTATTCAAAAATACATCTTGCTTCCTGTTCTTTTGGGAGACATTTTTCACAATTGGATTTTATGCCGTCTTTTGTGATGACAACAATCTCTCCCGGTCTTACGTCCCGGACAAATTCTGCGCCGATGGTGTCCAGGGCACAGCTTTCAGACGCAAGGATATAGGCATTGTCCCTCTTTCCGATGCAAAGCGGCTTGAATCCATACGGATCCCTTGCTCCGATCAGTTTTCTTGGGGACATGACGATCAGAGAATAGGCTCCTTTGATCTTGTCCATGGCGTTTGCCACTGCTTTTTCTACACTGTCTACTTTGATTCTTTCTCTTGCGATATGGTACGCAATAACTTCAGAATCGATGGTTGTCTGGAAAATGGCTCCAGTCTGCTCCAGTTCTTCTCTTAATTCCAGAGCGTTGATCAGGTTTCCATTATGGGCTACCCCAAGGATTCCCTTCACATAGTTTAATACCAGAGGCTGGGCATTTTCCCTGGTGCTTTCTCCGGCGGTAGAATAACGGACATGTCCGACTCCGATGTCTCCTTTTAAGCCATCTAAAATCTCCGGAGTGAAGACTTCGTTGCAAAGTCCCATTCCTTTGTGAGTGCAAATGTTGCGTTTCGGCCCGTTGGTGTCTGCTGTGGCAATTCCGCAGCTTTCCTGGCCTCTGTGCTGCAATGCGAATAATCCATAATAAATGGTGGATGCTACGTCATTTCCATCGAAATCGTAAATTCCAAATACTCCGCATTCTTCTCCTAACTTATCAAAGTTCTCTCTGCTCATTGTAATTTTAAGCCTTCCTATAATACTAATCTTCTATATACTTCTTCGTAAGCTGACTCTACATTTCCCATATCATAACGGAATCTGTCTTTGTCCAGCTTTTCATTGGTGTGCATATCCCAGAGACGGCAGGTGTCCGGTGAGATCTCATCGATCAGGATGATCTCTCCTTCATACCGCCCAAATTCAATCTTAAAATCTACCAGCTTGAGATTGGATCTGGCCAGTTCTTCTACCAGTACCTGGTTGATCTGGAATGCATAGTTGGTGATCGTCTCAATTTCTTCATATGTCCCGATTCCTAACGTGAGGGCATAATGTTCATTGATCCATGGATGATTCCGCCTGTCATCTTTAAAATGAAATTCCAGCGTTGGCGGCAGCAGTTCATACCCTTCCGGTATTCCCAGTCTCCTGGTCATGCTTCCCGCCGCAATGTTCCGGACAATGACTTCCATTGGGATGGCTTCCGCCTTCTTGACGACCGTCTCCCGGTCACTGATTTCCTGTACATAATGAGTTGGGATTCCACTTTGTTCTATGATCTTCAGCATGCAGTTGGTCATCCGGTTGTTGACAATGCCTTTATCCTTGATGTTTCCTTTTTTCTTTCCGTCACAGGCAGTGATGTCGTCTTTGTAATCGATGATCAGCAAATCCGGATCGTCTGTCTCGAAGACCTTCTTTGCCTTTCCCTCATACCGCAAGTTTCTTTTTTGCATGATGAAACTCCTTTATTCCTTGACATTTCAAGACTTACTCCTCCTAGATACTACCATATGAAAGAAGAAACTGCAAGGAAGGATTCCCTGCAGTTTCTCTGTTATCCATTGTCTTTTAAAAGATCGGTATCCGGCGGTATCACGCCTCGTTTTAACTTAGTATAAATAATCCGCTCAACGGATTCATCGATTCTGGACTCTTTGATCTCTCCGTTATCCACCGCTTTTTTGACCGCTTTATATGCCTCTGCCAGATCGTCCGGCATTAAGATGACGTCCACTCCTGCCTGCAGCGCCTTAACTGCCGCTTCCCCGGCGGAATAGTCATCGGTAATAGCTTTCATGTTCATGGCGTCTGTCATAACAACGCCGTCAAATTCCAGTTCGTTTCTTAAAATATCAGTTACCACTCTCTTGCTTAAAGTAGAAGGTTCCCTTTCATCGGTTACATTGCTTAACATCAGATGGGATACCATGACTGCATCCACATCGGCGTCAATTCCTGCCTCAAACGGCTTAAAGTCTATTTTACGCAGAGTCTGGATCGTCTGCTCTGCTTCCGCACTGCCCCGGTGGGTGTCTCCCCAGGTCTCTCCGCTGCCTGGAAAATGTTTTAAAACAGCTGAAATCTGCTGTTTCTGCATGCTTGTTACCAAAGTTGAGATGATATCTGATACATCCCCTGCGTCGGATCCGAAACTCCTGTCCCCGATCTCTGTATTGGATTCATTGGTCAGGACATCGGCTACCGGCGCCAGATTCATGTTAAATCCCAGTTTCTTCAGCTGGCTGCTCTGCGTCTTTCCCATCTCCTCCAGCTGATCTTCGTTATAGGTCTCCCCGATCTCTCTGGCGGCCGGATAATGAGTTACTCCCATCTTTTCGTTGGAAGATACACGGGCCACGGAGCCTCCTTCTTCATCCACCGATACAAACAGCGGAATCCTTGACGCATCCTGCAGACCGCTGATCAGTTCCTTTGTCTGACCGGCGTCGGTCATATTTTTGGAAAACAAAACAACGCCGCCCATCTTGTACTGCTTCATGGTCTTCTTCATCTGACTGGTGATCTTCTGCTGATTCTTCGTATCTCCTTCATCCAGCGAGTACAGCGGCACCATAAACAGCTGTCCGATCTTTGTTTCCAGAGACAGGTCTTTTGTGATGTCCTCAGACATTCCCTCTAAAGTTGCTTCGTCCAGGTCTTCCGTCCTGGCCGCTGTCTTCTCTTTCTTGTCCTTGGACTGGCATCCGGCACAGAAAAGCATTATGAAAATTAGAACGAGACTTAAGATTCTTCTCTTCATCCTTTGCGTTCCTTTCTATCAAAAAAATGAATGATGCCTGATCCTGCTGCTTCCGTCTTCACATCATTTGTTAACAGTATATCATTTTTCCAAAAACGTGTCTATGAATCTTCTGTGAATCAAAAAAAGAAAAAGTTCCTGCCCAAGGGCGGCAAGAACTTCCTCTTAAAACCGTACCTGAAATATAAGGCGAACGATACGTCAACCATGTATCATAAGCTATACCGTCCCACACTTCCGCATATCTCTCAGTACATTATATAGTATATACTTTTCTATTTACATTTTCTACTGTTTATTAGAAAAAATACAATTTTTTTTGCATTTTTTTCTTTTTTGCCGAAATATAGGCTGTTTTTTACATCATTTTACTTTTTCTGTGTATTTCTGGAAGGAAATCTCCACTCTGAACTGGTCTCCCCGGACCTCAATGCCGAAATCTCCCCCACAATTTTTGGTAAAACTATCTGCAATTGACAATCCCAGTCCATTGCCTTCACTGGTTCTGGATTTTTCTGCCCTGGCAAATCGTTCCATAATTTCTTCTTCCGTGAAATCCATTTCATAGGATGCGGTGTTGACGACTTCCAGTTTCAGCCTCTGATCGGTTTCTGTAATGTCAATAAAAATCCTCGTCCCCTTCATGGAATATTTTAATGCATTTTCCAGGACATTTTGTACCACCCGGTACATGCGGTTGACGTCTCCCAGGAATTTTGTATTTTGTGCTTTGCACTGAAACCGGATGTGGAATCCGGATGCTTCGATCTTATCACCCATATCTGCCATCGTCTGTTCCAGGAGTTTTCGCATATCCATAACTTCCAGAGATATTTTTGCATTTCCGCTGGTAGACTTTGCCAGTTCAAACAAATCTGAAATGATATTTTTCAGCCGTTCTGTTTTCTGGGTCAGGATCTTAACATAATCTCTCGCTTCCGGCGATAACGTCTCATCCCGGCTCAGGAGATCCACATAGCCAATGATGGACGTCAGCGGCGTTTTTAAGTCATGGGATACATTGGTGATCAGATCGATCTTCATGCGCTCATTTCGCATCTGATCTTCCAGCGCTTTCTCCATTCCATTTCCGATGTTGGCAAGCTTCTGGCTGTAATCGTAATAAACGCTTCCTTCCTCAATATCTGTCGTTGCCGTCAATTCTCCATTGGCGATCCGGTCAATCTGTTCTACCAGTTTGTTTAAGTCTTTCTGCTCTGCCGCATATTTATCAGAATATTTTACCAGATATTTCAGCCCGACAGCTCCCAGAATGATAAATCCAAGTCCCAGGGCGCCGGATATGTTCATAATACAAATTCCAAACAGGATAAAGACAATCAAAATCCTTCTCCCGATCCGGTATTGATGAATCCTGTCTTTTACATGCTGCTGCTCAAAACTCATTGCTTCATATTCCAGCTGATTTCTCTTTTTGGAATTCCGGTACCATTTTCGAAAATATCCGATGCATAAAGTCGAATCCAGCAATTTATGCTCCTTCAGTCTCCATACCGTTGTCTGAATGCAGACCGCAGCCAACGCAATCAGCGCCGGCACTAGGAAACTGCAGATCATAACGATCATCTCTTCCTGTGCCTGATCTGTCAGTCCCATCATATAGTCCTGACCTACACTCCAGGTCCATGCATACAAACCAATCAGGCCGACTCCGATCCAAAAAGCTGCCAGCAGGATCACTTCCCACCATATATGATCCAGCCACCGGAAAAATCTGGTCCGGCTTCCCTGCAGCGCAAACAATACGATCAGCAGAATGACACCCAGAACTTCCAATCCCAGAATGATTGTCATTTCTTTTACATAACGGATCAGCTGAGTCTGCTCTTTCTTATATTCCTGCTCAATCAAATCCATACCCTTTTGAGTGATGCGGATGCGAATCGTTCCTGATTCCAGCCGCCTTCCTTCTTCCCCATTGATCAGCAGACCCTCTGGCAGAGTAATCATCATATCTCCGGAAACCTGATAAAAGTTTTCCGGATCGTACTGGCCTTCATATCCGTTTTCCCAGTTCACAAACTGTCCGGCCTGATTAATCTGCTCGCTTTGATCTCTCTGTATTGTCATCTGCATTGTGTTGCCGCCCTGAAAATCGGCCTTCTGACTGCCATACTGGCTTTCTTCCCGGACTGTTTTCTTCCCATATGGTTTAAACACCAGATCCGCATCCAGATCCATTTCATTTTCCAGCTTATCGAGAAGATTCCGGGAAATTCCCTGATAATCTTCTGTCTCCAGGGAGTATCCCTGTTCTTTTGACCACTGAAACAAGAGTCCCTGCTGAAACAGATTGGTAAAATATCCGTTTTCTTCAAACTCATCCAGAGAAACTCCGGTCTGAAGAGATGCCGCCCCATTGGTTCCATTCAGCCCATACACGCCCCCTGCCGTCATCAGACAGATAACGGCCGCAATACACAGCGTATTAATCCATTTTTTCCATCTTATATCCAATTCCCCACACCACCTTTAAATATTTTGGATTCTTCGTATCAATCTCAATCTTTTCCCGAATCCTCCGGATATGGACCATAACTGTATTTTCCGTCGCGTAAGCTTCTTCCTGCCACACTCTTTCATAGATTTCATCCGCAGAAAATACCCGGCCCAGATGATTCATCAACAAATAAAGTATTTTGTATTCCGTTGCCGTCAGCTTTACCGGCTCCCCATCTACCAGAATCCGCTTTCCTTCTGTATCCAGGATCAGACCGCCATTTACAATCTTATCTTTGCTCTGCTTTGCGGAACTCATGCTGCCAAGCTGCATGTATCGGCGAAGCTGTGATTTCACTCTGGCTACCAGTTCATCCGGGCGGAATGGTTTGCTGACATAATCATCGGCTCCCATGGATAATCCCAGGATCTTATCACTCTCCTCTGTTTTTGCTGATAAAATAATGATAGGTATGTTCTTGCTCTCACGAATTTTCATAGTTGCGGACAACCCATCCATTTTCGGCATCATCACGTCTATAATAAGCAGCTGTACATCCTGAGACATCAGGATATCCATGGCTTCCAGCCCGTCGTAGGCTGCCAGGACCTGATAGTTTTCCAGTTCCAGGCGTTTTTTGATTGCTCCGACAATTTCTCTGTCATCGTCTACTACTAGGATCTTCGTTTGATTCATAATGCCCTCCCTATCTTTGATGATATTATCATATCAGTTGATTCTGTATTTTATGTTAATACAAACCTTTCAAAATTCTTACATTCTCCTTCTATTATAACGGCCATTGGAGATAAAACAAGGCGGAAGAATTATATTCTTCCGCCTTGTTTTATTCCTTTTCCAGCACAACTTCCCAGTCAGTCTTTCTCCCACAATCCGTCCGGTATGTATTGATTGTAAGTGTATCTTCTGCTGCTTCCAGAATCGAATATGCAGGTACATTTTCCTGCCACCGCGCTGCGATGTAGGACTGCCTGTCTTCTGCCAGACCATAGTATTTGCTGCCGGAAGAAGACCCGCCGGTGAGATAAAGAATGCCTTTGGGATTCTTATAAAGAACCCGCTGATTTTCTTTTACTCCCGAATCGGATTCTTTCCCGCCTTTTAACATTTTGCTTCTGGAATAGGCATGGTCATGTCCGGAAAGCACCAGATCAATCTTATTTTTTTCCAGGACAGGCGTCATTTCTTCCCTCATGGAAATAATTTCCGGTTCACTGGAATGAAGGGCAGAACCGTAAATATCCTGATGAAGCACGGCAATCCGCCATCTGCAGTCTTCGTTTTTTCTGATTGTTTCTTCTATAAATTTCCTGTGTTCTTCCGTATCATCATTCTGGGCGTTGATCATCAGAAACAGGCCGTTTCCATAGGTAAAATAGTAATCTCCTGCTGCTGCCGTACGTCCCAGTCTGCTTTGATTCGGCATATGGAAATGATAAGAAAAATTCGTATTGTCCCCATCGTGATTCCCCACAGATACTGCAGCCGGAAGAGACCGTAAAGCCGGAGGACTTAAAAATCCTGTATATTCGATTTCGTTATAGGAGACATCTCTGCCCGGGCATTGAGACTGCGGCGTCTGAATCTGATCTCCCGCTGAGATTATAAAAGAAGCTTTGTTCTTTGTCTGTTTCATGGCTGCCTGGATTGTCTGATTCCATCCTTTCGCATCCCGGCTGACTGCCTCTGACTGAGTTTTCCTGTATGTCTCAGAACCTGTATTTTTTGCCTCATTGGGAGATCCGATCTGAGGATCTCCTGCAAAAATAAAGCTGAATTCCTTAAATCCTTTTGTCCGGTACTCCATCGGTTCCGTGTATCCTTTTCCGTTGTCATAACTGTAATAATATACTGTGTTTTCTCTTAATCCTGATACTGTTACATAATTATAATGATACGTTTCCCCTCTGGAATCTTTCACTCCTTCTGCCGATGCCTGGACAGCCGGATAAAGTTTAGCTTTCTTCATATTCTTTCCCTCTCCGATTAATAAAGAAGGGATTTTTCCATCTGCCGTTTCCGGATCCATTTTTTCTGCAAGAGCTTTCATATCCGGATCGCTCTCTTCATCGGTGGTGTTCTCCGGCGTATACCACGCAAAATTGAGTTTGGATTCATCACTTCCGGGAAGCAGTGAAATCTGCGTCCAGTCATCCTTTACATCGTTCCAGTATGCCTGCCATCCGGCATCTTTTTGATTTTCCTGTGAGGCATCTCTCCTGATGAGAATCATTCCTGCTGCCGTAATGATTCCAATGATTATCAGGACACTGCCCCATAAGATCCTGTTTTTCTTTTTCATGTTTTCGTTTCCTATGTTTCCGTCTTTACCTGTGCGGCCTCTTTGATCTACAGGAGGCTCCTTCTTCATGCTTATCTCCTCCTGCGCAGGCTTTTTGATCCACCGGAGGCTCTTTTTCTATGTTTATCTCCTCCTGTGTGAGTTTTTTGATCCATGGGAGGCTCTTTCTTCATGCTTATTTCCTCCTGTGCAGACTCTTTGGCCCACAGGAGACTCTTTTTCTATGTTTATCTCCTCCTGTGCAGACTCTTTGCCCCACAGGAGGCTCTTTCTTCAATTTTGCCTCCTCCTGTGCAGGCTTTTTGATCCACAGGAGGTTCTTTTTCTGAACCTATTTCCTCCTGTGCAGGCTTTTTGATCCACAGGAGGCTCTTTCTTCATGTTTATCTCCTCCTGTGCGGCCTCTTTGACCCACCGGAGGCTCTTTCTTCAATTTTGGCTCCTCCTGTGCGGCCTCTTTGATCCACAGGAGGTTCTTTTTCTATGTTTATCTCCTCCTGTGTGAGTTTTTTGATCCATGGGAGGCTCCTTCTCCATGTTTATCTCCTCCTGTGCAGACTCTTTGATCCACAGGAGGTTCTTTCTCCATGCTTATCTCCTCCTGTGCAGACTCTTTAATCCACAGGAGGTTCTTTCTCCATATCTATCTCCTCCTGCGCAGGCTTTTTGACCCACAGGAGGCTCTTTCTTCATGCTTATCTCCTCCTGTGCAGGCTTTTTGACCCACAGGAGGCTCTTTCTTCATGCTTATCTCCTCCTGTGCAGGCTTTTTGACCCACAGGAGGCCCTTTCTTCAATTTTGGCTCCTCCTATGTGAACTCTTTGATCCACAGGAGGCTTCCCCTTCAAAATTGCCTCCTCCTGTGCAGACTTTCTAATTTTCCGGATGCTTCTTTCAAAAAAAACAGCTCTGTTCCTTACTTTCCCTGTATCTGACAAAGAACTAAAAAAATAGAACGATCTCAGGCTGTTTTCCTGAGATCGTTTCTCTTTTTTTATAATCTTTCTGCGATTGCCTTGATGAATCCTTCGCTGTTGACTGCGTTTACATTTTCCAGTGTTGTGATCAATGCAAGGTCTTTGGTCATAGTTCCGGATTCGATAGTATCCAGAGTTGCCTTTTCCAGTCTGTCCGCGAAATCCATCAGTTCCTGATTACCGTCTAACTCACCGCGTTTTCTTAATGCTCCGGTCCATGCGAAGATGCTTGCTACGGAGTTCGTGGATGTTTCTTCCCCTTTCAGGTGTTTATAATAATGACGCTGTACAGTTCCATGTGCTGCTTCATACTCATAATAGCCCTGAGGAGATACCAGTACAGATGTCATCATGGCCAGAGAACCAAAAGCAGATGAGATCATATCACTCATAACATCTCCGTCATAGTTCTTGCAGGCCCAGATAAATCCGCCTTCAGATCTCATAACCCTTGCTACTGCGTCATCGATCAGGGTATAGAAGTATTCAATACCAGCTGCCTCAAATTTCTCTGCGTATTCTTTATCATAAATTTCCTGGAAAATATCTTTAAAGTTGTGATCATATTTCTTGGAAATTGTATCCTTTGTTGCAAACCAGAGATCCTGTTTTGTATCCAGCGCATATGTAAAGCAGCTTCTTGCGAAACTTTCAATGGAAGCATCCAGGTTATGCATTCCCTGAATGATTCCCGGTCCGTCAAAATCGTGAATGGTTTCTCTGATTTCCTGTCCATCTTCTCCTGTAAAGACAAGTTCTGCTTTTCCAGGTCCTGGAACCTTGATTTCTACGCCTTTATACACATCTCCATATGCATGTCTGGCGATTGTGATTGGCTTTTTCCACTTGCTTACGGTTGGTGTAATGCCTTTTACAGTAATTGGCGCACGGAATACAGTTCCGTCTAAGATTGCACGGATGGTTCCGTTAGGACTCTTCCACATTTCTTTCAGGTCATACTCTTCCATACGGGCTGCGTTTGGAGTGATGGTAGCGCATTTTACCGCAACTCCATATTTCTTTGTTGCTTCTGCAGAATCGAAAGTAACCTGGTCATTGGTTTCATTTCTATGTTCCAGTCCTAAATCATAATATTCGGTTTTTAAATCTACATAAGGCAGAATCAATTCTTCTTTGATCATCTTCCAAAGAATCCTTGTCATTTCATCTCCGTCCATCTCAACTAACGGGGTCGTCATCTGAATCTTGCTCATGATTGTTCCTCCTATGGTGTTATTTCATTGCTGCAAGGCCATTTTATCAGCCTTTTAGGCTATATTATAGCGAAAAAACTGAATTCTGTAAACGTTATACAAAAAAAAGCACAATCTCCTGGTATCAAAACTAAGCTTCTTTCTATCTAAAAACAAAAGCTGCCTCCATTGGAAGCAGCCTGTTTTCTCTTAAATTCTATGTTCCGTATGCAGCAGCTGATGAGCTCTTTTGCCTCCCGGTTCTCCCATATACTCCTGATATAATGTCCGGATATCCGGATTTTCATGAGAAAAACGGATTTTGGCATTCTTATCAAGGAAATATAGATTTTCCCCTCGTTCGCCTGCCAGCTCATATCCGTCATGGATTGGCTGTCCGCCTCCGCCGGAACATCCGCCCGGACATGCCATAACTTCTACAAAATGATAATGGACTTTTTTCTTTCGAATGGCTTCCATCAGCATCCTTGTATTTTTCAATCCGCTTACTACGGCAATGGATACTTTCTTTCCTGCAATGTCAAATTCAGCTTCGGTCCAGCCTTTCTGCTTCACGCCGCGGATTTCCTTAAAAGCGTCTGCCGGAGGATTTTCTCCTGTCACCATAAAATAGGCAGATCGTAAAGCTGCCTCCATCACTCCGCCGGTGGCGCCGAATATTACCCCTGCGCCGCTGCTTTCCCCAAACGGACGGTCAAATTCCACATCTTCCAATGTGTGCGGATCAATGTAATCTGCTTTTAACATCCGGTCCAGCTCTCTTGTTGTCAGCACACAGTCTACATCATGTCCTGCAAACTCTTCATAAAACAGTGTCATTTCCCGTTCCGCTTTCTTGGCCAGACACGGCATGATAGACACGGCATAAATTCTTTCCGGTTCAATTCCAAGCTTTTTGGCAAAGGCGCTCTTCATTACGGCTCCGAACATCTGCTGTGGAGATTTTGCCGTGGAGAGACAGCCTGTCATCTGTGGATACTGAGTTTTCATAAAACTTACCCATCCAGGACAGCAGGAAGTGAACATCGTATCTTCCTCCAGTTCTCCTTTGGTAAATTTCTCCACAAATTCGTGGGCTTCTTCCATGATCGTAAGATCTGCGGAAAATGATGTGTCAAAGACATAATCCACTCCCATACGGCGCAGCGCATCCGCGATCTTACCTACTGCCGCCTCTTCTCTGGACAAACCAAGGGATTCTCCCCAGGCAGCCCGGACTGCCGGCGCGATCTGCGCAACAACAACGGTATCTTCCCGCTCCAGGGCGCGGTAAAAACTTGTTGTATCATCTCGTTCTCTTAAAGCTCCTGTCGGGCAGTGGGTCACGCACTGTCCGCATAACGTACAGTCAGCTGATGTAATGTCTCTGCATCCGGATACACCAACCGTTGTTCTTGATCCGGTTCCGGATACATCCCATACGTTCATTCCCTGGACTTTATCACAGATCTGAATGCACCGCATACATTTAATGCATTTGTTTGCCTCTCTGATAAGAGGGAAATGCATATCCCATTCCTGAAGCACCAGTTCCTGTTTGTAAAAACTTCCTACTACGTTCAGGTCATTGGCAATGGACTGAAGACTGCAGTTCCCGCTGCGCACGCACATTGGACATTCCATATTGTGCTGGGACAAAAGCATCTCTATGGTATGCCGGCGGTTTCTCCGGACTCTTGGACTGTTGGTATAAATCACCATGCCTTCTTCCACTACATTATTGCACGATGTTACCAGACGGCTCTGACCTTCCACTTCTACGACACAGATACGGCAGGCGCTGATTTCATTTACATCTTTCAGATAACATAATTTGGGAATCTGAATATGGATGGATGCTGCTGCTTCCATAATGGTCGTCCCTTCCGGAACCGAAATCTCCCGGTGATTGATCGTAACATTTACCATTTTATATCCCTGCCTCCTTTAAATATTCCGTATCCGAAGTGATCACATCTCAGACATCTGGATGCCTCCTGACATGCTTCCGCTGTTGTCATACAATTCTCTACGCCTTCGAAATCACAGATTCGTTCTCCTGCTTCCCGCTCTGTCATGTTAACCCTTCCGCACGGCTGTTTATCTTCCAGAATCGGTTCCGGTATTTCCACATCACTCCTGATTTCATGATGGTATCCCAGATATTCGTCAATATTTGCCGCAATAACTTTTCCTGCCGCTACTGCTGAAATTACAGTGGAAGGTCCGGAAGCACAGTCGCCTCCCGCAAATACGCCCGGCATTTCCTCAAATCCTCCGAATTTCTCGACACTGATTCTTCCTCTCTGAACCGGAACTCCGGATTCTTCAAAATGCTGGTATTCGATGTCCTGACCGATGGCCACGATCAGAGTCTGACATGGAATCAAAACGTCCTCTTCTCCTGACGGTCTTACACTCGGCCGGCCATTTCGAATGACGCTGATCATCTGAGGTGTAACCCAGATTCCTTCTACTTTTCCTTCCTCATTTTTTTCAACTCTGGACGGCGCCATCAATGTACGTATTTCCACGCCCTCTGCCTCAGCTCCCTGGATTTCGTCCGGGAGCGCGGTCATGTCTGCCACTCTCCTTCGATAGAGAATGCTGACTTTTTTCGCTCCCAGCCGGACTGCAGTCCGAACTGCATCCATGGACACATTTCCGCCGCCGATTACAGCTACTTCCTGTCCATCCAGTCTTTCTTCCTGCCCAAGAGCCACATTTCTTAAAAACTGCACCGCTGAGATTACACCATCGGCGTCCTCTCCTTCCAGTCCCATCTTTTTATCGGTGCTTGCCCCGATACTGATCAAAACCGCATCATATTGTTCTTTTAATTCCGCAAGAGAAATGTCTTTTCCGATATCTTTTCCAAATTCTACCTTGACTCCCGTATCCAGAATTGCCTGAATGTCCTGATCCAGCCGTTCCTTTGGAAGCCGGTAATTTGGAATTCCGTAGCGAAGCATGCCTCCCAGTTCCGGCAGCATTTCATACACAGTCACCTGATGTCCCATTAACTGCAGATAATATGCCGCGCTCAGTCCGCTTGGGCCTCCTCCTACTACCGCTACCTGTCTGCCCGTAGACGGCGCGCACTCCGGCGGCGCCACATAGCCGGCGGCATCGGAAGCCATCCGCTTCAGTCCTCTGATATTCACCGCATCATCGATCATATTCCTCCGGCAGAGATCTTCACAAGGATGTTCACAGATAAACCCACAGGTTGTCGGAAAAGGATTATCTTTCCGAATCAGCCGGATTGCGTCTTCATATCTTCCTTCTCGGACCAGAGCTATGTATCCCGGAATATCAACTCTGGCCGGGCAGCGGAACACGCACGGCACCGGCTGATTTAATGTACTAAGACAGCGGTGATACATAATATGTTCCAGATAATCTTCTTTGAATCCTACGGCTCCTTTGTACACCATATTGGCTGCCTCGTAGCCGATGGCGCAGTCTGCCGATTCCATAATAGACTGAGCGGTCTCCCGGATGGCAGTCAGTGTCCGGATATCCGCTTTCCCATCCAGCACATCTGTCAGAAGATTCTTCAGCTGTCCCAGTCCGACCCTGCACGGCACACATTTTCCACAGCTTTGCGCATGACAAAGTTCCAGAAAAGCCCGTGAAATATCCACCGGACATAAGCCCGGCGGACTGGACTCAATCCTGCGTTCCAGATCTTTGTACAGTCCTTCTACCACAAGCTGCGCATGATTGGGGGTCTGTAATTCTAAACGACTCATAAATTCCTCCTTTTTTATCGTCAGATTTCCACATCTGAAATAATCCGACCATTTATGATTGTTCCTAATTATATACAATCTGAGAATAAAAAACAAGACAGGGTTCCCTGTGCAGGAATCCCTGTCTTTATTGATAACAAAACTCATTTAATAGGACAAAATAATGCCTCCATCGCAGGCATACAGTGTACTTACGCCCTTTGTCTCGATAATCACGATCTCTCCGACGTCCAGATTTTTTTCAATCAGATTTTTTACAAATTCTGCTCTCTGGGGACAGTTGCAGTGTGCAATTGCCAGAATCCGCCGGGACAGATCTCTTCCTTCTTTTACAATGGATTCTACCATCCTGGACAATGCTTTCTTCATTCCTCTGGCCTGTGTCAGCTTCTGGATCACTCCATCTCTCGTTCCTTCCATCACCGGCTTAATATTCAGCGCGCCGGCCAGAGTCGCCGTCAGACTGGAAAGTCTCCCGTTCCTGCGAAGGACTTCCAGGGTTTCCAGAACAAAATAAGTACGCTGGGTGGAGATATACGCTTCCACTTTCTCAACCACTTCTTCAAACTTCATTCCGGCAGAGGCATACTCATAAATCTTTCTGGCAATCAGCAGCTGGGTTGTAGAGGCTCCTCTGGAATTGAACACGTAGATGTTTTTCTTTCCGTTTTCCTCTTCATAAAGATTCTTCCCCAGTACCGCGCTGTTGTAAGAACCGCTTAATTCCGCGGATAATGTGACAACATAAATATCATCTGCCTGATCATAAGCCTCCATATATTTCTCCGGCGCAGGACAGGCGGATCTCACTTCTTTCCGGCTCTCCGCCACCTTTTTGAGAAAGGACGCCTGGTCAAACGTCTCATCATCCATAATCTCTTCCCCATCTACGATCAGGGTCAGAGGCACCCATGTATAACACCCTTTCGCAAAATCTTCTTTTGTTAAATCCGTGCAGCTGTCGCATACAATATGAAAGCTCATATCGGTATCTCCTTTTCAAAACTTTATTATGTGGTATTGATTACTACTTATTCTACCATATCCATACAGCCATCACAATCCTTTTCTCATGATTCTTTGTCCCCCAGCCGGTTAGCCGCAAACAGTCCGATCAGCAGGGCAGGCACTCCCGTCAGGACAGAAACAGCATCAAAGGACATGCCTCTCATTTCTGCCAGGATTCCCACCGGCGATGCAATGATCAGTCCCAGAATGCCCCAGTAAGACGTTGTTTTATGATGCGCCAGGAGATATTCTACGATTTTCGCTATAACAATAATCCCTGCTCCCAGTCCAAGAACTGCCGGCGCCAGAATCAGGACACCCCGGATCATCTGATCCGCATTCATGGTCAGGAACCCCTGGATACATCCTGTAATCTCATCCAGCAAAGGCTGATAATACCCTATCAGTAAAAGAATCATGGAGCCGCTCACTCCCGGCACAACCATGGTCGCAGCAGAAATAATTCCTATTCCAAACATTTTTACTGCTGTCGCAAAAGACAGATCCATCACTGCTTCTTTTCCGCTGATATTCAGCATTGGCAGCACTGCTACCAGAAAGAAAAAGAAGAAAAACGCCAGAATCCCAGCCGTCCTGACTTTCTCTGCCCGGATTGGTTTCAAAATTTCCGGAATTCCGCCCAGTACAAGACCAACAAATAAAAGATTGGTCTGAAGCGGATATTCTTCAAACAGCCAGCGGATCACAAAAGACAGTCCTGCGAATCCCAGAACAACGCCGATTCCAATCGGCGTCAGAATCCGGATGCTGTTTTTCAGATCTTTCCTCAAATGAGTAATGGCATAAATAATCTTGTCGTAAATTCCCATGGAAATGGCCAGCGCCCCTCCGCTGACGCCCGGCATGATATTCGCCACTCCCAGCAGGGATCCTCTGCATATTTCTTTTAATAACCGCATTTACATAAACTCCTTCAAACGCTCTTTTACTTCCACATCCCAGTATTCTTCCACTCCCCGGTCCATGGTAAACGACCTTCTGGACACACCGGAAGTACATTTCAGGCTTTTTCTGTCATACAGAAGATTAATGAACAGCCCTGCAATCTCATCCTGTCCTGCAGCCAGGTTATATTTTTCAAGAAATCTTTCCACTTTTTCCGGCTTCAGCATCATAACAAACTGAAATGACAAAGGCGTCTTCTTTCCTTTGATCAGACCAAACATCCTTGCCTTTTCTCTCTCCCACGGAATATACGGATATATTCCGTATTCTTCCCATTCTTCTGTATCATAAAACTCCTTTAAAACTTTTCCATTGAATTCATATGCAATATCCATGGATAACTTTCCTTCATTCATCAAAAAGTCATCAAATAAATCTCCCGCAAGGAATCCTGCCATAAATCTCTTAATATTCTCAATCTCAACTGCTATCATTTTTGATCTCCTGATATAACCTTCACAAAAAACTACAGGTTCCGATACAGGACCATTTTCCCGGTCCTTTCTTTCCCAAAAAAGAAAATGGACAGCAGTTTCTGCTGTCCATTTCATTTTATCTTCTATCTGGTATTTTTTCAATATCTTTCTATTTATCTGCCATAATTATAATAGTAGCTGCTGCCAGATCCACTCTGTGATCCGCCATAGTTATTGCCGGAACTGCTGTTTCCAGAACTGCTGCCGGAAGATGATGTTGACGGAGCATCGGATTTTTTGCCAAGGGTTACTGTCAATGTCCTGGATTCATACGTTCCCTGCTGATTCTGACGCTGTACCACAACTTTTACTTTTTTGCCTGCCTTTAAGTTAGACATCTTGCTCTGCAGCCCTTCCATGGTAGAAACTGAACTTCCATTGAACTGCGTAATGACATCTCCTGCACTGATTCCTGCAGTCTCTGCCGGAGATCCGCTGACTACCTGCTGTACATATACACCTGTCGGCATATTGAACTGAGAGGCCATGGAACTGTCTATGGTCTGACCGGAAATTCCAAGATAAGCCTCTTCATCCTCTGACGGCGCTTCATTTTCAATCAGCTGTTCAATGATCGGTTTTGCTGTATTGATCGGAATTGCATAGCCCATTCCTTCTACATCCGTAGAAGCATATTTTACTGTGTTAATTCCAATCAGTTCTCCTTTACTGTTTAACAGGGCGCCTCCGCTGTTTCCAGGGTTAATGGCTGCGTCTGTCTGAATCAGCGTCATCGTATTATCTGTCATCTGTACTTCACGATTTACCGCGCTGATATATCCGCCCGTTACTGACTGTCCATATCCCAGAGCATTTCCGATGGCGATTGCCTGTTCTCCTGTTTTCAGGTCATCAGAATCTCCCAGTGTAATAATCGCGATTTTACTCTGAGTCGAATCTTTCATGTCGCTTAAGTTAACTTCAACCACTGCCAGATCCGCATCACTGTCAGTTCCACGGACACTTGCTTTTACGCTTTCTCCATCAACAAAACCGACAGAAAGAGATTCCGCATCTTCTACTACGTGATTATTGGTAACAATAAGGAGTTTTCCATCTTGTTTTCCAATGATGACCCCGGATCCAACTCCTTCCGTCTGACTGCTCTGCTGCTGTCCGAACCATCCCTGAGAAGTATTTTCAAAAATACCGGTGATAGAAACGATCGCCGGCATGGCGTTTTCCGCAACCTCAGAAATTCCATCACTGGAATCAGAAGAAGAACCGCTGGTCGTTTTGGTCGTTGCCAGCTGTGTGCCGCTGGTTCCGATACCCGCTTTTGAAAATCCATACTGAACTCCCTGGAAAGCGACTCCTGCCACCAGCCCAAACACGATCGCTGTGGCTCCGACTTTTGCCCAGTACGCGCCGCCTCTTCGCGTTCCATCGGATCTGCCGCCTCCATGATTCCTTTTCTCTTTTCTGCGGGCGAAAAATCTATTTTTCTTCTGAGATGTCTCTTCCTCCTGTCTCCATTCTTCGGCGGTCTTCCACTGACCGTCATCATTCGCATTATTATTATTTATATTATTATCATATTCACCCATGATACTGTCTCCTTTCTTTCATCCTTAATGTTTAACTTGCTTTAAATATACTCAATATTTGTGTTTAAATTGTGTTTTAATTGTTATAAAAATGAGAAACCACTCTGTTTTGCACAAAACCGGCATAAGAAAAACCTAAGCTTTTTTCCATTGTACATATGAGCTTTTTACCTTATAATAATAAGAAGTAAAAAAGGAGTATTGATTTATGATTAAGCAAAACCAAACTTATTTGAACAGGCTGCACGTCCTGATCGATGCAATCTGCATTTATCTCGCGGGAGTTACTGCCTATCAGATCCGGTTTAATTTAAGTATTTTCGGCTTTGAAGTATACAAATATGTTTTCACTTACAATCGTTATCCCTTTCCGCTGAAATACTATCAGCTTCCTCTTATTATCGCAATGATCGTACTTCTGATATTATATGCATCTTTTGGGCTTTATACGCCAAAACGATATCAGAGAGGGAGCAAAGAACTGATCAATCTTTTAAAATCCAATGTGATCGGACTGGGCATCGCGGCATTTGTCATTACGATCTTTCAGATCCAGAATTTCCCGCGTTCTCTGTATCTGCTGTTTTTCATCATCAATTTTATTTACGGCGTAATTTCCAGATACATTATCCGTAAGATTTTGAAAGTAAACCGCAAAAGAGGGCATAATATCAAACATACGGTATTCGTCGGATTCAGCACATCTGCTGCCGCTTATATCGACCGTATCAAATCTAATCCTCACTGGGGACTTGAAGTTCACGGAATTTTTGACGATACTGTCAGTGAAAATTTTGAATACCGCGGCGTAAAACGAATCGGCACACTGAACGATCTGGCTTCTTATCTTGAAAATACTTCTCTGGATGAAGTTGCCATTACTCTGAACCTGAACGAATATCATAAACTGGAAAAAGTCGTTGCCATCTGTGAAAAATCCGGTGTACACACAAAGTTTGTTCCTGATTATTACAACTTTATTTCCACTAACCCGTATACCGAAGATCTGGACGGACTTCCGGTTATTAATATTCGAAATGTGCCTCTTACCAATACGATGAACCGAATCATCAAACGGACCATCGATATCATCGGATCTATCGTTGCACTGATCATATTCTCTCCGATCATGCTGGTGGTGGCAATCCTGGTGAAGAAAAGTTCGCCGGGACCGATCATCTTTGCCCAGGAACGCATCGGGCTGGGAAATAAGCCGTTTAAAATGTACAAATTCCGTTCCATGGGCGTCCAGGATCCGAAGAAGGAAGCACAGCAGTGGACCACAAAAAACGATGCCCGTGTTACTCCGGTGGGAAAGATCATCCGAAAAACCAGTCTGGACGAACTTCCTCAGTTCTGGAACGTGTTAAAAGGCGATATGAGCCTGATCGGGCCTCGTCCGGAACGGCCGCAGTTTGTTGAGAAGTTTAAAGAGGAAATTCCTCGTTATATGATCAAACATCAGGTGCGTCCGGGAATTACCGGATGGGCACAGGTCAATGGATTCCGCGGTGACACTTCCATCCGCGGAAGAATTGAGCATGACCTTTATTATATTGAAAACTGGTCCCTGGGCCTGGACATCAAAATCCTGTTTTTAACATTCTTCAAAGGATTTGTAAATAAAAACGCTTACTAAAACCGGACGGCCTTTGTGCCGTCCTTTCTTTGATTGGAGGTTCTTATGAAAAAAGCATATCAAAAAAAACATCTGAAAAAGAAGCGGCGATCGCCGCTGCGTACGATTCTTTTTCTTCTGCTGCTTCTGGTTTTGATCATCCTGATCTTCCTCGGCATCGCATTTGTAAAGCTTGGAAACATTCAGACAACCAGCTTAGATGAAACCCAGCTGGTAACGGTCAGTGAAGACGCCAATATGCAGAATTACACGAACTATGCTCTTTTTGGCATTGATTCCCAGACAGGCAGCATGTCTGACACCGGGAACCGTTCTGACTCGATCATCGTAGTCAGTGTTAACAACAAGACCAAAGATGTAAAACTTCTTTCCATTTACCGGGATACCTTTGTCAGCATCAATGGCCAGTACAATAAGATCAACGCGGCTTATTCCTGGGGCGGTCCGGTTCTTGCCGTCAGCACTATTAACCGAAATCTTGATCTGAATATCGAAAAATACGCCACTGTAAACTTTCAGATTATGGCAGACCTCGTGAATGCACTGGGCGGCATTGAAATGGATATCGATTCCAGCATTCTTGATAATCTTAACGACTATATTGGCGATATGAACCGGATCAACGGCGGAGATTCCCCTGAAATTCCAGCGGCAGGCACCTATACCCTGGACGGCAATCAGGCGGTAGCCTACTCAAGAATCCGTTATACAGCAGGCGGTGATCTGGCGAGAGCCGGAAGACAGAGAGAAGTCCTTCAAAAGATCTTTGAAAAAGGAAAGCGAAGTCCGTTAAAACTCATGTCAGCTATGGATGACGTTCTTCCTCAGATCAAGACCAATATGGATCGTTCTGAATTATTCCGTATGCTGCTGTCTGTTTTCCGATATGATATTATCGATCAGCAGGGATTCCCATGGGATCAGAAAGAAATGAAATATAATGGCACTTACTACGGCTTCCCGACAACCCTGGAAGAAAATGCCGTACGTGCTCATGAATATCTGTTCGGCACTTCCAATTACCAGGTCAGCGATGAGCTGGGAAGAATTAATCAGAAAATCATAAACCGTGTCGGCTCCTGACATAACAAACGCAAAAGTCCCCGCAGTTTTTCCCTGCGGGGATTTTTTATTTCTACCGTATTCTTCTTCCTTCAATATAATATCTTTTTTCACATGCATGACCCATGGAAAATGTTTTCCTTGGCAGAGTTCCATCTGTCATAACACTTGGGAACAGCTGGTCTTTCTCAACTGCCGGCAGCAGAAATCCAATGGCCTTTTCCTGTCGTGCCAGCTTTTTCAGCACTCCGTCTCCATGGATATAATCCATCTCACCGGTATTTTCCGCCAGATACTCATCCAGAAATGTCTGCAGCTTATCTACCGGAAGCTGATTCTTTTTCAGATCCAGATATATCTTTCCCCGTTTCTTTCCTGAATACCAGGAAATCGGGAATCCTCCTTCCCTGCAGGAAGTCTCCTGCAGCTGTTCCATCAGTTCTTCTGTATCCACGCTGGTAATGATCCTGTGGATCGGTTCAAATTCCTGCGCTTCGTCATGCAGGTTCTCAAGTTCCACCAGCGCGTATCTGGCCGGATGCTCTGAAAAATCCTCCTCCGGATGTGCCTGCTTTAACCGCTCATAACAGGCCTTGGCTGTGGCCAGTGAATGATTGCCGTCTCCCACAGCATATACCATCGGCGTTTCTCCAAATTCCTTATATTTCTCCATCATCTGCTGTTCATATTCTTCTGTCCTGCGGACGAAAGCGTCAGTGTCTTCTCCCTGGATCAGCCATCCTGCCACATGGCCTCCGCCTTTCATCAGCTGGAAATCATACAGTTTTGTAAAACTCTTTTTCTTCCTGGTGATCGGCTCGATCAGCTTTTTCTTCTGATCATCGCACAGCAGAATCACATGAGGCAGTTCCACAGATGCATTGTAGCGAATCTTCATTCTCGGCGGGATTCTCTCCATAACTGTTTTCTCCGTTGCCCGGATTTTAGCCTCTTTTCCCGGTGTATAACTGTATTCTTCCAGATCGATCCTTCCCACAATCCCTTTTCGGATTTTTCCATTCTGCAGAGTTCTCTCCACATAAATCAACGCATGCGGATAACTCCGGAACATCTGGTTGGTCAGATAACGATTCATCGTCTTATGTATTTTTTCAATTTCCTCTTTTTCTCTTCCACTCCCAAGTTCTACTTCCGGGAGAATCAGATGCAGCGCTGATGGCACATTCTGCACCTTTTCTCTTACTTCTTCCCAGTACTCCGGCTGAGAAGAATACTGATCACAGGCAATCACTGCCCATTTTCCCATGGAATCTACCCGCGGCATTAAGATATCTGCCGGTAAAAACGTATTCACTTCTTACAGCTTCCTTTCTTTCATCCTTTTTTATGATATGTCTTTCAGAAACTCCAGCAGTTTTCTTCCGACTGCTTTCTGCCCCTGCGCACAGTAAAACAGATCCCTTACGCGCCTGCGCTCCTCTCTCCACTGATCTTCTCCCTGGAAAATCAGATCCAGCTCATCCAGCAGCTGCCCAAATGTCTCTGCCTTGTATCCTGGCGTTACCTCATCATAGTCATAATACATTTCTCTGTCCGTCCTTAAGTAGTCCTGATAATCAAAATCATAAAATACCATCGGCCGGTCCAGCAGCAAATAGTCAATATAGGTACTGGAATAATCGGTAATCAGCAGATCTGTATCCATTAAAAGTTCCTGGATGTCCATTGACTTGTCTGTGATATCCGCAATATTGGAATATCCGGAAAAATCAACCGGATCCTCCTGATGATAAAAATGGCGTTTTATGACAAATACGGCATGATGCTCCTGGCACCACTGATTCAATCTCTGAAAATCAAAATGTTCCTCCAGCGGAAACAGAATCCTGCCTTCCTGCCTGTGGGTCGGGGCATATAAGATGATTTTCCGGCCCCGTGCCGCATTCCTCAGTCTGTGCTGAACCGGAAATTTTCCTTCTCTATCAAAAAAAATGTCATTTCTGGGCTGCCCCACTACCAGAATATGATCCGACGGCCTGCGAAATGCACTCTCATAAATTGGCTTATAATTCTCACTTGTAGCTGCCACATACTCTCTTCCCAAAGGAATCTGCTGGATCAGACGCCGGATCTTCTGTCCTCTGCTGTCCCAGTTTTTCACCTTATCATCGTCATAACCTACTTTTTTCAGCGGAACGCCGTGCCATAAGTTCAGAAAAACCGCTCTTCCAAGAAAGGCATGATTCAGATCACTGATTCCATTGCAGACAACTGCGTATTTCGCCCGAAGCTGCATCCAGATCCCTTTCAGGCTGTGAGACAGATAAGCTTCATATCCCATAGCGCGGACCTGACGGCACACATCCGGATTCTTTGTAATCCAGACCGGACGGATTTCAGGATCATCCTGAGCCTCTAAAAACAGATATTTCGGATTATCCGCGAACTTTTCCCCCAGCCATGCGCCGAATACATAAATCTTTCGGCTGCGTGGGAAGAGGCATGATAAATACATAATAAAATATTTTATTAACAATCCTGCTGCGTTTTTCATATTCTTATCCCCAAAGCCACTGCATCAGCTTTCTGATCCTTCCTTCTTTTAATACCTGGTTATGCCTGTAAAATGCCAGACGGCGTAATTTTCCTTTATAGTACAGCTCCCCATAATTTTTCAGCAGTTCATAGCTGTCCAGATCCTGAATTTCTTTTCCATAAGTACCTACAAACCCCTGGATCTGCTCCATGGATTCAATCATCATTCTCCGGTAGGAATTCTTTCCTTCTTTCAGCCGGCCGTACAGAAATTTAACATTCATGGCATCCTTGGCCCCTACCGAATTATGCCCATGCTGACGGTACAGCATCGTCGGCTCATTTACAAAACCAATCTTTCCAAATACTTTGGCGATCAGCGCTGCCCAGTAATCATGCATAATAATCTTCGGAATCGGAAGCTGCCGCAGGAAAAACTGCTGCAGACACCGGTTGATCATTACCGTACACCCTGTCACCGAATTCTGCACGATCAGACGATTCAGCATGACTCGCTTTGGCAGGTTAGCATACTGAAAAAAAGATTCTGCCACCATTTCCAGATTCTCATCTACCACAGACAAATCAGAATGCACCAGAATCGGCACCTTATCGCCATACCGGGTCTCCAGCGCCTCCATCTTCTGAAGCGTCAGATAGATCTTGTCTCTCTTCCACACATCATCCTGGTCACAGAACATAAAATGCGGACCATAGGAATTTCGAAGCAGATTGATAAAATTTCCTTTTGCGCTTCCAAACGGAGGATTATTTTCATAAATCGTCACCTGGTTCGGATGTTCTTTCTGAAATTCCCTTAAAATTTCCAGCGTCTGATCCGTAGAACCATCATCGCCGACCACCAGCTGCCAATTCTCATATGTCTGGGCCGCAATAGATTCTAACTGCGCTTTTAAATATTTTTCTCCATTCAGCGTCGCTAAAAGAATCGTTACCATAAGACACTAACCTCCTACTTTGTATCTTCCAGGAAAAGAACCTGCTTTTTCATCTGCCAAAATTTCTAAGCTTCTTTTGTTTTCTCCTGAATCAAATCTATGATCTTTCTGGAAGCTTCTCCACAATCTACATTGTTGAATTTATCGTGGTAAGCTTTGTATTTTTCCTCCCAGTCTTCTTCCCGGTAATTCTGAATATCCGAAATCAATGTTTCTGTATCCTGGGAAATCGGTCCCGGAATCTCATTGATAAAATCAAAGTAGAAACCTCTCAGATGATTCTGATAATCTTCCAGATCATAGGCAAAAAAGAACATCGGACGGTTCAAAAGACTGTAATCAAACATAACAGAAGAATAATCTGTAATCAGGATATCAGAGACAAGATACAGCCATGCAATATCTTTCGTCTCATCAAAAGTATATATAAAACCTTCATATGGTGTCCAGTCTATATTTTCAGATACCAGATAATGATATTTCACAATCATGCAGTATTCATCAGAAAAAGCCTCCCGCATCCTGTCAAAATCTAATTCTGTAGCAAATTTATAAGCCCCTTTCTGATAAAATTCATTGTCTCTCCAGGTAGGCGCATACAGCATAATCTTTTTATCCAGAGGGAGCCCTAACTTTTCTTTCAGGTCCCTGATATCTTTTTCATTATTTTTCTGGAATAAGACATCGTTTCTCGGATACCCAATCTCTAAAATCGGCTTATTGGCAAAATCAAAGCAGGATTTAAATACTTCCGTGGAAAACTTATTCTGGGACACAAGATAATCCCAGTCCCTGCATGCAATGCGGAAATTTTCATGATACCTCTCAATGTTCTGATTCCCTGCCATATCCATCTGATCCATATCCAGCGCCAGTTTTTTCAGAGGCGTTCCATGCCATGTCTGAATATACACCGTATCCTTTTTCTTTACATACATCTTTTCCTGCCGGCTGTCGAACACCCAGAATTTTGCTCTCATCAGATTCCAGAAAAATTCCGGATAATTGCGCCTTATTTTACGGCATTTCCCCGGTACTTCAATGGATGTATCCAGCAGGATCCATGCGCAGTCATATTTCTGATCCAGTCCCTGCCGGACCATTTCCTCATAAATATACTTTGGATTTCCTGTATAATTCACGCCGTTATTACTCTGAAACAAAATCAGATTTTTTTTCAACGGCATTGCCGGCGTCAGACGTTTATAAGCTGCAATAATGATTTTTTTAATAAACTGTTTAATATTCACGTTTCTTCCTTCCTTATCTGTCCTTCATTTTCCACAGAAAAGTACCAAATTTTATACAACAGTCTATTATTTATTCTAAAAAATCTGATACTTTTATATTATATCACAATCACAAAACTGTGTCCCTGATACATTAAAAAAGAATTTCTTCTTACAAACAGTATAACCATTTGCAGTTGAAATTCCTTTTTAATTTCATTATTCCATACTTTTCCTTTTATATCCTTTTAATTCTTCTCAGCAATACTTTGGATATATGCCATTACCTGATCTTTCAGTTCCGGACGCTCCAGCGCAAAGTCAATGGTTGCCTTAATGAATCCGAATTTATCTCCCACATCATAACGGGTTCCCTCAAAATCATAGGCATAGACAGCCTGAGTATCAATGAGACGACAGATTGCATCTGTCAGCTGAATTTCTCCGCCGGCGCCGGCTTCCTGACTCTCCAGCAGTTCAAAAATCTCCGGCGTCAGTACATAACGGCCTAAAACAGCCATCTGGCTTGGCGCTTCCTCCTGACTCGGTTTCTCTACCATGTTATCCAATTTCACCGCGCGTCCATCTGCCGGAACATTCTGGTTCGGCGCTACGATTCCATATTTGCTGACCTGATCTTCCGCAACCGTCTGAACTCCTACCACAGAAGCATGATGCTTATCATAGGCATGAATCAGCTGCTTCAGCGCCGGTTCGCCTCCTTTATTGATAACTACATCATCTCCCAGAAGCACAGCAAACGGTTCATTGCCAATGAAAGATTTTGCGCATAATACCGCATGTCCCAGCCCTTTCGGTTCTTTCTGACGAACATAATAAATATTTGCCATATTGGCGATGTCGTTGATCATCTCAACTTCTTTCATCTTACCGGATTCTGTTAAACGTGCCTCCAGCTCATAATCTTTGTCAAAATGGTTTTCCATGCAGTGTTTATTAGAATTGGTAATAATCAGAATCTCTTCGATGCCGCTGGCAACCGCCTCCTCGACGATATACTGTACCGTAGGGATATCTACGATGGGCAGCATTTCTTTTGGAATTGCCTTCGTCGCCGGCAAAAATCTTGTTCCCAATCCTGCGGCCGGAATAACGGCCTTCCTTACTTTTTGAGTTTGTTTACTCATTCGCATCCTCCTTGTTCTCCTCATCCTCTTCTTTTCCTTGTGTACCTAATCCAAGATCCTCTTTGATCTTTGTAGTAGAAATTCCTTCTGTTCTAGGGAGATATACGACTTCACAGTAATCTTTCAGGAAATCAAATTTCCCTTTCCAGTCATCCCCCATCACAAAGGTATCCACATGATATTCCTTTACATCTGAAATTTTTTGATCCCAACTTACTTCAGGAATAACCAAATCTACGTATCGTACAGCTTCTACCAGCTTTTTGCGTTCCTCATAAGTAAAATAACATTTTTTATGTTTCTGCTCCCAGTTAAATTCATCAGTAGAAACTACCACAATCAGATAATCTCCTAATTCTTTCGCTCTTCTGAGCAGATTGATATGTCCTGCGTGCAACAGATCAAAAGTTCCATACGTAATTACCTTCTTCATGAGCCAAGATACCTCTTTCTTATTTATTTTGTTTTTTCCAAATATACTTCACTTACCTCATCAATTCCACCCTCAGCAATAATCCTTCCCTTTTCAAGCAAAATTGCTTTATTGCAAAGTCTCTTTACCTGATCCAGAGAATGTGACACAAACAATACAGTAACACCTTTATCAAACATACTCATAATCTTTGCCTCACTCTTTTTCCGAAACTTGGCATCACCAACAGACAAGACCTCATCCAGAATCAGAATATCCGGTTCTACCAGTGTTGCCACAGAAAATCCCAGTCTGGATTTCATTCCAGAAGAGTAATTTTTAACCGGAACATCAATAAATTTTCCCAATTCTGAAAATTCAATGATCTCATCCAGTTTCTCATCCAGAAACTTCTTGGAAAAACCAAGGACCGCACCATATAAATAAATATTCTCTCTTCCTGTGTACTGCTGGTCAAAACCAGCACCCAATTCCAACAGAGGCGCAATCTTTCCTTTGGAAGTTACTGTTCCTTCAGTCGCTTTCAGCACTCCCGCAATCACCTTAAGCAGGGTACTTTTCCCTGCCCCGTTCAGTCCCAGAATTCCTAATCGGTCACCTTTATTTAAAGTAAAACTAACATCCTTTAATGCCCAGAACTCATTGTAGGAAATCTGATGTTTCAGCAGTTTTATAATATAATCTTTTAAATCATCTACCTTTTCCTGACTCAGGTTAAATTTCATGCCGACATGTTCTACCCGCAATACTTCTTTCTTCGCCATGACACCCTCCTAAATATGCAGAATAAATTCGTCCTGCTTCTTATAAAAGAAATACAGTCCCACAATCACTGACACAATCGCGAACACAATGGATGCTGCCAGAAACTTCATATTCATCGGCCGTCCAAATACCGCCTGTCTGAAGTTATGAATCAGCAAATACAATGGATTGCATTTCAAAATCCATCCAAATCCGGAATTCAATAATCTCTCCGGATAATAGAAAATCGCAGACGCATACATAATGATCATCAGTCCCACAGACCAGAGATATTCCAGATCACGGAAAAAAACTGCCAGAGTGGAAAGAATCATTCCAACGCCGAATGCCGTAAACAAAATCAAAATCAGCGGCACAACCGCCTGCAGCATATATATCGTAGGATACACTTTCAATACAATTCCTACCGCTACCAGTACAATCAGAGAAATCAGAAAAATAATATAGTTAAACAGCACACTGGATAACGGATAAATATACTTCGGAACATAAACTTTCTTGATCATCCCCGCATTGGTCCGGATGGCCTTCATGGCTCCATTAGTCCCTGAGGAGAAGAAACTGTACATCAGTCTTCCGCACAGGATATAAACCGGAAAATGCGGATCGTCATTTCCAAACAGAGTTCCAAATACAATACTCAGAACAATCATTGTGAGCAGCGGTTCCAGAAGAGTCCAGAGGATTCCCAGATAAGACCGCCGGTACTTTAACTTGACACCTTTTTTTACAAGCTCCCATAGCAGGAACCTGTACTTCTTAAAATTCTCAATATAAGTTTTCATTACCTTTCTCCATTTTCGAACATTCTCTGCTTTATTATACTATCGAATGCGCAATTATTCAACATTTCCGGTACTAAAACTTACCAATCATAAACTTTGCTCTTTCATTAATAAATGTAATAATGGAATATTCCAGAATCAGTACAATGGCCAGAGCTCCCAGGCTGTCCAAATAGTATCTCCAGGACAGCGCTTCCACGGCTCCGGATATTTCCTGCCATCCCACTTTTCCGACAGCCAGGATATAAAACGCTCTCTGTGTCGACATAAGAATCAGGGAGTTCCTGCCAAAATAATTAAGGATTGGAAAACTCCAGTATTTTTCCAAAAACTGAAATACAAACAGGGCTCCGAACGATCCCAGAATTCCTCCGATGAAAAATAATTCCGGGTGAATGCCAAAATCCATATGATTCATATCCACTTCCATATTCTGCTGTGACAGATAAATATTGATAACAGAAAATATAATCCCTGCCCCAAACAGCAGTTCCCCGTTTTGGATCTGCTGACATAATCTGCAGCCCAGATATCCAATGTACAGATACCACAATGCTACAATGGTTTTCCCTGCCGGAAACAGCACAAAAGACACTCTTTCATACCACAGCGGCGACAAAACCATCTGCAGCTGTTCCAGATATCCGCCGTACCATGTGGCAATTAGCGGTGGCAGCAGAATCACCAGCAGTTTCACTATTCTCGGAGCATATCGAATCAAACAGTAAAACAAAATTTCTGCAAAGAACAGCACCGGCAGAAACCAGAGAGCAAAAATACCTCTCAAAGTAATGGTCGCAAAAATGTAGGATTTGATAGAATCCATATTGACCGCATTCTGCAGGACCATAGCAAAATAACGAAAAGTAATTCCAAATGCACTGAACAGCACATATGGCACCATCAATGATTTGAGCAGTTTAAAAACATATCTTTTCAAAGTCTGTTTCTCATAAGAATTTGTATAGCAGATCAAATATCCTGCTGCAACAAAGAAAATACTCAATTTCATGGATGACATCCACTGATCCAGAGGATTTGCCAGGGTTGTCACATGCCCCAAAGTTACCATCAATATTCCTAACCCCTTGCATAAATCAATATACTTTATTCGATTCTTTTCTTCCATTTTTTATCCTTCTACACTCTCTAACTTATTTTTTATCATCCTCCTACACTTACCTCTTTTATCCTTTTCTTATATTTTTAACTAATATCCTTTGCTGATAATATACTGATACGTCCTTTTACTATTATTATTATCTCGATATTCAAAATAGTAATCTCTCATTTCAGCATATTTTTTTTCTTCTTCAAAATCATTTTTCACATATTTTTTTATACCATCTATCAACTCCTCATATTTTATGTACCGTTCTCCAAATAATGCATGTTCCATATCTAAATAACTTCCATGTACCTGCATATAAACATCATAATCAAATTGATAAAATAATACTGGTTTTGCAAGATAATAAACATCCCAGCAGACACTTGAATAATCTGTGATCAACATAGAACATTTTTTCATAATTTCATTCAACGGTTCAGTTCCAAATGGTATTAGTTCCAAGTTTTCCCCGCTGACATTAAATTCACTTAAATAATCTTTAAATTTGGGATGTATATAAAATACCAATTTTACATTATTCTCTTTTAAAATTTCAGCTAATCTTTTACTTTGGAGAAGTTTCATATAGTTATAATAGTAATCACTATTCTTGAATTCTTCCGCACTCTTCTCTTCCAGCCAAGATCTCCATGTCGGCATCGCCAAAATAATTCTCTCATCTTTTTTGGATGTATCCTCCAATACATCCCATCTCGTAAATCCTAAAATTGGTACATTTTCCGGCTTATAGCCAAAATTATCCACTACTATTTTTTGTTCAAATTCCGAAGTTGTTGTAAAATACGTCATAGGACTTGATCCTTTTCGACCAAAAATCCCATCTACCCTTTTTAAAGCTGTTACTCCATGCTGAAGGAATAAAATATCTTTTTTAGAAATCCTGTTAGAGATAAAATTCGGTTTTGCTCTCCATATGTAAAGATGTTTTTTCGAGTCTGAGCCTACATATATTTTAGATGCCAGCGCATACAAGATATGTTTAAAGCTCATAAATGGAATTACCTGATTACCATATTGACACATTTTATTCCAATCAGCAGAATTTCGATCAATAATATAATAAATGTGTTTTTTTTCTTCTTCTATCAAATTCTCCATACAATATTTGAAAAAGAAGTATCCATTATCCTGTGCCATTGAACAAAATTTTTCAAAAACCAGCCAAATACGTTTTTTTCTCCAGTACGGATATAAAACTATAAATACAAATAGAGCTGATAATTCTTTCATTTTTGTGCATATTCCATCATACTTAGATATATGCCGATAAGTTAAAGCTAATTTATGCCCCATTGTTGGATATGGGAAAACAATATGTTCATTTTTTGCTTTGCAATGCTGACTCCAGAGCATCATCTGTATTCTTTGCTTTTTATTTAAATACGGGCTTATCTGAATTTCTTCTCCATTTTTCTCTGTGATAAGAAAAATATCCCAAAATAATTCTTCTAAATCAATTTCCATCATATTCATGCGAGCGTTAACGATCCAATATCCTTTTTCTTCACTCACATCATATTGAAAAGAATACTCGATCTTTTCTAACTTGCTTCGATAAGACAAAACAATATCTCGTATTGGTTTGTCCTGCTTCTTAAATTTCATTTTTATTCTTATATCAGAAGCAGACAATCTATAGCTTATTACTTGTCCTCGAACAGTTTGTGAAATTAATTTTTTTCTACTTCCAACAAAAATGGAAAGATAACCTTTTCCAAATGTCATATATGGAATTACTTTAATCTCTTTTTTCTTTTTACCTGCCAGTTTTGCATTTTCAAAATTAAATTCATCCATATAAAGTGAAGACTTATCCAATTCGTCTGCAAGTTTTTTTCTTTGATGATACAGTTTTTTATCTACCAGATAATACGGATAGATCTCTCCTTCCTTATCTTTTATTTCTGCCATCAGCAAATATCTTTTATTTTCTGCTAAAACAGGCTCACTCAATATCATTCTAAAATTTTCTATAATTTTTCCCGATTTTTTTTCTTCATATGATATATTACGAACCCACAATATATTTCCGAAATTATCAGTAATTAAAATTTTTGTAAGTTCTCCATATTTTATTTCCCCAAAGTCTAATTCTAATTGCTTTTTCTTTGTCGTAATTGTTATAGATAATGTTTTTTTTGATTTTACATGGAATGTTTCATTTCGTTCTCCATGATAATATTCATCTATAAATTCTGAATTCACAGGAAGCTCCCCAAACAACCTCTTTATTTCTCTTTTGTGAAGTTCTATTTCTATTTGGGGATTTTTATTTCTCCTAAATTCCTCCAAAAATGTTCTTGGCATACTTTTTGTAACAAAAATGAAATTAAATTTTTCTAAATAATTATCATATAAATAACTACTCAACTCCGCATTAAAGTAGTTTTTCTCAAATATAACTATATCATCTTTATTTTTAACAACTTTCGCCACTGTATTTAATGCCTCTTTTGTTCGTACAGCTGGATAGAAGTGAACTTTTCTTCTAACTTTTTTATTAAACCCATAATCAATAATCGGAAGACCACAATTATTACTTTTAAAAATCAACTTCGCTGTCTTTTTTGCTGCATCAACTGAATCATACTGGATAAAAGTTTTTTCATAAGTTCCATCCTTTTCATAAGAATCAGCTCGAAATTCTTCATTCACTATATAATCCACCAGCTCGCTTATATTATATATTTTCTTAAATGGCAATTTTTTTATATCGAAATACATTCCACGATCGTGCAAATATTCCTCGTAATCGTATAAAAAAAGAACAATTGGCTTTCTTGTAATTGAAAAATCAAAAAAAACACTGGAATAATCTGTAATCAGCATATCCACACTATTTAGAAACTCATATTTTTCCACATTATTTGGAAACGGATAAATATGTTCGTATTTATCCAATACAACATCTTGTTGCAACATTGGATGGAAATTGACATAAAGTTTTTGGTTTGCTTTCAAATTTTTATCTAAATAAGCCAATATTTTTTCTGTTTCTTGGCTATATTTAACAATATCCACATCATGATTGCTTTTCCCTCTCCAAGTAGGCATATAGGCCATCGTCGTATACTCACTATTTCCAAGCCTATTTGATACCTCTGCCGCTTTGGTTTCATTCAAAAATACACTATTTCTTGGATAACCATTCATTACAACTTTCCCTGTATATAGTTGATTTAAATTATAGTCTTCCATTATAACATCTTTGGTAAATTCGTTTGGAAACATAATATAAGTTGCCTGTAAAAAATTATGCTGAACATTATACATAGATTCAATTCCAAAACGCATTTTCTTCCCTAATGTCTTTAAAGGAGTTCCATGCCATGTCTGTAAATATGTTTGCTCCGGTCGACGAATAAAAAAAGCTGGAAATGAACTATTATTAATCAAATATTTTGATGTTGCCAAGACTTTTGCATATTTAAATGTAGTAATATCTACCAAGCGAATCCTCAAGCCCATATCAGAAATGACTTTTTTATCCCGTTTTATATTATTCGTTGCAAAATATATTTTATACTTCCTTTTCTTGTCCATTTTTAATAATTCTAAAAGTACAGCTAACGGCGAATCTGATATATTTTTTCCATGAAATGACTCAAATAAAACCTGGTGTTGTTTTACCCTTGAATGTTTATAATGCCATGCAAAAACATATTTTAACATGGGTGCTTTGGCTAATATTTCTCTAATAACTTGTATTATTTTTCTTAACTTATTCATACGTTCCTTCGGTCCCTTCCTCATTCCATGTATACAAACCCACTCAGCCTTCTTTCTATACTACAAATAGCACTTTTACAAAAGCTGCATATTGGCGACTATCGCTTTCATTTTACCTACTTTTGAATTATTAGGTACCATTTCTATCAATTTATTCTTCCTTTGAGCAAGCATCCAATTTCTTCCAACATAAATAAATCTTTTGTTTTCAAAACGTTCTCTTTGTTTTTCATTTTTAAAGTTTATCTCTGCCTTAATTCTATTTCCATAAAGTAAACTCTCTATTCCAAATCTCTTACCTTTTAATTTATCCACAGCAAATTTTAACTTTATTGAAATCTCATCTTCTGATGTCTTCTCCCAATTAACCGAATAATTCTCTTTGGGAATACTAATAGAAACATCAATTTTTTCAATTTGAGGTACAAATTTTGAATTCAATTTACCACACATATACATTTCTGCATTTTGAATTTTTATATCCGAGATTTGAAATATACCTCCTTTCCACTCGTCTACTAATTGATTTTTTTCATCATACCATATAATTCTATTTGCATTATAAGCCAAAAACTCTCCCATATATTACTCCTTAAAATCGCTCCAACATTACATCATAAACTCGTTTACAATTATTTCGATCCAAATATTTAAAAAACTTCTTTGTCCTTCTTAAGTATTCTTCTTCCAATTTGAATCCGTTATTAATATATTTTTCTATTTGCTGGATCAAATCTGCCTCATTATGTACAACCTTTCCCATTCCCATTGTATCGTAATCAAAATATCCACTCGCTAAATGATTTGATCTAACATGATAATAAATTACCGGTTTCTTCAAATACGCAAAATCAAAAAAAGTAGAAGAATAATCTGTAATTAAAAGTTTGCCCTTTCCAAATAGTTTCTGATATGACCATGAATCCGGTGCTAACACTATATTGTCACTAAATTCAAAATCTTCAATCTGTTTCATCATATTAGGGTGAGGCTTAAATAATATTTTATATCCACTCTTTTTTAAAACCTCATTTAGTTTTTTATCATTGAGGAAATCATTGATTTCTTTATATAATCTACTATGTTTAAATTCCGGACTATATACAGGCATTCCATCTTCTAATTTTAAAACAGAGCTATCCCATGTCGGTAAATATAAAATATAATTTTCTGAAAAATCTTTTAAATTATCATACCTCGGGAATCCAGATAAAATAATTTCTCCATTATCATATCCATACTTTCCCTTTACTATAGATTCATATTCATATGGTGATGCAGTAACAAATATTTTCAAATCTTTATTTAATTTATGCAGCCACTCTGACAAATCATCCTTTGTAATACCGTGCTGCAAGAAAACTCTTTTGGCCGTTAAAAATCCCGTAAAATATTTTGTCATTTTATCTGGGAATGGACTATATGTATGATTGTTCGCATGAGACGAAATAATTACATCTGCTTCCATCATCGCCAACTGATGCTCTTTGGATCCGTATTTTAATACAGTTCCATATTGCTTCATTCGCTTATAATCAACACTATCTTCCGAAACCACAAAATATTTTCTTATTCCATCATTTTGCTGAACTGCATATCGAAATAAGTGTTCTGCATTATCATCTGCTTTATTGGGACGATCCATAAAGACCCAGGTTTTTATATGTTTCTTGGATTTCAAACAATCCAGATATTCTTTTCTCACTTTCTTTATACTGGACAATTCATTTCTTTTCAAATTTTCTCTGGTTTTTATTTCTTCTATAAATTCATTTTCATACTTCGCTGCCAATTCTGGTGTATATTTTTGAACTCTTAAAGCATCTAACTCTTTTGAAACTAAATATCCACTCTCCAAAAGATACATCTTCTTATACTTATTACTCAATTTAGCAAGATTCGATCCGCCAATTTTCATTACTGTATCTACACCACCAAGATGCAATATACATGAAATCTTCATATCATCTTTTATTGCAAGCTCTGGTGTCTTAAAATAAAATCTCCTCTTTATGTCTTCATTTAAAGCAAATGTATCAGATCTCCAGTCATCCTTTTCTATGACTGGATATTCCCTTCTTTCACCTTGACAATCAGTAATTATAGACAGACCTATTTTTTCTTTTGGAATTGCCCCTCCAATTTTCCCTTCCAGCAATATTGTGTCATTCTTTATCTCAATTATCTCAATAAATACTTTTACCGATTTAACCGTTGATAGAATAAAATTCTTCCATACAACAAACTGATCTTCTTCTCCTGAGATAATTTTATATTGTTTTTCCATCTCCTCTATAGGAATCTTATATTTTATTGATAACATAAATATTTTGTGGATTATAGGATATCTATTCAAATACATTATTGATCTATCATCTATTTCTTGTAATAATTCGGAAACTTCCTCTAAAAATTTTCCTTTCCCTTCTTCACCAAATACCTCTTCATCCACTTCTTTACGGCGTAATTTCCATTTTAAATCATATAAAATTAAATTTTCCAGATATTTAGAAATATGTCCTTTTCCGCTGAGCTGCTTTTCATATTTTATCAGACTCCAGTATAAAAATCGAATAACCGGGAAATAATTATCATATGATTTTTTTGACTTCTGCATCGCTGAATCATCGCTGGCCCGAAATCGATACATATATGCTGTATCACTTATAACCCCATATTTTCTTTTTTGCAAAATGCACTTATTGATTAATTCCGCATCTTCTCCATATTTCAATTTTGTAAGGAAGCGGAATTTCTGTACAACTTCACGTCTTATAAACGAACTGCTAATGTGCATTTGAACAGCTTCATATTCTCGATCAATATCTACAACTCTGGTTTCAGAGAATTTCCAATTTAAAATATGATTTCCTTCCTTTGCATCAAAATATATAAGCGGAAGTGAAACTACATCTACATCATGTCTTTCAAAAAATTGCAATACCTTTTCACATGCATCTTCTTTCAATTTATCATCTGCATCCATAAAATTAATAAATTTTCCTGTCGCCTTTTTAAGCCCTAAGTTCCTTGCTGAGCTAACTCCCCCATTTTCTTTATCAATCACAATAACGCTATCAGGATATTTTTTTTCATACTTCCTACAGATATCTAAGCTTGTATCTTTACTTCCATCATTCACCAGTATCAACTGTATCTTATCAATTCCCAGCGTTTGATTAACAATACTTTCAATTGCCTCCTCCAAATATGATTCCATATTATATACCGCTGTTACAACTGAAATCATTGGTCTCTTATTGATTCTCAACTTTCTATCTCCTTTCTTATCCTCTTTCTGTCAATTGTCCTATCTTTTGACTGCATATTTCTTTCATCCGTCTAAGTTTGTCATTCCATCTGATGAGCTTTTTAAAATATTCAATTAATATAGATAGACATATCGTAACAATTAATAAAAATATCAGAATCAACCCTGCATAACGAAAAGAATATGTTAATTTATTAAACCATATTTCTCTTATAAACGTATGGATATAGAACATATTCGCAGAATGTCGTCCTAAAAACTCAAAAATTGAATTTATTTTTCGCTTTTTATAAAAACAATCATATAAAATTAAAATCATTATTACAGGTATCAGACTATTAACAATTAGTCGTATATGTGCCCATCCCCAAGGATGTGGCCGTAAATAAATCAATACTATAAAAATAAAATAAATAATCACTCTTTTTATCCAACAAGTAACTTTATTAAGTCTAATCCATTGATAGATTTTTTGAAACCATTTCAAATCTGCAAAACAAATGCCCAGAGGAATAACAAGCAGCCAACGGTTCATATTATCAACTTCTTCTACTCCCAAAAGCAGGCAAATTATTGTTAATGGAATAATTAGTATACTATATTTTTTGTACAAAGCTATTGCAAATGGTAAAACAACAATAAATAGGACTGTTAAGCTTAAATACCACCAAGTGGTTGTCAACATTGGAGTATCAAAAAAGCTGCTTAATCCAAACATGTCTAAAATAAAATTACAAACATGATTTACAATACCCTGCCCATATTCATCATATGACATAAATGCAGACACAATTTGACAAAAGAAAAAAGGAATCCAAAATCCTCCCAATAACCCAATATAGCGTCCTGCTACAAATTGAATTTTTTCTTTTATAGTTAAATCTAAATTCAAATTCTTATTTTTTATCGTTAATGTCATTCCAAATACTGATAAAAACGCAAACATACCTACACATATATTCATACTGTCAGAAATAAACATTCCCGTCTTCTGTGACAACGGGAAAAAAACAACATCTACTCCACTTAATCTTGAATAGCTGGAAAAGCAATGATAACAGTATAAAAAAATTATTGCAAAGCCCTTCATTAACAAAGTATCATTTTTTGAAAAATTCATTCTATCGCCTCTAAATCTGATTTAGTCTATCATTTCACATAACTTTAACACATTTGTAACATTTACGCAATCTTTCACTCTGTGCAGAGATACTTTTTTTCTATAGGCAGTTATATTCTTTCAAATCTATCTTTTCCTCATTTTATTTTTTCTTAAATTTTACGTATTTTTTTCATTCTATCATTTCTATCATTATTAGGCAATATTTCGACTTTTTGAATTATTTAAAATCTTACTTTCAAAAATTAAAAGAAGTCTGCTGATAACCCAATAGTCATCTTTCAGACTTCTTATATAATATATTTATTTTCTGTTAAGTATTTCAGCGATAATATATCTTGGCCGTTGCTTTGTTTCACTGTAAATTTTACCAATATACTCACCCACAATGCCAAGACCTAATAACTCGATTCCACCCAACAGCCAAATTGAACAAGCTAAAAATGTCCAGCCTCCTATTGTAAATCCGAATATTTTTCTTATTAGAGAATAAATAATTACCAAAATACTTCCTGCAAAAATAAGAAATCCTGTCATGGCCACAAACCGAATAGGTTTGACACTAAAAGAAGTAATACCATCTAATGCAAATGCAAGCATTTTCTTCAATGGATATTTTGATTCTCCAGCGAAACGTTCATTTCGATTATAAGCAGCTGTCGTATATCTATATCCTATCAGTGGAACAATTCCTCTCAAAAACAGATTCACTTCTTTAAACTTCTCTAATCCATCCAATGCTCTTTTGCTCATCAGCCGGTAATCGGCATGATTATATACAGCATCCACTCCCATAAACGCTTGAAATTTATAAAACGCAAGTGCAGTATTTCGTTTAAAAAATGTATCCGTTTCCCTCTTATTCCTTACGCCATATACAATATCATAGCCTTCGTAGTATTTTTCTACAAATTTATCTATGGCATTAATATCATCTTGAAGATCCGCATCGAGTGAGATTACCATATCTGCATATTCCTTTGCTGTCATCAATCCTGCCAACAATGCATTCTGATGTCCCCTGTTTCTGCTAAGGGCCACTCCGCTGAATATTTCATCTTTTTGATGTAATTTCTGAATAATATCCCATGTATTATCCTTGGAACCATCATTCACAAACATAATCCTGCTTTCTCTAGAAACCGCTCCATCCGCAATCAATTCATTCATTTTCTTCTTTAACTGCTTTGCTGTTTCTTCTAACACTTCTTCCTCATTATAGCAAGGAATTACCAAATATAATATATCTCTCATTTTATCCTTGAAACCTCCCTCTTTCCAATTGTTTTATAAAAAAATGCACTAATAAGGATTTCTATAATTATTACCATACTCCAAAGCAAAATAAATATCCTTTGTGAAAAAATCGAATCTACATGCTGATCAGATACTATAAACGTCAAATCATTAGATTCTTCCTCTTTATTTCCAACATATAAACAACCATTAAGATAATAATCAGGCGGTTCTTTATAATCTTGATATAAAGGATACGTTGCCGTATTTACTCCTATATATTCTTCATATTGCCGATATGGGCGAATAGTTAAAAGCAATTTTTCTTTATTTACACGTATATCGCCTAAATGGAACGCATGCATTTTATTATCTTGTATGCTGTCAGAAGAAAATTTTTCTTTATGAATAACATCTCCTTTAGTATTTAGAATCGACAGTATATATTCTTGTTCTTTTAACTTTTTAGGATTTACAAAATTAATTTCTATAGTATTGAAGTCTCCTTCTGCCATAAAAGACTGTGCTACACCCTCATATCCTATTTCTTCAATTTTTCCTTCTCCATACGCAATTGTCTGCTTTACTCTCAAATCTTTCTGTTTGCTTTTTTCTGACACATATTGAAAATATGACAAAGTTCCTACTATCATCGTAAAAGCTATAACCAAAATACTTAATCTTTTCATCCACAATTGTAATGATTGGCTATTAAAACAAGTTTCTTTTTGATCAACTGTCTGAATTTTTATACAATTAATCTTTTTGAATTCTGTTAACTTTGTTATGGCATATGATTCAATGATATAAAAAATTGGCAAAAAGCAGAGACTATACTTAGGTTTCACTTCCCAAAAAAGGTAAAAAATAATTCCACCTAGAATTGTAATAAACATCCATGCATTAATATTTTCTTTTCGCTTCAAAGTAATAATCCCTGCTAAAAAGGCAAATATCAACATTGTACAGCGAACTATTTGAAGCCAATAATTAAAAGCTTTGGCCGATCGGCCTATCGTATATTTATATAAAGTATTATAACTTTCAACCGTCGTTTGCAGCGATTCAGTATACGCTGCCGATGACCAACTTTTACTTATTTTTTTCATAAATAGTTTTTCCAGGCCTAAAATTCCTTTTTCTTTTACTCTTTTTTTTATCGTACTTATGTTTTCATTTACTTTTTTTTCATAAGTGTTCTGAGCCTTTGTATTATTGTTATCCTCAGCTGTATACATTCCATTTTCACTTAATCCTAATTTTATCCAATGAGTTATTGGATATTCGTATCTCCTATCCCTTACTCCATATATGTTCGTTATGCTATTGCTTAATATAATTGCACAAATCAAACCAATGGCTATAAAACTTATCTTTTTAAAAAACAAATGCATTGTATTTTTTATAAATAAAAAAATACAAATTGCAATTAGCGGAAAAACTGCCGTCATACGTATCTTTCCGCCTATAAAAATAACAAAAGCTGCTAAAACTAAAAACAAATCTCGTTTTCTCTTTGATTCTGTTCTCTCCGCATAAAGAAACAGTAAAATACCACCAAGCATAAACGGCATACATAATGTATCTGAATAATAATGAGATGACCAGCTAAAAAGCATTGGATCCACTATGAATGCTATCAAACTAATAATTCCTGCCTTCAAAGACCATAAACAGCAAATTCTATAAGTAAACCATGCGGATAGAAAAATCATTAGTATATTAAAAATGATTCCAACATCGTTATAATTTGTAATCCCAAAGTATTTTGCAATAGAAAACACAAAATACAAAAGGATTGTAAGAGGCTGCTGATTTGGATAACCAGCATAATACACAATGTTAGAAATTTTCCCTGTTTCAAGCATATCCACTGCTTCTGCATGAACATTAATTAAATCGTACGGAGGAACATACTTAAGATAAATTCCAAAGATAATGAGATTTACTAATATTAATGCTAATAAAACTACGCTGATAATTCTTAATGCTTTTTCAGAACACGATTTTATCACTTGTGCAACAGCTATAAAACCAGAAACTAAAACAATAATCCCCAGTATCAAAATCGAAGGATTATATTTTTCTATAGATGGTACTCCTCCAATATAAAACAACCCCTGCCAGATGCAAATTCCCATTAAGACCATTAGAATCATAAGTAAAATTCTATAGAAGCTGTTACAAATTTTTAATCTTAACCCGTCTTTCATTCATTACCCTCCTGAATTCAAAATCTTTATTGATTTTTCTCCTGAATCCCTTATGTTTTAATATATAATAAATAAATATTAATTTATTATATATTAAAGGCAGGAATTTGTCAAAAAGTCCCTGTCTTTAATATGTTTCTTACTTTATTATTATTTTTATTTCTATGCTTTTTTCAAACTATCTATAAGTTTAGAAATAGAAACCCCGTAATTTTCAGATGTTGCCCATCCGTATCCGTTCGGATTCTCTTTCTGTCCCAGAATCTCTACATACTGTGCACATCCCCTCTTTATTCGATCAAATCTTGGATCTACACAGCTTTGCTTTAACTCATCAGTTGATGCATATGCTTTTAAATGCTGAATTTGTGCACGTACTCCTGTCCTGACATCTTCAAAACTTGCTCCACATGCTCCTCCGTCTGTAGCTCCAATTCCCGCAAAATTATATTGTTCAATTTTAACTTGTCCGCCAAATTTCAGCCATCCAGTTTCTTTCATTGTTTGTGCCCATGCTACCTCTGCTTTTATCCCTTCTGCCTTGGCCTCCTCATAATATATACGTGCGAAATCTTCTATTGTTGCAGCTCCACCTTCTTTCAGCGCTTCCGATGGATATTTGATAGATGAATGCTTTTCATAAAACCTTACCATTTGCTGAATCGTTGTAGAACTATTTCCGGAAATTTTGTAAAAAATATTTCCATACTGACTAACCGGAATCAAAACTCCATTCGCTCCATAATATTTATGATTGGCAAAACCATTTTTTAATAATTCTCCAGTACTTTCTCTGAAATAATAAGATTTTCCATTTATTATTGTTTCACCTTTTGCCATGGCTCCATTACTTTCATAATAAACTCTTTTATTTGGAAAATTGTACCATCCAGTCACCATGGCTCCTGTTAACTCTTTAAACAAATACCATTTCCCGTCAATTTTTTTCTCACCTTTAACCATGGCTCCATCCATTCCATAGTACACCTTTTTGTTTGTGAAACTATGCCATCCGGTTTTCATAGCCCCTGTCAAATATTCGAAAAAGTACCATTTCCCATCGATCTTTTTCTCTCCTTTGACCATCACCCCATCACTTCCATAGTACACCTTTTTGTTTGTGAAACTATGCCATCCGGTTTTCATAGCTCCTGTCAAATATTCGAAATAATACCATTTCCCGTTGATCTTTTTCTCTCCTTTGACCATCACCCCATCGTTTCCATAATATACTTTCTTGTTTGTGAAACTATGCCATCCAGTTTTCATAGCTCCTGTCAAATATTCGAAATAATACCATTTCCCGTTAATCTTTTTCTCACCCTTAACCATGGCTCCGTCACTTCCATAGTACACCTTTTTATTCGTGAAACTATGCCATCCGGTTTTCATAGCCCCTGTCAAATATTCGAAATAATACCATTTCCCATCAATCTTCTTCTCACCTTTGACCATGACTCCATCACTTCCATAGTACACCTTTTTATTCGTGAAACTATGCCATCCTGTTTTCATGGCTCCTGTCAAATATTCAAAAAAGTACCATTTACCTTTAATCTTCTTTTCACCTTTGACCATCACCCCATCGCTTCCATAGTATACTTTCTTGTTCGTGAAACTATGCCATCCTGTTTTCATAATTCCCTTTTTATCAAAGTAATACCATTTTCCATTAATTTTCTTCTCCCCTATTACTTTTTGTCCATTTTCATAATAATATCGATTTCCTTTGCTATCTGTCCTCCATTCACCTTTACTTATCCCTAAATATTTGGCAATCCCTGACGCATCCGCCACACCCAGCTTTTTAAGACCTGCCTCCGTCTTAAGATATGTATTCACTTCCTCTGTATTCGTAATAAAAGCATGTTCAATAATAATACCTGGAATATTTCTCAGCTTGCTGTATCGCTGTACAGAATAATAATCCGCCGCACTGCCATCTGCATACTTCTTATTATTCACGGCATTTTTTGAATAAATAGGTGTTGCCCGTTTCGTTATTCCGATTTTTTCTAATTCGTCTAAAACAGCACCTGCCAGTTTTTCACCTTCTGACGCAACTGCCGGTCTCCAATTTTTGTTCTGAACAATAACTTCTGCTCCTTTCGCTCTGGATGAAGTAAAAGAATTCAAATGAAAACTGACAAAAATCTGGGCACCTGCATCTGCTGCTGCATTCACTCTGTCTTCAATGCAGTCGGAACTTGCTTTATTAAACGGACACTCTGGTCCCGTTCTCGTCATATAGACTTCAACTCCTGCATATTGCTCCAATTCTTCCTTGCAATACTTTGCAATTTTTAATGTAAGTTCCTCCTCTTTCAGCCCATTCGCATGAGCTCCAATGCTGTTCGCATCATGTCCGGGATCTAATGCCACCATTATTTTTCCAGAACGCGCTGCCCCAATCCTTGTCCTGCCAGTCGTTTCATTCTGAGCTTCATTCAAAGCTGCGGCAATACTTGTCTGCGCCTTTGCAGTACCATTTTCATCAATTACAGCCACAGAAGCACCAGCTTCTCCACTTCCATCATTGGTAATTGGCTGCAATTCATCAATTCCCTCATATTTTTTATTTACGCCAAATTCTGCCTGGACATTCAAATTAGATAGACTGATAGTTTCTTCCTTATCTTCTGCAATGAGATGAATCTTTTCTGCTTTATATATACCAGAGGCTGCGCTGCTGTATTTCTTTTCAAAGAGATACACGCCATCTTTCTGTTTTGAAAGCAGCCAGTTTTCTTTCTTTCCGGACTCATCTTTTACCGTTAAAGTAAGTGTTTTAACCCCGCTTATCGCTTTTTCAAAAGCAATAACGATTCTTTGTGTCCCTGGGGTTTCTAAATACGGACTTTCTATGTACACAAAATTAATTTTTCCTGCAGCGATAGATGAGGTTTTCTCTTCCTCTTTTTCTTCCATCTGCTGAGAATCTTTATTTGCTTCTAATGCTTCTAAATCTCTTTTCTCCGTACCTGCAGTGTTGTTTGTTTCATTTTTTTCTTCTGGCATATTGGCTGTGCCATTCTTCTCCTGCTCAGTTCCCTTTTTCTCTAAGTTATCTGTCTTCTCTTCCGTCGCTGTTTCCGATGATTTTTGATCTATATCCTTCTGTGTAATCGCCGTACTGTTCTCCTGTACTTCTTGACTTTCCTCTTCCACCGCTGCAACATTTGTTCCAACTATAGCTGCGGTCCCCGGAGATACAATGCTTAATATCATTGCAAAAATCAAAAAGCCTGCCATTATCTTCACTAATCTTTTCTTCATTACTCTTTCCCCCAATATTTAATATCTCTCCACTACATGATTAAAAAATTTACAGATCATTTATTCTGCCTATATAGCCTTCAAAATCCGCTCCATGAGCGGTCTGAAATACTTCTCCTCCTTCCGTTAATTTTATTTCCGTGCAATCATATGCCTCCAGATATGTATTAACAATACAGCCTATAACTGCTGTCTCTCCCGCTGTTCCCATAGTACGAATGTATTCCCCGGTTGCCTTATTAAAATCCAAATTTATTTGTTTCTTTTCCTTATTGACTTTTATACTCAGCAACTTACAGCCTTCTGTTAAAACTTTTTGTTTCTGCAAAACATTCCATATATCATATTCATCTTCAATTTCAAACCCTTCCCCTATTACTTCTGCACTTGCATCATCAATAAAATAAATCGTAACCTGTTTTTTCTTTTTGATTAAAGTATCTTTCTCCTCATCTGTTGTTTTTTCAGCAGAATTTTCTTCCGTTATTTTTGATTCCTCTGATGCTGCCTCACTTCTGTCACTTGTATTGCTTTGTGCTGATTTTCTCTCATTTTCGCTTTTCTCTCTTTTTCTTGAACATCCGGCAGCCAGACAAAAAATCAGGCTCACAGCAGCAAAGTACACAAGCAAACGCTTGTACTGTGCCATTTTCCCCTCCTCATTTCATTCAGTTTATAATCTATTGTACAAATAGTATCATCTATATCTATCTTTTTCAATGAAAATAGTATTTATACAATAAATTAGACAATATTTTTATTTTTCTCCCCTCAAAAATCCTTCACAAAACAAAAGAAGCCTGCCGATGACCTGAATCCGTCATCTCACAGACTTCTTTGTATCCCTTTTCAGTTAAGACAAATTTTAATTTACTGTGTATTCAGTACATCGGAAATAATATACCGCGGCCGCTGTTTGGTTTCATTGTAAATTTTACCAATGTATTCACCTACAACCCCAAGTCCCAGCAGTTCAATTCCACCTAACAGCCAGATGGAGCAGGACAGGAAGGCCCATCCTCCTACTGTAAAGCCTAATGCTTTTCTTATGAAAGAATAGATGATGACCAGAATGCTTCCTAAAAAAATGAGAAATCCTGTCATGGTAACAAATCGAATCGGTTTAATGCTAAAAGAAGTAATCCCATCCCAAGCAAATGCGAGCATCTTTTTTAATGGATATTTAGATTCACCAGCAAACCGTTCGTTTCTGTCATAAGTCACCGTTGTATACTTATATCCGATCAGCGGAACAATACCTCTCAGGAACAGATTGACTTCCTTAAATCCTTCTAATCCCTCCAGCGCCCGTTTACTCATCAAACGGTAATCTGCATGATTATATACTGCGTCAACTCCCATCAATGCCTGAAACTTATAGAATGCCAGCGCCGTATTCCGCTTAAAAAATGTATCTGTCTCTCTTTTATTTCTTACTCCATAGACAATATCATATCCCTCGTAATATTTTTCTACAAACTGATCGATCGCATTGATATCATCCTGAAGATCCGCATCCAGGGAAATCACCATATCCGCATATTCTTTCGCTGTCATCAGTCCTGCCAGCAGGGCGTTCTGATGCCCTCTGTTCCTGCTGAGAGAAACACCGCTGAAAACGGAATCTTTTTCATGCAGTTCCTGGATAATATTCCATGTATCATCTTTAGATCCATCATTTACAAACATAATACGGCTTTTTATGGAAATCATACCCTCGGATACCATCGTCGATATCTTTTCTTTCAGTCTCTTTGCCGTCTCATGTAAAACCGCTTCCTCATTATAACAGGGAATTACCAAATATAATATATCCTTCATCTTATCTCTTCAGACCTCCCGCGCTCCAATTGTTTTATAGAAAAATACGCCAGCAGCAATTTCTATTATGATCACCATGCTCCAGATCAAAAGAAATATCCGCTGTGAAAAAATTGAATCCATGTGCTGCTCCGATACGATAAACGTTAAATCATTGGCCGGCTTTGCCTGACCGCCAGCATAAAAACAGCCGTCAAGATAGTAATCCGGCGATTTCTTATAGCCATGGTACGAAGGGAAAACCGCAGTATTCACCCCTATATACTCCTCATACTCCTGACATGGGCGAATGGCTGCAAACATTTTTTCTTTATCAGCATGTATTTGATCTAAATGGAATGTGTGCATTTTATTGTCTTCTATATGATCAGAAGAAAACGTTTTTTCGTAAATCGTTTTCTTTTCACTGTTCAGAATCGATAAGGTGTATTTCTGTCCTTTCAGCTTATGCGGATTTATAAAACTAATTTCTATCGTATTAAAATCTCCTTCCGCTGTAAAAGACTGTGCCACACCCTCAGATCCTATTTCTTCCATTCTTCCATCCCTGTACAAGGTATCCTGCTTTACTCTTAAATCCTTTTGTATGCTCCGCTCTGGCACATACTGAAAATAGGATAAAGTTCCTATGACGATCGTAAAAATCACAGCAAAAATGCTGATTCCTTTGATCCATGGCTGTAACGATCGTCGATTGAAAAGGTATTCCTTCTGATCATCACGCAGGATTTTTATACTGTCGATTTTAAAAATTCCCGATAAACCAATGATACTGTATGACTGAATGATATAGAAAACCGGCAAAAAGCAGAGAATATATTTAGGCTTCACTTCCCAGAAAATATAAAATACAATTCCGCCTAAAATCGTAATGAACATCCAGGCATTAACATCTGTTTTCCGTCTCAGCGCCAGTATCACACCTGCAAAAACAAAAATTAGCATCGTACAGCGGACGATTTGAAGCCAGTATTTAAAGGCTTTCGACGATCGGCCTGTCGTATACTTATACAATGTATTATAACTTTCAACGGTTGTCTGCAGCCGCTCTGTGACTGCCGCCGATGACCAGCTTTTACTGATCTTTTTTAAATACAGCTGTTTCAGACCCAGGACGCCTCTTTCCTTTATCCTCTCTTTTATGGTGCTGATATTTTCATTTACCTTTTTTTCATAGCTGTCCTGGGCTTTCGTCGTATTGTTATCTTCTGTTGTGTACATTCCGTTTTCGCTCAACCCCAATTTTAACCAGTGAGTGACCGGATATTCATATCTTCTGTCTTTTACGCCATATGTGTTCAGCATACTGCTGATTAATATCATTGCACAAAATAATCCGATGACGATAAAAGCGAATCGTTTCAGGAAGGATTTCACCGGATATTTTATAAACAGAAACATACAGATTGCTATGAGCGGGAAAACTGCCGTCATACGTATCTGCCCGCCAATAAAAATAAGAAAAGCGGATAAAATCAAAAACAGAATTTTCTTCTTTTTTGATTCCGTCTTCTCTGCATGAAGAAATAATAAAACTCCTCCCAGCATAAACGGCATACAGATGGTATCTGTGTAATAATGAGATGCCCAGATGAACAGCATCGGATCGATCAGAAACACGATCAGACTGATTACTCCTGCTTTCAGTGACCATAAAGAACATATTTTATGCGTACACCATGCAGATAAAAAGATCATAACAATATTGAACCCGATGCCAGCCGCATTATAATCTGTAATCCCTAAATGTTTTGCAATAGAAAATAAAAAGAAAAGAAAAATCGTAAGCGGCTGCTGATTTGTATAGCCGGCATAATACTCTATATAAGATATTTTCCCATTTTCCAGCATATTAACAGCTTCGGCATGAATATTGATCAAGTCATACGGCGGAACATAGATAAGCTGGGTTCCAAAAAAAATAAGCTCTGCCAGTATTGCTGTCAGCAAAATAAAGCTGATTACCTTCAGCCTTTTTTCGGAACACTTCTTTATAATCCTGGCTGCAGCCATAAGACTGAAACTCAAAACAAAGATACCCAGCAGCAATACCGCCGGACTATATTTGTCGATAGACGGTTCCCCATTGATGTAAAATAGTCCCTGCCAGAAGCAAATTCCCACCAGTATTAATAAACTCGCAAGAAGAATCCTGTAAAACTTACCGCAGACTTTTTCTTTTATCACATTTCCCATTGTTCCCTCCTGCATCAAATAATTCATTTGATTATATTTCAAAAATCCTCTGTCATTGGTTCGGTCTATACTCTTCAATATCGCCTATTATAGATTAGTAATAAACTTTTGTCAAAAAATATCTTTTAAATATATGTATTTTAACATCAGTTTTACTTTTCTGTTATATTCGTATAACAAAAAATCAGTTTCTGTCCCCATGTTGCTTATTGTACTTTCAGAAACTGATTTCTTATAATGATGATACTCTTTCTATTTTTTCATTAAAATCTCTTCCCAGCTTTTTTCCATATAACTTAGATAATCCTGTTCACTGTTAAAACATTTTTCATCCTGTCTGATCAGCTTCTGATTCTTATAAACTAAGATCTCTTTTCCGAGAAATTCCATGCTGATCCAAATTGGACTGAATTTCCATTCCGCCGCTGCGATACATCCCTCAAAATATCTCAAATACCCGCTCATAAATGGAGAGGACGTTAACATATCCCTGTCAATTATTTTCAAATAATTTATCTGGTATTTTTCTTTCAGACGCTTCGAATCATATCGTTCGACAGCACAGATTGTAAGATCCATATCTTGATTTAACAAAGTCCCCCTCTGGATCTCTTTTAAAATTTCTTCTATGCAGTGTAAATCTCCATCTATGATATACGCTTTCTTTTTTTCATTGGGCAGAGGCAGCAATTCTATTTGTCCTCTTCCACAGGCGCTTATCTTTTCTGACGCCACAAAAAATTGATCTTTCTGATACCAAATCAGATTATTGCTATCCTCCTGCTCCGGTATCACATTCCCTGCCGGATAATAAAAATGCTCTCCCTTTCCTTTCATAATAAAGTGCCGCTTAATGGCTTGTATCATGTCAGATTTTGACGGGAAAATAATTTTATCAAATATAAGCTGATACAGCTGCATCATGTTGAGAAAAGATTTTTTCTTATTTTTCGTCTGACACCTTTGTTCTTCCTGCTCCAGATTTCTCGATTCGATACGGATTTTTTTCTTGGCTTTTACTCCACCGGCGATTACCGGCCATACAGCGCTGTGATTACCGACATAAATAACAGCATCAAACTCCACATTGCCCCATAATCTGCGGCACTCCCGCTGCACTATCCTCTGATTCAGAAATTTGTATGCCCTTTCCAAATCTTCAAAGGCGTGAAAATTTTTCAGCAAATACTGAATATCGATATATTCCTCCATGCTGCACGAAAAAGAGCCTTCCCGATAAATCAGACGGACATTGGAGTTTAAATTGTTTATTTCCTCATCTTCTATATTTGCTGCCTTCTTCATGGCCAGTGTAATATCATACTGACGGGAATCCAGAGAGTCTGCGATAACACCTATCATTTTCCCCTCTTCCCTCATTCCCTGTCCATTTAATATCAGGATTTTTTTCCTGGAAATATCTAAGTTGACGCTCTGTTTGTCATTCTCAGATATCCTGCATCTCAATTCAGAAATCCAGTTCTTTTTTATCTGATTTTCTGATATAACCGCAATTTCCCCTTCAAACAAACCCTTTAACTGATAATCTAGTTCCAGAATTCTTTTTTCTTCTTCTGTCTCCACAAAAATCAGAGAAGAATTCATAAACCAGGAGATTCTGTTTTGTGCCAGCCAGCTGCGCCCTGGTTTTCCTTTTACAAAAGATAGAAAACGGATAACCATCTGCTGTTTCTTTTTCACAAAATATTTTGGCAGCCCGTTACCCGCAATTATAAATTCCGCGCACGCAATCGCTTCTTTTGCCTCTCTTCTGTTTTCCTCTAATATGAAACTTCTGTATTTGGCTGGCAGTACTTCCTTTTGAACTTTATTTGATATAATGATGAAAAATGACTTTTCTTTTTCCTTCATTTCCGACAGCATATAATCTGCCATCATTCGAAAAACAGGATTCTGCCTGTCCTCCTGATGAAAATAATATACGATTTTATTTTTCGTTATCGGCAGATCATAATACTCTCCATATATAATGCCATCCTTGATTCTCCCTTTTCGCTGGCTCATTTTATTTTCTAAATCTGTTTTGAAATCACTGTATACATCTTTGAAAGAATTTAAAGATTCCATATTTCCCCTTCCTCACTGTATCGCCATCTGAAATTCTTCATATGCTTCCTGATTATAGGTTCCCAGATCAAATTTGCATTTAGGCACCGTTCCTTCTATCAATGTTTTCAAGCCATTGTATATACTTTCCTCATCTGTTCCGATCAGCAGCTGCCCGTCCGGATACAGGCTGTCGTTTACCGTAGAGAAGTCAGATACAATAATCGGCAGTCCGCAGGCTCTTGCTTCTAAAAGCACCATGGGCTGTCCTTCGTGAATCGAAGGCAGAATAAAGCAGTCACTCCGCTTCATAAACGCAAAGGGATTCTCTATGTTTCCAGTCAGCGTTATATACGGACATAAGTCCAGATTCGAAATACATTCTCTGATTTTCTTTTCGAGAGGTCCCGCTCCTATGATAAACAGCCTTGTTTTTTCGTATTCTGCATGCAGTCTGGAAAATGCATGAATCAAAGCAGTCTGATTCTTTTCCACCGACATCCTCCCCATTGTCAGAAAATTAATGTTCTCTCTTTCCGGAAGCCTTATAACATCCACTCGTTTGGAATCCCAGCCTGTCTGACTTTCATTTTTCATCAGATATTCCCGGTTCTTTATTTTGATGGTCTCCTGATGCCGCAGATAATATTCCATTCTTTTCTGATTTACCGTATTTTTAGCATACCTGAATTTCTGATATGTTTCTTTTACAGCCAGTTTTTCTCTGTTCACTTTCATGACTTCTCTGCTGCAGGAAACCAGAAAATCAAAATAGGGATACATTGAGACATTATAATGCAGACACTCCCAGTTCTTTTTCTTTCCATTTACTTTTTTATTCATATCCGCCAGTATGTCATTGTGCAGCCAGATTGACTTTTTCTTTGCTTTCCCTGTACTTAAAACAGAGGTTAGAATGACATTATACCCCTGAAAATCAACGATATAATCAAATTCTGCCATTCCAAAAATCCGCCTGTACTCCCTCGCATACATTTCCCACGGACAAATTCTTTTCCAGACGGGATGGTACAGTCCATGACGGACGGTTATCACTCTCCGCTGTTCTTCCTTCGTCGTAGAAATCCGAAATCCACACAAAACCAGTGTCCGGACATTTTGATTTAATCCATTGACCTTTCCGTGTTTTGCCGGATCTTTCGGATTATCTCCTACCAGAGCCGTAACATCCCAGTCATCATAATTCATCTGCTCCAGCAAGCTTAAAAACGAATGCGTAATACCGTTTTCCGCTAATCCTCCACAGGATATCAGCAGCCGTTTCTTATTATGCTGTCCTGTTATGGTGCTGCATGTTTTTCTCTTCTCAAAAACAGCGTTTACAATTCTCGCGCAGACATCTCCATCATCCCTGCCGCAGATATCCTGGCGCATTCTCTGGTATTTTTCTTTAAATTGTTCCTGAACTGTCTCTATGTCTCTGATATTCTCGGCAATATCTGAAATACAATCGCTGCAAGGACCGGGAAGTTCATCTAACCTGATATTCAGCCCCCGCATTTCCTTGTAGTGTTCCAAATCCGGAACATAAAATAAAACAGGCCGGTTTAAAACCAGATAATCTAAAAAAATGCTGGAATAATCTGAAATCAGCATATCTGCCAGGATCATCAGTTCATTTGCATCAACTGTGGCGGGAATTAAGAGATTCCGGTATTCTTCCCTGTCTTTTAACTGCTGATATACATACTGATGAGGTTTGATCAGAATCTGATACCGCTCCTTTCCAATGATTTCTTCCAGCTTCTTTTTTACTTCCAGCAGTTCTTCTGGATTTACCTTCAGTCCTCCCTCCTGGGCTTCTCTCCATGTTGGCGCATATAAGATCACTTTTTTATTCCGGTCAGCTGTAATCCCATATTGTTCCAGCTTTTTATATACAGCATCCTTTCTTTCATGAAACAGCAGATCATTGCGCGGCTGTCCTTCTTCTATGATCTTTCCCGGGAGGAGTCCTTCCATCTTATAACTTTTCAGATACATTCTGGTCATCCGTTCATTTGCTGACAAAAGATAATCTGCATGCAGAAAATTACGGACTGTATTGGCGGAACTGCTGTTTCCGCCTTTTACTTCATATCCCATGCTTTTCAACGGAGTTCCATGCCAGGTATTGATATAAATCTGCTGTTCTTTCTTTGCAAAGTATTGTGGATAAGTCGTATTGTTGATCAGATATTTCGCACTGGCCAGTTCGTAAAAATACTCATCACTTCCAAATAGAACAAACCGTACATTAGGATTTTCTCTATATTCCCGCAGAGCAGGCTGATTGTTTTCAAAATCATCCAGCACCCATACATGTGTAAATGCACGATATCGTTCTCTGGACATTAGCTCCAGAAAAATGGCGTATGGATTATCAATCATCCCTCTGCCCCAATAGCTTTCATAAAGGATTTTTTTATCGTCTATTTTCGCTCTCTTGTATGCTTCCGCAAATTTTACACTGGCTCTCCGGGTTCCTGTCTGGTTTAGAAAGACACGGCTTTCCTTTTTTATCGTTTCCCATTCCTGCCGGATTGTTTTTATTTTTCTCAATGCATTCATACAACCGTCTCCATCTGTATTCATTCTATTCTTTCATTTGCTGATACCCTCATTTTCTTCATTCTTCTGCAAAATTATTCTTAAAATTAAGAAAGAATCCTGCTTTACAGGATTCTCCGCCTGCGGAGGGGCGTTTTCATTTTCCTTTCAGCAGGTTTTCAAATTCCCGGTAAGCTTTTTTGTTATACTGTTCCGGCTTGAAGTGATAACCACATTTTCTATTTTGATACAACTGCTTCATTCCCTGGTATATGCTCTCCGGATCCTGTTTTACCACAATCTGTCCAGCCGGCATACAGACATCTCTCCTTGTTTCAAAATCCGAAATAAGAATCGGAAGACCTAATACCCGTACTTCCAGGACGGACATCGGCTGTCCTTCATACAAAGAAGGCAGAACAAAACATCCGCATTCTTTCAGCAGGGCAAACGGATTCAAAAGGTTACCGGTTAAAATCACATCACGCTCCAGATGGTATTCTCCGGTCAGCTTTTCCAATTCTTCTTTTAACGGTCCGTCTCCCAGAATGTACAGCTGTGTATCATGGTATTCTTCGTGGAGTTTTCGGAATGCTTCAATCAGGTTTTTCTGGTTCTTTTCCGGTGACAGCCGTCCCATGTTCGCGTATACCATACAATTTTTCTCCGGACGCTGAAAACGCCGGTATTCTTCGATCTGATCATATGGCACCTCTGCGTCTGTCCGCACCCGGTCCGCTGAAAAACTGTTCCTGACATATACAAATTTATCTCCTGCTGCCTCACTGTCCAGTGTTTTCCGATTCAGATTTCTGACACTCTCACTGCAGGCCACGATTTTATCATAATATGGATACAGAGAAAAAACGGTTCCCAGCGTTTGCTGCAGACTGACGCCCTTTTTTAATTCCTTTTTCGTCTCCCGGCCCAAATCACTGTGCTGCCAAATATATTTTCTGCCCTTCTTTACTGCAGCAAAGAGCATCCCATAGTGAGGACTGTATCCTGTAAACTCAATAAGATGATCAAAATCAGCTCTGCCGAACATTCTGCGGAACTCTCGTTCCATATACTGTCTCAGGGCTTCTCTTTCCGCTGCCTCAGCGGGGATCCCCTGCTTCAGGGCTTTTTCATATCGTTTTTGTTCCTGCGGCGTCCCGTTTGGCGCTCCAAATCTTGTAATCACCCGCACATTAGGATTGACCGCGCATATTTTCTCCCGGTTCGTTCCTTCCCGGTTCAGTACAGCCAGCAGAGTCACATCATATTTTCTATAATCTATGGAATCCAGCAGGCTCAGCAGAGAATATGTTACCCCATTTTCTCTCAGGTCACTTCCATAAAATAAAACGGTTTCTTTTTTCCGAGCTGCTTTTTTCTTTATTTTTTTCAAAATCGATTCTTTCTTTGGAATTCCTGCATGGTCGATGATAATGTTTAAAAGACGCGTTCCATTTTCTTCCCAATTTTGCAGACTGTTATTATCCATATCCAGTCTGGGCTCTCCTCCCCGCAAAATGATTCCTTTGTATATTCCTTTCAGCTTAAAAGATTTCTGATAGATTTCCTCCATCCTGTCATCAGACGCCAGCAGATAATCTGACGCCAGAAAATTCCGAATGATATTCCTGACTTCTACATTTCCATCCCGGGCGTCAAATCCGTATTCTCCCGGTTTCATCTCATGCCAGGTATTGAAATAAATCTGCCCCTTCCGCGGTGTATAAAAAGAAGGAAATGCAAGATCATTGATCAGATACGCGGCGGTTGCCGCATGATACAGATATTCTTCGCTCATATATCGAATGAAATGCACATTTTGGTCATTTTTATAAAGTTCCATGATCCTGGCATTCTCCTTCCAGTTTTTCATGACCCAGAAATGCTCATATTGTGTAAAGTCTTTTCTTTTCCGAAATGCCCGGAAGATACCATACGGATTGCCAGTCATTCCTCTCCCATAATCAGCTTCGTATAAAATATGATTTTTTTCAATTTCATGCTGCGTATAAAATTTTGCATAAACCTGCCGGCGTTCCTGTTCTTTCATTTTCCCATTCTCCTGTCTTCAATTTATGTTACGGAATATCATGGAAAATATCAAAAAAATGCAGGTAAGATTTCTGTTAGATGCTCGTAAAAAGCAAAAGAGACCAACTCCGCATCTGGAATCAGTCTCCCTTCTTTGATTTATTTTTCCTTTTTGATCGTCTTTTTCTTCTGCATTGCGATAACAAATACAATAAAAATGATCCATGCCGCTGCGCTGACTGCAGCCCCAATCTTAAGTCCTGGCGTTGTATAGCTTAATTCTATGGTATGGGCGCCCTTTTCTACCGGAATTCCCATATACATGCCATTTGCCTGATAGATCTTCGTTTCTTTCCCGTCAACGTATGCCTTCCAGCCGCTGGAATAAGGAACTGCCACACAGACGATCTTTTCCCGGTCTGTTTTTATCTCTCCGAAAAAATGATTGCCGCTGTAAGAAATATGTTCCAGCGCATTCTTCTGGAGGTTCTGGATTTTTTGTATGGTGTCTTCCCGGTCTACTTCCACCAGATACAGCTGATCAAACTGGTAAGTTCCCGGTGACAGGAAATATAATTTTATCTTTTCCTTGTCTTCTGTTCCCCGGTGGTTAAGTTTTACCATATAATCTGTACGGCCGAAATAGTACGGACTGAATGTACTCTGAATATAAATCTTTTTACTGATGTCATTTTGTTTCACCCGGATTCCATCCGTACTCTTCTTTCCGCTCATGAAAATATTTCCTGTATTGCTCTGAGAATCATCGTAAACCAGATTCTTAAAGTACAGATAAGTTTCCTTATCCGGATTCGCCGGAATCGTTATCTCCGCGTATTCTTTCCCTTCCGGAGATGAAATCCGGTTTCCGGACAGTGGAATCGTTGTAACCGATGTGTTATCTGATACTTTTTCCTGTTTTACAGAGCATCCTTCGATTTCCTCCTTCAGCACGATGTTTTCCAGCATAGCCTGCTCCCTGCCGACTCCGTTCAGCGCCTCATACTGATTCTCGGTAATGTAAGTATCGTAGCTGTAGGCCAGCGGCAGCGCATATTGATTTTCATACAGACCGACCTTTCCATTCTGCTTAATTTTCTTAAATCCATACGGCACATCATTTTCCTTGGATGTAGTCATGTATTTCACCCCTGACAATGTCAGGAGCCCCATTCTCTGATCCAGGCCGTGATATTTATCAGAATACTGCATTCCCAGCGTCTGAAAACTGTTGATGGTCTTTGAAATATTCCCCGGAGTGATGCTGTAATATCCGCTGATCGTATTCAGATTATTATACAGTCCATAATTCTTATATTTGTATCCTTCTGCATGGACTCTGTATAAGGAATCATCCTTTATCTGATTCAGCATCTCCACCTGTTTTGCCTGCAGAGTCTCTGCCGCGGTTCCGTAATCCAGAAATTCTTTTACATATCCCTTCTGATCCATATCAAAACGGTAGTATCCGTGAACTCCTGCAGAAACCACCATCAGCACCGCTATACAAATCCGGCAGAGTTTGTTTTTATGATCCCATTCCCTGCTCTGTGCCAGCAGAAAAACAAGGAAAAATACTGCCATCAGCGCTCCTGCCAGAAGATTCCCCTGATTATTGCCCAGCAGCGATTCATTGCCGGAGAGAAGACTGATGCCGACAATGGCAATATAAAGAACAATGCCGGCGGCGATTCCTATTTTCTGCTTCTTTGACATCAGGAAAAACCTTGGATACATCTCCGCAACCAGCAGCGCTGCAATAAAACTCAGAACAAAGCTCCAGCGGTTGCTGGCATAAGAAAATCCATTGAATGCGAAGCCGAAAATCGGAAATGCCAGCGCTATGATGCAGGCCAGAAACGCAGCCTTATATTTTTTGTGTTTCATCCTCTGAGAGAAGAGAACAAATAAGATCGCAATTCCCGCGATTGGAAGATACCCTACATTTGTATTGTTTCCCGCATTTCCATATCCGATGATGTTATCCAGCACCAGCATATAATATTTTGCCGGATAAACGATCAAAGTTAAAAGATTCACACCATTTCCATAACGTCCATTTCCCAGAAATCCTATGACAGACGGTAAAAGAACGGCCGCCGCCATGGCAATCCCCAGTACATAATATCCGATAAACTGCCCTACCGTCAGGAAAAACTTCCTGATCCTGTCTTCTTTTACATACTCATAAAAACGAATCCATGCATAAATCACAGAAAAGATTGTCAGCATGTACAGGAAATAATAGTTGCTCATTGCCGCTACGGCCACAGTCAGAATAAACACATAAGGTTTTTCCTTTTTATAGATCTTTTCGATTCCAAGGCAGAGCATTGGAAAATAAATCATGGAATTCAGGAAAAACGGATGCCGCAGTCCCAGGCGGAAACTGAATCCGCAAAATACATAGACCAGTGCTCCCATTACAGTGCCGAAACTTCTTTTCTTCATCTTCCTGCTGTATATGACAAAAGCCAGGCCAGCCAGATACATTCGAAGAAGAATCATAAAATTATACATCTGCTCCATATTTTTTTCCGGCACAAGCCCATACAATAAATTCAGAGGATCTCCTACTCCGTAATAGTTCAGCGTTGCAAGAATATCCGCTCCATATCCTATGCTCATATTCCACATGGGAAATTCCAGATGTCCGCTGAATAAATTGGAAACTGCCTCTCTGATCCACCGTCCGTAACAGGTCAGCGCAGTAAAGTGCTGGCTTAGTCCGTCTTCCACTCCTGCTCCCCATATGAATCCCTTGCCTTCTTCGTAAAACGGATAAAAGGCCGCGGCACACATAACAAGAAACATCAGCGTATAGATCAGATATACTTTCCCTCTTTTCCTTTCTTCTACCATCTCTTTTCTACTCCTTTATTTTCTCCTATTCCATATTCTGATCAGCGATTCCTGATCCGCAGATCATACTTTCAAATTGTAGTATATCAAATTACAGTTGAAAAATCTTAAAAAATGTCTTAAGATATTAGCTATATTAAGACAAATTTCTTATATCAGGAAATTTGTCCATGTTTTTGTTTTATAAGGAAAAGGAGTAGGTTATGCTGCACGTTGTAAAAAAGCTTTATCATGATTCACGGATCCGTTATCTGTTTTTCGGCGGATGCACCACTTTAGTGAATCTTGGACTGTTTGCGGTTTTGAAAGGCCCTCTGGGCATTGATTACCGGATCAGCAATTTCTTTTCTGTTGCCGCGGCGATCTGTTTCGCCTTTGTCGTCAACAAATTGTTTGTCTTTCAGTCCAAGACATCTTCTTTCACTGAAGGGTTTCGGGAATTTATCCGTTTTGTCCTCGGCCGTCTTGTTACCATGGCCGTAGAGGTGGGCGGCGTCCCTTTCTGCGTAGAAATTCTCCATCAGCCGGAAATGATTGCAAAACTGGAAACTCAGGTAATTGTCACCGTTGTCAATTACTTTATCAGCAAGTTCCTGGTTTTCAAATCAACAGGCGGAAAAGTGTGACTGTATGAGATATTTTGATCGAGTACAAAAAATATTTCTGATTGCCTGCATGGTGTTTGCTTTCTTCTGCATTATGAATACAAATCCTCCTGATACAGAGGATTATGTCGATACTTCCTATCTGAATAAAATTTGTCTGGATCATGTCGACCGCATTATGATCGTTGCGCATCCGGATGATGAAAGTCTCTGGGGCGGCGCTCACCTGGCGCAGCACCGCTATTTTGTTGTATGTCTGACTAATGCAAAGACCTATAACCACCGGCGCTACTGGGAATTTAAAAATGCTATGAAGATCACCAATACGCCAAATATTATCCTGAATTATCCGGATTATGAAAATGGACACCGTATCGACTGGGCTCCATATGAAAAAGAAATCGAACAGGATATCCGGTCTCTTCTTTCTTATCGTGACTGGAAAGAAATCGTTACCCATAATCCGGATGGCGAATATGGACATCAGCATCATATTGCTGCTTCCCGCATTGTGACAAAAGTCTGCAAAGAAACTGGCCAATACGACCGTCTGCAGTATTTTGGCATTTACCAGTGGGATTTGAAAGATGTAAAAGATATTGTAACCGTTGACCGCAAATATCTTGAGATCAAGCAAAAGATGTTCCGCCCATATTACAGAGAAAGAAACACCATCAAAAAACACCAGCTGATGCACCCTTATGAACAATGGATCAAAGCATCGGACTGGAATAACGCAAAAAGAAAGTTCCATAAATAAAAGAAAAGCGAAGAATCTATACATAACACAGATTCTTCGCTTTTTATTCTGGAAAAAGCTTCTTCATAAATTATGATTTGCTTCATTGTCTGACAAAAAACTTTTATTCTTCATCAGATCCAACTATTTCCGAAATAATATACCTTGGTCTCATTTTTACTTCTTCATAAATCTTTGAAATATAGTATCCGATCACACCGAGACTGAACATCAGAACACTGCCCACAAATAACAGCAGCAAAATGACCGTTGTAAATCCTTCTACAGCGTGTCCGGAAAAATACATATAAAGAGACTGGATACCTAACACCACCGCAACCAAAAAGAAAATAAATCCAAAAAATGTTACAATCTGCATCGGCGCCGCACTAAAAGCCGAAATATTGTTGACGGCATATTTTACCAGAGATTTGAAAGACCACTTGGATTCTCCTGCTTCTCTTTTCTGTACGTCAAACTCTACATATGTGGTCTTAAATCCAACCCAGGAAGATAAGGCGCGGAAAAAAACATTCCGTTCCGGCAGCTTCAGATATTCATCCACTACCTGTCGATCCAGAAGCTTGAAATCAGACGCCCGGGACATATCAATGCCTGTGGCGTTGCTGATGATCTTATAGAAAGTTTTTGCAAACATCTTATAAATCGGGCTTTCTTTTCCCCTGGATGCTTTGATTCCTTCAATTACCTGAAATCCGCTTTCCCATAAACGATACATGGTTACCAGCGTCTCCGGAGGATGCTGCAGATCACAGTCCATAACTGCGACACATGCACCTGCTGCCTGATCAAGTCCGGCAGAAATGGCCGATTCTTTTCCAAAATTCCGGGAAAAACAGACTCCTTTGACATGAGTGTTTTTCTCCTTCTGCTCCAGGATCTTATCCCATGTTCCGTCTTTTGATCCGTCATTGACAAAAATCAGCTCATAAGGAATTCTTTCCCTTTCCATAATATCACTGATTGTTTCTGTGGTTTTTTCAATCATCTGCTCTTCATTATACGATGGAAGAACAATCGATAATGTTTTATCCATAGTTTCGTGGTCTCCTTATTTTACCGTAATCGTTGTGCTGACATTTCCCTTGATCGATACATTGTCAATATCCGTCAGCTGTACCTGAACTGTATGAGTTCCTTCTTTGTACAGACTCATATCAATCTTTGGATTCAGATCTTTTGCTTTTACACCATCCACTGCAGACTGCAGTCCTGTAAGCTGAACTTCTATAGTTTCATCATCAAATGTCACATCATAATTGTCCGTATTATTTTCCAATGTGATCTGACTGACTGGTATCTCCAATGTACGCTCTTTTTGCTTTTCAATGTTGGCACGTATCACGATATTTCCAATGTCGCTGGCATCTTTTACAAAGCTGATGCCATCTGGAAGTTTAATCTCTGATGCTTTAATCGTCTTTTCCACATCTTCCGCGCTGTTGGAAATGTCCAGTGTTGCCAGTTCAATCTCATCAATCTTATCAAGATCATCTGCATTTCCTGTGATCTCAATCTCTTTCGGCTTATAAGTTACACTTCCCAGAATATATCCGCTCGCCGGACTTCCCTTTGTTTTAACAGTAAACGGAACTGTCTTGGTCTTGGAAAGCTGTACGTGTACATGGATCTCCTTCGTATCCAGGGTAATATCATTCTGACTGATCTCTTCCCCGTCGGAATCATAACATTTCAAGGTCTGTGTCGTCGTGACATCTTTCTTCAGTCCGCTTACATCCACTTCCGCCACAACCTCATCAATCTGACTGATCGTGCTTTTTGGGCCTGACACCGATACCAGATTCGGGCTTGCTGTCTGATCTGTCACCGTATAACCGCTGGCAGGCTCTCCTTTGACCTTGACTGTTACCGGGAACTGGTCACTCTTTAAGTCTTCCAGAACGATCTTAACCGTTGCGTTTCCTGTATCAATCTCCAGCTGCTCCTTATATTTGAGGGCATCCACCTGAATTGGTATTGCATGAACATCAGACATGGAAGAAACATCCGCTGTTGCCCGGAAATCTGATTTCTTTAACTGGTCTACAATATCCTTTTTTCCCCGCACGGTAAAACTTACCGTATCCCCGTCTTCGATGGTATATGTCTGATTCAGGTCATCCAGCACCTGTTCATTCAGCATATCAACCGGTACATCGGAAAAGCTTCTTGTAATAACAGGATTGTCTACATTAATGACAAATACCCATAATAAGAACGCAAAAATAACGGAAAATATTTTCAAAACCAGGTTATTCCCTATTTTTTCTTTCATTGCGATTCAGTCCCTTCCATAACTTAAACTTCTTGCTGCTGGTATTTTCCTCCCGCAGAACAGAAAGTTCATCTCGAAATTCCTGCGGAGCCAGGGCATGCTTGATCTTGCCGTTGACAGCAATGGAGATATCCCCTGTCTCTTCAGAAACGATAACTGTGATACTGTCAGACACCTCACTGATTCCAACCGCCGCACGGTGCCGGGTTCCCAATTCCTTTCCGATCTCCACACTGTCACTCAAAGGCAGGTAACAGGTTGCAGAAACAATCCGGTTATTTCGAATGATGACCGCGCCATCATGCAGAGGTGTATTATGTTCAAAAATATTGATCAGAAGCTGACTGCTGACTTTTCCATCGATAGGAATTCCCGTCCTTTCGTACTCACCCAGCATAACTTCTCTCTCAATTACGATCAAAGCTCCTGTTTTCACTTTGCCCATCTCAATGGCTGCTCTGTAGATTTCCTGCAGGGTTCTGGCAGTATAGCCTTCCTTGACCTGATCTGTATCTGTGGAAAAAATATTCGCGATCCAGTTCTTTCTTCCCAGCTGTTCCAGGGCACTCCTAAGTTCCGGCTGGAATACGATCAAAACAGCCGTAATTCCCACACTCATCGTATTCGCCAAAATAAATGTGATCGTATGCAGCTGCAGAAGATAGGCTGCCAGCGCAATACAAAGCAGCAATATAATTCCTTTTAACAATACCCACGCTCTGGTTGTCTTGATCCATTTTACAATCTGATAAAACAAAATACTGACAATCAGGATATCCAGTACATCTGTAAAACCGATCCGGGGTATTGATAACCAATATAAATATTTTCCAACTGTATTAACAATATTGTTCAAGATTCCTCTCCCTTATCATCATGCTTCTCTTTATGCTTCAAATAAAATCTCCTGGCAGGTACAATTACTTTCTTTACACTCATTTCTTCTTCCATAGAGATTTTCGGTATCGCCCTTACATAATAATAATACTCTTCATCTTCATATTCAAAATTTTCTTCCCTGGTATAATCAATGACGCTGTACAAAAACTGCCCCGCCATAACAATCAGCAGACTTGCCAGAATCATCAGAAGCTGCGGAACGATATGGACTTCATTGTCTAAGAAATATCCTCCGGTCAGCACAGCAAATAAATACAGTCCTCCGCCTGCAAGAATTGCGATATACCATCCATATGCGATCCAGAGCTTTCGTATTCCTGCAACCGCCGCAGTGACTATAATAAACACCAGAAGGCCCAGCATCAGCTCTTTATTCTCAGCCGTACTGCTCATGATCAGGCTGTAAATCTGTCCCCCTTCGTTTCCGCCTCCGCTCATCTGGCGGATTCCTTCCTGTACTGTGACAGCGAAATAATAACAGCAGGATCCCATTAAAATAGCAGGAAGTCCATACAGCCCGATAAACGATCCTACAACGATCGGCAGCACTGCCGGTATATGGAAATAAAAAAGAACCGGCGTCATCAATAACAATAATTCTGTCTTTTTAAACATTCTCTGATAAATAAGATAATACAGTCCGATCACAATCAGATATAAGATTCCAATTTCCATGGCCAGTGCGGACAGCTGAAAGGCAACAATCAGATGATATAAAAGAAAAATGACGGAAACCGGCAAAAAAATACAGGCAATTCCCAGGATCAGGAACATAAACGGCTGCGACAGCAGAGAACCGTAGGCGTACATTTCTCCTGCCACATAAAACAGCAATGCTCCCCCGATAAATTTACCCGCAAGGCGAAGCACCCTTCCATTAGAAGAAAGAAATTTTAAAATCCGTTCTCTAAATATTAATAGTTTCTCCATCTTCCTTTTCCTCCGAAATGATTGTAGGACTGTCATCCTCCTTCTCTTTCTCTTCATAAAGCCGAAGGAGTTCTTCTAACTGCTTATCGTAAACCCTGGTTCTTACTTCTGCTTCCTGATATTCCCGTTCTGCCCTCTTCTTCGTAAAATGAATGTAAATGAGGAACAGCAGAATATAAGAAACCAGCAGTCCCAGCAGAATCAAAGTAAGCTTATCCTGACGCAGCATGGAAAGGACCAGATCCATCTGAAAAAACGCAAGCAGAAGGATAATGCCCAGAAACGCCACCGTCAGAGCCATGCTTACTTTAATGATTTCCAGCCGGACATAGTCCTCTTTCTGATATCGATTGATATAGAAGTCTTTTCTGCCATATTCTTTTTCATAGCGGGCAAGTTCCGTCATAATCTTCACTTTCTCTTCTGAAATCACCGATATCACTCCGTTTCATACACATTTGAAAATGTTCTGATCTATGGACTGTCCTGTATCCAATACGGATATTATAGCATGTAAGATAAGAAAAAAAAAGGCAGAACCCATGAGGTTTTGCCTTTTCCTTATTATCTTTTTCTTAAATTTCTTACGAAAATTAGTTTGCAATTCTTCTTACGCTTAATACTGTACGGTAATTTGCCGGTGATGTGATCTTGATACCGTCTTTTGCGTTACTTGCATGTACGATCTTATTGTTTCCAATGTAGATTGCCACATGTCCTGAATAGCAGATCAAATCTCCCGCTTTTCTCTGAGACCAGCTTACTGATTTTCCAGCGCTTCTCTGTGAAGAAGATGTTCTTGGAATGCTATATCCAAATTTTTTATATACAGACTGTGTAAATCCTGAGCAGTCTGCTCCCTTTGTTAAGCTTGTTCCGCCATAGCGGTATGGATTTCCAACAAACTGCTGTGCGTAATTTGCAATCTGCTGTCCTTTACTGCTGCTGGATGAAGTTGAACTGCTGCTTGCAGATGATCCTGGTTTCTTTGTGGACAAATACTGGCTGGAGACATATCTTGTCTTTCCGCTGTGTTTTACCTTTGTCCAGCTTCCGCTTTTTCCATAGCAGGAAACTTTTGATCCTTTTTTGTAGGATCCAACTTTAGATGAGCTTGTGCTCGCTTTGGATCTGATATTCAAAGATGATGCTGTGACATATCTTGAATATGCAGAAGTACTTGTACTGGAACTGCTTGTGCTGGATCCTGGTTTCTTTGTAGATAAATACTGGCTGGAGACATATCTTGTCTTTCCGCTGTATTTTACTTTCGTCCAGCTTCCGCTTGTTCCATAACAGGTAACTTTTGTTCCTTTTTTATAAGATCCAACTTTAGATGAGCTTGTGCTCGCTTTGGATCTGATGTTCAAAGATGATGCTGTGACATATCTTGAATATGTAGAAGACGCAGATACATTTTTTACATTATTTTCACTGGTAATTACTGAAACACCGCCTGCCATCATTAAGCTCATTGCACATGCCGCAGCCTTTGTACAGAATTTTCGGTACATAGTTTCTTGTTCCTCCCAATTAAAATCACTTTATTACATTTCTTACATTTTTCTTACAACGACTAATATATCACATTTATTACGCCTTGTAAACACTTTTTTCAATAATTCTGTAATAATTCTGTAACAAACTGCATAATGTCTTCACAATTTTCTCTGCTGACGGATCAATAAAAGAAGCCCTCTGACGCACAATTCCACGGCCATGGCAGCCCATACGCCTCTCAGTCCCCATCTTCCTGCCAGCATAACAGACAGGCTGATTCTCACACCCCAGATACTGATTAAATTTAACAGGCTTGGAATCAGAGAATCTCCGGCGCCCCGAAGAGCTCCTGCCGCGATAATAGAAACCCCATACAGCGGCTCCGCAAACAATTCGATCCGCAGCACTTCCACTGCTGATTTTCTTACCTGCAGATCTGGCGTCAGAATCTGAAATACAAACGGACATAAGAAGAACATGAGCCCTCCGGCAATGCCCATGACTGCAGCCCCTGACAGTACCGCCATATTGGAAAAGCTTTTTGCCAGCTTTTTCTTTCCCGCTCCAAGGCTCTGTCCCACCAAAGCGGATATTGCCGTGGCAATTCCATATCCAGGCATATAACAAAAACTTTCCGCTGTTACCGCAAAGGAATTCGCTGCTACTGCAGTGGTTCCAATCGGCGCAATGATTCTGGTTGTCACGATCATTGCTCCACACACTACAAGATGTTCAAAGCCCATGGGAACCCCCAGACGAAACGCTCTGGACAAAATTCCTGCGTCAAAGCGGTGTTTTTCTCCTTTTCGGCATCGATATACCGGTGATTTTACAAAAACTTCCCATATCATAATACATGCAATGGTCACTTCTGCCATTGCTGTTCCCAGCGCAGCTCCTATAACTCCGAAATGCCGGATAAAAATCCAGTTGAACCCCACATCCAGCAGACACATCGATGCATTCAGAATGCTGGGCGTCCGCATGTTTCCGCTGCTCTGCAGCATTAAGCTGCAGATGGAATTCATCTGAACAAACGGAAGAGAACAGGCAAATACAAGAAAATATCCTGATGCCTGTTCTCTGATTTCCGGATCTGCCTTGAGCCATACTGGCAGTGCTGTGCTGACAGACGCCCCGAAAAGCGCAAGAAAAGAGGAAATAAGAATTGCTGTTATCATCCCATGCCTTAATACGTTTCGCGCGCCTTCCTTGTTTCCTGCTCCAATCTGATGGGAAGACTGAACGGAAAATCCTGTTGACACTGCGCTGCACAATCCGCTTAACAGCCATGTACTCGTTGATACTACTCCGATGGACGCGGATGCCGCCGCGCCCAGTCCTCCAACCATTGCCGCGTCAATATACTGCATAATAATAGAAGTAATCTGCGAAAGAATAGAGGGAACACTCATCCTGCATAAGAGAAACAGCTTCTGCTTTCTGTCCGGCTCCGGCTCCTGGCGGATAATCCTGGCCAGTTCCTGCTCCATATTCTTCTCATGATTTTGTCCGTTCAGCGTCTTCTTTTTACGCACATGCCGCATTGGAACATTTTCTGCATGGCTCATTTATGATCACCTTTCCTTTGGCTGTCTCGTCATCCATAATGATTTCACCAACCTGCGGAACTTTGATGTATCCTTCTTTTGGATTCTTTATGCTGATTACCGGTGTGGTAACTTCTGCTTCCACCTTAGACTTCTCAAATGCCAGATCTGTGTCAATCATTTCACAGTGAATCAGTTTCAGATTTTTGCAGTAGCATAAAGGCTGTGTACCGATGATCTTGCAATTTTCCAGTGTCAGGCCATCAGAATACCATGCAAGATATTCACCCTTTACCACACTGTTTTTTACTGTAACATTTTCTGCATGCCAGAAAGCATCTTTTGTATCAAAATTACAGTTTTCAAAAACCGCATTTTTGATATACTGGAAAGAATATTTTCCTTTGAATTCTACGTTTTTAAAGTGCAGATTCTCAGATCTCATCATAAAATATTCGCTCTCTGCCCTGGTGTCCTCCATTTGAATTCCGCGGACAGACCATCCAAATTCCGGTGAGATGATGTCGCAGTTCTTTATAACCACATCACTGCATTCTCTTAATGCCTTGATTCCATGCATTTTGGTCCCGGTAATTTCAATATGGTCAGAATACCATAATGCTGCTCTGCACATCTGTGTCAATTCGGTATCTTTTATTTTTAAACCATGATCATGCCAGAATGGGTATCTAAGATTCCAGAAACATCCTTCTACTTCTATTTTCTGGCATTCTTTCAATGCACTTTCTCCGTCTGCCGGTCCGTCAAAAACACAATCTTTTACCAGCAGATTTTTGCTTCCATATAGAGCTCTTTCCTGATCCAATGTTTGTTTTTCTATTATCTTCATTTCTATTACCTGCCTTCCAAAATCTTCTGTTTTCTACATCTTTAGTCTATGCTTCCTTTATAAAAACATCAAATACTTATCTTGTATTTCTTTCTATACTTAAAAAGCATTTTATCTTTACAAGACTGAAACCCGCGAATAAAATATCCATTCATTCTAACGGGTTTCTTCTTATTTAAATGTATTCTATTTCCTAATTAACTCCGAGACTTTCCACCCAGGATTTTACTTCATCTTCTGAATCTGCGGTTTCTGAATCACTCAGCTCCAGACCTTCCTGTACGTCCGCATCCGGCTCTTCTTCTTTGATTGCTGAAACTGTATCAGAAAATCCGCTGCCGCCAGACGTCACAAATGGAATCACTGTTTTCCCTGACAGATCATATTCATCCAGGAAACTGTAAACAGCCATTGGCATATCTCCCCACCAGTTCGGATATCCAAGGAAAACCACATCATACTAATCCATATGATCTACATGAGAAGACAGTTTCGGTCTTGCATTTTCACTCTGTTCTTCCTGTCCCTGGTCTACAGTATCATCATAATCTCCCGGGTACTTTTCTTCGGTCTGAATGGAGAAAAGATCTCCGCCTGCGGCGTCACTGATCCAGTGAGCAGCAAGACCTGTATTTCCGGTAGTATCTCCGTCCCACGCCTGAATGCTTGCGCTGGAGGAAGCATCTACCCCGTCCGGCAGTTTGGCATTTTCTCCATATGTAAAATATGCCACCAGAATATTAGCATCTTCCGGAATTTCCACATTTGCGCTGCTTTCTGTCTGCCCGCTATTCTGACTCTGCGAGCTGCTCTGTTCCCCGTCACTCTGACAAGCCGTCACTGAAACTGCCAGAATTCCGGTTATGATCATTGCTATTATCTTCTTTCTCATGCTATCATCCTCCATTTCTACTTTGCTATCTGAAATGTCATTTCCACTGTTTCAGGCAGTTCTTCTAATACCGACAAATCGGATACAATCTTTCCAATCGGCTGCACTTCCATCGTCAGATCCGGATTTTCTGTCTGTGCATAAAAAACTGCCAATGTGTTATTCTGACTGCAGTAAGTAATATCCCATTTTCAAAGTTCATCTGTCCGTTTCCTGAATTTTTCGGTGTAAAATCAATTCCGCCATAAAATTCTCTCCCGCCATAATTCACCATGGACATCGTTAAAGGAAATTGCTCCTGAATCTCATCTGCCAGATCTGTCCCATATAAAATTCCGCTTAAAACATGTTCCCCTGCAGTAACCGCGATGTATATCTGTTCATTCCCATTGTCTGCACGTTCTGTCTCAAATCCCAGATTCTGTATCCACTGTGTTACTGTTTCTTGTGCATCCGGCACTTCTTCCGCTTCGACTGCCAGGCCCTTCAAATTCTCTGCCTTCGGTACCGCATCATAATCTGACGGATACGCTTCTTTTGTCTCAATAGAATACAGATCTCCTCCGATTTCATTTTGAATCATTCGTGCCATATACTCTGTCGTTCCATACTGTCTTCCATTTTCATCCAGTATGCTGGCCGAAGTTGTACCGTCCATTCCATCCGGGGTATTCCTGTTCTCTGCCAGAGAAAAATAAGCAATCAGTATCCTGCCATTGCGTATTTCCTGCTGTTCCATGGACGCCGTAGTGCTGCCTGTTTCCCTTCTCTGGTCTTTGCTCTGGCATCCCGCCGGAATCATCAGCATCACAAGGATACACAAAATTCCTGCAATTTTCCTCATAGGCTGTCTCCTTTCTTCTTTTGAACGGTCAAAAAAATGTAAGTGCCATCCGGGAGCCTCTCTCCCGGTTACACTTACATTATAAAATGGTATCTTGACCATGTCTAATACCCGTATTATATGATTTTTTATGCTCATGGAGCATATCTATCTACTGAATCTCCTCCAGCCTGAGTCCGGCGACATCGGATACCGGAATGGAAAAAACAACTGATTTCGCCTCGCTGCTGAGTCCCGCCTTTTCCATAATGGATTTCATGATTTTATTTTTCTCTGTACCCTTAGTTACAATAAAAATCATTTCTTTCTCGTCCACAATGGATACTCCCAGGAATTTTTCCGCCTTTTTAAAGCCGGTTCCCTTGGCATGAAGAACCGTTCCGCCTCTGGCTCCCATCTCGCGTGCCGCATCCATAACTTCTTCCGTATACCCATGGTTTGCAACCACAACGATCAATTCATATGTCGTATCCTTCATAACACTCTCCTCTTCTTTCTCAAATGTCTGTCCATCCACAAAAAACCGCAGAGTCCGTCCGCCGCCTATGCTTGACAGAGACATCAGAAATGCAATGCCAGTTCCCGGCACATCAATCTGAATCTCTTGTTCCAGATCCCGTTTGACTTCTTTCCACGTATCTTCTGTTATGATTGATAAGGTTACCATCTTTTCGTTAGCCTCCATGCCAAAGCAGTCCAGCATTTCACTGGTGGCAGTTCCTTTGGCCAGCATACAGAGATTGACATCCAGATTATCTTTTTGATACAAGTCTAATATTCTTTTCCCGACAGAACGTTTCACAACTGTCATCAACATATAGATTCCGCTCATTTTTCCTCCCTCTTACAGTTCTATGATCTCATGGTCCGGAAGTTCTGAGAGCGCTGCCGGCTCTTTTCTGTCTCCCACAGTTTCTTCAGATTTGCTGCTCAGCTGATATACCAGTCCCAGAATCTGTATGGTGATCAGCGGCGTCATAGCAACCATAGCCACAACTCCAAATGCGTCTGTAACAATATTTCCCCCGACGCTTTCACAGGCTCCCATGGCAAATGCCAGCAAAAATGTCGCAGTCATAGGACCGGAAGCAACTCCGCCTGAGTCAAATGCGATCGCCGTAAATATTTTCGGTACAAAAAATGACAGAATCAGCGCAATTCCATACCCCGGAATCAGGAACCAGAAAATAGAGACTCCTGTCAGAACCCGTATCATTGCCAGACCCAGAGATACCGCCACACCGATGGACAGACTGAGTCTCATAGCCTTCGCTGTGATGGTTCCGGATGTGATTTCCTCTACCTGATGAGTCAGTACCATAACGGCCGGTTCTGCCAGTACGATAAAGTATCCGATCAGCATTCCGATGGGCACGATAATCCAGGAATAAGAATTCCCTGCGATGATCTGCCCCAGATAATTGCCGGCAGGCATAAATCCCACATTGACGCCGGTGAGGAAAAGCACCAGCCCGATATAGGTATACACCATGCCTACGATGATTTTCACAATCATTTTCTTTTTCATTTTTTTGAAAATAATCTGGAAAATAATGAAAAATACGATAATCGGCAGTAAAGATACTGCCATTTCTTTCATGTATTCAGGAAATCCTTCCGCAAACAGACTCCACAATTCCACGGAATTATGAATCTCCGGCAAAGGTTCCGCCGCATATTCTGTTGTTTCCGGATGATATATCAAACTCAAGATAAGAACAGAAAGAATCGGACCCACAGATGAAAGGGCAACCAGCCCGAAACTGTCATCTTCTGCCCGTTCATCACTTCGAATCGCAGAAATACCAAGACCCAGGGCCATAATAAATGGCACCGTCATCGGTCCGGTGGTCACGCCGCCTGAATCAAATGCAATGGCGATAAAATCACCGGGTACAAAATAGGTTAATATAAAGATAATTCCATACAGCACGATCAGCATATGCGCAAGTGTTATGCCAAACAGCATGCGCAAAGCAGCCGCAACCAGGAAAATCCCCACGCCGATCGCTACCGACAGGACAAGCACCATGTTCGGAATAGACGGCACCTGTTCCGCCAGAACCTGAAGATCTGGCTCTGATATTGTAACAATGAAACCAAGGATAAAACTCAAAAGAGCGATCAGCCACAGTTTCTTTGTCTGTGTCATGCAGGTTCCCACATTTTCTCCGATCGGTATCATGGCCAGATCCACACCAAAAGTGAACAGGACCATACCGATGATCAGAAGGACTGCTCCCAGCAGAAACGCCAGCAGGATGCCGGATTCAATCGGAGCGATAGAGAAACAAAGAATCAATACAATGACAAGAATCGGAATCACCGCATCCAATGTCTCCTTCAGCTTCTCCTGAAGCTTTTCCAGTATCTTTTCTTTTATTGTTGCTTTATTTAATTTCATTCTCCCTCTTTCATTGTGCCTGTTTTCATGCTGCTTTTGCGAAATTCCCAGCGTAATTGTTATACTTTATTTATAACACGAATCCCTTCCTGCTGTCCACAAATAATTGATAAAAATCAATATTCTATAATTCCCAGATTTCCCAGAGTCTGTCATCCAGATATCTTCTCAGAATCTCTTCCCCGTCAAATCCGATGCCATGATAGAATTCTTCTGCTACGGCTCCACCGATTGCTCCAAGGGTATCACAATCACAGTTCAGCTGAAACAGATTTCTCATAAAGCCGTCAAAAGAACTGCTCTCATAAAAACATCTCATGGCTGCCGGCACGCTTCCCATGCAGGTTTCATTCCAGCGGTAATGTTTTCTCAGATAATTCAAATCCTTATCTATGCTGTATTCATAAGTTTCTGCCGGATACTGCTTTATCACATAATCATAAATTTCATCTTTTGTTTTTCCATTCTTTGCCATCCAGATACATACCGCCGTGGCAACGGCTCCCTTGATTCCCTCCGGATGATTATGAGTCACTGCTGCCGTTTTTTCCGCTTCCCGGACCACATCTTCCAAACGGTTAAAATATTCCCCTATAAAAGACACTCTCATGGCGGATCCGTTGCCATAACTGTTATAAGGTTTTGTATCTTCTCCCAGTATCCACCTGCGGAACTTTCCCCCATATCCGCAGTCAGGGTAATGCCTTCCGATTTCCTTCATGGTTTTCACAAGATCTGCTCTCGTTATGACCGCTTTTTTGACTGCCAGTGTCATCACCGTATCATCCGTAAATTCACAATCTTTCGTAAACAGTTCGCAGTTCTGTATATCCAGCCGAAACGGCCGTTTAAATTCAAACCGGGACCCTGCAATATCTCCCAGTATGGCTCCAAGTACTGCCATATTATTTTTTCCCCTTTCTCTTTCTGTAATCTTTCTCGATTGCCTCTTTCCATCTGCCATCAACCTGAGCCATAGAAGCTGCTGCCCGCATACAGCTTAAGGTTTCTTCCACTGCCTGATAATTTACCGCGATTCCCTGGCTGTCATTTTGAAAAGTAACGGATCGGTCTGCTCGGATTCCCATTCTGCCTGCTTCCGCCACCGCGTCAATATTGGCGCCCAGAAACAGGAACTCCCATCCGTAGATTTCCTTTTCTTTTTCAATCATGGATTTTACTTCCTTATATCCATATTCCCGGCTGGCATTTTCCATTCCATCTGTCATGATAACAAAAATCACTTTCTCCGCTCTTTTTTTCTCCGGCAGATGTTTCTGGATATTCGCCATCTTTTGGATTGTCTTTCCCACTGCGTCCAGCAGCGCCGTGCAGCCTCCTACATAGTAATCCCTTTCCGTCATCGGCAGAATTGTTTTTAACGGAAACCTGTCATGAATCACATTACAGCGGTCATCAAACAAAACAGTCGTTACATTTGCCTTGCCTTTCTGCTTTTTCTGTTTCCGGATCATTCCGTTAAACCCTCCGATGGTGTCACTTTCCAGCCCTGCCATAGAGCCGCTTCTATCTAAAATAAAAACCAATTCTGTTAATCCTTTTTTCATTCTGCTTACCTTCCTTTCTTTTGATAAGCTTATGATACCGAATTTCTGAATTGGTTTGGTCGCATGACAGGAGACATTTATTCTCCCAGTGTCGGCTGATGAAATGAAAACAATGCTTCGTTAATCTCAAAAATATCATAATCTTTTTTTTCAATGAAATAACGAATGATCACATCAAATTTTGAACAGTTGGAAAATGCGTATCCTGCTTTCATCAGCAGATCATTGGTTTCCTCCAGAGACAGTTCCAGCGCAACCGCAAATGCGATCACTGTCTTTTTATTTGGCGTATAATCCGGATGATTCCGAATCTTTGAAAAATGTCTCCGGTCAATATTTGCCTTCTTGTATACATAAGAATCCTTCAAGCCTCTCTCATCGATCATCCGCAGCAGTGCCTGAGAAAAGGTTTCTTCTTTTTTTCTCAGCAGCTGTTCCAGAAAATTCATCTGAACTTCCTGATCTGCTCTCTGTTCAATGCGCTGTGCGGCTCTTTGCGGACGCGGCATGGATGCCGTAACCGGTATATTATCCAGTTTCATCCGAAATTCTTCTTTTGCCGTTTCCGGGTAATCTTCATCTCCCGGAATCCTTTCATCATTTTCTTCTACATAGTGATCGTCTATGTAAGCTTCTATGGATTCTGACAATTTCCTGCTGATAGCAAAAGAATCCTGATCATAAAGAACCAGATATATTGTCATTTCATGATCCATAAGAAACTCACTGATGGCTCTTACCGCAGTTCTCATGGCAATCTCTTTTGGGAAACCGTAATTTCCTGCGGAAAGCAGCGGAAACGCTATGGAATCCAGACGGTAGTCTTCTGCCAGACGCAGGGTTTCCATATAAGTATGATAGAGAATTTCTTCCTCTCCTCTTTCCCCATTGATCCATACCGGTCCCACAGCGTGAAAAATATACTGCGCAGTCAGACGAAAGGCAGGAGTTGCCGCTGCCTTTCCCAGTTCACATCTTCCAATCTTACGGCAGGCTTTGTCCAGCTTTTCTTCCCCTGCTGCCAGATAGATGGCCCGGCTGGTTCCGCTTCCCTCCAGCAGTTCCTCGTTGGCCGGATTTACAATCGCATCGGCTCTGACTTTTGTAATATCATTTCTGATCATGAAAAATGGCATGTCTGATTTCCTTTCTTATATTTCTCTTTTGACCGGGTTACACATTAAGGACGATCTTAATGGTATTATCCTCTAATACCTCTTCGGAATGAACTTCCATCCCTTCTGACGAAAGATGCTCTTTTAATCTCTGATACGTAAACTCCTGAACATTAAATCCATACTCTTCCTCCAGGGAAATCAATTCCTGCACCAGCTCTTCCGACTCCGGCTGACCGCCTAAATCCACTTCATAGACTCCCTGGAAATTCTTGCTGTATACCAGCTCTTTCTCTTCCGCGGAAGCCCGGATGGCTCCGTCTTCCTCCAGAATCACTTCCATTCCATGTTCCTCTAATGTTTTGATCAGCAGACCTTCATCTGTAAAATTCGTTTCAATCCTGCTGGCAGTCTCTCTTCCCAGCATTTTCTCCTGCTGGCGGAATTTCAGAAATGTTCGAATACTGCTTATGCTGCATGTGCCGGTTACCGCGACAGACAATGCAACCATCGTTAATGTCATTGACATAATTTCCTCCTAAAAATCAAGCAGCCGTCCTCCCCGGCTTGTATTAATATCTCCTTCTTTATCTTCTTTACGCGCCTGCTCACTGACCTGATACTGCTTCAGATCTTCTTTGGCAGTGGCGGCTACGGCTCTGATATTGGCCCATTCTCTCAGCTCTTTGATCTGCTCCTTCTGCGTTACGGACAGAGGAATCGTCATGGCCACTGCCTGCTCAATATCTTCCGGCAAAACCTTTCGCTTCTCAAAAAAGGCTTCATACAGCGCATTGTAAATTACCTGTTCAATCTCCGCTCCCACAAATCCCTCACTGATCCGTGCCAGATGTTCCAGAAGTTCTTCTGTTATAACAAAGTTTTCCCCTGCTCTGCAGGAACAGATTTTCTTCCGGATATGCAGTTCAAAAATCTTCTTTCTCTCAGAAAAAGTCGGCAGATCCACAAAAAAGATCTCATCAAAGCGGCCTTTTCTTAATAATTCCGGCGGCAGGGTCCTGATATTGTTTGCTGTGGCAATGACAAAAACCGGAGATTCCTTCTCCTGCATCCAGGTTAAAAAGGAGGCGAAAACTCTTGCGGAAGTTCCGCCGTCCCCGGTGGCTTCCCCGCCGGAGGCAAATCCTTTCTCAATCTCATCAATCCATAAAATCGACGGCGCCACCGCTTCTGCCGTGGCGATGGCTTTTCTCATATTTTCCTCTGAACTTCCCACCACGCCGCTGAAAATTCTTCCCATATCCATCTTTAACAAAGGGAGTTCCCAGATTGCGCTCATGGCTTTAGCGGTAAGACTTTTTCCGCAGCCGGGCACACCTGTGATCAGCACTCCTTTTGGCGCCGGCAGATGATAAAACGCTGCTCTTTCACTCCATGAATCTTTCCTTTTTAACAGCCACTTTTTCAGATTTTCCAGTCCTCCAATATCTTCCAGACTTAAATCTGATTTGATAAATTCCAGAATTCCTGTCTTCCGTATGACCTGATTCTTTTCTTCCATCACCGTCTGAAATGCTTTCCGGTTTAACCCTTTCAGCTCCACCATAGCCTTGGAAAAAGCGTTCTCCGCTTCCTGAAGGGTCAGGCCCAAAGCTGCCTTCGCCAGACTTCTTCTCTCACTTTCGTCTAAATCCACCTGGATAACATCCGCATTTGTTTCAATCAGATCATCCATGACAGAGTGTATCTGATCTGCCGTCGGAAGAGGAAATTCCAGGACTGTGATTTCCTTCTGCATATCTTCCGGCAGAACTAAAACCGGAGATAAGAACACGATGGTTTTCATATAAGTTCCTGTTGACCGGCTGTTGGACAGATAATCTCTCAGCCTGCGGATCAGGGCATAATCCGGCGCCCGGTTCCCGGTTCCGAAAAACACATGAAAATCCTTTAATACAAGAATCATATTTTCTTCTGTTTTCTCTGCAAAATCAATGGCCGCGGAGGGATGGACCGTTTCATTCTTTTTTCCTGCTTCTCCCTTTTTCCGGATACCGGTCGTCTGACTCCAGACATATACTTCCCGTCCACTTTGAAAAAATTCTGTATTTTCTGCCACGTCATAAATCATCTGCAGCGCACGGTCTTCTTCCCAGGTAGGGATATACACAAATGGGAACCTTGCCTTTACCAGATTGGCAAACTGTGCGTCAATCCCATGATATTTCATTGCTGCTGTGCCTCCTTTTTTCATAATCTCTCAATCCTGCCAAATCTCCCATTCCGTTGATCCATATTCTGCCGTCTTGATCAATTCGGATTTCAAAAGAATTCTTCCAGGACATGATGTCTTCCTTTTTGTACCGGTCTGTCAGAAAGTGAAATCTCTGATTGGAAGATCCCACAAGCGGCCGGTCAAAACTTTTCTTTTCTTCCTCAAAAGGACCATCAATCAGAAGATCCGTTCTTTTCAATAATTTTCTTTCTGCCGGTCCTTTTTTCCTCAGTTCTTCCAGCCGGTATCCGGTAAATGTCAGAACGCTCAATCCATGCTTTTTCGCTTCTTTTGCCAGCTGTGCCGCTTCCTGCGCCTGATCAAAGGGCTCCCCTCCTAACAGAGTAAGCCCTTCCAGGTCTTTCCTCTTTCCCGCTGCACTCTGAATGGCCCGGCGCAGATCTTCTTTTATGTCTTCTATCTCTATCCACCGGCCTTTTTCCGAATCCCAGGTGTCCTTTGCAAAGCATCCGGGACAATGATGGCTGCATCCCTGCACCCAGACACAATAGCGCAGTCCCGGGCCTTCCGCGGCTGTCTCCCTTAAAATTCTGTGAACCCTCATGATCAGATATCAAGCACACGTCCGGTGTGCTTCCTCCTGTCATCTTTTGGTACAGGAACGGCTTCTGCCATTTTTAAAATCTGAACCGCCATATGAGGTTTAACACCCAGAAGATCGATCAGCTCTTCCACTGATTGAAATGCTTCTTTTTCTTCTCTGTACCCAATGGCCTTTTTTGCTAAAATGGCATTAATTCCAGGAAGCTTTGCCAGTTCCTCCTCTCCGCATCGGTTGATATCAATCTTTTTTACCGAACGGTCAGGTTTCACATCCACTGCCCGGCCGGAAAGCGGCTTCTGTACTTCTTTGCCGGCCGGTGCTTTTGATACCGGCACTGTTTCTTCCGGCACAGATTCTGAATGCTTCTTCTCTGCTTTACGGCGGTTCTTTTCTCGATGACGCTCCATCACCCTGGCTTTCATAACTTCTTCCTCTCCTGGCCGGATTTTTTCATAAGCCTCCAGATACAAAAGATATTCTTTCCGCTTTGAGAAGCTGTGAATAATGCTTGCAAACCAGATCAGGTATACAATCCTTCTCATTTCCGGCAGAACTGTCATCATAAAACTGTCCGAAAACCATCCCTGCCTGTCATGAGCATAAGGAATCACGATCATGCACAAAAGAAAACCGCACAGCATAAGAAGATACGCTGCCATCCATTTCATATATTTCTTCACATGCGCTTTTTTTACGGCACAGCCAAAGCCTGCCCAGGCAAACATCGGCAGAGACAGCCACGGCCATTTTACTTTTCTCAGACTGCCATCTGATAAGTCAGTGACCAACGTCTCTTTTGTATTTGTTTCTTTCCGGATTCTTTCCCGGAGCGCTTTGTCTCTCTGGCTGACATCTGTTCCATACATTTCAAATGTCATCCAGTATTCCTTTCTGAATTTCAGCGCGGAAATTATCCCTGCTCCCCACTGTAATATGAAAATCAGAATCTGGAGCATCATAAAATTAACTCTGATTGTATTGACCACATTAAACAGCTCAAATATAAGGTTTGCCAGGTTAAAAGGGCCTGCAAGAAAAAACAGCAGGAAATACCCTTTCCACTGTTTCGTATCCTGATACATTCTCCAATAAGTCACACAGCTCAGGCCAAAAAAAGCAAAACCTGTTTTGGGAATGTATTTCACTTTTTCATTCTTTCCCATAATGTTCCACTCCTCTTTTTTTATCGTTTTATTTTCATTTCCGTTTCCTGAATCTGCGTCAATTCTTCTTCTGTCTCATAATATTCTGACGTATAATCAGAATCCACTGTCTGCGCATGCAGCATTTTTTCCAGTAATTCTACATATTTCAGGCAGCCTTTTCCTTTGATGCCGAACGTCTCAGCATCAATCTTTCCATCCGGATGGATACAAATTTCAATCTGTTTCATTCCTTTTCCTTTCCTCCCATTAAACTCCTTACCATTATATCATCCCTAAGTAAAATTAAAAAGAAGAGCATAGAAAATATGCCCTTCTAACCTTCTCTGCATCTTATAGTGAAACTTTGTATCCCAGCGACCGGATCATTTCCATATCGCTTTCTACCGTAATTCCGGCTGTTGTCAGCATATCCCCGGAGATTGCCGCGTTTACCCCGCTCTGAAAACACTGCTTTCCTTTATCCTCCATCAGACCTCTTCCTCCTGCCAGACGGATAAATCCATCCGGAATCAAAAATCGAAAAACTGCAGTGCATCGAAGAATTTCTTCCCCGGACAGCACCGGATTCTTCTCATAAGGCGTTCCTGGTATAGGATTCAGCACATTCACCGGTATCGATCTGACTCCCAGATTTCTCACTGTCAGTACCATGTCAATCCGGTCTTCCATTGACTCTCCCAGACCAAGAATTCCCCCGGAACAGACAGAAAGTCCGGCCCTCTCTGCCGCCTGTATCGCGGCAGTCTTCTCCTCATAAGTATGCGTTGTGCACACCTGCGGAAAATATCTCTCGGACGATTCCAGATTGCAGTGCACCCTGTCAGCTCCCGCTTCTTTTAATCTGCGAAACTGTTCCTCCCTAAGCAGTCCCGGCGAAACACAGATCCGGATATCTGTTTCTTCTTTTATCCTGCGTATGCTGTCACAAAGCTGCTCCACCTCCCGGTCCGACAGACATCTTCCTGACGTGACAATAGAATATCTGAGAACGCCTCTGTCCGCATTGTACTTTGCTTCTTTCAGAAGTTCTTCCGTTCCAAGCAGCGGATATGTATCTTTCAGCCCTGTATGATATCTGGAACTCTGAGCGCAGAATTTGCAGTCTTCTGAACATTTTCCGGACTTCCCATTGATGATCGTACAAATATCAAAGGTATCCCCGCAATACCGCCTGCGGATCTCATCTGCCGCCTCTGTCAGTTCCTCCAATGGCGCTGCCGCCAGCTGCAGAGCTTCTTCTTTCCCGATCCACTCTCCAGACATTACTTTTTCCTTTAACTGCCGCACAATACTCATTATGATTCCCTTCTTTCACTTCCAGTGTCTGATTTCCCATTGATTATAAGCAGTTCGGGCACTATTGTCAACTCATTTTAATCAATAGTTAACATTCTGTGCTGAAGCAAAGCGGAATTTTCATATTTTGTACTTTTGAAACAACTGCTCCATATAATCTCCGTCTTCTGTTGCTTTCAGCAGAAGATCCTGCTGGTTCTGCCGGAGCAGAATACCAGACAGCTTTGCAAAACGTGCGATTCCTTCTTTTCTTCCATCTTCCTGTCCTTTTTTCCTCATATCTTCCAGTTCATCTGCCATCAGTTCCTCTAATGCCTGACACATCTTCTTCACCTCCAAAAACCGTTCCCGGTTTACCCGGACAATCATATCCATAACCGAACGATATTTTTTATCTCGTTTATGCTTCTCATATTCCTTTAATAAAGATTCTGCTTCTTCCCGTCCTGACATCTCTACTGATAAACTATGAAGCCACAGATTTTTCTCACCTGATAGTTGATGCAGCAGGACCATCTGTATGGGAATCTTATCTCCCATAACATAATAAATTCCCTTCTCCTTCTTTCTGACAAAATAGCCTCTGCTGCTTTCCAGATGCTGAATCAGTTTTCTTGGATATCTGCTGCACGCGATTGTAATTGTAATCTCATCAATCGAAACAGCGTCCGCCTCTTTCTGATCTGCTTTATACAAACATGCATATGCGTAAACCTTATAGAAATCATCAATCCCCATATAATCTGACGGGCTTTTATACTCGATGATATTATATCGGCGGAAAATCTCTCCTATATTCGAAGAAATCCTCTCATTTGTTTTCTTGATCACAAGAACATCAATCGCTCTGGGCTTAGTTCCCAGCTGATGCTCATTCTCAAACATCAAATGCTCCGACTCTTCTTCTAATTCAATCTGCAGCCCTGCATAAAAAGCAGGGTGCCACTGAAAAACATGATTTTCTTCCCGCTGTTCTTTTCTCAATAACATTCCCCTCCTTAACACTTCGGAGTTTCTTCTTCTCAGAAACTCCTGCCTCAATCATGGAATAAAAAGCACGAATTTCCTGAAAAGATCGTATCTGATACGATTATGAAATGATATGAGACCTCAAATAGATTCACCTTTATATTGATGATTTTAGAAATTATATTATGCTTTTGATTTATTATAACAAATCTTTATCTATTTGTAAATATAAATAGTAAAAATATGGAAATATTAATTTTAGTAATTTACATTTTCCTCTCTCTGACGAACCTCTACACATAATATTCCCGGCCGTCTTCCAGACGGAGACACGCCAGCCGGCCACCGTCTCTGCGCCTTTCATTTCCGGTATCAATATCTGTATATCTCCGGTTCCGGTAGATTTCAGACCGCTCCCAGTCCGGCAGCAACACTGTCGGATAATGCCCCACGATAATCTGCCGGTCAAACCTGACCGCAGCCGGTATGTAATGAATATCATTGGAGAAAAGATACCTCTCCTGGTCATGATCCACTGCTTCCTGAACGGACGCCTTAATATCTACAACGTCCCCTTCTCCACTGACGATATAATCCGCATTCAGTCCCGAATGGGTCAGAAAATATCGATTTTCTCCTATTATGACATCTTTATAAATTGGTAAGCTTTTCAGATATCCTGCCAGATCTTCTTTCTCACTCTCAGACAGAACGTCTACTTCTTTTCTCGTACTGAGGCCGCCGCAGGCATCCCAGAAAGACGCCCCTATGATTCCCTCCAGATACCGCTCACACAAATATTCATGATTTCCCTTGATCAGTCCTATATTGCCGGCTTCCCGAATCAATGCAATCAGGCGGAGATTTTCTTTTCCCTTATCTACGGCGTCCCCCAAAATATACATTTGATCCTGCTTCGTAAAACGAATCTTATGAAGCATTTTTTCAAATGTACGGCAGTCACCATGTATATCGCTGGTTAAATAGATCATAATCTCCACCTCCTGCATTCTTCCAATTATTCTATGTGATAAAACTCCTTCAGTGCCGGATACAGTTTCCGATACTTCTGGTATTTTTCTTCATATTTTTCCGCCAGCTGCGGATCTGATTCTTCCGTGTCTGTAATCTTTACCAGTCTGCCCGCTGCTTCTTCCACAGAGGAAAACACTCCGCATCCCACGGCTGCCAGGATTGCAGCTCCATATCCTGGTCCTTCCTCACTTTCAATTCTGTCAATTTTCATATTCATAACATTGGCAATAATTTTCCTCCAAAGAGGACTTTTCGCTCCGCCGCCGCATATTTTGCTGCGCTTCGGAGTCAGCCCTGTGCTTTTCGCCGCTTCCATCGAGTCTCTGAGTCCGAACGCAACGCCTTCCAGCATCGCCTGGGTCATATCTTCTCTGGTGGTGTCCATGCTCATTCCCACAAATGCTGCTCTGGCATCCGGATCATTGTGGGGCGATCTTTCACCCATCAAATATGGCAGATAAAATACCGGATTCTCTCCCAGTTTCCAGATTCCTTCCTGCTCTTTCTGATACTCTTTAGTTCTCAGAATTTCTTCCATCCACCATTTATTACAGGATGCCGCGCTCAGCATGCATCCCATTAAATGATAATTGCCGTCTGCATGGGCAAAAGAATGAAGGGCATTATGTTCATCCACGCCGAAATTTTTACTGGAAATAAATACGGTTCCGGATGTACCCACAGACAGGTTGCATTGTCCTTCGCCTACTGTTCCCGTTCCCACAGCCGCCGCTGCATTATCCCCTGCTCCGGCTATGATTTTTACATCCTGAGGAATTCCCAGTTCTTCCGCAATTTCCGGCTTTATGGCTCCGGTCGGTTCCCAGCTTTCATAAAGCTTCGGAAGCTGAGATTCTCTGACGCCGCAGATTTCCATCATTTTTTCTGACCAGCGCTTATGCTCCACATCCAGAAGCAGCGTGCCGGAGGCATCAGAAAAGTCTGTAGAAAATTCTCCAGAAAGATAAAATGCCAGATAATCTTTCGGCAGCATGATTTTTCGGACACGGGCAAAATTCTCCGGTTCCTTTTCCCTCATCCAAAGGATTTTCGGCGCCGTAAAACCTGCAAATGCAATGTTTCCAGTATAACGGGATAAAGTTTCCTTTCCAATCTCCTGATTCAGGTAATCCGTCTGTTTTCCCGTTCTTCCGTCATTCCAGAGAATGGCCGGCCGGATGACCTGATCCTTTTTATCCAGGACTACCAGACCGTGCATCTGCCCTCCAAAGCTGATTCCTTTGATCTGACTCTTGTCACACTGTGCGGTCAATTCTTTGATTCCCTCCATGCTCTGCCGGATCCAGTCCTGAGGATTCTGTTCTGACCATCCCGGCTGCGGGAAATACAAAGGATATTCCTTTGATACGACTTTATGGATTTTCCCCGTTTCATCCATTAATAACAATTTTACTGCCGACGTTCCGAGATCGACTCCAATGAATAACATATTCCGATTCCTCCTTTCAGCTCTTTCAATTTGTTTCCAGCTGTATCCTCATATCGCAGCTGCCGCACCCGATGGTTGTTTTCCCGTTTTCGCTGGATATCAGCCCGACCTTTCCTCCGCAGAAGGGGCAGATCCAGTCGATGTCTTTTCCTTCTTTTACCACCTCCATCATCGCGGTAAACTTAGGAATGTCCACTGTCCTGGATGTACACGTCTCGGTCCAGTTTTCATCCGGCACTTTTTGCAGTTTTTTCTCTTCATCCAGAATCACCTCGTCTCCTTCTTTGATTTCCCTTTGATACAGCATCTGGTCTTCCTGCCGGAGTGTGATTTCCATTCCTTCTTCGTCCCTTAAAGTCACAACTGCCATGACCGGCTGGTTTTCATCTCTTTCTTCGCATCCGTAATCGATGTCTTCGTCTATTCGCAATACCGTATATTTCATATGTTCAGCTTCCTTTTCTCTTATTTTCTGATATGTTTTATTCGCTTTTGATTTTTCTGAGAAACTCTGCCGGCACTTTCTTTGTCAGCCACACGCCGTTTACCGACTGATAAAATGTAAATCCCTGATCCGCCATCTCGCCTGCCAGCACTTGATAAATAACCGGTTTCCCGTGGCGGGCGCCTACTATTTTTGCTGTGGCTTCATCCGGAGACAGGTGCACATACAATCTGCCCCTTGGCAGCAGCCCCTGGCGGTCGATGGAATTTACAAATTTTTCACCGGTTCCATGGTACAGAATCCGGGGCGGCTTCTTTTCCGGAAGTTCTACGTCTACAGGAATCGAATGTCCCTGATTGGCACGAATCAGCGTCTTGTTTTCATTAAAGGAATACCGCTGCTTCTTGTCCGTGCGGACAATCTCTTCCAGCATTTCCATGGAAAACGGATGCCGTTTGGAGATGCCCTGAATCAGCTCATCTACCCTGGCCCACCCATGTTCATCCAAAGAAATCCCAATGGCTTCTGGTCTGTGTCTTAAAATCAGACTGATAAATTTACTCGTTTTCGTAAGATTCATTGACTGCCTCCTCTTTTATGATAACAGGGATTGGAAATAATGGTTCAGAGAATCCCAGGATGTTTCCGTTTTTGGCATGTCATCTGCCAGTTTTTTAAACTTTTCCAGATTTGACTCCACATATGCATTGATCTTCCGGCTTCCCGGTACCAGCTCCATTTCATCCATTTCTTTTTTCATAACAAGAAGCCGTTCTGTTTCCGGCTTTAAATCTTCCTCCAGCTCTGCTTCCATTAATTCTGAAAACAGCATCGGCGGCCATATTTTCTTTTCCGCAATCCACTTTGCCGCCAGAATCGGACGGAGGACATAAAAATATTTCTTTACTTTGATCTGGTCACACTGCAGAAACTTTCTGTAGTTGGATTCTGCCATATGAAGATAGTGGTACAGGCTCTTTTTCGGCGAAAAGTATGCTTTCCTTAACTGCTTCATCTGCTCAAATGCCTCACTGGTTCTATATACAATCGGCGACTCACACCACTCAAATACCGTAGGATTGGAATTGTGCATGAGCTGCAGCGCTTTCTTTACATCCCATCCATTGATATCCAGCACATCGTCCAGCTGCCAGTCAATGACATCCCGAACCGTATCCAGCCTCAGATAATCCTCCTTTTTCCTTACATAGATAAAACGCACATCGTAATCACTGTCCGGCGATGCAAATCCCCATGCCCGGCTTCCGGATTCCACCGCCATAAGAATGGTCACATTCTCTTTTTCTTCTATTTCTTTTAATTTATCTTTGATGATTTTCTGCATGGCTCTTCCTCCTCTCACAGGCATATCATACCATTCTCTTTTTTCCTTTTTGTTTTTTATATCTTGTAAATAAGTATAACAAAAAAGGCAGGGCATGCAAGTTAATGTCATGCAGCCTTACCTTTTTATCCTGTCCTTATACGAAGCTTGTTTTAATATCCGGCTCCTGCATCCGGGCTGTTTTTCATGATTTTAACCAGCCGGCTGGTTCCCAGGCGTTCTGCGCCGAGACGGATGAATTCCTCTGCATCATCAAAGGAAGAAATGCCGCCGGCCGCCTTTACTTTTACGTTTTCTCCCACATGTTTCCTCATGAGATCTACATCCTCAAACGTTGCTCCGGCTGTTGAAAATCCCGTAGATGTCTTGATATAATCCGCTCCTGCTTTTGTGACGATTTCGCACATTTTGATCTTTTCATCTTCTGTCAGCAGACAGGTTTCAATGATTACTTTTAATATTTTCTCACCGCAGGCTTCTTTGATCTGTCGGATCTCGGCTTCCACGTCCTGATACCGTTTATCTTTCAGCATGCCGATGTTGATGACCATATCAATCTCGGACGCTCCGTTTTCAATGGCATCCTTTGTCTCAAACACTTTGACTGCCGTGGTGCTGTAGCCGTTTGGAAATCCGATGACGGTACAGATCGGAAGTTTCCCTTCCACATATTCTGCTGACTGTTTTACATAGGCTGCCGGGATGCAGGCTGACGCAGTACTGTATTTGATTCCGTCATCCAGAATTTCTTTGATTTCTTCCCATGTGGCAGTCTGTGTCAGCAGTGTGTGATCTACATGTTTTAATACTTCATCTCGGTTCATTTTGAAAGTCCCTCCCATTTTTCTTTAAAAATATCCTGAATGTCAGGATCAAAGGCAGTTTCTGCCGCATTTTTCAGCAGTTTCATAATCAGCTGATCATCCTGTCCATATTGTTCATAAACTCTGATCAGCTCCTTTGTCATTGTCGTTCCGCTGACCGTCCTGTTATCTGTGTTGATACTTACTTTGATGCCCGCTTCTAAAAATTCCATCAGCGGATATTCTTCCCAGCTTTCCACAGCTTTGGTCTGAAAGTTGCTGGTCGGACACATTTCCACGCCGATTCCCTTTTCACTGTAACGTTTGATCAGTTCCGGATCATCTTTCAAGGCAATTCCATGCCCGATTCTTGCAGCCTGAAGTTCATAGGCTTCTCTGACATTTTCAAGACTTCCTGTCTCTCCGGAATGTATGGTGTACGGCATTTCCAGGCGTCTGGCTTCCCGGAAAATATCCCGGAATCCGGATGTCGGATACATGGACTCATCGCCTGCCAGATCCAGCGCGCAGACACCATGCCCGAGGAATTCCCTTGCACATCTTAACATTTCCATGTTCTTCTCTGTGGTATGACTGCGCATGGCACATACAATGATGCCATAGCGGACGCCAAAATCCTCTCTGCCCCGTTCCATTCCTTTTCTCACTGCTTCGATGACTTTACCGCAGCTCAGATCGTCATGGACTGAAAGCATCGGAGCGAATCTTACTTCGATATACTGCACATTTTCTTTGGCAATATCTTCCACAAAGGCATAAGCGCCTTCTTCCAGTCCCTTTTCATCCTGAAGGCACTGCAGCGGAAGATCAAATTTCTCCAGATATTCCGTCAGACTCCTGCAGTTGTCCGATACAGTCAGCTCACTTTCAGATACCGGACGGCCCAGATACCGTTCCATCATCGTTTTTACAAGAGATCCATCAAGATGACAGTGAAGTTCCAGCTTTGGCAGTTGTTGGATGTTCATTCATATAACTCCTTTCCCAGACCGTACCGCAGCGGCCTTGTTATTTCATATTTTCAATGACTGCTGTTATCAGTTTCTTAAATTCCCCGGATACCTTATCGGCAATTTCCTGCACTTCCTGATGATCCAGCGGCCGGTCAGATACCCCTGCAGCCATATTTGTGATACAGGAAATGCCGCAGACTTCCAGTCCCATATGCCGCGCCGCCATAGCCTCACAGGCCGTGCTCATTCCTACAGCGTCACCGCCCAGGATTCTGCACATTCTGATTTCTGCCGGCGTCTCATAATTCGGTCCTGTCAGCTGTATATACACGCCTTCTTTGAGATCAATGCCGCATTCACCGGCTGATTTTCTCACAATGTCCTGTAACTTTTTACTGTACACTTCGCTCATATCCGGGAACCTGGTTCCGATTTCATCCATATTCGGACCGATCAGAGGACTCGGTACATGAGTTGATATGTGATCTGTGATCATCATAAAATCTCCCGGAGAGAATGTCTCATTGATGCCTCCCGCCGCGTTGGTCAAAATAATTTTTTTCGCTCCCATCATTCCCATCAGACGGGTTGGCAGAACCACGTCTGACATATCGTATCCTTCGTAGTAGTGGACCCTTCCCTGCATGATCACCACCGGTGTTTCTCCTACATAACCAAACACGAACCGTCCTTTATGTCCTTTTACCGTAGACACCGGAAATCCTTCAATCTCTGCGTATTGCACAAATGTTTCCACTTTAATTCCATCTGCATAATCTCCCAGACCAGATCCCAGAATCAGACCGATCTCGGGTTTGAAATCCGTTTTTTCTCTTATGCTTGACAGGCATTTTCTCAATTTGTCATACATCATACTCTGAATCCTCCTGATCTGTTATTTTAAATCCGCAAGCAGCGAAGTTCCAATCGTACCTTCCGGCATGGATAATCCAAAATTGTCAAGAACTGTCGCTCCAATGACCGCAAAGGTTTCCTGTTCCGGCAGGACACCATTTTCTTCCATTGATTTTGAATATGCCAGAAATGGAACTTTTTCTCTCGTATGATCCGTCCCTGTGTACGTCGGATCATTGCCATGATCCGCTGTGATGATCAGAAGATCATCCTCCCGAAGTATTTCCATCAAAGTTCCAAGTTTCTGATCAAACGCCTCCAGTTCCTTTGCGTATCCTTTTGGATTTCTTCTGTGTCCCCATTTAGCGTCAAAATCTACAAGATTCACAAAACACAATCCATGAAAATCAGTCTCTGCAAGTTCTATGGTCTGTTCCATGCCGTGAACGGATGACCTGGACTTATGTCCTTCCGTAATTCCTTCCCCGTCAAAAATATCCCGGATCTTCCCAACGGAAATCACATCAAATCCTCCGTCTTTCAATACATTTAAAGCCGTTCTGACCGGCGGTTTCAGCGCATAGTCATGACGGTTGCTCGTTCTTTCAAACTCTCCCTTTTTCTTTCCGATATAAGGCCGCGCAATCACCCTTCCGACTCTCCATTCTTCCTTCATCGTCAGTTCACGGGCAATCTCACAGCAGCGGTACAGTTCCTTTAAGTCAAATGTTTCTTCATTTCCGCAGATCTGGAGCACTGAATCCGCAGAAGTGTATACAATCATATGACCTGTAGCGATTTCTTCTTCACCCAGTTCTTCAATAATTTCTGTCCCGCTGGCACTTTTATTTCCAATGACTTTATGACCGGTTCGTTTTTCCAGCTCATCGATCAGCTCTTTGGGAAATCCGTGTTCTGTAAAAGTCTTAAATGGTTTCTTTGTCTCAACGCCCATCATCTCCCAGTGTCCGGTCATTGTATCTTTTCCATTGCTCTTTTCCCGCAGAATCCCCCGGTATCCAATTGGCTCCTTCAGAGGCTTCACCTGTTTTAACGGCGTCAGATTCGCCATTCCAAGTTTTTGCAGATTCGGGATTTCAAAAGAATCTACAGACTCTGAAATATGTCCTAAAGTATTGGTTCCCGCATCTCCAAACCTTTCCGCGTCCGGCATTTCTCCGATTCCAAGAGAATCTATCACGATAACAAATATCCTTTTACACTTCTTCATGTCTTCCCTCCCGTAAATTACCTGGTCCAAATCCAAGAGGCATCAGATCTTTCAGTTTATACATCTTATAATCATCTGCTCCCTTTGCAAGAATGATCTCAAACTCTTCCGGTGAGCAGAATTCCATCATTACCTGACGGCATACGCCGCACGGAGCAGTATAGTCTGTTAATTTTCCATTCATACCCCCGGCAATACAGATGGCTTTGAACGTTCTGACCCCTTCACTGACCGCTTTAAAAAAAGCGGTCCGCTCTGCGCAATTGGTTGGAGTATACGCGGCATTTTCAATATTGCATCCTGTATAAATTGTTCCGTTCTCTGCCAGGAGCGCCGCCCCAACCTTAAAATGGGAATAAGGTGCGTAAGAATAAGAAAGCTGTCTGACTGCCGTTTTGATCAGTTTCCGAATCACTGCTTCTTCCATACCACCCCTCCTATTCTTCTGCTTCCTGATCCTGTCTGATCAGCCTGCGGATGGCTTTTACTGCTGTCTGAACTGCCATATCCGTATCATGAACCACAGGATTGTCCAGGCCTTCCTTTTCTCTCTCCTGATTCGCCATTACAAGAAAGCATGCACCTGCCCTTACTTTTAAGTGGCTTGCGACAACAAACAAGGCCGCGGATTCCATCTCGGAGGCAAGACACCCCAGCCTCTTCCATGCTTCCCATTTATTGAGAAGTTCATAGCTGACCGGTTTTGTCTCCGGCGAATGCTGTCCATAAAAAGAGTCTTTACTCTGCACCACGCCAATATGATATTTCTGTTCCAGTTCATCCGCTGCCTGCATCAGGGCATTGGTAACCCGGATATCTGCTACTGCCGGAAATTCAATCGGCGCATATTCCCGGCTGGTTCCTTCCATACGGATGGCTCCGCTGGCTATTACTACATCTCCGCTTTTTACGTCCAGCTGCATACCGCCGCAGGTGCCAATCCTGATAAAGGTATCTGCTCCTGACATAACAAGTTCTTCCATGGCAATCGACGCTGACGGTCCTCCAATTCCTGTGGATGTTACACTGACTTTAACTCCGTCCAGATAACCTGTATAGGTCGTGTATTCTCTGCTGTCAGCGATCAGCCTGGCATCATCAAAATATCGGGCAATCTTTTTACATCGTTTCGGATCCCCAGGAAGGATCACATATCTGCCTACGTCGCCTTTTCCTACCTGGATATGATACTGCTTATTCGCATCTTCTGAATAATTCACTGCCATACCTCCTTACCTGTTCTTATGTAACTGTTACTTCTATTTTAACTTTAAATGAAAACCAGCAAAAGATGTTTTGTATCCTTTTTTCATTTTGCGCGTTTTATGCTACTCTTCTGTTTCAATGTGCTAAAAAGCACGCATCGTCATGAGAATAAATAATGCCAACGGCCTGCATATAAGAATAAAGGATCGTCGTTCCCACAAACTTCATTCCCCGTTTCTTCAGATCTTCTGATACCCGGTCTGAAAGCTCTGAGCTGGTCTTTCCCTGTTCATAGATGACTTGGCCATTTGTCCAGTGCCAGATATAATTGGAAAAACTCTGATATTCCTTTTGTATTTTCCGAAAAATCCTGGCGTTATTGACGGCCGCCCGGATCTTCAGGCGGTTGCGGATGATTCCTGGATCTTCTTTCAGTCTTGCTTCATCCTCCTGGGTATAGGCGCAGACTTTTTCCAGATCAAAGTTGTCAAAAGCTTCTCGAAACGCCTCACGCTTATTAAGCACACATTCCCAGGACAAACCAGCCTGAAAAGATTCCAGCATCAGCATCTCGAACAGATGATGATCATCATAGGAAGGCACGCCCCACTCTTCATCATGATACCTTACATATGTCTCATTCTTTGGATTCGCCCACCGGCATCTTATCTTTCCATCTTTCCAGTCCATTCTCTTCTTTCCTTTCGTTAAAATTACAACACAGCCCCTTCATGTTCCAGAAGTTTTCTCTTCTTCTCAATTCCTCCGGCATAGCCTGTCAGATTTCCATCAGATCCGACTACCCGGTGACATGGTATGATGATGGAAATTGGATTATGGCCTACGGCTCCGCCGACTGCCTGAGCTGACATGCTCTCCAGTCCCCATTCATCGGCGATTCTCTGCGCAATCTCCCCATATGTTGTCACTTCCCCATACGGAATCTCACATAAAATCTTCCAAACGTTCTGTCTGAATTCCGATCCAATCGGACGCAGCGGCAGTTCTCTGATCTCCGGCCGTTTCCCTGTAAAATAACGTTCCAGCCAGTTTTTTGTTTCCCTGAAAATCTCCAGGCCGTCTTTTTGATGCATCGCTCCTGAGATGGACGCCGCAAAATATTTCTGTCCGTGAAACCAGAGACCGCATAAAGCATCACCATCGCTGGCAAGAGTCACTGTCCCCAGCGGTGTGATCAGTTCTGTTGAATAAAACATATGCTTCCTCCTATTATTCTTTATTATACTTCTCAAAATAACATATTACAATATTTTATCGAACATATTTTCGATTTCCAGATCTGAATTCAACATCCGTCCCATTGATATTGTTTCAGATCCACATGCCGGCTGTCCTTTAATTCCACTCCTTCCTGCTGAAGCAAAACCCCCTGGTCCGGCCAGCCCGGGACCAGTCTTCCGGCATGGTTTACAACTCTGTGACACGGATATTCCCCATATTTCTCTGCCATTCCAAGCACTTTTCCTATAAGCCTGGCGTTTTTATCTCTTCCGATCAGCCTGGCAATCTGTCCATAGGTGGCAACTTTTCCTTCGGGTATTTCAGCCACCACTGACAGTATTTCATAAATCAATGATTCCTCCACGATACCACTCCTTATCCCATAAACTCCATTCCATTTTCCAGCAGTTCAAAATGATTTCTCTTTACTTTTATCAACCCGTCTTTCTGCATTCTGCTTAATTCGCTGGACATGGCAGAACGGTCTACTCCAAGATAATCTGCCAGCTGCTGCCGGTTGAATACAATGTCAAACTCATTTTTCCCATAGATCAGCGCCTGGTCTGACAGATAAGACAATAATTTCGCACGGATTGTTTTCGGTGATGTATGAAAAATCCTTCGTGACAGACTCAGATTTTTCTGGGCTGAAATCGCAAGGAGATTTTTTATCAGCCTTCCATGAAACTGACAGGACTGAGGGCATGTTTCAATGACACGTTCAATATGAAAAAACAGCACTTTTACATCAGTTGCCGCCGCCACATTTACCATCAGCTTTTCTCCTGTCACGCATGCATAAGTTTCCGCAAAAATCTGTCCCGGACCAATCTGATCTAAAATACTTCGATTTCCCCATATATCATCATTTTCAATCAGAACGCTGCCTGATATGACCATTCCCAGAGACGATACTGTATCTCCCATACGCAGAATCATTTCACCCTTTTTGTATTTCTTTTCTTCAGTCCGCAGACAGTCCAGCATCAAATGAATCTCCGGCTCAGAAATTCCCTGAAACAACTTTGTATCCGATAATCTAATTTCTTTCATAATTTTCCCCTTTTGTTGTTTTTACAACATACCGTTATCAACAATTATATTATACTCTTGCCACAACATGAAACAAGTACAAATCAAGGAGGGTATGATTTATGAAACATACAGCAAACATGTTCTGCTACCAATGTCAGGAAACCGCAGGATGCAAAGGATGTACCATATCCGGTGTCTGCGGGAAACAGCCGGATGTTGCAGCCATGCAGGATTTATTAATATATGTGACCAAAGGACTTTCCGCTGCTGCCACACAGCTTCGCGAGGAGAACTCCTCTGTCCCTGCAGAAACCAGCCGGATGATTCTGACCAATCTGTTTACAACGATCACAAATGCTAATTTTGACAAGGAAGCGATCATTTCCCGCATCCATGAAACACTGAAGAGGAAAGAAGAACTGCTTTCCTCTGTAAAGAATCAAGATTCTCTTCCGGAAGCTGCTTTCTGGAATGGAAAAGAGGAAACCTTTGAAGAAAAGGCTTCTTCCGTCGGCGTTCTTTCCACAGAAAATGAAGATATCCGAAGCCTCAGAGAACTGATCACATATGGTCTGAAAGGTCTGGCAGCCTACGCAAAACACGCTGCTGCCCTTGGAAAAGAGAATCCGGAAATCAATGCATTTCTGGAACACACTCTGGCTGATGTCCTGAATGATAGTCTTTCTGCAGATGATCTGACGGCACTTGCTCTGAAAACCGGAGAATACGGCGTTCAGGTTATGGCTCTTCTTGATGAAGCCAATACACAGGCCTATGGAAATCCGGAAATTACAAAAGTAAAGATCAGCGCAGGAAACCGCCCTGGAATTCTCATATCCGGTCATGATCTCAGAGATCTGGAAATGCTTCTGGAACAGACAAAAGATACCGGTGTAGACGTCTACACTCATTCCGAAATGCTTCCGGCTCACTACTATCCTGCCTTTAAAAAGTATTCCCACTTTGTCGGCAATTATGGAAACGCATGGTGGAAGCAGAAAGAAGAATTTGAAAGTTTCCATGGTCCGATTCTTATGACCACAAACTGCATCGTTCCGCCAAAAGACAGCTACAAAGACCGGCTGTATACTACAGGCGCTGCCGGTTATCCGGGATGTCCGCATATTCCGGGAGGTGTCGGCGAGACCAAAGACTTCTCCGCCATCATTGAACATGCAAAACATTGCCAGCCTCCTAAATCCATCGAGGAAGGCGAGATCACAGGCGGATTTGCCCACGCTCAGGTTCTGGCTCTTGCGGATCAGATTGTAGAAGCAGTGACTTCCGGCGCAATTAAAAAGTTTGTTGTCATGGCAGGCTGTGACGGCCGCGCCGCATCAAGAAATTATTACACAGACTTTGCCAAAGCCCTTCCAAAGGATGCTGTCATCCTGACTGCCGGATGCGCAAAATATAAATACAACAAACTGAATCTGGGTGACATCAACGGAATTCCCCGCGTGCTGGATGCGGGACAGTGCAATGACTCTTACTCTCTTGCCGTTATTGCACTGAAATTAAAAGAAGTATTCGGACTTGACGATATCAACCAGCTGCCGATTATTTACAATATCGCATGGTATGAACAAAAAGCTGTGATCGTTCTTCTGGCTCTCCTGTCACTGGGCGTGAAAAACATCCATCTGGGTCCGACACTTCCTGCTTTCCTGTCACCAAACGTTGCCTCTGTTCTGACGGAAAACTTTGGAATTGCGGGGATTGGAACCGTTGAAGACGATATGAAATTATTCTTTGGAGAATAAAAAATGATATGCCGGCTTTTGGGAATATATCTTCTCAAAAGCCGGCATCAATTTAAGTATAATATAATTGTCTGGAACTGCTTGGTTTTTCCGGAATACTTAAATGAATCAATCCTCTTTCAATCAACGGATTTACATACTTCTGAATCGCATACGTGGTAGATGTCAGACCCAGAAAACCTGCTATTTCTTTTCGTGTCCGCGGCGTTTTACAAAAAATCAGCAGATTTTTTGTCTCATCCATATCCCGCAATAATGTATCCTCATATTTATTTTTATGTTTATACAAACGAACAACAAAAGTTCCTCTCTCCTCCGCAAATTCCGGAGCCGGGAGCTGATATTCTTTCATGGTTCTCCGCATTGTCGGTATCCCTGAATATCGATTTTCTGTTACTCCTAAAACTTCCAGTGCTGTAACGAGAACCGGATTCCTTGTGTCCGGCTGGACCATACCTAATTGATTCAGCTGCATCCTTCCATAGATTCCTCCCGGATTACGGATCTCCATCCGGTCTTCATACATGATCACCTGGATTGGCATTCCTTCTGTATGAATGCTGTAATCTCTATGGACCAGCGCATTTAATACTGCTTCTCTGACAGCAATCACAGGATAATCTGTCTGATCCACCCGCCTGCCTGTCGTCTCATCAATGATTGTTTTTGTCCTCATATTTTTTTTGACAAACTGCATTGTTTCATCCAGCATTGTCATAATATCCCCTTCGATTCTTTTATTATCTAAAAACCTTTCTCCCATATCTCCAATTCCGCCAATCTCTTTTCCCGGAACAACAACTGCATGGATACAAAGCTGAGGGAAATAAGCCTGAGGATACAAACTAAATAATAAAACAGAAGCTAATGTCGGAATGCGATTTCTGGTAATGCTCATTAACTCATACAGATCTTCTTCCGGAATATTTGATAAATTTGGTCTCCCCATCTTCAATTTTTTTACATATTCTTCCAGGCTATTTAGATTCATTGCTGAAAAAGTCGCTCTTGGTATTTCCCGGATATCATCCTGATACTTCTTACGGAATGCCTCATAGCTGTATATTTCATATTCCGTCATAGCTTCATCACTATCACCAATCCGAATATAAGACCCCTTTATCCTTCCGGTTCCTTTGTAATAACACGGCCGCTCTGCCAGATCTATTCCCGGAATTTCCGCAGAAACAAAACTCTTTCCATTCTTTTCCAGCACAGTCAGCAGCGGCCGGACAACCGGCTCCATCTGCAGGCACTGGGCATTGATCCTTTTTTGCAAATCCTGTGCATCATACACACCTGCTTCCTCAAAACCATTTTCTTCATCGATTCCAAAAACGATAATTCCTCCTTCATCCTGATTGGAAAAACTGGATAACGTATCAAATAACCTTTTCGGACATCCTCTATTGGCACTTTTTAATTCCAAATTTTGAGTTTCACACTGGTATTTTTGAATTTCTTTTAACAATTCTTCTAATTCTTCTGTTAATATTTCAAATTCCCCTCCTTTCATTTTAATTTTAACATCAAATTTTAAATTTTTCAATTCTATTTTTAAAAAAAGCTGCCGTTTACACGGCAGCCCCTGATTCAAATGCAATTCCATATGATTTTATTTCTCTTTCTGCAATTCTTCATATTTCACAGAGCATTCTTTCTCTTCTCCAGCAAAATTCACCACCGGCTGCGGATCCTGATCCACCAGCATCCGGAGCGTCTTATTGGAATAATGTCCCGCCGGATCAATCTGATATTTACAGTCTACAATCTTTTCCAGGTCTATATCCGCATATGCCAGTCCCTCGGCATTCTTCGGAAGCTTCTCTGTCAGAATCTTCCCATTTGGCCCGATAATGCAGGCATCTCCGCCGCCATATTCAACGAATCCTTCATACGCCGGCAGTCTGCCCATTTTTTCATAGATTTCCTGCGTGTGAATCTGTGTACTGCTGATGACGTAAGACTGTGTCGCCAGTGCATAGAATCTTGCGGATATTTCATTTGGCGCCTCTGATGTCAGCGCTTCGTCGTCGGGAACAAAACACGGCCAGGACGCCACATGCACCTGCTCATTTTTGGCGTTCATTGCCTGAATGTTCAGAGGAATCCAGTGTTCCCAGCACTGAAGCCCGCCAAGCCGTCCGATTTCTGTATCAAATACCGGCATCATGCTGGCCTCACCATCGCCCCATATGAGCCGTTCCCCTCCGGAAGGCTTCATTTTCCGGTGTTTTCCCATAAGATCTCCCAGAGGATTGAACCATAACTGTGTGAGATAAAGGGAACCCCCTTCCTTTTCTGATACGGAAATACATACGTAGATATTATTTTTTCTCGCAGCTTCACTCAGCTTCTTTACGACGGGCCCCGGAATTTCCACCGCATTTTCCATTAGTTTCTGCTGCAGCGGTGATCCTGTGATCGGATCCGTCAGCCATACCCACCACGGATATCCGGAAATAAATCCTTCCGGGAAACCAATCAGTTTCGCCCCGCCGGATGCTGCTTTTTCTATCAATTTACATGCTTTGTCTGCTGTTGCTTCTGCGTCGAGAAATACAGGCGCTGCCTGAACTGCTGCTGCCTTGAATTTTGGATAATCTGTCATGATACGCCTCCTGTACATAAAAAAATAAGGCGCCATTCCTGCAAAGAATGACGCCTTTGTCGTTTCGTTTCTATGTTCCTGATTATAGTCGGAATCATTTTCCAAATCAATCAGAATCTGGTTGACCCTTATCAACCTTTTTATTGATTCTGGCGCTTATTTTCACTATAATTTAATCAGAAAGGATGACTGCATATGACAACAAAAGAACTGGAATATTTTTTATCGGTTTATGAAACGCACAGTATAAAAAACTCTGCCGAAAAACTGTTTATCTCTTCCCAGGCACTCAGCAAATCCATCAAAAAACTGGAAGCTGAAATAAATACAACTTTGTTTACGCGAACCAGTTCCGGTCTGATTCCAACCCATTCCGCTGACAAACTGGCCGAACGCGCTCATGTCATTATCAATGAATTTGACAATATTACATCAGATTTCTCCGTTGCCGAATCCAACAGCAGTACGGTTCTTACTGTGGCCGCAACTTACGGCGTACTGGATTATCTCGGATACAATTTCGTAAAAAACTTTTATCTGCAATTTCCCAATATTAAACTGAACCTGATTGAGCTGCCAGAGACCCACATCAGCGAAATGCTTGCAAATAACCAGGTTGAAATCGCATTTATGCCGGCTCCCATTGATTACACAAAATTTAATGCCAAATTCTGTTTTTCCTGGAAACACTGTCTGATTATCAACCGAAAACATCCTCTTGCCGTTAAAAAGAAGATTCCATATTCTGATCTGGATGGTATTCCTCTGGCATTAAAAGGACGCTCTTATTCTGTCTTCCCAAGCAATATCAGCCGGTTTCTGAAAGAAGGCGTCAATCCGAATATCCTTCTTGAAACCACCTCAGAATCCCTGATTCACCAGGTTGCGGAAACAAACGCCGGCATTGGAGTTTCTCTGTCCTTTCTTGCCGAAAGAATACATTCTTCCAGTACCGTTATCCGGGAATTCGACGATCCCAACTGTCAGAAAGAAGTCTATCTCGTGACAAAAAAAGATATGATTCCATCCTCAGACGCCAGCTGTTTTGTAAGCTATCTTGACCGATGGCTGTCGCTGCATTAACTCCTGGTCTATTTCCCAAATGTATTGCTGTCTTTTGCCGCTGCTTTTGCGCTCAATGTATTGGTGGCTTCAAACAGAGAGCCTGTAGGCGCAACCGGACACATCAGAACTTTACCTGTTCCCCGGTAGACATTGACAAGTCCCTCTCCGCTGACAGCTGACCCAACCAGCGATTTTGTGCTTCTTTCTACCGTAAAATCAAGATTAGAAGACCAGCATACTGCCAGGTTTCCATCGATTTTCAGTTCATCATTTTCCAGAATAATCTCAATCAGCTCCTCTTCCGGAACATTTGATTCCAGTGCAACTGCACCATGACCCTGAAGGCTGAGATTAAAGAATCCTTCTCCGCCTAACACCGTAGATGAAATATTTTTCCTTGTCACAACGTTTTGTTTTACATTGGCATCACAGGCAAGAAACATGCCATCTTCGATCGTCATTCCCGCAGGGCCCCATTCTTCTACGTCTTCCAGGATAATATATTTGTATGTAGGTTCCAGAACAAGACATCCCTCACCGACATATTCCGGTTTTACCGCGGTTTCCTTGGTCACCGCTCCTTTCAGTGCCTTGCCGAACAAATCTCCGATTCCTTTGACTCCGGATGTTGCTTTTACCGCGCCGCCCATCCACTGCATAGCTCCTGCCTGAATGACTGCGGAGTGATTCTTATCAATATCAATGACAACCTGCCGTCTTCTTACATTCATCTTGCTCATAAAATATTCATTCAGCGCGTTGAACGGTGAAACACTGGCATCCTGTGTATATTCCAGGACATGGAAATTATCAATGGATTTGATGAATTTTCTGTTTTCATTCTGTAAGTTTTGAATCTTCATAGCAGCAACCTCCTCTTTTGCCTGAACTCTTTCTCAAGACTCCTTCGAGTCCCCACGAGGAATTTCTCCCCGTCTGATTACAGGATACCTTATTATATGACGGATAGCAAGAAATAGAAGTGCACATCTTCTCTTACACATACTGATTGTTCTATTTCTTACGTTTTATGCCCATTATCATCTTCCTGCATCGTTCCCAGAAAGACGAATTTCCTTTTCCATTTTCTTTCTGTGAAGTATCTTTATCCGCCGCGAATTTTCTTTCTATTTGTCCCGCTGCTGTTTCCTCCACTGTAATCCACGGATATAACTGCATGATCAGCATTTCCCACTGGACCAGTCCTTTCCTGCCGCCCGGCGGCACCTGCAGTTCCAGGGTCCATTCGAGATGCCGGACATTGACTGCTCCGTCCAGCTTTTCCAGGTAATTCAGCAAAGCAAACATAGTGCAGGCCATTACCGTCTGGATCTTATTTGTAAACCAGACATGAAATATCCCCTTTTGAAGATCCTGCTCGACCGATCCCAGACCCAGACCGGATAATACCTTTATCACTGTTTCCTTGTCTTCTTCCTCCAGATTATCAAATTGTTCCGGTGAAATCCTTCCGCCGGCGTCCGTCATCAGCAATCCGCAATTGGCTTTTGCTTCTGCGAGCGCCTGTATTTCCAGCTGTTCCAGCAGACGGCCAATGGACTCATTCTCCTCCGCCTTTTCATATACCAATTCTATTTCGTCAAATTCATAACTTTCCCATCCTATTTTTCGATTCATTTTTTATTCCCCCTGTCTCCCGGCGATTTTACAGCTTTGCCAGTGAAGCATTCTTGTATGCTTCGTCCTCTGTTACTTCCCGAATTACCTTTAGCATCTTCGGAAATCGGATCTCTTCCTCCGGATCCGATAATTCGATTTCCAGAATTGCCTGGTCATTCCAGAACGGATAAATATCAATTTCAAAATACTGATTTCCATCCGCCAGACAATATCTGTCTTTCCGTATAGGCATTCTTGTCGGGTCTGCGTCCATCAATCTTTCCAGATATTCATCCTTTGTCAGTCTTCGTTCTATCTCGATCCTTTTTAATCCGCTGATGGTCTTCTTGCGGGTTTCAAAATAAATATAATTTCCTCTGCTTCCCCTCTGCCGGATCCGCACTTCATCATCATGATCCGCCTGCAGATATGTCTGTATGATTTCTACCTTCTCACAATTCGGAAGTGCCTCAAGAGCACTGATTTCCGGATATTCGATCAAATATTTTCTTTCAATCTCATATGGCTCCGGCTCCCCTAAAAACAATGCGATTTCCTTGATGAGACATTTCATTTTCTCCTCAAACCCCTCTGCGTTATCAATGATTCTCAGATGCGGATGCCCGGTCCAGGCCGCAATCAGCTTATCATCAAGGGCTGCCGCCTCCTCCGGTGTCTCCGTGCGGGCTGTATTGTTAGCGGTTGTATAGAATTTCTGAGCTCCTTTTGCTGCTGTCACAAGGTGAAATACCGCATCATATCCGTCTCTTAATTCTACCTCATTTGCCCCGACATAATTTGCTGCCACGGCAAACTCGGCGTCCGTCATATAAGCCTTATTATCCAGCGCGCCCCGGTCACAGACAATCAATATCTTTTCAGAATCCATTGTCCTGGCGGCATATTCAAATACCTTTTCTTTCTCCATCTGCAGCTTTAACTGGCATTTCTGGTACTCGCCGTTGGACCCACAGGTCCATGGCGCCACCCCGCCTGAGATCAATTCCGTTGCTATTTCCGGAATGAAAAGTACCGTATAGCCTCTTTCTGTAAAGGCATTCTGAATCCAGCTCATGCCCGTTGTTTTGCCGGCGCAGGGACCTCCCGTGATTACAATCTTTGAAATGCTCTTTTTCTTTTCACCTTCCCGAATCCTCAGCAGTTCCTCAATCGAAACATTCCAGAGGGCTGCAAGTTTCCTCAGAATCTCCGTCTTTGGCTTTGCCGCGCCGTTTTCCCATTTAGAAACTGCCTTTCCTGTTACGCCCAGTTTACGTCCCAGTTCATTTTGGGATTCCCCGGTTTCTTTTCGCTTTTCATACATGTAATTTCCAAAAGAATAATCATTCATACAACCACCTCCCGATTACATCATATCAATATTAATGCCGGAATGGAAGAAACATATCGTCGAATATTGGTAGAATTTATACATTATGATTTTAAACTATCATTTATTTTTTATAACAGAGCAAATTATAGATAAGTGCAAAAAAAGATGGCCAATAGCAGCCATCTTTTTTTGTATTGTAATAAAATTTAATCAAGGATTATGAAACATACCGCTGTATTAGATCATCCGCTTTTCATAATCCTGCAATTCGTGAAAAATATTATCTACAAACACAACATCTTCAACAATCCGATACATTATAAAATACCTGTGTGAATGAAAATTAATCCTTCGATATCCCAATTTTTTTAATCGAAGATTATCACATAATTTCAGACTTCCTGCAACATTTTCTAGGCTTCGAATTGTCTCTCCAAAATCATCCAAAACATTTGTCGCTGTCTGATCATTTTTCCACTATAAGCAGATATTGGATATATCGATTTAAATCTTCTTCTGCATCTTCTGTTACTACGACTCTATATTTCAAACTTTCTCCTCATATCAGCAATCACATCCTCCGAAGTTCTATAATTACCTTGTAAAGCAGATTTCCTGGATTGCTCCAGTTTCTTCATTAACATATCAATACCAAGATCCTTGAACAATTGATCTGATTTTTTCTTTAATTCATCATCTGCACACTCTCGAATTTCAGCCATCCTCCATTTTCCCTCCATTCTCTCTTATATTATAATATAAATTATTACTATTTCACCATTAATTTAATATGAATTTTAACAACAAAAAAGATACCTTCCGTATTTCTCGAAAGGTATCCTTCTGTTAGCTTATGTTTTCTTATTCATTTTTTAGTACAGCTTTGCTCCTGCCGGGATTCTGTCATCTACCATCAGAAGGTTCAGTCCTTCTTCTCCGTCATTTTCATATACTGCTGAAATCAGCATACCGCAGGAATCAATTCCCATCATCTTGCGCGGAGGCAGATTTACAATGGCGATGCATGTCTTTCCAACCAGTTCTTCCGGCTCATAATAATCATGGATTCCGCTTAAGATCACACGATCTGTTCCTGTTCCGTCATCCAGAACAAATTTCAAAAGCTTTTTGCTCTTTGGAACTGCTTCACATTCTTTTACTTTCACTGCTCTGAAGTCAGATTTGCTGAAGGTATCAAAATCTACCATCTCTTCAAAGAGCGGTTCAATCTTCACTTTGGAGAAGTCAATCTTCTCAGACGGCGCTGCAGGCTGGGCTGCTGTTTTGTTGGTGCTCTTTTTGGCATCCAGAGATTTCATGGTCGGGAATAATAACACATCTCTGATGGCCTGAGAATCTGTCAGCAGCATAACCAGACGGTCAATTCCATAGCCGATACCTCCTGTCGGAGGCATTCCGATTTCCAGTGCATTTAAGAAATCTTCATCTGTATGCTCTGCTTCCTCATCTCCCGCTGCCGCATTGGCATCCTGCTGTGCAAAACGCTCTCTCTGATCGATCGGGTCATTTAACTCAGAGTATGCATTGCACATTTCCCATGTATTGATAAATAATTCAAAACGCTCTACTTTATCCGGATCTGACGGTTTCTTCTTCGTCAATGGAGAAATTGCCAGCGGATGATCCATAACAAAGGTAGGCTGAATCAGTTCTTTTTCACAGAATTCTTCGAAGAACAGGTTGATGATATCACCTTTGGTATGACGTTCTTCATATTCAACATTATGCTGATCTGCCAGCGCTTTTGCCTCTTCATCTGTCTCTACGGTATCAAAATCAACGCCTGTGTATTTTTTGATGGCGTCATTCATTGTAATACGCTCGAATGGTTTGCTGAGATCAATTTCTGTTCCATTGTAGCTGATAACGGCACTGCCGCAGACAGTCTCTGCCAGATAACGGAACATGCTTTCTGTCAGCTCCATCATTCCTTCATAGTCTGTGTATGCCTGATATAATTCCATCAGAGTAAATTCCGGATTGTGTCTTGTATCTACGCCTTCGTTACGGAATACACGTCCGATTTCATAGACTTTCTCCAGTCCTCCGACGATCAGTCTCTTCAGATAAAGTTCCAGAGAGATGCGGAGTTTTACATCTTCATTCAGCGCATTGTAGTGAGTTTCAAACGGCCTTGCCGCAGCTCCTCCTGCATTGGACACCAGCATTGGGGTTTCTACTTCCATAAATCCGCGTCCATCCAGGAATTTGCGGATTTCCTTGATGATCCTGGAACGCTTGATAAATACTTCTTTGGATTCCGCGTTCATGATCAGATCCACATATCTCTGACGATATCTTGTGTCGGTATCGGTCAGGCCATGGAACTTCTCAGGAAGCGGACGAAGGCTCTTGGATAATAAGAGAACTTCTGTCGCATGGATAGATTTTTCTCCTGTCTTTGTTGTAAAGACAGTTCCCTTGATTCCCACGATATCTCCGATATCCATTTTCTTGAAATCTTTGTATTCTTCCACGCCGATTTCATCTCTTGCAACGTATGCCTGGATACTTCCCTGAAGATCCTGTACGTTGCAGAAGGAAGCTTTTCCCATCACGCGTTTGAACATTAAACGTCCTGCTACGGATACTTCTTTTCCTTCCAGCTCGTCATAGTTGTCTTTGATTTCCACAGAATGATGGGTCACATCATATTTTGTGATCTCAAAGGGATTCTTCCCTGCTTCCTGCAGGTCCGAAAGCTTCTGCCTTCTTACTTTGATTAATTCGTTTGTATCTTTATTCTGCTGTGCCACTTTTCCAACTTCCTCTTACTTTCTCTGTACATCAATGACTCTGAATTCATTGACCTGATCAACGCCTTCAACCTGAACGACATCCCCGATTTTCTTTCCGAGAAGCGCTTTTCCAATCGGCGCCTCATTGGAAATCTTATTCTGAAGAATGTCTGCCTCTGTAGAACCTACAATATGATATGTTACTTCTCTTCCAAGAGAAATATCTTCCAGAGTCACCAAACATCCAAGGCTGATTACACCTTTTTCAAATTTCTCATCGATTACAACAGCGTTCTTTAAGATCTGTTCAATCTCTTCGATACGGGCCTCCATATCTCGCTGTTCGTCTTTTGCTGCATCGTATTCTGCGTTCTCTGATAAGTCTCCCTGTTCTCTCGCTTCTTTGATTTTCTGTGCAATCTCTTTACGTCTTACGACTTTTAATTCCTGTAATTCATCCTCTAATGCTTTTAAACCAGCCGGTGTTAAAATATTCTTCTTTGCCTCTGCCATAACACTCTTCCTTTCGTTCTAAATGTTAACTGATTAATTATAGCTTACATAACTTTCGTTTGTCAATTGATATTCTCGCTATTTCACGTATCCGCCTATCTTCGGCTGGATTCCAGATAATTTGTCAGAAGTTCTTCCAGATCCTGATAGGTCTCCGTGTGATTTACTTTATCTCTCAGCTTCGCTGCTCCAGGGAACCCGAAGGTATACCATGAAACATGTTTGCGCATTTCTCTTACGCCGATGTACTCTCCTTTGAAGTCAATCATCATGCGGCCGTGACGCAGCATCATAGCCACGACTTCTTCCAGAGACGGCCTTGGAAGTGTTTCTCCGGTTTCAAAATAATGAATCATTTCTTTGAAAATCCAGGGATTTCCCTTGGCTCTTCTGCCGATCATAAAGCCGTCGCAGCCAGTTTCCTCATACATATGCAGGGCATCTTCCGGGCAGGTGATATCACCGTTTCCGATGACCGGGATGGATACCGCATCTTTTACTCTGCGGATAATGCTCCAGTCTGCCTTTCCGGAATAATACTGCTCCCTGGTCCTTCCGTGAACCGCAATAGCTTTTGCGCCGTTTTCTTCCGCAATCTGTGCCATTTCCACCGCATTGATATGATCATCATCGAATCCTTTACGGATTTTTACTGTTACCGGCACTTTGACCGCAGACGCCACTGCTTTTATGACCTTCCCTGCCAGTTCCGGCTGCTTCATCAGCGCGGAACCGTCACCATTATTTACGATCTTTGGAACCGGACATCCCATATTGATATCGATCATCTGGAATTTGCCATTATCTACTTTTGCCGCCATCTCTCCCATGATATCCGGATCGGATCCGAAAATCTGAAGAGCCGCCGGCTGTTCTTTTGGATCTGTCGCCATCAGCGGTTCGGATTTGCGGTTGCCGTAATACAGACCTTTGGCGCTGACCATTTCCGTGCACATAAGCCCTGCTCCCTGTTCTTTGCACAGAAGTCTGTACGGCAGGTCTGTAACTCCTGCCATCGGCGCCAGGGTAAATGGATAATCGATTACCACATTTCCAATCTGGAGCGGTTTTAATCTGTTATTGTTTTTCATATATTAACTCTAATCCCTTCAATGTCAGCATTCCATCATAGTAGTCGATCTCTTCTACTTCTTTGGCGATCATTTTGCCCAGACCTCCGGTTGCAATGACTTTAAGATTTTCAAAACCTGTCTGTTCTTTCATCTGCGCGATAATGTGTTTTGTCTCACCGACCACACTGTAGAACAGGCCCGCCTGCATACAGCTTACGGTTCTTGTGGCAAGAATCGTATCCGGCTTTACAATCTCAATCTCCGGCAGTCTTGCCGCTCCCTGAACCAGAGCGTTGGCAGATGTACGGATTCCCGGTACGATCACGCCTGCAAGAAATGTCCCGTCATCGGTTACGACATCATATGTTGTCGCCGTTCCATAATCAATGACCAGTGCCGGTCCTCCAAATAATTCATATCCGGCTACCAGATTGACGATTTTATCAGCTCCGACTTCTCCTGGATTCATACGGCTCAAATTGATGCCTGTTTTAACGCCAGGTCCTACAATGATCGGTTTAATATTGAAATATTTCACAATTCCATTGACCAGCGAATGCATGATATTCGGAACAACCGAACAGATAATAGCCGCCTTTACTTCTTTACAGTCTTTCCCTTTGGTCTGTAAAAGGTCTGAGATGATCATTCCGTATTCATCCGATGTTCTCTGGATCTTTGTCGTAATACGGAAAGACTCTATGATTTCTTTCCGGCGGAATACACCGATCGTAATATTTGTATTCCCAACGTCCAATGCTAATAACATATTTCTATACCTCTTCCTCTTCTCCTAAAAAGAATACTTTGTAATATAATTCCAGGGATTCCCACAGATCCCTTTTTTCCTGCTGCATCTGCTTTATTTTCAGAGCTCCGCCGATCTCATCGTAGAAAAAATCATTTTCTTCTGCCTGAGTCACAAATGACAGTTTCCCATCTTCATCAAATTCAACCGTGAGAATTCCTCCCACTTCCTCCGTGTACAGCACACAGGCAATTTTCAGTTCATCTTTTACCTGATCCGGAAGTCCCTGAAAGTCTTCATTCAGATAATATTTCTTCTGATATGCGTTGGAACCGCACAGGGTTACCTTTTTCTGATACATAACAACTCCTTGTCATTTTCCTTTTTAAACATATCCCAAAATTCCGCGCACAGATACTTCACCGGACAGCACTGTGGTCTTCCTTCCGGCGTCATCTTCCACCATCAGCTCCCCTTTGTGATCGATTCCCCTCGAAATATAAAAATCCTCCCTGGATTCTCTGACCACACGGATTCGCTGGTTCATATGGACCAGCAGACGGTTGTAATCATCTGCAAAGGCAGACAAATCTTCTGTTTTAAGAAACTGCTCATAGTACTGTTCAAAATACTCCAGCACCCTGGCTGCCAAAGGGGCTCTTCGCACCTTCCGGCCTGTCTCTATCTGGATGGAAGTCGCTTTCTCTTTTAAGTCTTCCGGAAATTCCTTTACGTTTACATTGATTCCCAGACCTACAACGACATAATTCAGTTCATCCATCTGCGCGCTTAATTCTGTCAGGATCCCGCAGACTTTTCTGCCTTCTGCAATAATATCATTCGGCCATTTGATCTGGCACCTGAGACCTGTCTCCTCCATGACCGCTTTCTGCACCGCCAGGGCGGCGATCAGCGTCAGCATGGAACTGTTTTCTACCGCAATCTGCGGCCGCAGCAGGAAACTCATCCAGATTCCGCATCCTGCATCTCCCAGCCAGCTGCGTCCTCTTCTGCCTTTTCCGCTGGTCTGCTTCTCCGCAACGACCGTCGTTCCATGGGGAGCTCCTTCTTCCGCCAGTCTCCGGATTTCCAGATTGGTGGAATCCAGGGTCTCATAAAATCTGAAATTTCGTCCCAGCCATTTTGTATGCAGACTGCTTCCGATTTCTTCTGCCGTGACACTGTCCGGCATACTTAAAAGCTTATACCCTCTGTTGGTGACAGAATCAATTCCATATCCTTCTTCTCTCAGTGCATTCATATATTTCCACACTGCTGTTCTGGATACCTGAAGTTTTTCGCAAAGTTCCTGGCCGGAGACATAATCCCCGGCCTCTTTTAATTCCTTTAGAATCCTGGTTTTCATCATCTTAAGCCTGTTCTCCTAATGTGGCTACCATGACCGCTTTGATCGTATGCATCCGGTTCTCCGCTTCATCGAAAATAACATCTGCATTTTCCTCAAACACATCTTCTGTAATCTCATTTCCTTTGACAGCCGGCAGGCAGTGCATAACAATGGTGCTGTCTTTTCCAGTCTTCGCCAGCATCTCTTTGTTTACCTGATATGGTCTTAAAATCGCCATACGTTCTGCAGATTTTTCTTCTTCTCCCATGGAAACCCATACATCTGTGTAAATACAGTCCGCACCTTTCACCCCTTCATCTACATCTTCCGTAAATGTAAGTTTGGCTCCGGATTCCTCTGCATAGCCTTTGCACAGTTCAATCAGTTCTTCTTTCGGCCAGAGACTCTTCGGCGCCAGACAGGTAAAGTTAACTCCCATCTTGGAACATCCGATCATCAGGGAATTACCCATGTTATTTCTTCCATCTCCTGCAAATACAAAGTTAAGACCTTTTAATTTTCCAAACTGTTCTTTTAATGTCAGGAAATCTGCCAGGATCTGTGTTGGATGATAGTCGTCTGTCAGACCGTTCCACACTGGCACACCGCTGTACTTAGCCAGCTTCTCCACATTTTCATGTTTGAAGCCGCGGAATTCAATACCGTCAAACATTCTTCCAAGAACCCGTGCCGTATCTTCTACTGACTCCTTATGGCCCAGCTGAATATCATCTTTTCCAAGATATTCCGGATGACCGCCCTCATCGATGCATCCGATGGTAAAAGCACATCTTGTCCGTGTACTTGGTTTTTCAAAGATCAATGCGATATTTTTACCTTTTAAACTGTTTCCTGTAATTCCTTTCTTCTTGTCTGCTTTTAATTTAGCCGCAAGTTCCAGTAAATATTCAATCTCATCCGGCGTGAAATCTTTCAGCGTCAGAAAGTTTCTTCCTTTTAAATCCATCTTTTGTTCCTCCGGTTTTTTACTTATTTATCTGCTATTATATATGAACCATTCTTCAATGACAACCCTGCCAGGCCTGTATTCCAAGGATTTCTGCACATTTTGCAGCCACTGCCTCCCCTAAGGAATGATGGCTTTCTGCTGACAAATGACAGGCGTCAAGATCAGATGCCCTGGCATACCTGGCCGCGTCCAGAAATTCTATTCCATGAAACCGGGCCCATTCCTCATAAACAGGCGCCAGCCTTCTGGAGTATTTTATGCCTCTCTCAAATCCCATCTCTTCTCCTGATGGAATTTCACACAAATTTTCTCCCAGATGCGGCGGCGACATCAAAAGAATCTTTGCCGGCATTCCATCCAGGCGTTTCTGGGGAGTCACCGATAAAATCGTACGAATCAGCCGGTCCACCGCCTTGCCGATATCCGTCGGCGTCAGCTGGAACCGGATTTTCAGGTCATTGGTTCCGAGCATCAGCACCACAAGATCAATGGGACCGTGGCTGTGCAGACATGGTTCCAGATAGGAAAATCCATTTCTTCCCGGCCGTATCTCATCTTCAAAACAGGTGGTTCTGCCGTTCAGTCCTTCTGGAATCACCAGCACGCTGTTTCCCAGCCGTTCCTGCAGGATCGTTGTCCATCTTTGCTCATAGGGATAGCGAAAACCTGTGGCCGGGTCATAACCATAAGTATTGGAATCCCCATAACACAGAATCGTCTTCATGATACTCCTCCTTTTTCTATTCTGCATTCATCTCTCTGTCTCATATTTCTTATTCCATAAACGATTTCTGTAAAATCTCCTATGGAATAAAAAATATCCCTGCAAAACCATCTTGCATGTTTTACAGGGATGTACTTCCTTATAATACCTGGTTTAAGAAATTGATCGTTCTTTCTTCTTTTGGATGTCCGAGAACTTCTTCCGGAGTTCCTTCTTCTACAATATAGCCTCCATCCATAAAGATGATACGGTCTGCGACTTCCCTCGCAAATCCCATCTCATGTGTTACAACGACCATGGTCATTCCTTGTTTTGCCAGTGTCTTCATAACATTCAGTACTTCTCCGACCATCTCCGGATCCAGAGCAGATGTCGGTTCATCAAACAGCATAATATCCGGATGCATCGCAAGAGCTCTCGCGATCGCCACACGCTGTTTCTGTCCTCCGGAAAGCTGTGCCGGATATACATCGGCTTTCTCTGCCAGTCCGACTTCCTTCAGCAGGCTTTCTCCGACTGCTTCTGCCTGTTCCTGTGTCATCTTCTTTAATTCCACAGGCGCCATTGTAATGTTTTCCATGACGGTCTTATGTGGAAACAGATTAAAGTGCTGGAATACCATTCCGATATTTTCACGCACTTTATTGATATCTGTGTTCTTATCTGTAATATCATATCCATCGATGATAACCTGTCCGCCTGTAATGGATTCCAGCCGGTTCAGACATCTTAAAAAAGTACTTTTTCCTGATCCGGAAGGCCCGATCAGACATACAACCTCACCGTCTTTTACTTCGACGTCCATGCCTTTTAAGACTTCCAGATTTCCAAAATTCTTTACCAAACCTTTGACGATTACTTTATTTTCCATATGACATTCTCCTTTCCAGAACTTTAGCCACCTTAGAAAGGATTGTACAGATTACAAGATAATAGATCGCTGCAATCACGTACACGTATAATACTCCGGCTGACTCATTGGCTGAAATCATCCTTGCGTTCATTGTCAGCTCCCGGATACCGATAACGGAAATCAGGGATGTATCTTTTAATGAAATAATAAACTGGTTGATGATAGACGGAAGCATCGTGCGGATTGCCTGCGGAAGGATTACCTTGCGCATGGCTTTTCCATAAGTTAATCCAAGGCTTCTCGCAGCTTCCATCTGGCCTTTGTCTACCGCTTCAATACCGCCTCGTACAATCTCTGCCATATAGGCACCTGCATTTAAGCTGAGAGCGATACATCCAGCGGTGAAAACTCCTCCCAGATCGTTCCAGCTGATGCCGAAAACCGGTCTTAAGATCGTTCCTCCTACACCATAATACATGATGAACACCTGCACGATCAAAGGCGTTCCTCGTATGATATCTACATAAATACTGGAAATCACATTCAGCACCTTATTGTGGGCGATACTGAACATTCCAAATATAATTCCCAGAATGCTGGCACAGATCAGAGATACGATCGTCAGCTGCAGTGTGAGAATCAGAGCTTCGTTAAAGGTTGGTGCATAATATGAAAATAATTCTATAAAATTCATGTCCTAACCTCAGTTCTAATTTTCTTTTGCGTATTTATCAATAATTTTCTGATATTCGCCGTTTTCCTTGATCTTCTTCAATCCACTGTTGAACATATCGATCAATTCACCGTTTTCACCTTTTAATACGGCAAATCCATATTCGCTTCCTTCATCGGAAATAAACGGAACTTCCAGCGGCTGTCCGTTCTCTTTAATCTCGTAGTTCATAACAGGGTAATCTTCGAAACATGCTACTGCGTTGCCTGAAGTTACTTCCTGGTACATCATTGCGGAACTCTCTACCTGTTTCACACTGAAGTCATATTTCTTTGCCATTTTTTCTGCATAGCTTGCTCCAACAGTTCCGACTTTGGCTACAACATCTTTTCCTTTCAGATCTTCCAGACTGTCAATGTCAGATCCCTTTTCTGTTGCAAAACATACTTTTGATGTATAATAAGAATCAGAAAAATCATATTTTTCTTTTCTTTCATCTGTAATAGACATTCCGGCGATCATTCCGTCACTCTGTCCATTTTCCACAGATGCCATTGCCGCATCAAATCCTACAGCGTCAATTTCATACTTAAAACCTTCTTCATCGGCAATTGCTTTCAGCAATTCCAAGTCAATTCCTACTCTCTTTCCATCTTTGTTTTCGAATTCAAACGGTGCGAATGTTGTATCAGAAGCAATCTTATATGTTTTTTCTCCCTTACTTTCGTCTGAATTTCCGCCACATGCTACAAGGCTCAGCCCCATAATCGCAGCCAGAGACAATGTCAATAACTTTTTCAATCTCATGTGTCTTCCTCCTATTTTCTTAAATCTTCGTTAAGTTTCTATTAACGCATCGTAATGTATTATACATTAATTTCTTCATTTTGTCCAATTTCAGTCACAGATTTTACCATTCCGGCCAGACTTTGAATCTCAGAAGGAATGATAATCTTTGTTGCCTTGCCGTCTGCGGCCTTGGCAAACGCTTCCAGACTCTTGAGCTGGATCACTGCATCGTCCGCTCCTGCACTCTTAATAAACTCAATTCCCTGAGCGTTGGCCTTCTGCACTGTTCTTATGGCTTCCGCCTGTCCTTCCGCTTCTCTTATGGTTGCTTCCTTCTTGGCTTCTGCTCTTAAAATTGCGGATTCTTTCTCACCTTCCGCTTCCAGGACAACGGATTCTTTATGTCCCTCTGCCCTCAGAATCGCTGACTTCTTCTCTCCTTCCGCGATCAGGATGGCTTCTCTTCGTTCTCTTTCTGCCTTCATCTGTTTTTCCATGGCATCCTGAATAGCTGCCGGCGGAATGATGTTCTTAAGCTCTACCCTGTTGACTTTGATCCCCCACGGATCGGTTGCCTCATCCAGGGTCGCTCTCATCTGTGTATTAATCGTCTCCCTGGAAGTCAGTGTCTCGTCCAGTTCCAGATCCCCGATTACATTTCTCAGTGTTGTGGCTGTCAGGTTCTCAATGGCCATGATCGGATTTTCCACTCCATAGCTGTAAAGCTTTGGATCTGTAATCTGAAAGTATACTACCGTATCAATCTGCATGGTAACGTTGTCTTTGGTAATAACCGGCTGCGGCGGAAAATCAACAACCTGCTCTTTTAAATTCACTTTTCTTGCTACTTTATCAAAAAACGGAATCTTAATATGAAGTCCTACGGACCACGTTTCCTTATAAGCACCCAGCCTCTCTACCACATAAGCGTAGGCCTGAGGCACGATCCGGACTGTCGATAAAATAATAACAACTGCCAGTATAATGAAAATAATCAATAAAATCATCTCTTACTCCTCCTTCTCCTCTTCCTGCTGTTCTATGGAATCTTCCGGTTCCTCCTGGATATCTTCGATCTGTTCTATGAAATCTTCCGGTTCCCCCTGGATATCTTCGATTTCTTCTTCGTCCGGTGCTGTTTCGGGCTCCTCTTCCTCTGTTTCCGTTTCGTCTTCCTCTATATCTGTCTCGTCCTCGTCTTCTTCGATGTCTCGTGTTTCCATCTCATCCTCATCGTCATCTTCTTCCCAGATATTTTCCACCGGTTCTTTTTCTTCTTCTGAAGCCTCAGAAGTTTCTTCTTCCTCTCTCCAGATTTCAGGAATTTCTTCTTCCTTCGGCGGAATATCCTGCATTTCCTCTTCTTTAACGACCCGGAATCCTTCTTCTTCCTGTTTCTTTGGCACAGGCAGCGCTTCCACGATCAGCTTCACTCCCTGAATCTTGTGGATCACTACTTCTGTGTCTTCTGATATTTCTTCTCCATTCAGCGACCGGGCTGACCAGTCCATTCCATTGACATAGACCAGTCCTTTTCCGTGATTATTATCAATCGCTTCTTTTACGATGCCATGCTGCCCGATCATCGCTTCCACATTTGTCTTTTCCACGCTGCTGTTCAGATATTTCTGCGCCAGAGGTCTCGTAAAAACAAACAGCAGACAGGATGCCGCGACAAATATGACCATCTGAAGCAGAAGAGGCGCTCCTAAAAACGCCGCAGCTGCTGCCAGCACAGCACCTCCCGCAAACCATATGCTCGTCAGGCCGAGAGTCAGAATCTCAATCAGCAGCAAAACTGCCGCTGCTCCCATCCAGTATACTGCAAACATATCAATCTCCCCCTTCCTCTCTTTGGCGCCGCGCTTCATACATCAAAAGCCCTGCCGCCATTGCGGCATTTAATGATTCGACGTTTCCACTCATAGGAATTTTGATCTTCCGGTCTGCAGCCCGGGTCAGTCCATCGCTCAGCCCGTTTCCTTCATTGCCGATAAAAAAGGCAGAACTTTTCCTGTAATCTTCTTTTGTATAGTTTGTTCCGTCCAGATGCGCGGCATACGCGGTAATCTGATTTTTTTTGAGAAATTCCATAACCTGTTCCATATTATCTGCATAAACAAAAGGCACCCGGAAAATGGATCCCATCGTTGAGCGTATGACTTTTGGATTATAAATATCCACAGTATCCCGGCTCATAATAATTCCTGTCACCCCTGCTCCTTCTCCCGTCCGCAGAATCGTCCCCAGATTCCCAGGGTCCTGCAGATTCTCAAGCACTAAAAGCAGTGCGTTCTCCTCTGCCAGCTGTTCCATTTGAAATTCCTTCATTTTTACCAGCGCCAGCACTCCCTGCGGCGTCATCGTATCAGAAATTTCCTTCATAACCTGAGGAGAAACCAGTTCCGGTTCCATCTTTGAAAACATCTCCTGGTGGGCTTTTTGAAATTCCTCTGTCGCATAGACTTTGTAAAGACGGTCTGCTGGAATTTCTTCAAACATACGGATGCCCTCCACAAGGAACAGCTGTTCCTTACGGCGTTCCCTTGCGCTTTTCTTCAGTTTTAAGATCCTTTTTACCTGCTTGTTCTGACTCGTCGTAATCATACTCTTCACCAAATCTAAATGAGAAAAAAGGAAAGCATGACGCCCTTCACGGAAAAGGCCATGCTTTCCTAGATGTCCTGTTTGTTTTATTTACCTAACAAATGAGCAATCTGCAGCTGATAATCATCGATATGCTTTGTCATAGCAAGACCTTCCTGGATATCCATGTCCATAAATTTACCATTCTGATATCCAACGACACGATTGCTCTTTCCTGCGCAAAGCAGATCAACCGCGTAAGCACCCATCATGGACGCATACATTCTGTCTTTTGCCGTCGGGCTTCCGCCTCTCTGCATATGTCCAAGGATTGTCGCTCTTGTCTCAATTCCTGTTGCAGATTCAATTCTCTTTGCCATGCTGTAGGAATGTCCCACACCTTCTGCGTTGACAACCAGATGATGTGTCTTTCCTCTTGCTCTGTTGCGGAGCAGATGTTCAATGATCTGCTGCTCTACTTTTGGAAGGTTGCCGTCGAAACTTTCCGGAATCAGGATATCCTCAGCTCCTGTCGCAACACCGCACCATAAAGCGATATATCCGGCACCGCGACCCATAACTTCTACGATACTGCATCTCTCATGAGAAGTTGATGTATCACGGATCTTGTCAATTGCCTGCATTGCAGTATTGACTGCCGTATCAAATCCGATCGTATATTCTGTACATGCAATGTCCAGGTCGATCGTTCCCGGTACGCCAATGGTGTTGATTCCCAGCTCGGCAAGTTTTCTTGCTCCCTGGAAGGATCCGTCTCCACCGATAACAACCAGTCCTTCGATTCCATGTGCTTTGCAGACTTCTGCGCCTCTCTTCTGGCCTTCTTCTGTCTTGAATTCGTCACATCTTGCAGTTAAAAGGATTGTTCCTCCACGCATGATGCTGTCTGCTGTTACCTTTGGAGTCATATCAATGATCTCTTCGTTCAGCAGTCCATTGTATCCCTTCTTGATACCTTTGACATTCAGTCCTCGTTCCTTACCAATTCTAACGACCGCTCTTACTGCGGCATTCATTGCCGGTGCATCTCCACCACTGGTCAATACACCAATTGTTTTAATTTTTGGTTTTCCCATGTTACATCCTCCATTTAGCTCATACAATTCTTAGCTAGGATTATTCTAATCCATTTGCCCTGATTTTTCAATAGTCTTTGTTATAATCCTAACGAACGAAATCTGATATTTTCTTTTCCATACCACTCTTCCAGTTCATATATCAGATCCGGATCCGGCTCCACCATCCAGTCATGTCCCAGACGATTGACTGCCCGCTCCGCCTTGCAGTATACGACCACTGCGCTCTTGCCCTGATATGTCCGAAGAGATTCTTTCAAATGCTTTTCTTCACGGAAAAACGCCTCTTTCGTTGGAAACTGGATCCACAGTTCCCTGACAAGTCCGTCAAACGGAATGATCTGATTGCAGATCAGCTTGCTTTCCTCCTCCGATACAGAAGCGGTTCCTTTGATAAATACTTTTGCATCTTCTTTCAGCAGTTCCTGATATGCTGCGTATTGTCTTGGGAATACAAGGACTTCCACTGTTCCTCTCAGATCCTCCAGGGTTAAAAACGCCATATTCTGATTCTTCCTTGTCAGTTTCACGTTCAGTTCACTGATAATGCCTCCCATCACACAGCTCTGCTGGTCTTTTACCACCGTCCTTCCTGTCTCTTCATCTATGAGAAAATCCGCCGTACTGGCGCTGGTGCTCTGCTCCAGCAGCCTGATATCATCATCCAGAGGATGACCGCTTACATAGATTCCAAGCACCTCTTTTTCCATAGACAGAAGCTGATCTTTGTCATATTCTCCTACATCCGGATAAGTGATCTGAAAGGATGTCTGTTCCTCCTCTGAAAGCAGATCCATCAGACTCATCTGTCCTTCAATTTCATTTTTTCGTTCTTTCTGAATGCTGTCCATGATCTCCGCATACACAAACATCTGCTGCTTTCTCGTTGCGCCAAAACTATCCAAAGCACCTGATTTGATCAGATTTTCCGCTGTACGCTTATTGATCTCCCGGCTGGAAAGCCGTTCTACCAGATCCTGGAAATCCCGGTATTCTCCGTGAGCCTTCCGCTCCCGCAGAATTGCTTCGATCACCGGTTTCCCAAGACTTTTAATCGCCGTGAGTCCATACCGTATGTTTCCGTGATCGACCGAAAATCCTCCTTCTCCCCGGTTGATATCCGGCGGAAGGATCCGGATCCCAAGTTTCTTGCACGCATAACTATATTCCGCGATCTTTGACGTATTACCCAATACTGATGTCAGAAGAGCTGCCATAAATTCCACCGGATAATGGCATCTCAGATACGCAGTCCGGTAAGCGACAACCGCATAGGCAGCCGCATGAGATTTGTTGAATGCGTATTTGGCAAAATCCAGCATCTCATCCCAGATCTGGTTGGCTGTTTTCTCATCAATTCCATTCTGAATGCATCCCGGGATTCCTTCTTCTTCATTCCCGTAAACAAAGTTCTGGCGTTCTTTCAGCATTACATCGCCCTTTTTCTTGGACATGGCACGCCGTACCAGGTCGCTTCTTCCCAGGGTATAGCCCGCAAGCTTCATAACAATCTGCATAACCTGCTCCTGGTATACGATACAGCCGTACGTAGGCTCCAGAATCTCTTCCATCTCTTCGCATTCATAATGAATGGAATCCTGGTTGTTCTTTCCTTCAATATATCGAGGAATAAAGTCCATCGGTCCCGGACGGTAGAGGGAAATTCCCGCAATGATGTCTTCCATGTTCTCCGGCTTTAATTCCTTCATGAATGTCTTCATACCCGAACTTTCCAGCTGGAAAACCCCTTCCGTATGTCCGTTTCCAATCATCTCATACACTTCTTTGTCATCCGGATCTACCGTGGTAATGTCAAAATCCGGAATCCGTTCACGCACCATTTTCTCTGCATCCTGAATCACCGTCAGGGTTCTTAATCCCAGGAAATCCATCTTCAGAAGCCCCAGTTCCTCAATGGTCGTCATGGTAAACTGTGTCATGACCGCATTATCCGCGCCTGTTGCAAGAGGCACATATTCGTCAATCGCAGTTTTGCCGATCACAACGCCTGCCGCATGCATGGACGCATGCCTTGGAAGTCCTTCCAGACGTTTGGACATATCGATCAGATATCTGGTCTCGTCATCTTCCCCATATGCTTTCTTCAGATCGGGACTTATTTTTAACGCTTTATCAATCGTAATATTCAGTTCATTCGGCACCATTTTAGCAATGCTGTCTACTTTCGCGTATGGAATATCCAGCACCCTGCCTACATCACGGATGACCATTCGTGCCGCCATGGTACCGAAGGTAATAATCTGTACCACCTGATCTTTTCCGTATTTTTCTACGACATAATCAATGACTTCCTGCCGCCGTTCATAGCAGAAGTCCACATCAATATCCGGCATGGAAACACGCTCTGGATTCAGGAAACGCTCAAAGAGCAGCTGATACCGGATCGGGTCGATATCCGTAATCTCCAGACAGTACGCCACAATACTTCCTGCCGCGGATCCTCTTCCAGGGCCAACCGCAATGCCATGCTGTTTGGCATAATGGATAAAGTCCCAGACGATCAGAAAATAATCCACATATCCCATATTTTCTATGGTTTTCAGCTCGTAATCCAGCCGTTCTCTCAGCTCATCTGTTACTTCTTCATACCGGCGCACGATTCCTTCTTCGCACAGATGCCTCAGATATTCCACTGCGGTATATCCTTCCGGCACATCATATTCCGGCACTTTCTGCTCACCAAATACGATCTCTACATTACACCGCTCTGCGATCTTTCCCGTATTCTCCAGCGCTTCCCTGGCATAAGGGAACAGTCTCTGCATCTCTTCCGGTGATTTCAGATAATACTGTCCGCCTTCATAGCGCATCCTGTCTTCATCCTGGACTTTTTTCCCTGTCTGAATGCACAGCAGGATATCATGAGCCTCAGCGTCTTCTTTAAAGGTATAATGAATGTCATTGGTCGCCACCAGACCGATCCCGGTCTCTTTTGACATCTTAAGGAGTGCCGTATTTACTTTTGTCTGGGCGCTGATTCCATGATCCTGCATCTCCAGGAAAAAGTTTCCCTCTCCGAAGATCTCCTGCATCTTAAGCGCTGCAGACTTTGCCTTCTCATAGTTATCTTCACAGATATAAGAAGCCACCTCTCCTGCCAGACAGGCGCTTAACGCGATGATTCCTTCATGGTAGCGTTCCAGCACCTCATAATCCACTCTCGGCTTATAATAAAAACCTTCCGTAAATCCCCTGGAAACAATCTTCATCAGATTATGGTATCCCTGATCATTTTCCGCCAGCAGCACAAGATGGTAGTATCTGTTCTCTCCCTGTCTTGCCTCTTTCTGGAACCTGGATCCTGTCGTCACATAAATCTCACATCCGATGACCGGCTTAATCCCTTCTTCTTTTGCCGCCTTATAAAAATCGATCACGCCGTACATAGCGCCGTGATCTGTAATGGCAATGCTGTCCATTCCAAGTTCTTTTGCCTGATGGACCAGCTCTTTGATCTTGCTGGAACCATCCAGAAGACTGTATTCCGTATGAACATGTAAATGTGTAAAACTCATTCGTCAGTTAACTCCTATCGGTTCGTCATATGTTTTATTTCCTGTTTCCAGCGGATGTCCATTTGTATAAAAGTAAAACTGGTCTGCTCCAAGATTCCTGCAAAACGTCTTTGCGACCGCTTCCGCTCTCATATTCGCTTCTTCCGGCGCCATCCGCATCAGAAGGACTCCGCATTCCGAATTAAAATCCACCTTAATCGTGTCCCCGTCTTTCTCATAAGAAAGAATCTTGCAGGACTCATCCAGCACCTCTTCATCCTGAAGAGCCGCCATGATCTTATTCTCGTCCACCGGCGTTTCCATCCGGATACTCTTCTCTTTGATCTCATTCGGCTCAAACACCGGGTAAAAAACTGCCGCGGACGTAAAGCTCACCTGACCTCCATCAGAAGATTCCGCTGCCGTCTGGCTTTCTGCCGCTTCTGTGGACGCCGTGGAAGCTGTCGTTGATGCTGCTGCCGTATCCTGGGATGATGCTGTCTCACTGGCAGCCTCAGAAACCGCTTCTGTCGTACTTCCTGCAGAAGAACCTTTCTCTCCGGTTCCGGAACATCCCGCTAACGATACTGTCATTATCACTGCCAGTATCCCGGTTATCATTCTTTTTTTCATACTTTTCTGCCTTTCCCTACTGACCTGTCACAAAAAAATCTTATCGATATAATTTTAACATAATATGATAAGTTATGCTATAATCACAAGAGAAGAAAATATTATGTTTAGAGCAGAGGTTTATTATGGAAAATATTACAATTCAGGACATTTTAAAAGCAACTGGCGGCACCCTGCTGTGCGGCGATCCTTCCATGAAGATCGACCGGATCAGCACTAATTCCATGGAAATGGGCCCGAACACCTTGTTCGTTCCTATTATCGGAGAGAGAGTTGACGCTCATGTCTTCATTCCAAGCGCTCTGGAAAGCGGCGGCGCCTGCCTGACACAGGAACATGACGAAGCATCCGGAGACGCCCCTTATATTAAAGTTCCCGATACGTTAAAAGCCATGCAGCAGATTGCAGCTTATTACCGGAATAAAATGTCTCTTCCGATCATCGGAGTCACAGGAAGCGTTGGAAAAACAACGACAAGAGAAATGATCGCACATGTACTCAGGGGAAAATACAAAGTATTTGAGACCATCGGCAACCAGAACAGCCAGGTGGGTGTTCCTCTGACTCTGGATCATCTTTCTTCCAATGATGAAATCGGAGTCCTGGAAATGGGAATGAGCGAACCTGGACAGATTACAATTTTAGGTGAGATCATCCATCCGAATATGGGGGTTGTTACTAACGTCGGTGTATCCCACATTGAAATGATGGGCTCACGCGACAATATCTGCCGTGAAAAACTGGATATCCAGAATGGTCTCCCGGAAGACGGATCCCTTTTGCTAAACGGGGATAATGACATGATCCGGAAACATTTATCTTACGTCAAGAAACCATATGAATTCTATGGTTTCGCGCCGGACTGCACCTACCGTGCGGAGAATATCCGGGAAGAAAACGGCCAGACTCATTTCACTTTCTGTTATAACGGTCAGAGAGAGGATGTCACTCTGAATGTACTGGGTGAACACAATGTGTCCAACGCTCTGGCAGCTATCGCCATCGGACTAAAATACCAGGTTCCAATGGAGGCTGTGAAACAGCAGCTGTCCACATTCTCCGGCCAGCGTCAGAATATTATCAACACCAATGGCTATACAGTGATCGATGACTCTTATAACGCAAGCCCGGATTCCATGAAAGCAAGTCTTAAGATCCTGTCTGATTTCCATGCAGACGGGCGCAGGATCGCCGTTCTTTCTGATATGCTGGAACTGGGGCCTGACGCTCCTTCCTACCACAAAGAGGTCGGACGTTATATCGCCTCCACTAAAGTAACAGATCTGTATATTACAGGAGAACTATCCCAGGAATACATCACCGAAGCAGCCGCCGGAAATCCGTCCATCCGAACCCGGCATTTCTCCTCCAACAGTGATCTGACCGGGTTCCTGAAGGACTATCTTTCTGAAGGGGATGTGGTTCTGGTCAAAGCCTCAAACGGCATGAATTTAAAAGAAGTCGCTGCCGCCTTGATCTAGATTGTATCAAAAAATGTACATCTTTTTCTCTTGACATCGTGATTTTCGAGGTCTACAATAAGTGCCAACGAAATACAAGAATACAAAATGCAATGAGCAGGACACGGAAGCTGCGGATTCCTTTTTGCAGAAAGCTGCCGGTTGATGTGAGACAGTAAAAGCCCGTTCCTTTCATCCCCTGCGAGCAGTCAGCTGAAAATGCAGAGCATGAGTAAGTGGAACCGGATTCCTTCCGTTATCAGGGGACTCATTACAGGATGAGCAGAGAGATTACAGTTGATGTAATAAAATGAAGTGGTACCGCGGAGAATTTTTCGTCTTCTAAAATGCTGAAGCATTTTAGAAGGCGTTTTTTATTCTTTTCAATGTCTTATCCCGACAAACTGTATCCGGTATTTCGTTTATGAGTTTATCAGAATTTTTAGAGGAGTGATTAAAATGAATAGTTTGACAATCATTGCCATCGCCATCGTTGCGCTGGCTGCCGGTTACATTCTTTACGGACGCTGGCTGGCAAAATCATGGGGCATCGATCCAAAAGCCAAGACCCCGGCTTATACCCATGAAGATGGAGAAGATTATGTCCCAACACCGAAACTTGTTGTATTTTCACACCAGTTTTCTTCCATCGCAGGAGCCGGTCCTGTCACCGGTCCAATCATTGCCGCAATGTTTGGATGGCTTCCGGTTCTTTTATGGCTGATCATCGGAGGAATTTTCTTCGGCGCCGTTCAGGATTTCTCTTCCCTTTACGCTTCTGTAAAGAATGAAGGAAAATCCATGGGTGTGCTGATTGAAAAATACATCGGAAAAACAGGAAAGAAGCTGTTCCTTTTATTTGCATGGCTGTTTACACTGCTTGTTATCGCTGCCTTCACCGACATCGTTGCAAGTACATTTAACGGCTTTACCGCAGACGGAGCCAAGAGCTCACCAAACGCTGCTGCTGCTTCTATTTCCATGCTGTTTATTGTTGTTGCCATCTTATTCGGTCTTTTCACAAAATATGTAAAACCGAATCAGGTAACTGAATTTATCATCGGAATCGTTCTTCTGCTCGCAATGCTGGCAGTCGGAATCGCTTTTCCGCTGTATTTTGACAAAAATGTATGGCTTGGTGTTATCATGGCTTACTTATTCCTGGCTTCTGTTATGCCAATGTGGCTTTTAATGCAGCCAAGAGATTACTTAAGCACTTTCCTTCTTGTAGGTATGATCATTGGTGCTGTGCTGGGCGTTTTCGTTGCTCATCCAGCTATGAATCTTCCTGCATTCAACGGATTTACAGTTTCAGGAAGCCACCTGTTCCCTACATTATTTATTACGATCGCCTGCGGTGCTGTTTCCGGATTCCACAGCCTGGTTTCTTCCGGTACATCTTCCAAGACGATCAGCAATGAAAAAGATATGCTTGCAGTAGGATATGGATCCATGATGGTAGAATCCCTTCTGGGAGTTGTTGCCCTGGTTGTTGTAGGAGCTGCAGCCGTAGGCGGAAAAATGCCGTCCGGCACTCCGTTCCAGATTTTCTCTTCCAACGTGGCAGGATTCCTGACACTGCTTGGAATTCCGGCACATGTTGCTACCTGCTTTATGACCATGTGCGTATCCGCTCTTGCGCTGACATCTCTGGATTCTGTCGCACGTATCGGACGTATGTCATTCCAGGAATTATTCTTAGGTGAGGCCGCTGACGGTTCTGACCTGACAGGTATCCGCAAATTGTTTGCGAATAAGTATTTTGCAACTGTAATTACTCTTGTATTTGGCTTCTTATTATGCCTTGGCGGATACAACAATGTATGGCCGTTATTCGGAGCTGCCAACCAGCTTCTTGCATCTTTAGTTCTGATCGCTATTTCTGTCTTCCTGTTAACAACCGGAAGAAAAGGATGGATGCTGTACGCACCAATGTGCATTATGCTGGTCGTTACTTTCACAGCCTTAGTTCAGGCAGTTATCGGCATCTTTACAAAGATCTTCGTTACCGGAGGATTTGTCTTTATGATCGACGGACTGCAGCTGATCGTAGCACTGCTCCTGATGGCGCTTGGACTTATGGTCGCTATTTCCTGCTTCAAGAAACTCTTCCATAAGGATAAAGTGCAGGAACCTGTTACAGCAAAATAGAATTTCTCAATAAACAAAAAGGAGAACCGCAAATCTTTCATGATCTGTGGTTCTCTTTTTTCTTCTATATTTTATAGTCTTTGATTTTTTCTAGAAAAACTTATCCGCGTATCCCTGGATCAGCAGGAATAATACAATCAGCGGCAGAATATACGTTACATATCTTCTTGCCCATTTCGGGAAACGGATTCCTTTTCCTGCATTCGCTTCCGCCAGGAAATTCTTCCATCCCCATCCATATCTTGTCACACAGAATAACAGATAAACCAGCGATCCCAAAGGAAGGATGTTATTGCTGACAATAAAATCTTCCAGATCCTGTATGGTAGTCCTTGCACCAAGCGGCTGGATAAAACTAAACATATTAAATCCCAGAGCACACGGCAGAGATAAAACTGTAATGATCACTGCGTTAAAGGCAATGGCTTTCTTCAGATCCCATCCCCAGAGATCCTGGGCAAAAGAAATAATATTCTGGAAGACCGCAATGATCGTAGATAATGCCGCAAATGTCATAAACAGGAAAAACAAAGCTCCCCAGATCCTGCTTCCAGGCATCTCGTTAAATACATTCGGCAGTGTAATAAACACCAGTTTCGGTCCACTGTCCGCGCTGACTCCAAACGCAGAACATGCAGGGAAGATCACCAGTCCTGACATCAGCGCCACCAGAGTATCCAGAACACCAACACTGATGGCTTCCCCTGTCAGTCTTCTGCTTTTATCAATATAACTTCCAAAGATAGCAATAGCTCCGATTCCAAGACTTAACGTAAAAAATGACTGGCCCATGGCCGCCGAAACTACCGTCATGATTCCCTGCTCTTTCATCGCCTGGAAATTCGGTACAAGATAAAATTTCAATCCCTCTGCCGCACCTGGAAGTGTAACGCTGCGGACGATCAGGATTACGATTACTACAAACAGACAGGACATCATTACCGTTGTGATCTTTTCCACACCGTTTTGAAGTCCTCCGGAACATACCAGAAATCCAAGAGCAATCACGACCAGCATCCAGAAAATCTGAAGGCCCGGATTCCCCATCAGATCATTAAAAATTCCTTCTACCTGCACCGTTGTTTTCTGTACAAAATCTCCTTTGAGCATTTTAAAGAAATAGCACAGCATCCATCCTGTAATGACCGTATAGAACATCATCAGCAGATAGTTTCCCGCCATTCCGATATAGCTGTACCAGTGCCACTTACTGCCTTTCGGCTCCAGCTCCTGAAAAGAAAGGGCAATGCTTCTCTGGCTGGCCCGTCCTACAGAGTACTCCATGACCAGGATCGGCAGTCCCAGAATCAACAGGAAGAACAGATAGACCAGCACAAACGCCGCCCCTCCATACTGTCCCGTAATATACGGAAACCGCCAGACATTTCCCAGTCCAATGGCACATCCGGCTGAGATCAGGATAAATCCGATCCTTGATGAAAACTTTTCTCTCTTTTCCACAATTTCCTCCTCCCTTTCCTTGCTTTTTCCACAAAGAGTTATTGTAACATATCTGGTTCAAAAAGCCTATCTGTTTTCCGGAAAGGAAAAGGAAAAAACACTGCCCTTTCCTTTCTGGCTTCTGACCCGGATCCGGCCCCCATGTACTTTCACGATCCACTTCACCATGGAAAGCCCCAGACCGGTTCCTTCTTCTTCCCCTCTGCTTTTATCTTCCCGGTAAAAGCGGTTCCATATCTTGTCCAGATTTTCCTTCCGGATTCCGATTCCGTCATCTTCCACTTCCCCGTTTACCATTCCATTTTTTTCAAACACCCGGACCCAGACATTGCCGCCTTCCCTTCCATAAAGGACCGCATTCTGGATCAGATTCATCATCATCCGCATCAACAGCGTCTGGTCTCCCCGCACGATCTGCTGCTCCTGCACATCCACATGGATCGAAATTCCCCGTCCGGCCGCCTGGCTCTCCATTTCCTCAGAAACGATTTCCGCCAGCATTCCAAAATCCACATCCTCAAACTGTTCCGGATCTGCCATCTTCTCCTCTCTGGCAATCATGAGCATCTGGGATACCAGGGCCGACATTTTTTTCGCCTGACGCAGTATAACCTGGACTTCTTCTTTCTGTTCCTGACCAAGCTCCCCGTGTTCCAGAAGATATTCACATTGTGATATCAGAACAGCTACCGGCGTTCTCAGTTCATGAGAAGCATCTGACGCAAATTGTTTTTCCTTTTCAAAAGATTTCTGAAGCCGCTCAAACATCTCATTAAACCGCTCTGTCAGATGATACATTTCATCCCGGACTTTTGGAAGCGGGAGTCTCTGGCTCAGATCGTCTCCTCCGCTGATATGATCTGCCCGCTCACAAATATCATCAACCGGACGAAGGGCCCGTTTGGTCATAAAGTATCCGACTGCCCCGATCAGCAGAACGATTCCCGGAAACAAAATCAGCAGCGCTCTGCGGGCCATTAAAAGAAAAACTTCCATATTATGGATGGATGTGATTCCCCGGACCCATAATGCTTTCCCGTTTCCATATGAATAAGCCGCGTCATAGATCATCCACTGCTTCTGCCCATTCTCTATGATCCGTGCATTGTGGGACTGCAGCGCTGTCCGGCTGGGAAAATCAACCGGCATGCTTCCGTACAGAAGCTGTCCATCCTGATCATAGACGCAAAACATAATGCCGTCATTATAAAATTCCGTATCTCCATCCATATAAAATGTGCCGTCCTGAAACCGAATATTTCCCACAAAACCAGTCACGGCTCCCTGGACCTCCTCTTCCGTTACCGACAGCCCGGTCACGTTGGTAAAAATAAAGATTCCAGCCAGCACAATCCCGAGAATGACCGACAGGATTCCCGTATACCAGAGGGTTACTTTCATTTTAATCGAACATTTTCTCATGCTTCTTCCCTCATTACATATCCTGCGCCTCTTACAGTGTGAATCAGCTTCTGATCGAATCCCTCATCAATTTTCTTCCTCAGATACCGGATGTACACATCGATCACATTGGACCCGCCTTCAAAATCATAATTCCAGGCGTTTTGTTCAATCTGACTCCTGGACAGGACCACATTCTGATTCCTCATCAGACATTCCAGCACCATAAATTCCTTTGCTGACAGGCTGATCTCCTTTCCTGCCCGCCATACCTGCTTTGTATCCCGGTCCAGCACCAGATCCGCGATCTTAAGGCGATTGGATGTATACTGGGGCTTCCGGCGCATCATCACACGGATTCGTGCCAGCAGTTCATCAAAGGCAAAAGGTTTTACCAGATAATCATCGGCTCCCAGATCCAGCCCTCTGACGCGATCCTCGATCCCGTCCCTTGCAGTCAGCATGAGAATCGGCGTATCATCCCCTTTATCCCGGACTTCTTTTAATATTGTCAGACCATCCTTTCCCGGCACCATAATATCAAGAATCATACCGTCATAAGAAGCCATTTCAATATAGTCCATGGCTTCCAGTCCGTCTTTACAGGCATCTACGCTGTAATTCTCTTTTTCCAGTCTTTTTTTTAAAACTTCTCTTAAATCTTTTTCATCTTCTACAATCAGCAGTCTCATAATGTACTTATTATAATACAATTTGAAATTATCATAAATATTTTTCTTTTTTTAATTTTATTTTAATGTTTGGGTATTATGATAAAGACAACATAAAACAAAGCCAATTAAAAAAACAAAAAAGGAGGAATTCTTATGAAAAAAGTATTATTATTTTTAGTTTTTACCTTAATGGCAGGCCTTGCACTGACAGGATGCTCTCAGAATGACGGAGGAAACGCAGAAGCCACCACAACACAGGATATCGCCACAGAAGCGGCAGACAGCAGCGCAAAAGACAACACAGATGATGCCGGAGCCGCAACAACAGAAAAAGCGGCTTCCACTACCGCTCAGAATACCAACAGCGGTTCTTATGATTTTTCTTCCTATGAAAAACGGATCGACTCTGTAACCAAAGAAGTGAATAACGCAAAAACAAGCAGCAGCACTAAAACAAATCAGGATCGTTTCTTCGCTCTGAAGCAGAAGATCAACGCAATCGACAACGACCTGGATTCTCTCGACGATACCTTTGAACACGCTTATGAATCCGGTGATATGACATTCGATACGTATAAGAGCAGAGAACGTTCTATTGAAAAATTAGAAGATCAGCTGGATCTGGCCGAAGACGCACTGGAAAACAAATTCGGAATTGATGACTAAAAAACTTTTTGCAATTCTCATAAAATCCTATAAAAAGAAGAAGCACCCTTTCCCGGGTGCTTCTTCTTTGCCGCAAACGGCGCAAATACGCCATTTCTTATAAGCCGAAAATCGGACTTGAACCGACGACCCCTTCATTACGAGTGAAGTGCTCTACCGACTGAGCTATTTCGGCATATATGAAAGCATAGAAAATCTATGCTCCTTTTGTAAGATAATTTTCAATCTGTGAAACAGCTTCTTCTTCATCCACACCGTCTGCTACAACTGTCAGATGGTCGATCTGATAAAGTCCAAGACTCATCATCCCCATGATGCTCTTCACATTCACCTGCTTATCGCCTGCTTCAAACAAAATCCTGCTTTCAAATTGACTGGCCATCTGTACGAGAAATGCTATCGGTCTGTCCTCTTCCTTCAATTCTGCCTGAACTTTGACATTCTTAGAAATCATTCTCTTCCTCCTAATCTCATCTCTTCTGCCATTCTGCTTATTTTCTTCAGCCGGTGATTCACTCCCGACTTCCCTACCGGGGGATCCAGCATATCACCCAGCTCCTTCAAGGTAGCTTCTGGATTCTCCAGACGCAAATAAGCAATGTCCTGTAAGCCCTGATTCAAATGATGAAGACCCTTATGATCCATAATGTACTTAATGTCCTCTACCTGCTTCATCGCAGCAGAAACCGTCTTGCTGATATTGGCCGTCTCGCAGTTTACACGGCGGTTGACCCGATTACGCATCTCCTTCAGAATCCGGACATTCTCAAACTCCATCATCGCTACGTGAGCTTCCATAAGGCTCAATACATCCGAAATCTTAGCCCCTTCTTTGATGTATACAACGTAATACTTTTTCCGCAAAACAATTTTAGCATCTAAATCAAAAAAATTCAAGACTTCTTTTAACTGATCCGCAGTTTTTTTATCCGTTGAAACGATTTCAAAATGATAGTTTTTTTCTGGATCACTCATGGATCCTGCGGCCTGGAAAGCTCCTCTGATATATGCTCTCTTGCAGCACGTATTCTGAAGGACCAGACCAAAATCCTCATGCTCCAGTAATTTCACTGCCTTCAATAATAAAACACAATCAGGATGGTTGTCAATACTTACTGTATAATTTCGACTTTTTTTTAGAAAATCATTTCGGCTGATTTCGATTCTCGCCTGTATCCCAAACACTTTTTTGACCAGCGTATAAAACCGTTTGGCCACATAAACCATTTCTGTGTGGATCTTTATGGAATACTGCCCGTCTTCTTTCCTGATCTCTCCGCAGAATTTCAGAAACCCGGCCAGCTCTGCAAGTCTGCAGTGTCTGGCGCTGGTTTCATTTCTTGATAATTCTTCTTTTACATTGCTTGAAAATGACATTTGCTACCTCGTTATATCCCTATGCTCTACTTTCACAGAATATGGCATTTTTTTCAGCTCCTTTGCCAGGGCATTGGCAATGGTCACTGACCTGTGTTTTCCGCCGGTACATCCCACGCCGATGACCAGATTATATTTTCCTTCTTTGATATAATTCGGGATCAGAAATTCCAGCATATCGTAGAGTTTGTCCAGAAATTCCCCTGCTTCCTCATACTTCATGACAAAATCCTGGATGGGTTTGTCATTTCCTGTCAGAGGCCGCAGTTTCAGATCATAATATGGATTCGGCAGAAACCGGACATCAAAAACAAGATCCACATCTGCCGGTATTCCAAACTTAAATCCAAAAGATACGACCGCGATCTGAAAACGTTCATTTACTTCTCCATCTACATAAATGCGGTCAATTTCTTCTTTCAGCTCACGAATCAGAAGCTGGCTGGTATCAATTACATATGTTGCTTTTTTCAGCAGGAATTTCATTTCCTCCCGCTCTTTGGCAATCCCGTCTTCTACTCTTCCGTCCCGTGACAGCGGATGATTCCGCCTTGTCTCTTTATACCGCTTCAGCAGAATCCGGTTGCTGGCATTCAGAAACAGAATTTCAAAAGAGATTCCCATATCTTTGATCTCCTGAAGCTTCTGTTCCAGTTCCTTAATCCCTTCTCCGCTTCTGATATCGATTCCCAGAGCAACATTCTGGATCTTTACTGTTTTATCCAGTGTAATCTGCGCAAACTTATCCAGCAGTTCCACAGGAAGATTGTCCACGCAGAAATATCCTATATCTTCCAGCATTTTGAGAGCACTGCTTTTTCCTGCTCCTGACATGCCTGTAACGATTACAAATCTCATAGTTCTCCTCTTTAAAACCGGCCGACTCTTTTTACTTCCGGTTCCAGTACAACATCAAATTTTTCTTTTACAATTCTCTGCACATCCCCGATCAGCTGCATAACATCTGCTGCCGTCGCGTGATCCTGATTGACTACAAATCCACAGTGCTTATCAGAAACTCTGGCACCTCCAACCTGGTATCCCCGAAGTCCTGCGTCCTGAATCAGCTTACCTGCAAAATATCCTTCCGGACGTTTAAAAGTGCTGCCGGCACTTGGAAGCTCCAGCGGCTGTTTTGTCCTTCTGGCTGCGGAATACTTATCCATCAGGGCTTTGATCTGCTCGGGGTCTCCTTTTTCCAGAGCAATGGTCCCGCTCAGCACCACATATCCATTTTTCAAAATATTACTGGTACGATACCCAAGTTCCAGATCCTGTGCCGGGATCGTCTTTACTTCTCCTTCCGGCGTAAGAACATCCACTTCTTTTAAGACCTGTACCATCTCGCCTCCGTAAGCACCTGCGTTCATGACCACAGCTCCTCCAAATGTGCCCGGGATTCCTCCGGCGAACTCAAATCCCGTCAGTTCTTCTGTCTGAGCAGCCTTTGCGGCTGTGCTCAGAAGAGTTCCTGCCTGGATGGTCAGCTCATTTCCGCTGACCTCAATGCCGCTGAAATTTTTATAAATCTGGAGCACAATACCGTCCATTCCCTGATCTGCCACCAGAAGATTACTTCCATTTCCAAGGACAAACAATGGAAGCTTTTCTTTCTTCGCAATGGAGCAGACATGTGCAATATCCTCTGTTGTCTTTGGGATTATGAAGATATCTGCAGGTCCTCCGATGCGAAATGTCGTATGCCTGCACATCGGCTCATTGACCAGAACCTGATCTTCCTCCAGTACTTCTTTTAACTGTTCGATTACTGTATCCATGATTCCTCCATTCTGTCTCTTATGAGAGCATCAGGCTTGCCGCTCCATAGATTCCGGCATCATTACCCAGAGTCGCAAGCACAAATTTTCCCTCTTTTGCCTTTCCAAATGTATATGTACCAAAATGTCTGGAGACAGCATCCAGAAGGATCTGCCCGGCCTTAGATACGCCTCCTCCGATAACAAATACTTCAGGATCTACCATCAGCGCGATATTTCCCAATGCCAGTGCCAGCTTCTGCCCCAGTTTGTCTACCTGCTCTGCCGCAAAAGCGTCTCCTTCTTTTGCAAGATCAAAAATGTCTTTGGCCGTAATATTTTCCATGCTGCGCAGTGCCGTATCTGCATCACTTTTTTCCAGCGCTTTCTTTGTCTCATATACAATTCCGGTCGCAGATGCGTATAATTCCAGGCATCCGGTCTTTCCGCAGTTGCACACTCTGTCATCTGCCGGATCCACTGTCATATGTCCGATCTCTCCGCCGTATCCGCGGCTTCCATCTACGATATGTCCGTCAATAATGATTCCTCCTCCGACGCCGGTTCCCAGGGTTACCATGACCGCACTTTTGTAATCCGCCGCGGCTCCTGTCCAGAGTTCTCCCAGCGCGGCTACATTTGCGTCATTGCTGACTTTTACCGGACATCCGATCATTTCAGACAATTCTTCTCCTACATTTACGCTTCCCCATCCCAGGTTCACACATTCATTTACTTTCGTAAATTCAAGCACAGCTCCCGGCACTCCGACTCCGGCTCCGGCCAGCTCTTCCTTTGAAATATTGTTCTTTGCCGCATTTTCTTTCACCGCATTTCCAATATCCTGAAGGATATACTTTCCGTTCTCTTCCGTTCTTGTCGGAATCTCCCATTTTTCCATCAGTGTGCCGTCTTCAGAAAACAGCCCCAGCTTTACTGTCGTTCCTCCAACATCAATTCCATAGATCTTTTTCATTATTTTTCTCCCTCCCTGATCTGTCCTGTGACACGTTTATATAATTCTTCCGCTGCATTATATCCCATCTTCTTCTGTCTGTGATTGATCGCAGCGGTTTCCACAATAATGGCCAGGTTTCTTCCCGGACGGATCGGAAGTGAATGAGCCACTACCTTGTTTCCAAGATATTCCACATATTTTTCTTCCAGACCGAGCCGGTCATAATCTGTCTCTTTGTTCCAGTCTTCCAGCTGAATGACCAGATCAATATTCTGGGTCATTCTCACGCTTTCGACTCCAAACAGTTTTCTGACGTCAATAATTCCAATTCCCCTTAATTCTATAAAAAATCTTGTAACTTCCGGAGAAGATCCGACAAGCGTTTCTTTGCTGACCCTCTTGATCTCAACAACATCGTCTGATACCAGACGGTGTCCGCGCTTGATCAGCTCCAGCGCTGCCTCACTCTTTCCGATTCCGCTCTCACCCGTGATCAGGATTCCTTCACCGAAAACATCTACCAGCACACCATGGATGGAAATGCTTGGCGCAAGTTCCACGCCCAGCCACCGGATTACCTCTGCCATAAACTCAGAAGTCGTCTCTCTGGATATGAGGATCGGCACGTTATATTTCTTTGCAATATAGGTCATGCGGTTATTCGGTTCCAGATTGTTGCAAAAGACAAGACATGGAATCCCGGCGCTGAAAAGCCGTTCAAAGATAATTCCTTCTGCTGCGTCATCTTTGCGGATCTCCTGCAGATACAGGTATTCCACATTTCCTATGATCTGTATGCGTTTGTTCGAAAAATGCTCAAAAAAACCTGCCAGCTGAAGTGCCGGACGATTGATCTCTGCCTGTGTGATAAAAATCTCACGGGTATTGATTTCCGGAATGACTTCCTTCAGGTTCAGTTGTTTTGTCATGTCGTATACAGAAACTTTATGTTCTTTATTCATATCGATAGATCCCTCCTTACTTTCCAGATATAATTATGTTTATTTTATCATATTTTACACTTTAGAAGAATGGAAAAAGCAGTATATTTTCTCTGCTGTACTCCGGTTCATTCCCGGCACCTTGAGAAGTTCTTCCTGGGTTGCTTCCCTGATCTCCCCAATATTCTTAAAATATTTCATCAATGCCTTCCTTCTCTTAGGACCCACTCCCTTGATATCATCCAGCACTGAATGCACCTGCCCTTTTGCCCGGAGCGAGCGGTGGTATTCTATGGCAAACCGATGAGCCTCATCCTGAATCCTGGTAACCAGCAGGAAGGCTTCGCTGTTTTTTGGAAACATGATTTCCTCATTCTGGTAATACAGGCCCCTGGTCCGGTGATTGTCATCTTTCACCATACCGCAGACCGGTATATGAAGATCCAGCTTTTCAAGCACTTTCTCCGCCACATTGACCTGTCCTTTTCCTCCATCCATCAGCAGCAGGTTCGGAAACTTCGTAAAGCTGCCCAGATCTGTATCTTTTCCTTCCTGACGCAGTTCTTCCAGTTCTTTTTTCCCGTGAAGAAATCTCCTGGTCAGCACCTCTTCCATGCTGGCGTAATCATCCGGTCCCTCCACTGTGCGAAGGCGGAATTTTCTGTAATCCTGCCTGCGGGCTTTTCCTTTTTCAAAAACCACCATAGACGCCACCGTCTGAAAACCGCTGATATTGGAAATATCAAACGCTTCCATCCGGTCAAGTCCGGAAATTCCCAGCAGTCTTTCGATCTCATGAACGGCTCCAATGGTTCTTTTTTCTTCTCTTTTTAATTTATCCCGGTCCATCCTCAGAACATTTTGAGCATTCTCTCTGGCCATTTCCACCATCCGGTGTTTTGACCCCCGCTTCGGCACCTTAAGATGCACTCTTGCGCCTCGGCGTTTCCCCAGCCACTTCTCTATAATGTCCATATCATCGATCGGGTATTCGAGAAATATCTCACCTGGATAATACGGCGTTCCGGCATAAAACTGCTTGACAAACGCTCCCAGGATCTCCGAATTACCTGTCTCTTCATTCAGCTCCATATGAAAATGCTCTCTGCCCAAAAGCTTTCCCTGCCGTACAAAGAAAATGGAAACCACCGCGTCTTTATCATCCTTTGCCATGGCGATCATGTCCCTGTCCTCGAATCCCTGCGTGTTGATCTTCTGCCGGTCCATGATCTTTTCTATGCTGCGGATCAGATCCCGGTATTCCATTGCCTGTTCAAATTCCAGCTGGGCTGATGCCTGCTCCATCTTTCTTTTCAATTCTTTTTCCACTTCTTTATAATTTCCGTTCAGAAAATCTATGGCCTGTCCAATCTGTTCTCCATATGCTTCTTTGGATATATAACCCTGGCACGGAGCATTGCACTGTTTGATCTGGTAATACAGACACGGCCGGTCTTTCCCGATATCTCTTGGAAGCCTTCGGCTGCAGGTACGGATCCGGAAAATCTTGCGCAGCAGCTCGATGATGTCATTGACTGCCCCCGAGCTGGTATAAGGTCCGTAATATTTACATCCGTCCTGTTTCATTTTCCTGGCCAGCAGGATTCTTGGATATTCTTCATTGGTCGTTACTTTGATGTAAGGATAATTTTTATCATCCTTCAGCATCGTATTATACTTCGGCCTGTGCTCCTTGATCAAATTGCTTTCCAGTACAAGGGCCTCCAGTTCTGAATCCGTAATAATGTATTCGAAATAAGCTACGTTCTGGACCATATGCTGTATCTTTACCGAAAGATTCCGGCTGTCCTGAAAATACTGGCGCACCCGGTTGCACAGTTTGACTGCTTTTCCCACATATATGATTTCATCTTTCTTATTGTGCATTAAATAAACCCCTGGCTTTGCCGGGAGTTTCTTTAATTCTTCCTGAATATCAAACACCGCAGATCTCCTTTGTTTTACGTCTCTTTTTCTCTTTTCTTCCGGTCCGCTGTCCGGATGCTTCATATTCTACCATATTTGCATGACAGAAAAAAGAGGGGGGCTTCCCTCTCTTCTCTTTCCTTTAAAATGGAATGCAGTCTCTGTAATTCAGGAGCAGCTCCGCATGTTTTAAATATGCCGTCAGCACATAGCCGATCTCTCTCTCCTGTTCCGGCAGTTCCTTTCTCAGGGAAACGATGTTTTCATACGAAATGATCGGATACAGATCTTCCTGCACTGCGCAGATCACCCGGATCAGCGCCTCTTTTTCTTCTCTCTGAAGATGTTTGGTTCTCACAAGATAATGCATCTGCTCCAGTTCCGAAAACATATGCCACAAGATCAGCATCACGTTTCTTAGTTCCTTCCTCTTTGGCATTTCTTTATGACTGTGCAGATACGCTTCACACTCTTCATACAGCATATGAAAATATGTCAGAATCTCTCCGGAAACAGACAGCCGTGTCAGCCGAAACATCCCACGGCGGATAATATTCCAGTAATTGTTATGAAGCCGGAACAATGCTTTGTAATTATACCGGAACTGAACATCCTTTCGCATCGGAAAGAAAAACCGGTTCCCTATGAATACGATCAGAACCGCCGCTCCCAGATAAATCAGACGCAGAGTAATCGCTGTCGTCTCATTCATCATCATTGCAGCAAGGGTCAGTGCATAGCAGGTGGAAAAAATCGGATGATACCAGGTTCCCGGAACCGCACAGTACATCAGTGAGATCATCAGGAGAGCAAACACCAGCTGCCCCGCAAGCCCCGGCAGCAGCGGATGCACGAGAAATTCCACCCCGCATCCGATCACTGTTCCGATCGGGCGGGTTTTCATGCGGTAGCTGCTCTCCTCGAAACTTGGCTGAAGAAGGAGGAATGCATTCAGCGGGATCCAGTAGGCATGCGTAACCGGCAGAAGATAACTGACCGTACAGCTGATGGTCATAACAATGGAAAGCCGCATGGCAAACCTCATCTCAAAAGATTCCAGAGTGCATCGGAATCGAAACTGATACATTAATTCCCCCCAGTCAATTTTCCTGGCCAGTTTCTTTTCCCGGGGTACTGTCTTATAAGCGTTCAAGATTAATGTCATCATATGAAGAAGGCTTCTGCAGAAAACACGAATCCTTCCTTCCGGCACATTCATGCGATCCAGAAGTTTCTGGGCTGCTGCTGCCTGACGTTCTCTTGCTGCAATTCCGCGGCTGGCTGCTGTTTCCTTCAGGAACAATGAAATCTGAGTCAGCACTACCACATGTCTCTGATCCATTTCTTTTCTCCATTCCTGATCGGACACCAGATAGGAAAATCTCTGAATCAGGGCCGAAACCATATCATACAGCTGGTTTTCTCTGGTCTGTACCGAAAAAAAATTTTTATGATACGACATCTGCTGAAAATCATGTGCCAGACGCCAGAATCGCTCTTCCAGCTCCTTCTGTCTTTCCGGCTGCGCCAGCAGCAGAATCAGCTCTGATAATTCCACAAAAGTTCCGGACGCCGTCTGGGAAGATGGGGCCGGCTTGGATCCAAACCATCGAAAAACCGTGATGGCAGATGCCAGAATCAGCACACACATCCAGAACGCCAGCATTTCTTTTCCCAGCCCTTGAAGATCCGCCGGCGGAATCAGACTGGTAAAAGCAAAGATCATTGCATAGGTAAAATATCCCTTTGGATTAAACTGCGAACTCTGCGTAAAAACAAGCACAAACGGAACACAGATATTCAGCAGGATGCACGCCGCCAGATTCCTGGAACTTAAGTAAGCCAGCAGAATCAGCAGACTGCCGACGACAACCAGACGGATATATCTCTTCCATGTATTGTTGCTGCGTTTATATCTTACTTTAAAAAAAACCGTGATCACGGAAACCAGCATCACGTACTGAAAGCCGAAGATTCCATATACCAAAGCAAAAGAAAGCAAAAAAAATAAGATCACAGGGAATGCCTCTTTTACGGAACGTCTGAATTTGTACAGGTAAAGTATCAGTTTCTTCGGCATAAAACTTTTCCTCTCTTTCATATCTTTCTTTTTTATTATATCACAGGAATCCGTTTTTCTGTGATATAAAAAAATCCTGCCGCTCCCGGCAGGATTTTTTCTATCAAATGAAAAGAGAGGATTAAAATATATGAAAAACTATGTTTTTAGTATATCAAATTCCCGCTTTGATACAATATATAAGAAATAAAAATTTCTAAACAAATTCTAAACAACTATAAACAATTCATTGTTTCTCATCTTCCATGTAAACTCTTCCCAGAGTAAATTTTTTCGGACTGGATATTTTTTCCGAATTTTCCACTGCTTCCACCATATACTCTCCAAATGAGACAGGTATTTTTTCTTCTGCCGCAAACACTTCCCTCAGGGTTTTTTCCGTTTCCAGAACAAAAACAGATTTCGCGATCTGAGGATGAGAAAGCAGTTCCCGGATAACCGCAGGATCTTTTTCCCCATTTCCAAAAATGACAACTTTTAAATGTCCGAAGTTCAGCTTTTTCCTCTGATACTGCCCCCATTTTTTGTTCGCATCCGCAAAGGAATCCGCCAGAAATGTTATGGATCTGGATGGTACTTTAGTTCCTGAATTGCTTTTCTCACCGTCAAAATCTCCATAAGAATAACGCACAAGATATTTATCGTTGATCTTTTCAAATCCCATGGCAAGAATATAACTGCTGTCTTCAATATCCTTCCTGTCTCCGCAGCCTCCCATAACGGCTGTCAGCAGACAAAGCAGCAGACAAACGAGCCATTTACTGTTTCTGCGCATCCGTTTTCCTCCTTCTTGCCATTAAAAATAAGATGACCGGCAGCAGAAGCCCGGCTGCCAGATTTCCATACAGGAACAGATTAAAATGCTCCCATATGATATCCCAGTGGTCAAGCAGCAGATTGGTTCCCAAGAACAATCCTCCATAAGACAGGATATTTCCTGCGATCCTGCCTCTGGTTTGAAAAGCCTGACAAAGCCCCTCATTTCCATAAAACAGATATCCGCTGAAAACGCAGAAAACTCCGACAATCCAGAAAGCAATCAGGAAAATATCGAGCCTTGCCATGATCCCGCCGGGAATTGCCACTCCCTGTGCCATGGACATGACCGGATTAGGATCCATCATAGTCAGTTTTCGTCCAAGGGATCCCAAAACCGCACAGAAAATTCCAAGAAACAATAATCCTACAGAAAGGAAAGATCCTGCTTTCATTCCTCCTTCCTTTATACTTCCGCGGTAAAACCACACCAGTTCAATAGGATGCAGCAAAGCCAGCAGAAGCAGGCTGCCCCGGGCGAACTCTTTCCACTGAAAGGAAGTAATCCAAATTTCTGAAAATGCCAGATCCCCGGCGCTTAACAGCAGCACCGCAAGAACCGGAAGAAGCACAAACCAGAAGATTCCTTCCATAACCCTGGCACGGCTTTTCAGCCCTCTGCGATTCATGTAATATGCCAGAACCAGCAAAGGAAGCCCTACGATAAAACTCTGCTTCTGTCTCAGCATATAAGTCTCCGCCATGGATATGATATATCCGTAAAAAAACGCTGCATTGATCCAGAACCGCAGATAATATAAAATAGCAGCCCACCGATAGGTTCCCAGGACTCTTTCCATGGGGATTCCCTTTGCTGTCCTGGAAGCCATCAGCACATAAATCCATGCCAGAATCCAGACCGCTGCCACTGAAAGGACTGCGCTGCGGCTGTTTCCTCTCAGCGCCGTCTGAGGCAGGAAAAGCGCCGCTGCTGAAAATATCTCCAGGATGAAAATCCTGTTGCCCTGTCTCGCCGTGATCCACTGACCGTTACCGTCCATTTTCATCCTCCTTCTGTCTTCTTCTTGCCCCTTTCCGGGTAAATTCCGGCCGCAGCTTCATGCGGCAGAAGGGCGCGCGCATTACATAATCCTGAAATGCCCATACTTTTCCGTCCCCCTTGGCTGTCGTCGGATACATATATGGAACTCCATAGCTTTCCAGCTGAAAAAGATGAAGAAATACCGCCAGAAATCCCAGGAAAAATCCATAAAGTCCCCATACAGCGCACATAAAGATCAGGAAAAACTTCAGCAGCCGGAAAGCTCCGGTAAAAATTTCATTTGGAATTGAAAAAGATGCGATTGCCGTCAGTGCTACGACAATTACCACAATTGTGCTGACCAGATGCGCTTCTACAGCAGCCTGTCCCACGATCAGCCCTCCTACCACTCCGATGGTTCCTCCCAGCTGTCCCGGCAAACGGATTCCCGCCTCCCGCAGCAGTTCAAACGCCAGTTCCATTAATATAACTTCCACCACTACCGGAAAAGGCACTCCTTCCCTGGCAGACACCAGCGCCAGCAGAAACGGAGTCGGCAGGATTTCCGGATGAAATCCTGCGATCGCCACGTAAAATCCCGGCAGCCCCACTGCAAGAAACGCCGAAAGATACCTCAGGATCCTCGCAAAAGTCGCTGTCTCCCAGCGATTGTAATAGTCATCGCTTGCCTGGAAGAAAACATTCGCCGTTACCGGAAGCAGCATCGCCATGGGAGAATTATCCACAATGACAGCCACTCTTCCTTCCATTAATCCACTGGCCGTTTTATCTGGACGCTGCGTCAGCTGATACATAGGGAAAAGAGTCCTGTATTTCTTCTCCAGAAACTGTTCCAGCATCCCGCTGTCAAACACTCCGTCCACACAAATTTCATCGATTTCATCCTGAATCTGGCGCACTACCGCTTCCGGAGCAAGATCTTCAATATACATTAAAGCATAATCCGTCCTGCTCCTTGTGCCTACCTGTTTCTGGACGACTTTGAGTCTGGTGTCACGGATTCTTCTTCTGACCAGCGCTGTGTTGATCCTAAGTGTTTCATTAAAACTGTCTTTGGGGCCGATCATCGCTGCTTCCTGATCTGCAGTCTGCACTCCCCGGTTTGGAAAAAATCTTGTTGATATAGTCACTGCCTGATCCATTCCGTCAATAAACAGCACCGTATTGCCTGACAGAACGCCAGTCACCGCATCTTCCATTTCTGAAATCCATTTCCGGTCAGCGCTTTCTATAATCCCCCAGTCAAAATTGGCTTTTTCCTTTTTTGTCTCTTCCAGCAGCAAAGGTTTTACAATAGATTCCTGAATCATATCTACATTGACCAGACCGTCCATGTAGACCAGGTAGACTCTTGTCTCTTTTTCTTTTCCAATATGAAATTCCTTTTGGATCAGATCACTGCAGTCTTTTAAGACTTCCCTGACATAAATGATGTTTTCCTGCAGATTTTCTGATATCTTTCCTATTAATTTATGATCTCTGCCATGAAACCGATCCATAATAACCGCCTCTTTCTTTTTCCTGTTATCTGTTATTATGGAAAAAGGCGCCTCATTTTATGCAGAAAAAATCCCTCCCGGATGACAGCACAACTGTCAGTCCGGGAGGGAAACGACCACTCTTCTTTTAATTTTCTTCTTTTATGTTGCGGATCACCGTCATTTCCTGATTATCGATATGCCTCTTCATAATCTTTCTGGCATCTTCTTTTCTGCCTTCAACCATTGCTTTCGCCAGTTCCCGATGTTCATTGAGAAGCACCGTGTGATATTCTGTATCTTTTACATATTCCAAACGATAGCGATACATCTGTTCTCTCAGATTATTGATAATCTGGATCAGTCTTGCATTGCCGGTCGCCTCAAAGATCACATCATGAAAGTCTACGTCACTGTCCGCAATGGCGGCATTGTCATCTGACTCAATGGCTTCCTCAAATTCTTTGAGCGCTTTCTCAAGCTTTTCTTTCACTTCATCATTCATACGTTCTGCGGCAAGTTCTGCGGCAAGTTCCTCCAAAGAACTTCTGACTTCCAGGACATCCCTCAGATCTTTTTCCGTAATCTTGGCAACCTCTGCGCCTTTTCTTGGAATCATCACAACCAGGCCTTCCAGTTCCAGTTTTCTGATGGCTTCTCTGACTGGCGTCCGGCTGACTCCCAGACGGTTTGCCAGGGCAATTTCCATCAGACGTTCTCCCGGAGCGAATTCACCGGTTATGATTGCCTGGCGCAGCGTATTAAATACCACATCTCTAAGAGGCAGGTATTCATTCATATTTACTTTTAATTTATCACTCATCGTTTCTTCCTCCTGCTTCCTCTATTGTTATACTGGTCTGACCACATAAGCCTGCTTGACATCCTGTATTCCTCTCAGAGATTCCAGCGCTCTGCGTGCCGTATGTTTCTCTTTATAAATTCCAAAAACCGTCGGCCCGCTTCCGCTCATGAGCGCCCCCTCTGCTCCGTGTTCCAGTAAATGTTCCTTCAGATCACGAATAACCGGATGCTTCGGAATCGTCACAGTCTCCAGGACATTTTCCAGTTTGCTGCAGATCCCATCCAGATCCTGATTCTCCAGGTCTCTTATCATTCCATCAATATCCGGATGTTTTTCCAGCTGATCCAGCTTCAAATTCTTATACGCGAACGCGGTAGACACACTGATCCCCGGTTTCGCGATCAGGATCCAGCAGTCCGGCATCGGAGAAAGCCTCGTCAGTTTCTCTCCGATTCCCTCCGCAAGAGCCGTCTTTCCCCAGATGCAGTATGGAACGTCCGCTCCCAGTGAAACTCCGATCTCGCACATTTCTTCTATGGAAAGATCCAGTCCGAACAGCTGGCTCATTCCTTTAATCGCCGCAGCGCAGTTGGAACTTCCCCCTGCCATGCCTGCCGCTACCGGGATCCTTTTCTTCAAATCAACTGCTACGCCGGAGGAAATATGATATCTCTCTTTCATAAGTTCGATGGCCTGATATACCAAGTTTTTCCGATCTGTGGGCAGGAAAGAAAGATCACACTTCATAGAAATCTTTTCTCCCTTTGTTTTTCTCATCGTCAGCGTATCACAAAGGCCGACGGTCTGCATGATCATACGAACTTCATGATATCCATCCGTCCGCCTTCTGACGACATCCAAACCAAGATTGATTTTCCCGAACGATTTTAGAACGATACGATCCATAATGTGCTCCTTCCGCATATTTGATCTGCAACTTTTTTATATCATGTATACAAAGTATTATAATATTGTTCTAAAAAAAATGCAATCTTTATTTCTTGCCTTTTCCTCTGTCCGCTCTATTGATTTCCCATTTCTTTCACGATCAGCAGACGATCCCCGGGATTTACCTCTTCCACTCCTCCGTTTTGCTCCTGAATGCTCTCCACTGTAGTAAAATAATTTTTTGCAATGGACCAGAGACTGTCGCCCTCTTTGACAATATACCCTACGATTCCGGGTATTTTCTGAATGGCGTCATAATCCAGGGGCTCTTCCTTAATATCTGTCATAACTCTCTGCTTTTTCTTTCGGAAAGAGATAAAATCAAACACCACCGCAGCCTTGATCTCGATTTCATTTCCTTCTGTCGGAACTGCTGTCATCTGATCCAGCCGGACATCCAGCTGATAATCATCTTCTCCTGTCAGCCCCTTTGCCTCGATAAAAAATGAAAACGGCTCCATATAAGAATCACTCATGACCGGCATCTGATCATCCGTTGAAAGGTACAGAACGTCTGCCATCCAGACTCCTTCTGCCTTTAATCCCTGCTCTGTCACTTCCACATCATCCACACTGCAGCTTCCCTTGACTGTCAGCACCTGGAGCAGCTTTCCCGGTTCCTGTTTGATTGGGAAATTTTTTACCGTTTTCATGATTGCCTGATTTTTTCCGATCAATGTTTCAAAATCAAAGATCTTGTATTCTGGAATGAGCTTTGCCCGCATTGTATAACCGTCATCTACATAGGAAAGAGTCTGATCTTCATAAATCTTAATATCACAGTCCAGTGTCGCGTCTACCGAGATTACCCGTTCTTCTCCATCTGCATCCGGCCGGACTTCCAGCTGCTGGCTTCCCAGTGTAAGCCCGATCCTTCCTACCATGCCCGGAGCACATTCATAACATTCCATCTCTGTCGCAACCGGCACTTCCCATCTGGCATACTGCACCGGCATCTGGTCATCTTCTCCGAGGTACAGCAGAAATACGTGCATTGTTCCCTGAATTTCAATGACATGATCTCCGATTTTTCCCTGAAGATTTTCCATATCGATCTGACTCCAGAGAATTTCATAAAGATTGGCTTTATTCGCCGGAAGAACCAGTTCTTCCTTCAGCCTTGCAATGTCTTTTTTATTCACAATCAGATCCGTTACCTGAATTTCTTTTTTCAGGGTAGAAACATCTTCGTCATAAATATCTACGATAGCTTCTTCTTTCATCTCCTCATTCACCTGAAGAATAAACGTCAGAAGCACACGAATGCTCAATTTCCTGGAATTAATCAGGACCGTGTTAATATCATCAATCGTATATCTTACTTTTACATAATCTGCCGGTATGACTCCGTCAATATGTATGTACTCCTCAAACGGGAGAGAATATTCCAGTGATTCCAGAAATGTGCGCGGATCACTGGTGCCATAAAGTCCCTGAAACTTCAATTCTCCTTTCATCCGGATCCGGTCTACCATCATTTCAGTTTCCTGAACCTGCACAATCCCCTTTGTCTGTATCATCTTTTCCACATCCGGTTTGGTATCCGGAACATTGCAGTCCTGATCTATGGTGATCTGTACCCGTTTCCTGTCTTTCGATGCAATTCCATAAAAATCTTTCTTATTAAATTCCATAAAAATTCCTCCCTGTCTGTATATACCAATATATTCAGACAGAGAGGTTTCTATGCCTTCATCATTCAATTAATTTTCCAGCAGTATCATCCGTACATCTTTCGTGATCACATCCTGATAACTGAAGCTTACGGTCTTATTCTGATCCTTTCCGGATTCATCTTCGATCTCCACCAGAAAAATGTTGGGATAGGTTTCTCTTATGATTCCCTGGGCAGTTTCAAACTTGTGCCGCCCCCGGTTTGCGCTGATTTTAATTCTGTTTCCGATTTGCTGATTAATTGACTGACGAACTCGTTGCAGGTCTAATTGTGTCATGAAATTCACCTCATTCCATATGCAGATTGTATACACGATCCACATAGTTTAAATATAATTTTATCATTTTGCCCATCTTTTGTCAAATTTATACAGCTTTGCAAATCTTTCTATTTCAGAATCTTTTCCAGCAGATTAACAGATGCCATAGCGTCCTCCGTATAATAATCCGCACCGATATCCTGTGCGATATCAGCTGTCAGAACCGCTCCTCCAACCCAGACCGGAACCTGGCATCCGTCTGCCCGCAGTGCCTGAATGGTTCTTTCCATAGACGCCACTGTCGTTGTCATAAGCGCGCTTAATCCGATGGCCTTTGGATGATACTTCCTGTTTGCTTCCACCACGTCTTCAATCTTCACATCTTTTCCGAGATCGATCACCCGGTATCCATAACTTTCCAGGACGACTTTTACGATATTCTTCCCTATATCATGGATGTCTCCTTCTACCGTTGCCATAAGAACCGGTCCTTTTTCTTCCCCTTCTTTCAAAGCGAACGATCCCTTTATGATTTCAAAAGCCATCTTTGTCGTTTCCGCTGACTGAATCAGCTGAGGCAGGAAGATCTTTCCCGTTTCATAATCTTTTCCTACGTCATCCAGAGCCGGTATGATTTCCTCATTGATCACAGCAAGAGGTTCTTTCTGGGACAGCTTTTCCCTCACTGCTGCCTCCACTTCATCTTTCAGCCCGTGCATGATCACATCTCTCAGCCCAAAAGACGTTTTTTCTGATGGTTCTTTCTTTATCGTCTCCCTGGACTGATTCCGGATATAAATCTGGCTGTCTATATCTTTGTAAAAAAGCACATGAAAAGCATCTATGGTTCCCATCAATTCTTTGTCCAGCGGATTGATGATCGGAAGATCCAGACCTGCTTCCATGGCCAAAGTCAAAAATGTCCGGTTCAGAAGCGGGCGGTTTGGAAGACCAAAAGAGACATTGGAAACACCAAGCACCGTATGAACTCCCAGCTCCTTCACCATTTTCATGGCGCGCAGCGTTTCTTTCACTTCTTTCTGCTGAGCAGATGCTGTCAGTGTCAGACAGTCAATGATGATATCTTCTTTTCCGATTCCGTATTCTTCCGCTTTCTTTATGATCTTTTTGGCAATTTCAAACCGTTCTTCTGCCTTCAGCGGGATTCCTTCATCCAGCGTCAGCCCGATCACAACCCCGCCATATTTTCGCACGATCGGGAACACAGCGTCCATAACCTCATCTTTTCCGTTAACTGAATTGATGATCGGTTTTCCATTGTAGTATCTGCAGGCCTTTTCGATTGCTTCCGGGCTGGAACTGTCAATCTGGAGAGGAACTGTCACAACTTCCTGAAGCATCTTTATCACCTTTTTCATGGTTTCCGGCTCGTCAATTCCCGGAAGCCCTACATTAACATCCAGCACCTGGGCTCCTGCTTCTTCCTGACGGATGGCTTCCACAACCAGCTCCTCATACCGTTCGTCCAAAAGCGCCTGTTTCATTTTCTTTTTTCCGGTAGGATTTAATCTCTCACCACAGACGATCACCTTGTCCCCAAAGACAACCGTCTGAGTCGGACCGGATGTTTTTGTCTTTTTCTTCACTGCTCTTGGCGCTGTCATTTTCGGCGCCGCCTGAGCCAGCTGACGGATAAACTCCGGTGTAGTTCCACAGCATCCCCCTGCTATGGCAGCTCCTTCTTCCATATAACCCTTCATCTCTTCCACATATTCTTCCGGCGTCACATGATAATGTGTCTCTCCATGTTCCAGGCACGGAAGTCCTGCATTTGGCTGCAGGATTACCGGCACTGACGCCTCATTTAAAATGCGGCTGATGATCGGTTTCAATTCCTTTGGACCGAGAGAACAATTGACGCCCAGCGCATCCACCCCCAGACCTTCTGCCACGTTTACAAAAGTCTCTGGATCATTTCCTGATAAGGTTCGGCCATTTTCTTCAAATGTCATTGTTACAAAAACCGGAAGATCTGTATTTTCCTTTACCGCAAGGACTCCTGCCTTCACTTCATACAGGTCACTCATAGTTTCAAACAGCACGACATCCACCTGGTCTTTTACTGCCATGATCTGCTTTTTAATAATTTCATAAGCCTCATCAAAAGTCAGCGTTCCCATAGGCTCCAGAAGCTGGCCGATAGGCCCGATATCCAGCGCAATATAAGCATCCTGCTCCCGTCCTGCTTCTCTTCTTGCCTCTTTCGCATTCTTTACTGCTGCCTGCAGCATCTCTTCTGCCTCATATTTCGCTTCTGCCATCTTCAGGCAATTACATCCAAAGGTATTGGTCGTAACAAAATCAGCCCCGGCTTCCAGATAACTTTTATGAATCTTCTTCAAAAGTTCCGGCTGTTCTATGTTCAGTTCTTCCGGGATGTCACCTGCGCCCAGTCCAGCCTTCTGAAGCTGGGTTCCCATGGCTCCGTCAAATATCAGCAGCTCTTTTCCTATTCTATCTCGTAGCATCTTTCTCCTCGCTTTCTAAAAGGGCAGTCTTTTTCTCTTACGCAGTCCCTGCAGTTCTTTTTCCGGCCGGTATTGCCAATCCCCACGACTCCCAGCATTGACTTTTGAGGAATCATAAGACCTGATTCTGTCATTGAAATCCCTAATTTTTTTGATACATCCAGGATCTTTGCAATTTTTTTATTAAACTCTATAGGAAAATCCCCATATCCCGGGCAGGCGCGGTATGTCCGGTCCGGAAATCCGAGATTTTCTTCGTATTCATCACAGAACACTTCCAGATAAGCGCTTGCCGCGGCATCCATGACCACAGCCTTCGTCATATTGACCTTCTCATACATCTTGATCTTTCGTTCCATGGCCGTCCCCAGGGTCCCGCCCGTCAGCAGACACTTTTCACAGTCTGCCAGGAGTTCTTCCATCTGTTTCCCCGGAATCAGATCCCCGGTCTCATGGATACAGAGAGGCTCATGATCCAGATGAAACAGCGCCGCCGCTGCTTTCGGCTGAGCCGTCTGTTTTATTTCTTCAATGCACTCATCCAAAAGGATTTCCACCTGCTGTGATGCCTTTTGGCTTCCATATCCCAGATATCTAAGTGCTGCCTTCTTAATCATGATGATTCAGTTCCTTCAGTACATTTGGAATATTTCGGAAAATGCTTTCTGCGATCTCCGGACGGTTCATTGTATAAATATGAATGCCGTCCACCCCGTTTGTAATCAGATCGATCATCTGCTGCGCCGCATAATTAATTCCGATCTCCTGCATAACCGCAGGATTATCATAATGAGCTTCAATCATGGTAGACAGCTGATACGGAATGGAACATCCGCACATCCTTGTCATACGAATCAGGGATTTTGCATTGGTAATTGGCATGATTCCCGCAAGAATCGGAACCTGGATTCCAATCTTTCTCGCTTCACGGACCAGACGGTAATAATATTTATTATCAAAGAAAATCTGACATACCAGATATTCTGCTCCTGCATCTACCTTCTTTTTCAGCGCCTGCAGATCATTTTTAAATCCATCCGCTTCCTGATGTGTTTCCGGATAACAGGCTCCGGACAGACAAAACTGCCCCGGAAAATGTTCTCTGATAAAATAGTCCAGTTCACTGGCATAGTGAAACTCCATGGCATCTGCGTCAAATGCCTGATCACCGCTTGGATAATCTCCTCTCAGCGCCAGGATATTATCAATCCCTGCTTCCTTCAGACTCTCACATTCTTTCAGAATATCTTCCCTGGTAGATGTGATGCAGCTTAAATGCGCAACAGATTCAATTCCATAGCGGTCTTTGATCATTTTTGCAATTTCTACAGTTTTTCCCTTGCTGGATCCTCCGGCTCCATATGTAACACTGATAAAATCCGGTGACAGATCCGCCAGTCTCTCTATGGTATGATAAATAGAGGAAATATCCCCATCCTTATTTTTAGGCGGAAACACTTCAAAAGAAATGGTCGCCTTTTTTTTCAATATTTCTGATATCTTCATCTAATCACTCCTGCCTTCATTTCTTAAAACTCAAAAAATCCGTATTTATATTTTACTCGGTTCAGCCGTTTCATGAAACCTGGAACCAGAATCCATAAAAAGAGAACATTAGAGACACAGTACTCGGCAGTCACCGGAAGAGAGGTGATAAAAACCGCTCCATACCGGATCCATTCAAGGCCCTCTCCCGCTCCGATCACAACCCACAGATTCATGACCAAAGAATACCAGATTCCTGCAAGGATTCCAAATACCGCTGTCCGTATCCTTCTCTTTTCCATCTGTCCCGTTCGATTTAACATGCCGGAAAACCATCCGATGCTTCCCCACGCAATCATCTGAAACGGCGTCCATGGCCCCTGCCCGAAAAAGAAATTCGATACAAAAGCTGACAGAGATCCGCAGAGAAAACCGGATTCCCTTCCAAATGCCATGCCGCAGATCATCACCATCGCCGCCACCGGCTTGAATCCCGGAACCGGAGCAAAAATCATCCTGGATATGACCGTCAGCGCAGTCATAACTGCCAGCACCACATGTTCTCTTGTCTGAGGTTTTTTCTTCTCATATTTATAATAGTATGGAATACATGATACTGCCGCCAGCAGAACAATCGGAATACTCACAGGTATCTCACCTCCTCCGGCAGCACGGCCGGCTTCGGCATATCTCTCGTAATTTTCGCCACCATCGTTGTATAAAAGTAATTTCCTGTAAAGAAATCCCGCGGTCTTTCCATCCCCTCCAGTTTCCCGTCAAACATCATTCCGACCCGGTCAGCAAACGCTGCGGCAAACTCCATATCATGAGTCACACACAATATCGACTTTCCCCGGCTGCACAGGATCTTCAGGATCCGTCCCAGTTTCATTTTATGAAATCGGTCCATACCTTTTGTAGGCTCATCCAGCATCAGAATATCCGGATCTGCCATCAGAACTTTGATCAGCGCCGCCATCTGCTGCTGACCTCCGCTCAAATCATAAGGATGTCTTCCCAGCTGTTCCCGCAGACCAAAAAGATCAATATACTCCTCCAGCTGACAGGGCTCTTCTCTCATATTTTCCTTCAGATCATCTTCTAAACGATCCTTTGCAAAAAGCAGTTCCGCCTCCTGGGGAAGAACGGCACATCTGCCTTTCATCCGTACTTTGCCCGACCGTTTCATCTGGCCGGAAATGCATTTCAAAAGCGTTGTTTTTCCGCTTCCATTGGCGCCCAGAACCGCAAGGAACTCACCCTGTCTCAAATCCATTGAAAAATTTTTCAGGATTTCCCGTTCCTGACAGCCTGCATACATTCCCCGGACCTTTAAAACGAGATCCCCGGAAACTTTACATTCCTTCCTGTAAATAATTTCATACGGCACCTTTTGCATCGTCCGGCGCAGGGACGCCATGGAAAAATCAGGCGTTCCTTTTATTCTTTTTGACAGGCGAATGGTCTGCGGCAAAAATGCCTCCATATCTTTCCCCTGTTCCCACAGTTTCTCTGCCGCATGAACAGGAGTTCCTTCTGCCAGAATCTGTCCGTCTTTCAGAAAAATACACTGGTCTGCTTTCTCCATGATATCTTCCAGGTCATGAGACGCCATGACGATGGTCATCTGAAATTCCTTCTGCAGCATTTCCACCATTGCCAAAAAGCTTTTTTTCCCCGCCGGATCCAGCCATGCCGCAGGTTCATCCAGAAGCAGAACCTTCGGATGCATGGCTGCCAGAGCCGCAAGATTTACCAGCTGTTTTTCCCCTCCTGACAGATCACAGACCGGCCTGTCATAAATCCTCTGCAGATTGCAGTAATTTACAATCTCCGCCACTGTGCGTTTCATCTGTCCGTAAGGCGTCCCCAGGTTCTCAAGTCCAAAGGCAATTTCATGCCATACCGTATCCATCACCATCTGATGAGAAGGATTTTGAAACAAATAGCCGATTTCAGCCGCGGAACGCTCCGGCTCCAGCTGTTTCAAGTCTGTTCCCTTGTACCAGATACTGCCGCTTCTCCTGCCGGCCGGCATCAGCTCTTTTTTCAAATGACGGAGCAGCGTTGATTTTCCGCTTCCGCTGGGGCCGGTCAGCAGAGTCAGGGTTCCTTCTTCAATTTCCATGGAAATATCCCTGAGAGCCTCCTTCTCTGCCATGGCATACTGAAACGACAGATGTTTTATCTGATACATAATTTCTTTCCTCCTTCCCAAAACAGCAATGGAAGCAATATCTGAATCCCCATACACAAGACAAAGCAAAAATCCTTCAAATCAAATCCGCCCCATCGGACTTCCGGATAGAAATAGAAATGAGCATAGAATTTCCAAAAACCATACAGATTGATCAAAAACAGAAGAACTGCTGCTGCCATAAAACATCCGTCCCGTTTTCCAAACTGAAACAAATGGAAATGACTTCTTTTGACGGTTCCATATCCTCTGGCATTCATGGAATCCAGCTGATCCATGGAAGACTCAAACGCCCATGTAAGTTCCATGGAGCAGACCGCCGCCGCTCTTCGAACAGCTGATTCCTTATATAATTCTTTTCTTACATTGGAAAATTTCTCCGCCTGCTTCCGATACTTCGGAATCAGATTCATTGCCATGGAAAGGATCACTCCCAGTTTGGGAAATGCAGAGCCAAACAGATACACCCAGTGTTCTTGTCTGAAACAGCGGTTCCAAAGAGAAAATAAAAACAGGACGTTCACAAGAAGAATTCCCGCATTCCCTCCATAAAGCAGGGCTTCCGCCGTGACTGTCCTGCCTGCAGCAGTCACGGCTGCGGTGTTCCCCCTCTGTACGAACACCCCGTTTAATACCGCCGATAAAAGAATGATTCCTATAAAAGGAAGTATCTTTCCAGGGCGTCTTTCATAGTAAAGATAAATTCCCCCAAGACATAAAAGCTGGGTGCATGTCATCCATGGATGACGGTTCAAAGCCGCCATGATCAGGATTCCCGCCAGATAGACAAATGCCGAAGCAGGATGCAGGCGGCTTAAAACAGTCTTCATTTAGAAATCCTCTTCATCACAGACATAATACCACTGGACTTTGTCGCCTTTGCTCACCTTGTATTCATCGGCTCCGACGTCCGGAACTTTGCCATTGACTTTATACATCCAGCCGCTGTAATCACCACAGTCACCTGCGTACAATCCATCGATTCCCTGAATGTATCCATCTTTCTTGTCAATCTTAACACCGGACTTCTCCAGCACAGACATTGCTGTCTCATCGTCTTTCACTTCTACATTCCCGCTGTAGATCTTTCCCTTCGATGGAATCTCGTAATTAGATTCCAGATCATCCTTATGATCCAGAAGATTTGCGCACGTCACTTCCACGCTGCAGGTCTCTTCTTTATTATCATTCTTTGAAGCTGTCTCGGCGGCTTCCTTCGTTGTTTTTGCCGCTTCAGAAGACGCATTCTGTTTCCCTCCTGAACAGGCGGTCAGTGATACCGCCATCAAAGCTCCAATAAGCCAGACCAATAGTTTTTTCATTGATATTTCCTCGCTTTCTTCTAATTGTAATTTTTTTTATTATCCCCTGTTCTCAAAACCTTGTCAACAAAAAAGAGTCCTGATTAACAAAATTCTTTTCCATAAAAAAAATATGAAATTGCCCACTTACGAACAATTTCACATTTTATTATGGAGGAAGTTAACGAAAGTTAACTTTTTATTGAATTTATATCTATCTAATAGATTAGCGTTATTCCTTTTTTCTTACAGATTTCTATCCACTCATCATCTGGTTTTCTGTCAGTCACCAGATAATCCAGATCTTCCAGATTTGCCAGATGAGCAAACGCTGTCCTTCCAAACTTTGTATGATCTGCAAGCAGTGCGACTTCCTTTGCCTGCTCTATCATACATTTTTTTACCTCTGCCTCATTTTCACTGGTATCCGTTACTCCAAGCTCGAGATCCAGCCCTTTGCAGCTGATCAGCGTCATATCCACATGGTAGCGCTTCACAGTATTCTTTGCTACGGATCCCTGGAGAGATAATGTTTTGTAATTAAACGTTCCTCCCGTCGATATGATCCTGACGCTGGTATCACTCAGCTGGGTAAAAATCTCTGTCGAGGCGCTTAATATGATCATTTCCTTGCTTTTTAACGGCTTGATTGCCTCCATTACCGTTGTACTGGCATCCGTTGCAATCGCTCGTTTTTTGCTTAAAATGTCACTAATCAGAGAAGCGATTCTTTTTTTCTCCTCCTGATTCATAGCGGCTCTCTTATAAAACTGAATATTTTCTTTCTGAGAGGTGTTATTCAACACTGCGCCTCCAAATGATCTGGTAAGAAATCCTTCGGCTTCCAGTTTATCCAAGTCTCTGCGTATTGTCTCTTCTGTTACTTTATACAGTTTACTCAGCTCGGATACGGTCACCTTTTTTTCAATGCTGATTTTTTCCCGAATTTTCTCTAAACGATTTTTCATCAGTTCCTCCGTTCTGCCTGCCAGGCTATGCAGTCCTAAAGTTTGTTTTGTTATCCTGTAACTAATCTTAATGATGTTTAAATTATAACACAGGATTATATAAATTTTTTATTTCAAAATGACATTTGCAAACTTTTCAACTGCTTTTCGGAGGATTTTCATATCATTGGCAAAACTGCAGCGCACGTATACCGCTTTTGTTTCACCATAAGAATCACTGGGAACACATACCAGATTTCCTTCTTCCAGAAACTTTTCACAGACCTGTTCTGAGGTAAGATCCGTATCCACCTTGATCCAGAGATAAAATGCTCCTTCCGGACACTTACAGGAAAGACCCGGTATCTTATTGATTTCTGTTACCATATAGTTCCGGCGCTCCTCATAAGTCTTTCTCATTTCTTCCAGTTCTGTCTCACATTCAAATACTTCCAGAGCTGCTTCCTGGATAAATGTACTAACGCCGGTAATCGAATGTTCAAACAAACGATACATAACGTCTGTGATTTCCTGACTGGCTGCTGTATAACCGATTCTCCATCCTGTCATTGCAGCACATTTTGAAAATCCGTTTACAGTAACAACAGCATCTTTGATTTCCGGAAACGATGCCAGACTGATATTTCTCTTCCCATCAAATACAATCTCGTCATAAATCTCATCTGCTACCGCATAAAGATTATATTCCAAGATTATATCCCTTAGGATCTCAGCTTCTTCCTGATGCAGAATTCTTCCTGTAGGATTATTAGGATAATTGATAATCAGCATTTTCGTTCGGTCAGTAATCTTGTCTTCCACAATTTTTCGTTCAATTTTGTAATCATTCTTGTCCGTCAGCGGTACAATAACCGGAACTCCTCCGCAGGCTTTAATGATTGGCACATATGACACCCAGTAAGGAGCAAATACAAGCACTTCATCTCCAGGATTCAGGATTGAAGTAAGTGCCAGATAAATTCCAAATTTTCCTCCCGGTGTTACAATAATCTGATCCGGGCCCACATAAATTCCGTTTTTTTCCTGAAGCTGTTTCGAGATTGCCTCTCTCAGAGGATAAATTCCCCTGCCTACCGCATAATGAGTATGTCCCGCGTCCAGAGCCTGTTTTGCTCGTTCCCTGATCTTAAGAGGCGTGTCAAAATCTGGCTCTCCTCCTGCCAGGTCAATGACCGGAACTCCTTTTCTTTTCAGCTCCGCCGCCATCTGCATCGACCGCATGGACGCAGAGCCTTCCATTTTTGAAATATATTGATTCATCATTTTCCGGGTTCCTTTTCATCTTTATATTTTTTCAGACAGACGATATCATAAGTATCCCAGTTCCTGCCATCCAGGCACTCAAACCATATATCTTCCTGTTCTGCTATAAAGTCCAGTTTTCCCAGAAATTCTTCGTTGTGCAGTTCTTTTGGAATGATGACGACACCGGAATCATCACATACGGCAATATTTCCGTCATACATTTCTTTGTGTGTCCGGTAAATTTCCGGATCTAAAGGTTCGTCAATTTTTACGTTAAAACATCCGATCGGAGTAATTCCTTTACACCATACCGGATAATTATGTTTGATCAGTCCGCTGCCATCCCTTAATTTGGCATTGCTTATGACTGCTTCTGCTCTCTGATGAAGGAGCATGAATTTTGTAACCAGTTCACCAATTGTAGCCCTCTCTCCGCAGTTAAATGCTTCAATCAGTACAATATCGCCTCTCTCAATGTCTCTTGCCTGCTCATGAATACTCCAGTTTGATTCATTATAAGCATAAATCCATTTAATATTTCCTACGGCAAAATGACCTCTGTTTACCGGGAAAGCATTTTCAAAAAGGCCTTTCTTTCCCATGATATCGGCGATTTCTTCCGTAGAAATGCGATTATGCCTGATTTTTTCTATTATTCTTTTCTTTACATCATTGACCATAACTTTTCTCCTCCGCATTTTTTGTACACCCCAGAGACTAAATTTCAATGAGAAATACCCAAAACAAGGAAAATTTACTCCAATGGACGGGGCTCCTCCGGAATCATACCGGCTGATATGCCAAAGGAGCCTCTTCCTGTTTTATTTTATTTTAGTCAAACACGACATTTCCTTTGTCCAGAATGACTTTTTCATCTACGAAGATCGTAGGTGACTGAAACATCATATCAATGTGAAACGGACAATCCTGTAAATTTGTATCATTGTTACCAAGGGCCACATGCACATACCCATAGCAGCCTTCGTCTTCCAGCATCCGGCCGCACAGGCTCGCATCGGGATTGAGTCCTACTCCGATTTCCCCTACCTGGTAGACTCGGGGATCATGAAATTCCTCCAGAACTTTTCGGAATTTCTCTGCCTCTTTTCCGCCTTTGATCTCCTGCACGATGCTGTCCTTTATCTCCAACGTAATAGGTTCCTTAAGGACTCCTATTTCCGGATGGGTTATGCTTCCATCCACAACGATCGTCCCGTTGGCCGTAAAGGGTATAGCTCCTGTTGCGCACTCGATATCAGGCGGCGAAGAAAACTCACCTTTGCGGGTACTCATCCCATATTGAGGCGAAACCTTGTGGCCCTTGATGCTTGCAGTGTAATCCGTTCCCTTGTCGGATATGATACGGCATTCACTCCCGTTTTCAAAACCTTTTGCAATCTGGTCTACAAACTTTCTGTTAGCCTCAAAATCCGTATAAAGTCCGCCTGATTCCAGCATAGACATTGTATAATCACAGCAATTCAAGTCTCGTGCGCCTGCCTGACAGGCTTTCTTTCTTGCCATTGTATGAGTCAGCGACATTTTTGTCACCCGGAAGATTACATCAGCCTGCTGCATCGCCGCAGCTACCAGATCTGTAGGTTCTTCACCGTGCATCTTTCTTGGATCCATCATGGTAAGTGTGCGGTTTGGAAAATCTTCAGCCGCATCCCACAATGCCATGGCCACTTCCATCGACGGTTCATCCGTCACAATTAAGATTTTTTCATCTTTTTTACATTGTGAACATACTGTCAAGAGCGTTTCACATGCCTTGTAAATTTTCTTTTCTCTTTTAATCGGTCTGCCTCTTTCTTTATCGTGTTTTATTTGTCAATGGATTCTGCTAATTCACGCATGTAAGCAACATCATCTGCTTCTAATTCAAGTTCTGCAGATTTAACATTTTCTTCGATTTCTGCTGTTGTAGTAGAACCACTTAATAAGTTCAGGAATTCACCCTGTGCAAGGATCCATCCTAATGCCAGGTTTGCGATTGTGCAGTTGTATTTTTCGCATAATGGTTTCCACTGATCCATCATGTCCATAGCAGCCTGCATATTATCCGGCTGGAACCATTTCTTTGGAATCTGAGCTCCAACTGGTTTGTAATCTCTTGGCATTGTTCCAGATAAAAGACCCATCTCCAATGGTGAATATGCCTGAATTGTCACTCCGTTTTCACGGCAGCATGGAATAATATCATTTTCAATTCCGCGGTCCAGGATAGAATATTTAGCCTGAACAATGTCCAGATCTCCCCATTTCAGATACTCTTCAATATGATGGATATCTACGTTTGCAGCACCGATTGCTTTAATCTTGCCCTGTGCTTTTAAATCATTTAACACATCCATTGTCTCTCTGATCGGAACATAATATTCAGATCCTTCGATGGCCTGCCAGTGTGTCATGTAAACATCAACATAATCTGTTCCCAGACGCTCTAAAGATGCTTCGATCTCTTTCTTTACAGATGCGCTGTTTAAGTTTTTGTATAACTGGATTCCGTTTACAACATTGAACATGTCACCTTTCATTTCCTGATCCCATGTAACACCACATTTTGTAATGATGACAACATCTTCACGGTTCATGCCTTCCAATGCTTTTCCAAGGATTTTTTCGCTGTTTCCAAAATTGTATCCCGGTGCTGTATCAATTAAGTTTACGCCCAGTTTCGGAGCTTCCCTGATTGTATCTACAACCGTCTGAAGTTCATGGTCTCCACCCCAGGCAGAACCTCCGCCAATAGACCAGGTACCAAGACCGATTCTTGAAATATCAATTCCTGTTTTTCCTAATTTCATTGTTTTCATTTCGGCATTCCTTTCTCGAATTATGTTTCGTTGCTATTTGTAATCTTCACGATATTTTGCAAGCATATCTTCTACCATCTGCTTGTTCTTAACACCAGTTGTCGCACCTACATACTGTACGGAAACAGCAGCTGTACAGTTTGCGTAAATTCCGCATTCCTTCAGATCTTTTCCATCCAGAAGTCCTGTGATGAATCCAGAAGCGAAATTGTCTCCTGCTCCAATCGTGTCGATGGCGGTAATTCCCTTCGCTGCAGGAACAATCATTGCTCCATCGGCATTTCGGATATAGCATCCTCTCTTGCCAATCTTCATGATCACGTTCTTTACGCCGCATCCGTATAATACGTCTGCTACTTTTTCTTCTTCTGTCTCTCCTGTCATCAGACACGCTTCCTCAAAGTTAGGGAAGAAATAATCTACATAACTTAATGCTTCCCGGATATCATCCAGAGTCTCACCAAGCCGAGGCTTGATCATATCTGCGCATATGGTCATGCCTGCTTTTTTCGCTTCCTTAAAAATCTTAACCAGCGTTTTTCCATCCAGCAGCGGATTATTGAAAATACTTGCCAGAGATAAGATCTTTGCCTGTCTCATCTTGTCAAAATCTACATGTTCAATATTTGTCTTCCACAAGCTGCCATTTCTGTTTGTAACAAATGTTCTTTCACCATCTGCTGTTACCAATCCCACATTCATAGAAGTATCAATGTTCGGATCCACTTTGATCCCTTCATAATCAATGTGATCCTTCGCACAGGATTCCAGAATAAAGTTTCCTGCCGCGTCGTCTCCAACGCAGCTGATGATGCCTGTCTTATGACCGAGGCGGCTGATGATCGTCGCCTCGTTCATAGCATCCCCGCCGACCGTCATTGCAATACGGTCGACAGGATAGGATTCAATATCAAAGATATCTCTGGATACTGGCTGAAGTGGAATATCTACAATCGCTGCACCAAGGCAGATTACATCTAATTTCTTTTCCACTTATTCATCAGCCCTTCCATCATCACCAAATAATTTGATCTTGTACATTGCACGTTCTTTTACTGCTTTGCGCACTTCACGCTCAAGAGCCAGGAACGGTTCATCTTTATGAGCATTGATTGCTTCCATAGCAGCCTGGCAAAGCTCTGTATGGATATTGATCTTAGCAATACCACAATGAATTGCCTTTTTGATATCTTCATCACCGATACCAGATGCTCCATGAAGAACAAGCGGTACACTGACTTCTTTCTTTACTTCTTCAATAATATCAAATCTGATTTTTGGTTCTGCAGTATAAACACCATGTACGTTGCCAACTGCTACAGCAAGAGAATCACAGCCTGTACGCTCTACGAATTCTTTTGCCTGTGCCGGATCAGTATAAGCATACTCAGCCAGCGCTTCTTCATATACTGTTTCATTTCCTACATGTCCAAGTTCTGCTTCAACCGGGATATTGTATCTGTGGAAATAATCAACACAGCGTTTTACTTCGGCAATATTTTCTTCAAATGGCAGAGCAGAAGCGTCACGCATAACAGAATTCATGCAGTGATCTGCCGCATTTTTCAGAATTGTCCAGTTGCGGCCGTGATCCCAGTGTAAAATAACCGGTACAGTTGCTTTCTTAGCCATGGATTCCATCATATAGCAGAAATCTTCAAAAGAAGTATTTCCAACGAATCCTGTACCAAAAGAGATGATGATCGGTGCACGGAGTTCTTCTGCCGCATCGATAACTCCCATTAACATTTCTGCATTCCATACGTTAAAATGCGGGATTGCATAATGTCCTTCACTTGCTTTCTGTTCCCAAAATCTAATATCTGCAATCATATTTTTTCTCCTTATTCTCCTGTTTACTCAGCTACCTTAATAACACCTTTTACCATGTCAGCTTTCTTCACCGGATCAATTGCATCTTCGAATGCCTGCTGAACATCTTTATAATCATAGATATGTGTTACCATGTCTTTAACATTAAATTTACCTGTTGCGATTGCTTCAATCGTCTGTGGATAGTTATTGCAGTAACGGAATGATGTCTGGATCGTAACTTCACGATTGATCTTTAAGAAGTCAATCGGTACCGGACCGGACTGAGTTCCAACCATCATAATCTTTCCACCACGAGCTACGATCTGAACTGCCTGTTTTGCTGTAAATTCAGATCCGGCACATTCGAATACTAATTCTACTCCATGGTCTCCATACATTTCTTCAGAACGAAGTACTTCTACTGTATCCTGTTCTTTTCCGTTGATGACTCTTGCAGCTCCCAGTTTCATTGCCAGATCCAGTCGTTTCTGCATTACGTCTACAACCGTAATATCAGTTGCTCCAAGACTCTTGCATGCCTGAAGCACCATAAGTCCGATGGTTCCTGCTCCCAGAATCACAATGCTCTTTCCAAGTCTTGCTTCTCCTAAGATTGCTGCGTGCATACCAACAGCTGCAGGCTCTACCAGAGCGGCTTCCATTGTGGACATTCCTTCCGGAACATGATAAGTCCATTCTTCCGGATGCGTCATATATTCACATAATGCTCCTTTGTAGTTTGGCTGTGTTGCCATGAAATCTACGTCAGGGCAGATGTTGTAACGTCCGGTACGGCAGTATTCACAAGAATCATCCGGTACACCTGGCTCAATCAGCACTTTATCTCCCGGTTTAAATTTTGTAACTTTCGCTCCGACTTTTACAACTTCACCAGCTACCTCATGTCCCAGACCGATTTTCTGATTTGGATCTTTTGGAGGGATAAATGGTCCAAACTCAAATCCGTGGATATCTGATCCACACATTCCAACATATTCAACTTTCATCAGAATTTCATGATCTTTCGGTTCTGGAACCGGGCACTCCTGGATTTCAAATTTCTTTGGAGTTACCAAAATCGCTTCGGTATTCTTCATTTTATCTACTTCCTTTCCGTTTTTGCGATATGACTTAATCTACATTACCAATGTCTTCAACAGATTCTCCTCGTGTCTCAATACCGAAGAGTCCTACACAGATTGCAAGGATAACTGCAACTGCTGAAATTAATACGAACACTCCTGTGCTTCCCCATGAACTTGCTGCAACAGCAGTTACAAGGAATGGGAAGAAGATATTGCTTAAACGTCCCACTGCGTTACAGAATCCGGATCCGGATAATTTTGCGGATGTTGGCCACATTTCCGGTACATATACAGCAGAAGCATAGCATACATACATATAAATAGTTGTGTTCAATAAGAAAGTAGTTACAATCAGCGCAGTCATTGTTGTCTGCTGTCCTGTGATAACTCCCAGAACCGCCATGGCAAGCAGAAGAACAACACCTAAAACTCTTCGCGGCACTTTATCCATATATAAGGATGCAAGGAAAATTCCAAACGGAGCTCCAAACAATCCGAACATTGTCATGAACTGTGAGCTGGATGTATCATATCCAAGGGATGCTAACAGAGAAGGCATCCATGTCATCAATGTATACTGAATTGTATTCATACCAACCAGTACAAGAGATCCTACAATCGTTCTTCTTAACAGTTTTCCTTTAAACAATGCAGAATATGGAAGGTTCTGTACCGCTTTTGTTTCTACTTCTTCTACTGGAGGAAGTGGTTTTCCTGTAGATGCTTCGATCTCTTTCTCTACCTGATCAAGAATTGCATCTGCTTCTTCCGTTCTTCCCTGAGCTTCCAGCCATCTAGGAGATTCCGGATATTTCTTGATGATAAAGATACAAGCAATAATGGAAAGAATGGATGGAACCGCATACTGGATTCTCCAGTTCATTGCCATGCTCACACCTGTTGTACCGATTACAAATGCAATACCGTTGCAGATCGGATGAGCCCAGTTTCCGATGAAAGAGTTTCGACTTGACCATACACCACGGTTTCTTCCTGGTACATACTCTGTAAATGCCGCAAACAATACGACCAGCAAAGCACCCAGTCCAAATCCCTGTACAAGCCTGAAGATATAAAGGACATAAACGTTTGGTGAAACCATGCCACCGATCATTGCAACGATATGAATTGCTTCATATAAAAGAATACTCTTCTTACGGCCAATCTTATCACCGATCGGACCTCCAACTAATGCTCCGAACAGCTGACCAACTGTATATGTAGTTCCCCACATAGCCAGAAGAGTAGATCCCGGCTCTAACCAATGTATCTCATTCAAAAGAATGTTCTGTACCGCACCACTGATACCGTTAGACCAGCATACCAGCAATGCGAAGGCTGATACCAGCCACATTTTGATATGCCAGCTGGAGTTTGGAAGACGATCGAGTCTTGCTCCAACACTGACACGTCCAGTATTATTATTACTCATAGTTTTTCCTCTTTTCTTAGCTGTTGTTTTTCGCTATTCCAATGCCTCTTTTAATTCATTTTCCATGATGTTCCAGGCTTCCTCAAAATCCTCTGCTTTGTTCCATAATGCCGGAGGTCCAAGAACTACCATGTCAGCTCCTGCCTCATACAATGGACGATATACATCCTTGTTCATAGAGCCGTCCGCTTCGATCAGGAAGTTCAGTCCCTTTTCTTCACGGATCTTTACAAGATCACGAATCTTATCAAATGTCTGCTCAATTACTTTCTGCCCTGAAATACCTGCGTCCACGATCATAACCGTAACCTTATCAAGGAGCGGCAGATAGTATTCAATTGTAGTCAACGGAACAGACGGATTTAAAGCAATTCCTGCCTTGCATCCCAGAGATTTAATTTTATTTAATGTAACAAAGGCATCACCCTCAATACAATCTGTATGCGGGGTTATGTATGCCGCTCCTGCTTTTGCAAATACTTCCAGATATTTCTGCGGATGTTTGATCATCAGATGCGCATCCATCGGAGTTTTTACCTTATCTTTCAGCGCTTCCAGAAATTCCGGACCAATTCCAAAACTTGGCACATAAACACCGTCTTTAATATCCATATGAAGAAAATCAGAATTTTCATCAATGATGCGAACCTGCCGTTCCATATCAAACAGGTCACAGCATCCCATAGACGGTGCGATCATTAATTTTCTTTCCATACTGTCTCCTTTGTATTAATGATTAATCATCAAAATCATAGTGGAAGATAACCTTGATTGCTTCTTTAGAAGCCATGGCATCAAATCCTTTTTCGTATTCAGAAAGACCCAATCTGTGTGTAATCATCGGCTGAACCTTGATCTGTCCAGATGCCAGCAAACGAATTGCATTTCTCCAGGAAGTAGAATCATATGCCATATGACCAATGATGCTCTTATTCCATGAAGTAATGTCATTGATAGAGAACTCTAATGGTTTGAATCCCATACCAACACGAACGATTTCAGCGTTTGGTCTTGTCATTTCAATTGCCTGTTTTAATGCGATGTTTGCACCAGAACATTCAATTACCAGTCCTAAGTTGTCTCTTCCGCAGATCTCTGTACATCTTGCTACAACATCTTCTTTAGATCCGTTTACAACATGTGTTGCGCCAACTTCTAATGCAACTGGGAAACGTGTTGCTACATCATCGTCAAGACCTACCATGACAATGTTAACTGCTCCCATGATCTTTGCGATCTGAACTGAGAATAATCCTAATGGACCTGTACCAAATACAACGACATCCTGTCCTGGAAGCAGATGAGCCTGCTGAGCAACTGCTTTATATGCATTACAAATCGGATCAAGTACAGCTGCTTCTTCATATTTTACGTTGTCAGGGATTTCCCAGATTGCATGTTTATGGATTCGAAGGATTTCTCCAGGAATCTTACATAATTTTGAAAATCCGCCGCCCCATGTGTTGTTGTCAAGACCAAGATTTACTTTCTCTTCGCAGCAAAGGAAATCTCCCTGTTCACACGCCGGGCATACTCCACATACATGTGCGCTGTTATCAGATACAACTCTCTGTCCTACTTTCCAGTCTGTTACCTTTTCACCAACTTCAACAATCTCACCAGCAAATTCATGTCCACGGATTGAGTTGAACTCATCAGATCCATTATCAACTCTCCAATGTTTCATATCTGCACCGCAGATAGCTGCTGCTTTGATTTTAACGATAATATCTTCTGGTCCGCATGTTGGCTCCGGCACATCCTTCATCGTATATCCGCCGAATTCCTGCCCATATCTTACAATTGCTTTCATAGATTTATCTCCTTTTTTCATAACACCTTAGTTACTAAAGATTGCTGCAGCACATCTCTTTGTTTGTGTCTTTATTTTAATACAATTTAACTTTTGAGTCAATCATTTTGTGTCTGTTTTACAGATTTTTATTACTATTTCACAGATTTATTGTCTTTGTTTTACAAATTCATGCTAGTTTCTGTGCAATTTTAACATATAATTTCTGTGTTTCAAAAATAATCAGAAAGTTTTTCGAATGAAATCTGAAATTTTTTCGTTTTCAAAGCAGCTAAACTAAGAATTTTTCTGATTTTTCGCACAAAAAAAGAAGGATTCCAACATAGAAATCCTTCTTTACAGATTTTTGATTTATTTGCCGTTCTTATTCGTCTTCGCCGTCATCTTCAACCCAAGGCGCATATCCCGTCTGAAATGAGCTGCCGGATGTTTCCATACTCTTCGCCGTCTCATCCTCTGACTGCTCAGATTCTTCCGGTTCCCCGGATTCCTGTGCCTCTTCCGGCTGTTTTGAATCCTCCGGCACATCTGCTGTTTCCGGCTCCGCCTGTTCCTCCCCGGTCTTTTCTTCAGGTTTTTCTGCTTCCTGCGGCAGCTCCTGGGAAGTATCCTCCTCCGGCTTCTTATATTTATTAAAAATTTCCATAAACTCTTTTCCTGTGATTGTTTCCTTCTTAATCAGGAACTGAGCCGCTTCATCCAGAATATCCATATTATCCCGGATATAAGCCAGGGCTTTCTGATAAGCCTCTTTCAATATCTTCATAACAACTTCATCGACTTTTGCCGCCGTAGACTCCGCGCAGTTCATAACCGCTCTGCCATCCAGATACCGATTGGTAATTGACTCCAGACCGATCAGGCCAAACTCGTCAGACATACCATACTGGGTTACCATTGCCCTTGCAATGGAAGTTGCCCGTTCAATATCATTAGATGCGCCAGTGGTAATGGAATTAAATTTCACTTCCTCTGCGGCACGGCCGCCGAAAAATGCAACCAGATCTGCCAGCATCTCATCTTTGGAATTCAGATATTTTTCCTCTTCCGGACGCTGCATGGTATAACCAAGCGCTCCCATAGTACGAGGAACGATCGTAATCTTCTGCACCGGTTCGGACTCTTTCTGAAGCGCCATTACGAGTGCATGTCCTACTTCATGATACGCAACGATCTGTTTCTCCTCATCGCCTAAAATCCGGTCTTTCTTTTCTTTTCCGGCAATGACTACCTCGACCGCCTCAAACAGATCCTGCTGGGAAACTGCCTTTCTTCCGGCTTTTACCGCTCCCAGGGCCGCCTCATTGATCATATTCGCCAGATCAGATCCCACAGCTCCGGAAGTTGCCAGCGCAATCTCTTCAAAATCGACCGTTTCATCCATCTTAACGTCTTTCGCGTGAACTTTCAGAGTCTCAATCCTTCCTTTTAAGTCCGGACGCTCTACGATTACGCGCCGGTCAAAACGTCCCGGACGAAGCAGTGCTTTATCCAGCACTTCCGGACGGTTGGTTGCCGCAAGGATAATGATTCCCTTAGAAGTATCAAATCCGTCCATCTCTGCCAGCAGCGCATTCAGCGTCTGTTCCCGTTCATCGTTTCCTCCGCCGTGGATTCCATTGTCACGGCTCTTACCAATCGCATCGATCTCATCAATAAAAATAATACACGGAGCCATCTGCTGTGCCTGTTTAAACAGATCTCTTACTCGGGAAGCTCCTACACCAACAAACATTTCTACAAAGTCAGACCCTGACAAAGAGAAGAACGGTACATTCGCCTCTCCAGCGACCGCCTTTGCCAGCAGAGTCTTACCTGTTCCAGGAGGGCCCACAAGAAGCGCTCCTTTCGGCAGTTTTGCTCCGATCTGCGTATATTTCCCCGGATTATGCAGGAAGTCAACCATCTCTGTCAGTGTTTCCTTTGCCTCATTCTGTCCGGCTACATCCGCAAATGTAACTCCTGTCTTCTTTTCTACATATACTTTGGCATTGGATTTTCCTACTCCCATCATGCCGCTGCTTCTTCGCATCATCAGGACAAGGAAGCCAAAAATAAGAATTGTAGGAATCAGGTTCAGCAGGATTGTCCAGAATGTGCTCATCGGATCATCCGGTTCCTGATAAAATTCTACATTCTTACTGTTGGACAGCCGTTCTACCAGCTGATAATCCCCACTGATTCTTTCTACGATATATGTCGTCTTCTGAATCGGGTTTTCAGAATTCTTCGGCGTCACTTTCAGCTGATTGTCTGTGACTTCAACACTTTTCACTTCATTATCATCCAGCATCTCGATAAATTTATCATAAGTAATGGTTGTTTCTGTCCCATTCTGCCATTTCGATAATACCTGGTTAAAGAAGAACGTTCCAAGAATTGAAATCACAAGAAAGATGCCAAGCATCTTCGCAGTCTTTTTCTTGTTTTCATCGTCTTTTTTATTTTTGTTATTCTGTTGATCCTTCAAATTAGTTCCTCCTTCGATTCATAAGCACCATTATATGTTTTCTTATTTTATAAATCAATAAAACTATTCTAAACTTTTTATTATTTTTAACGGAAAACAGCGTCTTTTTCATAGTACTGGCTTTTCAGTACCAGATACGGATACGACGTCCCTTCTTTCTGGTGCTCTTTCGTTACACCGATCAAAGTTGTATCAATATAAATATGGCTCTCATCCATCTGAAAACTCTTCACTTTGATCTGATATCCCTTTCCTTTCTGTCTGCCATATCCAACAACATAATAAGTGTAATCCTGAGTAGAATACGTAAAATGACACGCCTCTTTTTTCTCCTCTTTGATGATCTGTTTCAGTTCTTTCGGCAGCACACTTTGTCTGCATACTGCATACTGTACATCTTCTCTCTGACTTTCATTTTGCTGTTTTTGACAGCCTGTGACTGTCAGAATCAGAACCCCCATTATGCATATCAGTTTTTTCATGGTTTTCTTTCCTGCTTTTTGATTATTCTATGCAGTTTCCAGAAAAATAAGACGCTTTCTATTATAGCATAACTGCACCTGTACTGTCACACCCTCTTTCCTGCCAGAATGCACAGCGTTTTCGTGTATTATTTTTCCAATATGGTTTATAATATGGTAAGAAGCTTCTTACAAAACCAGCTTGACTTTTTCTAGAATTGTATTACAATAATAGTAACAGTTATTATTTTTATTTAGGAGGTTAATGATTATGCCAGAATTAAAAGGAACGAAAACAGAAGCAAATTTAATGGCCGCTTTTGCCGGCGAATCTCAGGCCCGTACAAAATATGATTTCTACTCCAGCAGGGCAAAAAGCGATGGATATGTACAGTTTGCCAATATCTTTGCAGAAACCGCTTTGAACGAAAAAGAACACGCAAAAATCTGGTTTAAACTGCTCCATGGCGGCAGCGTTCCATCTACACCTGAAAATCTGAAGGATGCTGCCAGCGGTGAAAACTTTGAATGGATAGAAATGTACCCGACCTTCGCTAAAGAAGCAAGAGAAGAAGGATTTGATGAGATCGCAAACCTTTTCGAAATGGTTGCCGATATTGAAAAGCATCATGACGAACGTTATCAGAAGTTAACTGCCAACCTAGAGGATGATATCGTTTATAAGAGAGATGTTGAAGTTGCATGGATCTGCACCAACTGCGGACATGTCCATTATGGAAAAGAAGCTCCAAAAGAATGTCCGGTCTGCGCGCATCCTCAGAAATATTTCAAGCTTGATGTAAAAGACTACTAAAATCTTCTTATTTTTCTTAATCATTCACAAGGCCGGACGTCTGATCAACAGACATCCGGCCTTGTTTCGTATATTATATTTATGAGATTATTGGGGCCTGTTTCTTTTACGGAAAGCAACCGCAGCCCAGACTGCAGCTGCTACCGCCGCACCTGCAAGAATCTTCTGACCTGCGCTGTGTCTTGGCGCTCCCGCGCTGCTCTCTATGATGCCGGCTTCCCGATCCATTGCCTTTAACCTCTCTGCGTTTCTGATTTCTTCAATCGTTAAATATTTTCTCATTATTCCCACCTCTTTATCGCAAACCTTCAACAGTGTGACTTTTTTCATTATCCTTGTTTTTCTTTATTATACGCAAAAAAGATGAACGATTTGTGACAGAAAAGCTGAAAAAGTCTTACTTTTTCCTTAAGCAATTATTTGACCGAAATTATTTTCCGATTTATCTGCCCCTCCACTGCTCCATACGTGAATGTGATCTCGCTGCCTTCTCCTTTCTGATTCAGAACTTCCCTTACGCTGTCATCTTCCACAAAGAAAGTCTGATATCCCCCTTCCTGCATTTTTATTTCCACAGATCCGGAATCCGCCCATCCGTCAAAAGTCCCCTTTCCTTCCTTCGGCTGTTCCTGCTCGTCTTTTTCAGTGGCAGTATTTTTTTCTTCGGCGGTATCTGATGGTACTGATCTTACTCTCTCAGTTACCGGAACTTCCGAGGCCTTTTCATCTCCCCAGGCTGTAACCCCGTTTCCTGTCTCCCTTTTTGCGCAGCCTGCGATCAGCAGAACCCCTGCCGTCAGCGCAGCAGCAGCCAGTAATTTCCTTTTCATTTATTTCATACTCCCTTCCTATGATTTTCACAGTATATCGTATTCCTTCTGTCAGAGCAAGCGCCATTATTTTCCTGTGGAATCATCATATTCCTTTTCGTTTTTTCATATCATTAGAGGTAGAACTTTGAGGAGGATATATGTTGAACGAAAAATATCAAATGCTATTAGATCAATATGATATTTGTGTAAACCGTCTGAAAAGAGGACGCGGCGGAATCTTATGCTTTACCGGACGTGAAGTATATGCCCTTTCACAAACATCACTGTCTGAAGAACGACTTCTGGCTGTTTCTAACTGGACGAAAACCCTGCAGTCAGCCGGATTTCCATATACAGATCAATACATCATTAACAAAAGCGGCTGTTTCCTTTCCTATGATAAATACTATGAATCCTTTGCCTTAAGAAAAACTTTTTCCGGATCTGAATGTGACATCCACTCCTTAAAAGACCTTAAGGCGGCTGCCTGCACTCTGGGAAATCTGCATAAAATATCCGCAGAACTTTCTTACTCATCTGATCATCTGCGGAAATATACCTCTGTTTTCAAACATTACCAGCAGAAATATTCTGAAATGAAGAGCATCAGCCGCTTTATCCGCGGCAAAAAGAACAAAGGCACCTTTGAATACCGGTTTCTGGAACATTTTCCTGAATATCAGAAACAGATGGAGACATCACTGGAGCTTCTGCGCAGCTCACCTCCTTCAAAAAACGGGTGGTGTCACGGCGCGTGCAGCCATCACAATGTCATCATGACAGAAGGCGGTCCCGCACTGATCCATTTCGAACATTTTTTCTATGGATATCCGATTCTGGATCTGTACTGCTTTCTGAGAAAAGTTCTCGAAAAGAATGATTATCGGTTTTCCTGCTGTGAAACTGTCATCCGGAGTTATACCCGCGAATTTCCTCTTACCATAAGGGATCTGCGCTGTCTGTACGCCCTCCTGCTCTTCCCGGAGAAGTTCTGGAAAATCTCAAATCAGTATATGTCTCATAAAAAACACTGGGTTTCCCCCCGTTATATCAATAAATTAGAAGAATTTACCCTGGCAAAAGAGCTTCGAACGATTTTTCTCGAAAAATATGTACAAATTTATAATGTATTTTAGTCGCATTTAGGGTATAATTAAACAAAGGCATTTTTAACAACTAAAGGAGGAGTAATTTATGAACTACAAAGAAACCTATCAGGAATGGCTTACCAATCCTTATTTTGATGAAGACACCAAAAAAGAATTAAAAGCCATTGAAAATGATGACAATGAGATCAAAGAGCGTTTTTACGCTGATCTTGCCTTTGGTACCGCCGGTCTCCGTGGAATCATCGGCGCTGGTATCAACCGCATGAATATTTATGTTGTAAGAAAAGCAACTCAGGGTCTGGCTGATTATATTTTAGAGCAGAACACAGACAAAAAACGTGTTGCGATCGCTTTCGATTCCAGACATATGTCTCCGGAATTTGCGGATGAAGCTGCACGCTGCCTTGCTGCCAACGGAATCAAAGCTTTTATCTTTGAATCTCTTCGCCCTACACCGGAATTATCTTTCGCAGTAAGACATTTAAACTGCATCGCCGGTATCAACATTACCGCAAGTCATAACCCTCCGGCTTATAACGGATACAAAGTATACTGGGAAGACGGAGCACAGTTCACAGACCCTCACGCATCTGGAGTTACCGCCAAGGTTAACGCTATCACAGATATCTCCACCTGCAAGACAATTTCCAAAGAAGAAGCAATGGAAGCCGGATTATATGAAGTGATCGGTGCCGAAGTAGACGATGCTTACATTGCTGAAGTAGAAAAACAGGTATTCAATCAGAAAGCCATCGATGAGATGTCTTCCAAACTTAAAATCGTATATACTCCTCTTCACGGTACGGGAAATCTTCCAGTACGGAGGGTGCTGAGCGACCTGGGATTCGAAAATGTCTATGTCGTTCCTGAACAGGAACTTCCGGACGGAGACTTCCCTACCGTAAGTTATCCAAACCCAGAGGCAAAAGAAGCATTTGAGTTAGGTCTTGCTCTTGCAAAAGAAAAAGACGCTGACCTGGTTCTTGCTACTGACCCTGATGCTGACCGTCTGGGCGTATATGTAAAAGATTCCAAGAGCGGCGACTATATTCCATTGACAGGAAACATGTCCGGATCTTTATTATGCGAATATGTTTTGAGCCAGAGAAAAGCTATCAATGGTTCTCTTCCGGAAGACGGCGCTGTTGTTAAATCTATCGTTACTACAAACCTGGTAGACGCTATCGCAGATGCCTATAATGTAAAACTGATCGAAGTTCTGACAGGATTCAAATGGATTGGAAAAGAAATCCTCGGATTCGAAAAATCCGGAAAGGGTACATATCTCTTCGGACTGGAAGAAAGCTACGGATGCCTGATCGGTACTTACGCAAGAGATAAGGATGCCGTATCCGCAACTGTTGCTCTGTGTGAAGCTGCTGCTTACTATGCAACTCAGGGCAAGACATTATGGGATATTATGCTTGAAATGTATGAAAAATACGGATACTATCTTGACCGCATCACCGCTATGGACTTCCCTGGACTGGAAGGAATGGATAAGATGCAGAGCATGCTGAATGCATTCCGTGAGAATCCGCCAAAAGAGATTGCCGGATATAAAGTTGAGAAAGTACGTGACTACAGCAACGATACAATCTTAGATGTTTCTACAGGAGAAACATCTCCGATCGGACTTCCAAACTCCAATGTTCTTTACTATGAACTGGAAGGCGGAGCATGGGTATGCGTTCGTCCATCCGGAACAGAGCCTAAGATCAAATTCTACTATGGCGTAAAAGCCGACAGCATGGAAGCTGCACAGGCTGAAAGCGACAAGCTGGACGCATGGGCAAAGAGCCAGGGCTAAAAAACTGATATTTAAGCAGAATTTAAGACGGCGCCTGAATCGATTGGTTCAGACGCCGTCTTTTAATTTTTTGATTTTTCACCTGCTGATTTATCTATGTTTAACACTCGTCAGACAAATCTGCCCCATTAGTAGCAATGACTTTCTTATACCAGTAGAAGGAGTCTTTGCGGTAGCGGTCCATTGTCTTTAAGTCAAATTCATCTCTGTCCACATAGATGAATCCATATCTCTTGACCATTCCTTCATGAGTGGAAATCAGGTCAATCGCTGACCATGGACAGTATCCCATCATTTCACAGTCATCTGTGATTGCCAGCTGAATCTGTTCAATATGCTTGCGCAGATATTCGATGCGGTACGGATCATGTACTTTTCCGTCCTCTGTCAGCTTATCGTAAGCTCCCAGTCCGTTTTCTGTTACCAGCATCGGCAGATGATATCTGGAATAGATTTCCCGGATCGTTCCGCGGAATCCTACCGGGTCAATTTCCCAGCCAAACTCTGTCGTCTTCAGATATGGGTTCTTCACTCCATCAAATAGCCCTGCTTCTCCTGAATTCTCCTGCTGTGAAACTGCTCCGCCTTTCTCTGTTCCGTCGCTTTCTTTGCACACAGATGTATTGTAATAATTAAATCCGATGAAATCCGGATGTGCGTTTTTCAGGATTTCTTCATCTCCCGGAGCAAATTCCGGGCAGGCATCCTTTTCTTCCAGCCATGCCCATACCAGATTGTTGTATTTTCCATAGACATAAGCGTCCAGATACAGCCAGTTGCGCATTGCATTGGCGTTCTGAGCCGCGATGGTATCTTCCGGTCTGCAGCTTTCCGGATAAATAATGGAAATGTTCGGCGCAGGACCGATTTTAGCATCCGGAAGCATTTCATGGCACAGCGCCATTGCTTTGGCCTGGGCTACCAGCATATGATGATTCTGCTGATAAATCTCTTTTAACTCATTGGTGCATCCTTCCGGAATTGTCATAGTTCCGATCACCGGACCTACCAGCGTCAGCATGTTCTGCTCATTGATGGTCAGCCAGTATTTTACTCTGTCGCCAAAGTTCTCAAATAAGATTTTGGAGAAATTTACAAACCAGTCAACAGAGTCCCGGTTGGACCATGATCCTCTCTGATCCAGGGCAGCCGGCATATCAAAATGGAACATGGTGACGATCGGTTCTATGTTATATTTCAGGCATTCATCGATCAGGTTATTATAAAATTCAATTCCTTTCGGATTCACTTCTCCGGTTCCTTCCGGCAGAATTCTTGTCCATGCGATGGAGAAACGGTATGCTTTAAATCCCATTTCTGCCATCAGCGCAATATCTTCTTTATAGCGGTGGTAATGATCCGCGCATACTTTCAGATCAGAAGTTCCCTCCGGCACTTCTTTTACATCCTGACAGGATGGACCTTTTCCGTCTTCCAGGCTGGCTCCTTCCACCTGATATGCGGAAGTACTGGCTCCCCAAAGGAAATTGTCCGGGAATGATTTTAATGTTTTATGAAGCATGTTTCCACCTCTTTCTTAAAATTTCAACGATTCAATATCTTTATTGTATCACCGGCCGGATTCCTGTAAACACTTTTTGCACAGAACGAAACGCTGTACACAAAATTTCGTGAAATTCTTTCTTTTTCTGTGTACAGCGTTTCTCTTTTATCTATTTTTATTTCTCTCTGCGGTGTCAACTCCCAGATATTCTTTCCGGTAATCTTCCACATTTTCCAGGGTTTCATCATAATTGGACGCATAGTAACTTGCAATGATGCAGTCCAGAAGATATTTCACCGAAGTATAAAACATGCAGTCTCCCAGTTTTTTAAAACTATGAACATAAGACGCCGTGACTGTTTCTGTACAGTAGGATGACACAATCGTTTTCTTTGATTTGCTGAACAATACAGTAAACATTCCCCGATTATGCATAATCCTGGCGGTCTTTACCATTCTCTTAGAAGCGCCGCTTCTGCTGATCATAAAAATCATATGGTCTTTTGGATCTGCATTCATAGCAAACAGAATCTGTTCATCTATACTTGTATATACATTACAGATTTTCCCTGTAATAAAAAAGTAGTGAGAAGCATATTCCGCCAGTGCCTTGTTTGCATCATAAACGATAAAATCCACATATTTTCTGCGATTCATTTCTTTCAGGATCTTCTGCATCTGGGAAATGGAAAGCCTCTTCTTAGTTTCTTTTACTACATTGCGGTACAATGCTTCCATTTTATTTACTGTATGTATCACCTGCTCAGAGTTGCGAATCATAAAATCATCATATCTCAGCTCCTTCAGATCATTTTGAATCCTTCCCTTAAATTCTGTAAATCCTTCATATCCGAGTTTTTTATAATAGCGTACCACAGTATTGGGATGCGTTCCGGCCTGTCCTGCCAGTTCCCTGATTGTCAGATGCTGGATTTCATCCAGATGGGAACAGATATATTTATGAAGTTCTTTTTCAGATTTTGAAAATTTAGCTGAATGATTTATGACGTCATCTTTCATGTTTTACTCCTTCGTGCCGGTATTCTTCCACCCCCGGCGGCTCCTGTTATTTTTTCTTCCGGTCAAAGAAGATATTTTTCCCCGTCGCACTCAGGGCAATCCCCTGCCATGCCGTATCTTTTAATGATTTCCCCATTTCCATCCATGCTTTTCCTGCAGAAAACATGATCCTGTTATCAATTCTTGCGTCTGCCGCCACTGCAGCGGCAGATCCCAGAGCTATGCCAAGGTCGACATAACCAAAGGCACACCGGCCTCCTTCCTGCTTACAGGCGCCACAGTTATCAAATCCACAGAAAGAGCACCCTGCAATTCCCCGGTATTCTTTTTTTACACCAATCAATACCACTGCCTGGGCATCTTTCACATTCTGAGCATCTCTCAAATACCAGTCGGCTGCATTCGCTCCGAAATCTCTTTCTCCGATTTCTTCCATTTTTTCCGCAAGGATCTCTTTTTCTTTCCCGGTCAGCACCACTGTGCAGATTTCATCGATTCCTTTTGCTTTTGGCGCTGTTCTTGCCGCGGCACACATCTGAGCCGCCGCCTGCAGAACGGCCTGTTCTTCCATCTGTTCACTTCGATAAATCATTTTTTCTCCTTTCTATACATTCTCCTGAAGTTCCATTGCTTTTCATCTTTCTTCCATCAGTTTCCCTAATAACTCCTGCAGCTTTGACACGCCGGCTTTTCCAAGGCGTCTTTCAATCTCTTCCTGCTCCTGATGCCAGATTGTCCTTCCTTTTTTCACAATTTCTTCTCCTTCTGCTGTCAGGCAAAGATCTTTTTTCCGTTCTCCTTCATCTGCCAGATCTTTCACAAATCCTTTTGCCGTCAGAGGTTTCAAGGCCCTCACAACAGTCGTCCTTTCAAGTCCTGCGTATTCCGCCAGTTCACTGACGCTGCAGTGGGGAAAATGCCCCAGATCACTGAGAAGAGAATACTGATTAACTGTAATTCCTATCACTGCCATATGGGCATCATATAAGTCAGAAATTGTCTGCGCTGCTCTTCGCAGAGTAATACAATAGCAGTCACTTTTTCTTTTCTGCATATTATGCCTCCGTTTTCGTGTATATACACTATCTCATAGTTCCTTTCCTTTGTCAATCTTCCTGGCATTCTCCCTTTTTGTCAAATTTTCGCTATTTTTGTCAATTTTGTTGCATCAGTCAATTTTTTATCGTTTTTGTCAATTTTAGGACAGGCACATAAATTCTCCTCTGTTTTCCAGCGGAAATAAAAGGATTTCTTTTTTCCTGATCAGATGATTCAGATCGACATAGCGGATTTGCAAATCATCATAGGTATTCCAGTAAAACCTCAGAGATTCCGGGCACATAACTGATGTGTACACAGTATAATCATATGGTGTTACCTCTTTGTCATATTCCGTGATATGTCCCTGATCTGTTACACGGACTGCCCCCAGTGGAAATGAAACATTTTGAAGCAGGCGAAACATATAAACCACGCCGTCCTCTTCATTCCTTCCCTTTACTGCATATTTCTTTAAAAACGCCAGTCGCACAAACCGGGAAGGAGAGGTAAAATCACCGGGAAGTCCCTGGGCGCCGCTGCCGGAAAAGCACTGCTGCATTTTCTCTGTTCCAAAGTCAGCTTCCTCATAATCCAGATCCCGCAGCCCGGCATAATTCAGCAGATTTATCCGGTGCCACTCATAGCCCGGACTGTTGGTCATAATCCCGATGGTACTGCGGTAAATGCGAACTCCATTTTCCTCTGGCTCCAGGACTGCCATCTCTCCCATCCGGTCATAAAAAGCCCAGTGAAGAGGCGGTACTGTTCCAAGCAGTTTTGTATCCATCAGAGTAATTTTCTCTTCTATCATCTCTACCGCTTCTTTTACCGTCCCACACTGAGCCAGCAGGTGCAGCACGACAAACGGAGGCTGCAGTTTCCGGGTTCCTGACTTACACGCAGACTCATACCTGGCAAATCCCCGGTAATAAAGCTGACCTCCTGCCAGCCCCTTCTCATTGATTCCCTCATACAATACCGGCGCCTGCCAGATTCCCGTAAAACCAGTCCCAAGGCAGGCATATTTTGTTTTGTCCTCTTCCCCTGATTTCAATTCCGGCCGCCACATAGTATATGAAGTTCCTTCTGGAAGATAGATGATCTGACTTCCTTCTGCAATCCTGCTGTGATCGAAATTCCGTCCCCACAGATGTTTTCCGTCTTGCGTCTCCCAGGCCATGGCACTGCATCCTGCCTCCATATCGTGCATTTGCATTTTCAAATTTCTGTAATCTTCCATAATATGTCCTCCTGGACATATTATATGGATTTCACCTCAAATCATTCCTTGTTATCTTTCAAAATCTCTGTAATATTTTCCAAAGTATCCACAATGACATCCGGTTTTACATCACTTTTTTCCACATCCTCCATCGTACTTTCTCCGCTTAATACTAAAATAGATGTGACCGGACTCCCATCCGCCACCGCAATATCGGTATACAGTCTGTCGCCTACGATGGCAATTTCCTCCGGCCTGCATCCTGTTTCTTCTATTATGTAGTCCAATGTATGTTTGGATGGCTTGCCGAAAAATTCCGGAAATCTTCCCGTGGACGCTTCGATCATCTTTGCCATGGAGCCGCAGTCCGGTATGAAATCCCCTCCTTCAATCGGACAATTCCAGTCCGGATTGATTCCATAATAGGTACATCCATTTCTTACATAATGACAGGCTTTTGACATTTTCTCATAGGTCAGTGTCGTATCAAATCCAAGAATCACAATGTCCGGATCGATTTCCGTCAGCGGCATATCATAAGCTTCAAATTCTTTTAACAATGACGGGGTTCCTACCACATAGAGACTCTCTCCGGGATGATGCTGCTTCAGATACTGAATCATCACATGACTGGAAATCATCATCTGTTCCGGCCGAATCATAATCCCCATTCCGGCCAGCTTGTCAATATATGCCTGCTGACTCTTGGATGAATTGTTAGTGAAAAAATAGTATTTTCTTCCGGTTTCCTCCACGGTTTTTAAAAAATCCTGTGTATAATCAAACAATTCATTTCCAAGATAAATGGTTCCGTCCATATCTAAAATAAAGCTTTCGATCTGTCTGATTTTGTCTTTCATCTGGCAGTCTCCTTTCTGCTGTTTTGTCCTGATCAGTTTCAATATTTCTCCATGATGGTGAAAAGGCTTTTGTCCGCAAGGACAAAAGCCTTTTCAACAGCGTTATAACATATTTTGTAAACCAGTTTTCACTGAAATTTACCTGTGTTTATTTTCCCGGCTGACCATAGTATGCATTTGCGCCATGTTTCCGGAAAAAGTGTTTATCCTGCAGATATCCCGGCGCTCCGACTGTCTGGTTTTTCAGCTGCTCTGTCCGGTAAGCCATCTTTGCCACCTCTTCCAGCACTACTGCATTGTGTACTGCCTGAGCCGCATCTTTCCCCCAGGTAAACGGACCATGATTGGTACATAAAATGCCCGGCACATAGTCTGGATTCCCATCTGCAAAAGTTTCTATAATGACTTTTCCAGTATTCTTTTCATAGTCATTTTCAATCTCTTCCTTTGTCAGCGATCTTGCGCAGGGAATCTCACCGTAAAAATAATCTGCATGTGTTGTTCCATAACATGGAATGGATCTTCCTGCCTGCGCCCATGATGTAGGACGGATTTTGCGGACATTCAAAATAAAAAAGAATGTGGAGGTAACAGACAATGGCAAAATCATTATTTGAGGAACTGGGCGGCAAATACGAAAGGCAAGGGGATTATTTGATACCGTGCTTAACTGTACCCGCCGAAGAAGAACAGGCAATAGGCATCTGGGGGCAACGGCATTTAGATTATCTAAAACAGTACCGTAAAGTTACATACACCAATCTTCTTACAAGCGGCAGGCTAAACGCCTACCTTGCCGACATCAACAGACAGGCACAGGAACGCTTTGAAAGGCTCATAGAGGGTATGAAACAGGCACAGGGCATAACGGAACAGCTAAAGGCAGAAAACGCCTTAGAATGGACAGGATGCCTCAATAACATAAGGGCTTGTGCGAGGGAGATTGTGGAAAAGGAAATTATTTTTGCATAAACAGATGATTAGTGGCAGGGGGAAATCCTGCCGCTTTTTCTGCTTTAGTTTGTCAGCTTGACAAATAAAGGGTTAAGGAATATAATTAGATTCAGTATTATACAAGGAGTTAATAAATATGCGGCAAGGTATTCTTAAATAAACTGTCAATTTGATAGTGGGAACAAAAAGTAGCAGTCCCGTTTCACTTTTAATATGGGGCTTAGTTTTTTGTACCCAGTTTAAGAATACTTTTATCATGTAATTTTATATGCCCGAAAACATATAAGTGTTTTGGGGCTATTGGAGTTATTTACCCAGTGATAGGAGTATTTATCACTGGGTATTTTTATGCCCTTTTTTGGGTGTTGATAGGAGGAAAATCACATGAAAATAATTAACTTAGGCATTCTGGCTCACGTTGACGCAGGAAAGACAACATTAACGGAAAGTTTATTGTATACCAGTGGTGCAATTGCAGAACTAGGGAGCGTAGATGAAGGCACAACAAGGACAGATACAATGAATTTGGAGCGTCAAAGGGGAATCACTATCCAGACAGCAGTGACATCTTTTCAGTGGGAGGATGTAAAAGTCAACATTATAGATACGCCAGGCCATATGGATTTTTTGGCGGAAGTATACCGTTCTTTATCCGTATTAGACGGAGCAGTATTATTAGTTTCTGCAAAGGATGGCATACAGGCACAGACCCGTATACTGTTTCATGCACTACAGATAATGAAGATTCCGACAATTTTTTTCATCAATAAAATTGACCAAGAGGGGATTGATTTGCCAATGGTATATCGGGAAATGAAAGCAAAGCTTTCTTCGGAAATTATAGTGAAGCAAAAGGTTGGGCAGCATCCCCATATAAATGTAACGGACAATGACGATATGGAACAGTGGGATGCGGTAATTATGGGAAACGATGAACTATTAGAGAAATATATGTCAGGGAAACCGTTTAAAATGTCAGAACTGGAACAGGAAGAAAACAGGAGATTCCAAAACGGAACGTTATTTCCCGTTTATCACGGAAGCGCTAAAAACAATCTGGGGATTCGGCAGCTTATAGAAGTAATTGCCAGTAAATTTTATTCATCAACGCCTGAAGGTCAATCTGAACTATGCGGGCAGGTTTTTAAGATTGAATATTCAGAGAAAAGGCGGCGTTTTGTTTATGTGCGTATATATAGCGGAACATTGCATTTGAGGGATGTTATTAGAATATCTGAAAAAGAGAAAATAAAAATCACAGAGATGTGTGTTCCGACAAACGGTGAATTATATTCATCCGATATAGCCTGCTCTGGTGATATTGTAATTTTACCAAATGATGTTTTGCAGCTAAACAGTATTTTGGGGAACGAAATGCTGTTGCCGCAGAGAAAATTTATTGAAAATCCTCTCCCTATGCTCCAAACAACGATTGCAGTAAAGAAATCTGAACAGCGGGAAATATTGCTTGGGGCACTTACAGAAATTTCAGATTGCGACCCTCTTTTAAAATATTATGTGGATACTACAACGCATGAGATTATACTTTCTTTTTTGGGGAAAGTGCAGATGGAAGTCATTTGTGCCATCCTTGAGGAAAAATATCATGTGGAGGCAGAAATAAAAGAGCCTACTGTTATATATATGGAAAGACCGCTTAGAAAAGCAGAATATACCATCCACATAGAAGTCCCGCCAAATCCTTTCTGGGCTTCTGTCGGGTTGTCCATAGAGCCGCTCCCTATTGGAAGCGGAGTGCAGTATGAAAGCAGAGTTTCACTTGGATATTTAAATCAATCGTTCCAAAATGCGGTTATGGAGGGGGTTCTTTATGGCTGCGAGCAGGGGCTGTATGGATGGAAAGTGACAGACTGTAAAATCTGTTTTGAATATGGATTGTATTATAGTCCTGTAAGTACCCCCGCAGACTTTCGGCTGCTTTCCCCTATCGTATTGGAGCAGGCTTTAAAAAAAGCAGGGACAGAACTATTAGAGCCATATCTCCACTTTGAAATTTATGCACCGCAGGAATATCTCTCACGGGCGTATCATGATGCTCCAAGGTATTGTGCAGATATTGTAAGTACTCAGATAAAGAATGACGAGGTCATTCTGAAAGGAGAAATCCCTGCTAGATGTATTCAAGAATACAGGAACGATTTAACTTATTTCACAAATGGGCAGGGAGTCTGCTTGACAGAGTTAAAAGGATACCAGCCAGCTATTGGTAAATTTATTTGCCAACCCCGCCGCCCGAATAGCCGTATAGATAAGGTTCGGCATATGTTCCACAAGTTAGCTTAACAGCTTGCAAAAGTCATATAAAATGAGATTTGAAAGGATTAGAGACTAATTATGATGAAATGTGAATGGATATTGTGTCCTGTTTGTGGGAGCAAAACCCGTAATAAAATTAGGAAGGACACTGTTTTGGAGAATTATCCTCTTTATTGTCCAAAATGCAGACAAGAAAGATTGATTAAAGTTGACAACTTGAAGATAACTGTCATCAAAGAGCCAGACGCTTAAGACGCAGAGCCGATGAAATTGTGGAACAATTCACGAATCATCGGCTCTTTTTGTTTCGTATTTGAAAGAACAAACTCACCAAATAAAAAAAACGATATTCGGGTGGGTTATTTTGTTATACCCTAAATTACCCTCTGAATTTGTTTTTAAATTTGGAGGGATTTTTTTATGTCCTTTTTTCGGGCGGTTATTCATCTGCTCATACGAAGTAAAATTTATCAATACATAGCATATCAGAGAACGGCAGGAAACCAGTTAAAAAAATTTCTGCCAGTGCAGCGGTACTTCTCACCTTGAAAGTAGAAGTACAATCTCCATACAACAGAATTATAAATTCCTATAACCGTAAAGGTCACAGAGCCTTTGCGGTTTTTCTTTTGTCGATTTTTGTTGGAAAGTGCCGCAGGATTGTTTCTGATGTGCGTTGCCGCTCCCCGCCTCTCCATCTGGATTTTAAGCATTTCAAAAATTCAGATGGGAGGTACTTACGGTGAAGTATGCACCAAGAAAAGTATATATCAAAGAAAGTGGCGGCTATGTGGAATTATCCTACACGGAGTTTTGTCGTTGCAGGGAATCCGACCAGACTTATATGGACAAGCTGTTTATCCCCGTTCAGGGCTGTCTGCTTGAAGTTGTGAGGGAGCAATACACAGACTTCTACCGAGATAAGGAACGGTGGCGTTATCTGCAAAAATTAGATACGAAGAACAGCCTGCTTTCTCTGGATGGATTTACGGACAGCGAGGGGAATCCTCTGGACTTTATCGCTGATGAAGCGGCGGACATTGCGGAAACCGTTGTCAATGCGGTCATGGTGGACAGGCTGAATGCCGCCCTGCCTTTGCTGTCGGATAGTGAACAGGAGTTGATACAGGCAATCTTTTTTGACGGACTTTCCGAGCGTGAAGTCGGGGCGAGGTTGGGCATAACCCAGAGCGTTGTAAACAAACGAAAAGCCAGAATCCTAATAAAACTAAGAAAGATAATAGAAAATTAAAATTTAAGGCGTTCAGCCCCCTTGTTTTTTCCTTTGGGAAGATGAGGGGGCTTTTCTCTGCCCTCTCAATCAATTCTGATTGGAGGAAGTAAGAATGGCATACAACCACGGACGGGAGGACAGGAAATGGCGTATCTGGAAAGAAGCGGAGGAAAAGCTGCTGCGTGAGTGCGGCGTTGATGAAGCGACCATTGAGCAGATACGCATGGCGGACAGGGCAGACTTCAATTCCAACAGGCGGTTTTACCGATGGACGAATGACGTTGCGGAATATCTTGAGGACATGGCAGGCAGGGAGCGGCAGGCGGAAGTGGGTACGGTTGCGGAGTTACTGGAAGAGATTGAGAGCGAAAATCTCTATCAAGTATTAGTCACGGTGGACGGGCGTACCTTGAAAATCGTCCTGCTGAAAATGCAGGGGTATTCCACAAAGGAGATTGCCCCGCTTGTGCATTTGACGACTGGTGCCATCTATGCGAGGTTAGACCATCTGCGGAAGAAGCTGCGGAAAATTTTATAGCTTCTAAAACAGCCTGCCATCCTGCGGGCTACTGGGTGAGGGATGGAAATCCCCTCACTCATTTTTTGCAGGAGGACAACAGGATGGCATACAGGGTTAAGGCATACACGCTTCGGGAGGAATCCACGGAAAGCGGCACAAGGTATTTTATCAGCTTTAAGGACGGGCAGGGCAAATCCCACGAGTTGGAAGTGTCGGAACAGTTCTTTATGGAGTTTCGGCAGATGGAGCGCAGGAACAGGAATCTTTTCTAATGGGACGAGCGGCACAGGGAGTTTAACGAGGTATGGGACGAAACCCTTTACAGACGGGCGTTGCGTGTGCCTAAGAGCCTTGATGAACGCATGGTTGAGGAAGAACGGAATGAAACGCTCTATAAGGCGGTTGGGAGCCTTCCAGAGATACAAAGGCGGCGTTTCCTGCTCTACTACGAGTATGAGTTCAATTTTTACCAAATCGCCGCTATGGAGCATTGCACCGCTTCGGCAATACAGAAATCTGTTGCGATTGCAAAGGAGAAAGTAAAGGCGGAAATTGAAGAAATATCTCCAACCGTGACCGACACCGCCCGAAAAAGAAATCTGTTTTTTATTTGTGTGGGATTGGCGGCATTACATACTCTCACTTTTTTCCGTGGGAGTAAATCTATTTTTAAGGAGGTCAACGCCTATGTGCAACGAAAACAAAGACACCGCCCGAAAGGAGGAAAGCCATGCAGAAGTTACAGACAGTCAACGCCGAAACGCTCCTTTATGAACCGCTTGAGAAACCATCCTTTGTGGTGGACAGCCTTATCCCGACAGGCTTATCGCTGTTCTGCGGCTCACAGAAGATAGGCAAAAGCTGGCTCATGCTGAAGCTATGCTTATGCGTGTCGCAGGGAATCCCTTTATGGGATATGCCGACAATGGAGGGCGATGTGCTTTACCTCTGCCTTGAGGACACGTTCTGCCGCATACAGGACAGGTTATTTCGTTTGACGGACGAAGCAAGCGGGCGGCTCCACTTTGCCGTGGCAAGCTGCAAGCTGTCAGACGGTCTTATCGTGCAGCTTGAAGATTATCTGAAAGATTACCCAGACAGCAGGCTCATTGTCATTGATACCTTGCAGAAAGTCCGTACAGCTTCAAAAGACAATGCCTATGCAAGCGACTATGGGGACATCTCCCTCATCAAAGACTTTGCCGACAGGCACTCTCTGGCGGTCATTGTCGTACACCACATCCGAAAGCAGAATGACAGCGACGTGTTCAACAAGGTGTCTGGGACGACAGGATTAACGGGGAGTGCGGACGCTACCTTTGTTCTGGAAAAGGAGAAACGTGCGTCTGACACCGCCAAGCTGTATGTGACGGGCAGGGACACGCCTTATCAGGAATACACGCTGCGTTTCCGTGATTGCCGTTGGGAGCTTGTGGAGCGGAAAACGCAGGAGCAGCTTGCGAAAGAAACGATACCAGATGTCCTTTTTCGGTTGGTGGATTTTATGAGGGATAAGGAAGAATGGATAGGCACGGCAACGGAACTGTTAGCCGCTATGGGGGAAACGGAAACCATACCCACGGTGATTACGAAATGGCTGAATGAATACCGCACCACATTTTTAAGCGAGAACCGTATCTGCTACCAGTACAGCCGCAGGAAAGACGGCAGGCGGATTGCCCTTGCAAGGAGGGCGGGTGACAGCGGTGATGGTGGTGACAGCGATATTAGGATACCCCCCTGTTACTGTCATTGACGCTTAAAGCCATGTAAAGCTGGCGGCTCTGCCCTGCGGGTGACAGCAGTGACGGTGGTGACAGTGATTTTAGGATACCCTGCCGCTGTCATCCCTACGGGAGAACACCCCGTAAACGCAAAATGCAGGCGTGAGATTTACTCGCCCTTTTCGGTCGTGTAAAACCACCCCTGCGGTCAGAAAAATCATTCCGATTTTTCCGACTGCGTTTACAGGGTGTAACACACTACACTTTGCCCTGCAAAGTCGTGTGCCAGACGTTCCCTCTGGACTCCCTTAAGGCAGGGCTGTGCCCTGCTATCCTACGCCTTACGGCTTCGGATAAAAGAATGGCGGCATGACGGTGACGGCTCTTGCGAGGGGGGTATCCCAAAAACACCGTCATCATCGACATGACCGTCATGCAGGGGGTGAGGGTGACAGTTGCGGCAGTCGGCAGGGGGTATCCCAAAACTGCTGTCACCACCGTCACCGCTGTCACCCCAAAGGACGGTCACCCGCCGAAAGAAAGGAGGAATCCGCCTATGCCTTATGCAATCCTGCGTTTCCAGAAACGAAAAGCGGGCGGCGTTGCGGCTTGTGAACGCCACAACGAGCGGAAGAAAGAAGCCTACAAAAGCAACCCAGATATAGATATGGAACGCTCTAAAAACAATTACCATCTCATAGCACCACCAAAGTACACCTACAAGAAAGAGATTAACCGCATGGTAGCCGAAGCGGGGTGCAGGACAAGGAAAGACAGCGTGATGATGGTGGAAACGCTCATCACAGCTTCACCAGAATTTATGAACCAGTTACCGCCCGAAGAACAAAAAGCGTATTTCCAGACGGCTCTTGACTTCATTTCGGAGCGTGTTGGAAAGCAGAATATCCTCTCCGCTGTCGTCCATATGGACGAGAGAACGCCCCATATGCACCTCTGCTTTGTGCCGATTACGCCAGACAATAAGCTGTCAGCGAAAGCTATCTTAGGCAACCAGAAATCATTATCCGAGTGGCAGACCGCCTACCATGAGCGGATGTCCTCACGGTGGAATCAGCTTGAACGGGGGCAGTCCTCAATGGAAACCAAGCGGAAACACGTCCCCACATGGCTCTATAAATTAGGCGGCAGGCTTGATAAACAGTATGAAGAAATCGTGTCTGCCCTATCCGACATCAACGCCTTTAACGCAGGGAAGAAAAGGGATAAAGCGTTAGATTTACTCTCTGCATGGCTGCCAGACGTGGAGAAATTCTCTAAGGAAATCGGGAAACAGCAGGCGTATATCGACAGTTTGAAAGAGAGAATTGGGCAGGAATCAGACTATGCGGGGCGTATGCGTGATGAAAAGTACGAGCAGGAACTAAAGGTGCAGAAAGCGAATCAGAAGATATTTGAATTGCAGAGAACCAACGAGCAGATGGGGCGGCTGCTGTCAAAAATACCGCCCGAAGTGTTGGAAGAATTGCAGAAAAATCATAGAAGCAGAGCGAAAGAAAGGTAGATATGTGAATGAAGAAACAGGATTTTAAGGTGTTAAAGACCAAAGACTTGTACCCGTTCCCCGACAATCCGTTTCATGTGGCAGAAGATGAAACACTGTCAGAGTTAGCGGAAAGCATCAAGGAATTTGGCATTGTCACGCCGATAATCACACGCCCGAAAGAGGACGGGGACGGTTATGAAGTGATTGCAGGACAGCGGCGTGTCCGTGCTTCTGAACTTGCAGGGATAAATACCGTGCCTGCGTTTGTCCTGCCCTTAGACCGTGACCGAGCCATCATCACCCTTGTAGACAGCAATTTGCAGCGTGAGAATATCCTGCCATCGGAGCGGGCGTTTGCTTACAAGATGAAATCCGAAGCCATGAAGCGGCAGGGTTTCCGCACAGACTTAACCTCGTCACAAGTTGTGACGAAGTTGCGGACGGACGACAAGGTGGCACAGGGCTTCGGCGTGGGCAGGATGACCGTGCAGCGTTTTATCCGCCTGACGGAACTGATACCGCCGATTTTGCAGATGGTGGACGAGGGGAAAATCGCCCTCACGCCTGCGGTGGAACTGTCCTTCTTGAAGAAAGACGAGCAGGAAAACCTCTTTGCCACGATGGAGAGCGAAGAAGCAACGCCCTCACTCTCACAGGCACAGCGGATGAAACAGTTAAGCCAGAGCGGGCGGCTTGACATGGATACGATATTTGCGATTATGACGGAGGAAAAGGGCAACCAGAAAGAAACCTTGAAAATCAACACAAGCAAGCTGAAAAAATACTTTCCGAAGAACACAACGCCGAAGCAGATGGAGGAAACCATCATCAAACTTTTGGAGCGTGAGTTGCAGAGGAAACGCAACCGTGACAGCCGCTAATCTTCTTTTTTCGGGAAGTAAATACAGAGAGTTGAGGTATGGAGAATGAGAGAAATCCAGTATGAAATCGTAAAGGAAATCGCAGTATTGTCTACGGGCGACAGTGGCTACACAAAGGAAATCAATCTCATTTCATGGAATGGGAAAGAGCCGAAGTATGACATCCGCAGCTTTTCCCCGAACCGTGAAAAGTGCGGCAAGGGAATCACGCTGAACGCTGATGAAGCGGCGGCACTCCTTAAAGCATTACAGAAAGAATTAAACAGCGAGGATTAATGGTATCTGATTGGCAGGGCGGGGACATTTCCAAACTCTTCCCTGCCCTGTCTGGAAAGGAAGATTTAAGTATGGGCGAGGATAAGAAAGCAGATAAAAAGAGAAAGCGTATCGTGCCAAAAGCACCAGTGCAGATGATAATCAGCCGTGAATATGTCGGCACACAGACCGTTACAGAAGCGTTTGTCCCGATTATCTCCGAGGATATTCGGAAGAAGATTGCCGAGGGCGACACCTTCGACAATGAGGGGCTGTCCGCTTAGAATGTACGCAATGGGACATGAAAACAGATAGGACAGATACGGAGGTTTTACAGTATGGCAGGAATCAAAGAAGAAAAGAAAATCTATTTAGTCGGCATTTATTGCCGCTTATCTAAAGACGATGGTACGGATAACGAGAGTGCGAGCATTGCGACACAGAAATCCATCCTCACGGATTATGTGAAAAAGCAGGGATGGCACATAGCAAAAACGTATGTGGACGATGGTTATTCTGGTACAAATTTCCAAAGACCAAGTTTCCAGAATATGATAAAAGACATTGAAAGCGGTCTGATAAACTGCGTGATTACGAAAGATTTATCCCGTCTGGGGAGAAACTATCTTGATTGTGGGTTATATCTGGAAGTTTTCTTCCCAGAGCATAACGTGAGGTATATAGCGGTCAATGACGGCGTAGATACCTTGAATAAATCTGCTATGGACATCACGCCTTTCCGCAACATTTTAAACGAAATGTATGCCGCTGACATATCTGTTAAGATAAAATCGGCATATCGGGCGAGGTTTCAACAGGGGAAATTCATGGGAACTACCGCCCCTTATGGCTATATCAAAGACCCTGCCGACCACAACCATCTGCTGATAGATGATAAAGTGGCACATGTTGTAAAAGAGATATTCGACCTTGCATTAAAAGGGAATGGAGTTGCCAAAATTTGCAGACATCTTAATAAACAGCATATCCTACGCCCTGCCGCTTATGCGGCGGAGCGTGGCGAAACAGGCTTTGAACGTCATTTTGAGGGGAACGAGGACAAACGCTATATTTGGAGTGGGAACAGCGTGAGGAGCATTTTAAGAAGCCCGATATATGCGGGAAATCTTGTAGGCTACAAACGGATTGCCGCCAATATGAAAAGCAAGAAACGCCCCTCTAAGCTGCCCGAAGAATGGGAAGTGATACCCAATACCCATGAGGGAATAGTCACGCAGGAGGAATTTGATATTGTCCAACAGCTTATTACAAGTCGTAGGCTTCCACAGAACAAGGGAGGATTTGTAAATATTTTTGCAGGCGTTATCAAGTGTGTGGACTGCGGATGTGCTCTGCGGGCAATGAACGTACACAGGAGGAAACGCCCAGAGATTATCGACTGTGTACAGTATTCATGTAATAATTATGCAAGAAACGGAAGAAGCGAGTGTAGTGCCCACAATATAGAAGCAAGGGATTTATTCAATGCCGTTCTTGCCGACATCAACTGTTTTGCGGATATGGCAGTGAATGATGAAAAGGCGGTCAGGGCCATAGAAAAGCGGCTCACGGAAACAGACCAGAGCAGGGCGAAAGCATTAGAGAAAGAACGTAAGAAGCTGAACAAACGCCTTGCGGAACTGGACAGGCTGTTTTCCTCTCTCTACGAGGATAAGGTCATGGAGCGTATTACCGAGCGGAATTTTGAGATGATGTCGGGGAAATACCAGAAAGAGCAGCTTGAAATTGAAGCAAGGCTGAAAGAGGTGACGGAAACTCTTAATGAAAGCTACGAGAAATCACGGGGAATCCGTGACTTCCTCGCCCTTATCCGAAATTATCAAGGCTTAAAAGAACTGGATGCAACAGTTATAAACGCACTCATAGACAAGATACTTGTTTCGGAGCGTGAGAAGATGGCAGACGGAACAGTGAAGCAGGAAATCAAGATTTACTATAAATTCATCGGCTTTGTCGATGAATTACATATCATACCTACAAAACGGTGGGCAGCAATGCCCGCTAAAAATTGTACGGTGTGCGGCGTTGAATATGTCCCGGGCTCTGGTGCATCAAGGTATTGTCCTGCTTGTGCCAAGAAGATACGGAGGGAGAAATCAAACGAGAGCAAACGCAGGAGCAGAGAACAGAAAAGGATAGCATGTATGAACTGTCCGCAAAAAATGACCGACTGAAGTTGCCCATGGTGAATGAGTGTGTACGATGCCTCCCAGAGTTTCAAAGGCCCGATACAGTTCCAGATGTGTCGGCGTATCAGAAGAAGGGTTCATTTCACCTTCTACCTTCTCCCCCTGCAGATTCATGACAACCATATCTTCCGGTTTTAATTCTTCATACGGCACGCCGCTTGGCTTAATTACAAATAATCCTTTCTCCCGGTCAATGCCGCTTACATTTCCCCATGTATAAGTGATCAGCCCTTTGGCAGGCAGTTCCATATTTGCTTCATATACCTGCTGCTTTAATTCTTCTAACATGATATGACCTCCTCATAGAAATCATAGAATTTCAGAAGTCTCATAAAAGTGATTCTTGCCCTGACATACGGTGACAGATTTGCGTTTTTCGCCTGGTAGCTTTCATCAAATCCAAGGTCTTCCAGAGATTTTACTCCCTTCACTTTCTCGATCATTTCAACCAGTTCCTCTGCTGTCGGAATTTCCCGGATTATAGAAATAATCTCCTCGTTCTTTTCCACCAATTTTGCCGGATCCACTTCATCCAGAAGGTTTGGTGTATTTTCCTCCATAATGATCTCAAACATTCCCGGTTTGCTGAAGTTTTTCCGGATCAGTTCTTCTTCCACCGGCATGGCATCTTTTACTTTAAAATCTCCGGTTTCCATTTTTTCTGCCGCTTTATGATAAATTTTAGAGGCAAGCACTAAGCCGACGCCAACCTTTTCTCCATGATAAAAATCGATATAATCGTTGATTACTTCCATTTCCCACAAATGGGACATATGATGTTCCGCTCCGGACGCTGGTCTTGAATTGCCTGTCATCTGCATTGCAAGACCGGAAAGGAGCAGTCCGTACATCAGATTCTCATATGCATCTGCATCTCCTGTGGTCAGTCCATCCAGACTTTCTTTTAACCGGTCAAGAGCCTCATATTCCATGCTGCAGATCTCATCACAGATATATTCTCCAGTCAGCAGATGGGTGATCTTCCAGTCAGCCAGCGCTGTATATTTTCCAAGGAGATCAGAGACCCCGGATGCTGTCAGACGCAGCGGTGCTTTCTTGAAAATATCCGTATCTGCCACAACAACGACCGGTGATACAGCAGTAAAACTTTTCTTAAAGCCGTGCCATGTCATTGCAGCCACTGTTGAAACAAATCCATCTACACTTGCGGCTGTCGGTACAGAAAAGAATGGAATTTTCATCTCATACGCATGATATCTTGTAATATCATGAATCGTTCCAGAACCAACCGCGATCATCAGATCCGCTCCGCCGACTTCGTCCAGACCTTTTTTCGCTGCTTCTACTCCATGTTCATTGGCATGAAGATTTTCCGGATTCAGTACGATCTTTTTCAAGCCTGGAATCAGTTCTTCTACCTGTTTTCCTGCAGCTTCATATGTATTTTCATCGCAGATCATTACCAGTGATTTCTTGTCCGCATATGCAGGTCTCTTTAAAATATCCGGAAGCTGTGAGATGGCTCCGCTTTCAATAATAATGTCATCTACGACAATTTCATGTTTTCTTCCGCAGCTGCATGGTTTTAAAAATTCATTGACATCTATTTTCATTCCTATACTCCTTGCTGTTCTGTGGCTGTGTCATTTTTATCTGCCTGGCGGTCCAGATATTCCACAATCTGCTGATTCTTTGTCTTAAAGATGATAAACGCAACTGCGTAAACCGCAACCGCAATTCCAATAAACAGTGGATTTCCGGATAAGAATGCCAGGAAAACAAATCCGAGCATTGGTTTTCCAAGAATATTGAAACTTGTGATCATGGCAGCCCCTGCCGGGATCGCGAATCCTGCGGATCTTGCTACTTCTGTGAACAGCGGCGCTGTATAGGTACACATTAACAGTCCAAGGCTGAACCAGATGATTCCTGCTACCAGGATCTTAGACATATTTCCTTTATATACTGCTACCAGTCCCTGTACCATATACGGAATTGCCAGCAGATCGACAACCGGAAGAACCTGGTTTCCAGGAAGGATCGTTGCGATGATAACCATGATTGGAATCAGGAGCAGTCCACTGGTCAGTGTTGCCGGCTCACCATATCCAACCGCGTCATTAACGGCAATATACCACTCTCTGTCCCCGGATTTTCCCATAAATACTCTGGCTGCTTCTGTGATCGGAGCGAATGCCTGTGCAAACATACTTGCGATTTTCGGAAAAATTGCCATGATCGCTGCTGTTGCGATAGCGGCTTCCAGCACATCTCCCCAGCCGGCTAAAGTACCCAGCTTATCAATGCTTCCAAGGATTCCGATCAAAGCTCCAAGAATAAATCCAAGAGTCATCGGTTCTCCGATAAATCCAAGTTTCTTTTCAATGGATTTTGGATTCAGTTTTACTTTATTTAAACCTAATTTATTCAGAATAGGATCGATTGCGATTGCAAAGATTGCCGGTTCTACGTTATGCATGGCAATGATCGTACAATTCGGATAATTGTAATATTTAGACCAGCGTTTTGCTACTAATTCTGAAATCAGAAGACTGTACAGATTCAGAAGAATCATACATGCGATTCCCAGAGCAAAGTTGTGGGTGCTGAAGATTACCATAGCTCCCCATACAATGTAAGAATAGTTATTCCACAGATCAGACGGCTGGAAAATGTTCGTCCATTTTACAAGGAATAAGATGGTCTGCAGGGCGATTCCAAGTCCCAGATAAATCATTCCCGCACTGGTTGCAAACGCTACAACTGAAGTCGCCTGCCATCCTACGTCAAAGGTATTTAAGTGAACACCTGTGATATTGGACATAACATCTGACATGTTCTGTACCAGCGGTGTAATGATCGGCGTATAAGCGCCAATGATCAGTGTAAAACCTTCCAGAGATACTCCGGCGTATAACCCTGACAAAAATGCCTTTGCTGGTTTTACACGGAATATCAATGCTATGATAAAAATGATAAATGGAACTACAATGGCAGATCCAAAGTTATCAATAACGGCCTTTAATGTTTCTAATATAATCATATAGCTTCCTCCCTATATTTCAGAATGACTCCGGCTATCTTCTACTTTCCAACAGATTTCAAAGCTTCTTCCACCTGATCAAAAAACTGATCCTCTCCTATTCCTGTAATACATGCAAACGCATTCACTGCAGGGATTCCATAGTCACCATCTGGAAGCGGACTCGTGTGGGTAATAATATCAAATCTTCCTGACTGGGCAAGATTTAAGGCTTCCGTTGGTCTGGCCTCTGTTGTAGATACAGAATATCCTCTGTCTCCTAATTTTTCTTTTAATTTTGCTGCTACCATGGATGACGTTACTGTTCCTGATCCACATACGGATAAAATGTTTACTGCTTTCATCTGATTTCCTCCTTACTTATAGCTGCTCTTCTTTTTCTTTGATAATGTTTATAATTTCCTGCTTGTTTTTAGTCTCGATCAGCTGCTTCAGCACTTCCTGATCCTGCAGGACCATCAGAATCCTCTGCAGGAAGACCAGATGCTCTTTCGGATCTTTGACCGCAAGCATAAAAATCAATTTTGCTTCTACGTTTTCATCATTGGTTCCCATCTGATAGAAATGCACCGGTTCCTTTAAAACTCCGATGGCAACCGCGCCTTTTATAACATGTTCTTTGTCTGTGTGGGGAATGGCAATCCCTATATTTCCCATATTAATCCCGGTAGGAAAATCTTTTTCTCTCTCTGTTAATGCCTGCACGTAGCTGGATTTGCAGTATCCTTCTGATACCAGAAGTCCCCCTAACTGCTGAAATACTTCGTCTGAACTTCCAGCTTTCAGATCTGGCATAATCAGATTCTCATTTAAGTCTTCCCAAATCATATTCCTTTACCTCGTTTCATACTCATATTGATTGATTACTTTAAAAACTTCTTCCGGCGTTTTACTCTCCTGGATTTCCTTTCGGAATTTTGGATCATAAAACAGGTTGACCAGCTGAAACATTGCTTTCAGATGTGTTTCTTTATTGATCGCGCTCAGACAGCATACCCATTCAACGGGATCCATTTCTTCTTTTCCAAAAGGAACCGGATGCGCCAGACGGATCAGACTCATACCGACCTTCACTGCTCCTGCGTTTAAAGCTTCATGAGGAAGCGCAAATCCCGGGGCCAGCACAATATATGGCCCGTTTTTCTCTACATTCTGCACCATGGCTTCTACGTAACGTTCCGTCACTGCTTTTTCCTTCAAAAGATATTTTGCCGATGCCCGTATGGCCTCTCTCCAGTCGCCGCACTCCACATTCAGCGAAATAGCCTGTGGCCTCAAAAGGTCTGTCAGAAGAACCTCTTCTTTTTTCTGAAAAAATTCATCGATCACATCCTGAATTTCTCCTAACCTGGTTTCCTGCTGGTTCTCTTCCAGAATTGTCCTGATTTTTTCCAGATATCTGACCGGTTCTTCATTTCCGGCGGAAACCGGTTCACTTTTTTTCTGGTTTCTCGGCTTAATTTTCGAAAGTTTTTCTCCTACCCGGATGCAGTCTTCATCATTCAGCAGCGGATCAACCTGAATATATTCCACGTTTTCCTGATCCAGAGAGATGGTCGAAATAATCACATCCACATTGCTCATATCCACATTTTTTATATCATGCGCCGGGATGATATCCAGAACATCCAGATGGAAAAACTTTTCCAGTCTTGCCAGAAGCAGCTGGGATGTTCCAATTCCGCCGTTGCAGACAAGTATGACAGAATATCTCGTCGCTTCATTGTTATTGCGCTCAATGGCCGCGCAGACATGGATAACAATATAGGCAATTTCTTCTTCTGAAAGTTTCCTTCCGATATATTCCTCCAGCACATATACGTTCCGTTTGACTGCCTCCTGCACTTTCGGATATCTCTGAATTACTTCATCCACAACAGAACCGATTCCCGGTCCTTTCCCTACTGCGGAAAATGTAGATTCCAGATGGTTGATCAGATTCTCATAAAAAATATAATCACCCTGCAGGTTTCTCCCGATATCCTTTGAAATATTTTCAATAAATGTCCTTGTGATCACCTGCATTTTTACGATTTCCTGATTGCTCGTAGTCTTTTTTATGTACTTGACTCGATTGAGCACTTCCGCTAAAAAAGCGCTTTCTGTTTCCGGCACTTCTTTTACGATAAATCTCTGGATCTGCTGCATAATCCCCTGCGCCATAGGATACTTACTGTTTTTTTCTCCCATGCTCTCCACATAATGTCCCCGCAGAAGACGATACAGCGATATTTCAAAGTAAATCCGTATCTGCATAAAAGCCTGATCAGTCAGGAACCGGCCATATGCATGCTCTGCTTCATTGATAATTTTCTCGATCATCGTCCGGTCTTCCAGATCCACCTGCGCGTTTTTAGATAAACACTCCATCAGATGCTGAAAAATCGGTTCTTCCCTGAAAACACTGCTGTTAGACTGAATCATATCGAAAATCAGTCTTCTTTTATCAATCTCCCTTCCTTCCAGCAATACTCCTTTATTAGAATGTGACAACAGATACAGCTGATGTCTGCGGAAGAATTCCTTAACATGTTCTAAATCCTGTATGACGGTCGACCTGCTGACAAACAGCCAGTCCGCGATATCAGACAATGTAATATAGTCATCCGCTCCAATCAAAAGCACTGCTGTAAAAAAAATACGTTCGTTCCTTGAAAGTTTAAAAGAATAAAAGCCTTCATTCATCAATGACGTCTTTGCATTCCGAATATCCGGTGTTGTTTCAATAATCCCCTGATTTCCCAGACGAACCTGCTCCAGACCATTTTCTTTGAGAAAATCATTGACCTGATTGATGTCATATCGAATGGTCCTTATGGAAACATCAAACATTTCTGCCAAATTTTGAATTGATAAATTTTGGCCATATTCATTTTTCTTGATTAGCTGAGATAATATTTCCCGAGATCTCTTATTCATATGTTCACCTCACCTGTAATTGCAGTATATCATTCAGCACTTTCAAAAAACAGTTTGATGTTTTGCAATCTTTTTGAAGAAAAATATCAAAAAAATATTTTTCTTCACTCTTTTGTGCAAAAAAATAAAGTCCGGAAGGAAATGACCATTTCCTTCCGGACTTTGTATCTATCCTGTTTTTTGCTATTTGCTGCTCTCTGTTGTCGCTGCAGAGCTTCCATCTTCCGCTGTCGTGGAAGAATTCTCTGTCGTTGAAGCCGCTGTTGTTGCTTTGTAAGTAAATTCTACTTCATCCCACAGCTTCTGGTTAACTGATTTTTCATCATCCCATTCTTTATCTGCGTCTTTGGTCCATTTTTTATAGACTTTTTCGTAAGCTTCCTGCTGCTTTTCCTGCAAAAGAGTCTGCTTATTCGCAGCCATTGCGTCTGTATCATTTGGATTGATCATCTTGATGATGACATAAGCGTCATCTGTCTGAACAATACCGCTGATATCATTGGTTCCCAGCTTGGAAGCTGCTTCTTCAAACTTGCTGCCTAACTCGGATTTTCCTTTTGTGTAAGATTCTTCTCCGCTTGCATCACTGACTCCGAACTTATTAGCGACAGAACTGGCTCCTTCTCCCGCCTTCAGAGCGCTGAGAGCTGACTGGGCTTTCTTCAGCTGGCCCTTTTTCTCAGAATCAGACATATCTTTTTCTTTTCCTGTTTTACTGTCTGTTTTCTTTGTTGTAAATACCAGCTTGTAAACAGTGGCAGTCTTGGCTTCCTCATCTGATACCGTTACATTGGCGTCTTCAATGATCGCCTGCATCACCTTATTGGCCAGGGTGATCTCCCGGTACAGATTCATGATTGCGTCCTTATCGGCTTCCGTGTCTTTCATGACTTTCTTTCCAATGTCCGTCTTTACCAGAGAATCTACATTATCCTCCAGTTCACTCTTTTCAGACTTGGTAAGCTTTACATCATAATCATCCGCGTGAGCCACAAGCACTTTTACCTGCTTCAGCTGATTGATCACGCCGTCTTTGACAGATTCCTGCATGGTGATGGCATTGCCGCTGGTATCTGTTCCCGCCTGCATCTTCCACATGTCATCCCCAAAATACGCGCCATACTGTTCTTCTGTCTGATACTGCATGATCCTCGCATATATATGGGCTTCCTGGAACTTCACTTCCTGTCCGGCATATTCAAATAATGTTCTTTCATTCTTCGGTGTACATCCGGTAAAAAGAGAAACTGACAAGGCAAGGACTGCTGTGAAACACAACAGCTTCTTTGCTAATTTCTTCATTCCTATTTTCCTCCATAATTTTTACTGTGAGTATTATACTACAATACTACCTCATTATCAATCCATTCAAAGCGCCGATGCAGGATTCGATTTTTCCCAGTCTCTGCTTCTTCTTTGTATTTTCCAGATTTAATACAAAGGTCGGAACTTCTCCTGCCCGCAGGGACAGCTCTCCATCAAATTCTTTCAGCACATCTTCAATCCGGTCCACATCTGCTTTTGCATCCGGTTTCATCTGAAAGGATACATTTTCACCTTTCTGTTTTACATCAATGATACATGCCGTATGGGCCATTGCCTTCAGGAATGCGATATACAAAAGATTATGCACAGCTGCCGGAAGATCTCCAAACCGGTCGATGAGCTCATCCGTCATGTCTTCCATCTCATCTTTTGTTTCGATTGCGGAAATTCTCTTATACAGCTCCAGTTTCTGCGATTCATTGCGCACATAAGACGATGGTATAAACGCATTGACGTCCAGATCCAGCGCCGTTTCAAACTCTTCTTCCCTGATCTCGCCTTTCAGCCGCATAACGGCATCATTTAACATCTTGCAGTACATATCATATCCCACTGCTTCCATATGCCCTGACTGCGCCTGTCCCAGCAGATTTCCCGCTCCGCGGATCTCCAGGTCTCTCATGGCAATCTTATATCCGGATCCCAGATCAGTAAATTCACGGATTGCCTGCAGTCTCTTTTCTGCTGTTTCTTTCAGCAGTGTATTCTGCCGGTACATTAGAAAAGCAAACGCATTCCGATTAGATCTTCCTACTCGTCCTCTCAGCTGATACAGCTGAGACAGTCCCAGCTGATTGGCGTCATGGATGATCATAGTATTGACATTTGGAATATCCAGACCAGTCTCAATGATCGTTGTTGATACAAGCATATCAATCTCTCGTTCCATAAACTGCATCATGATCTTTTCAAGTTCCCGTTCTTTCATTTGTCCGTGGGCAAACGCGATTCTCACATCCGGCATAAGCTTCCGAAGCTGTGCCGTGACTTCCGCAATATTATTGACCCGGTTATACACATAATAAACCTGTCCTCCACGAGTCAATTCCCGATAGACCGCTTCTTTTACCAGTTCTTCATTGTACTCCATCACATAGGTCTGGATCGCTCTCCTGTCATGAGGCGGTTCTTCCAGAAGACTCATATCACGGATTCCGATAAGGCTCATATGAAGTGTTCTTGGAATCGGTGTGGCAGACAGAGACAGAACATCCACATCCTTCTTCATGGTCTTAATCTTTTCTTTGTGCGTTACGCCAAACCGCTGCTCCTCATCAATGATCAAAAGCCCCAGGTCTCTGTACTGGAGATCTTTTGAGAGAAGCCTGTGGGTTCCGATCACCACATCCACCGTACCATTTTTCAGACCCTCGATTGTTTCCCTTTGTTCTTTCGGAGTACAGAACCGGGACAGCATGCGGACTGTAATCGGATACTGCTGAAATCTCTGGACAAAGGTATTGAAATGCTGCTGGGCAAGAATCGTAGTCGGAACCAGATAGGCAACCTGCTTTCCATTGTCCACCGCCTTAAATGCTGCACGGATAGCGACTTCTGTCTTTCCATATCCTACATCCCCACAGATCAGGCGATCCATGATCTTCCTGCTTTCCATATCCCGTTTAGTATCCGCAATTGCCTGAAGCTGATCATCCGTCTCCTCGTAAGGAAACATTTCCTCAAATTCCTTCTGCCAGATGCTGTCTTTATCATACACATATCCTTCTTTTGCCTGACGGATCGCATACAATTCCACCAGCTCCTTCGCGATATCCTGAACCCGTCCCTTGACACGGTTCTTGGTTTTCTTCCACTCACTTCCACCCAGTTTGTGAATCTTTGGTTTCTTCGCGTTGGCACTGGCATATTTCGCAATCTGATCCAGAGCAGATGCAAGGATAAACAGATTGTCTCCGCCCTGATATTCAATACTGATATAATCTTTTTCCACTCCGCCCACTGTAATCTTTTCAATTCCACGGTAAATGCCAACACCATGTTTTTCATGGACTACATAATCTCCAATGCTGATATCAGAGAAATTCTTGATCTTCTCTCCTTTCAGCGCACTGTTTTTCTTTCTTCGTTTTTCTTTTCTTCCTTTGAAAATATCACTTTCTGAAATTAATACCCATTTTGTCTCAGGATATTCAACTCCTGCTTTCAATTTTCCTGCTGTGACAACAATCTGTCCCGGCGCCACAGACGATGATAACGTTTTATCGTAGGTAACCGTCAGCTGATTGGCTCTCATATCTTCTGCCAGACGTTTCGCCCTGGTCACAGAAGGAGATACTACAATAATCCGGTACTCCTTTTCCTGATATGAAGCCAGATCTTTCAAAAGCCTCTCAAAACTGTTGTTGTAAGACTGAATGGACCTCGCTTCCATAAAGAAGGTCTTTGCTGCCGGTATTTCTTCGATCTCTGCCAGGATCATACTCAGACACACCATTGGATGCTTCTCCATCTGCCGTACCGCTTCTCCGAATTCTGTTACCGTATCCGCCTGTTTCGGAAGCAGATATCCTCTTTCCAGACGGCTCTTCATACTCTCGGTAAATTCCAGGAAAAATGCTTCTGCCCGTTCTTTTATATGTTTCGGTTCATCCAGGTAAACCAGTGTATCTTCCGGGAAATATGTTAAAACACTGGTTAACTTGTCATAAAAATACGGCAGATATCCTTCCGCTCCAATCAGCATATGGAGTTCTGAAAGTTCTTCTCTGATTCGTTTGATTTCTTTTTTGAGACGAACCTCTTTTTCTGTTTCCATTTTTTTATGGAACTCTTCAGCCAGTTTCTTATAATCTTTTTCCATTTGAGAAAGACCAAACGCAATTCGTTCCTCTTCCAGAATGATTTCCGTTGCCGGATCGATGACCAGAGTTTCAATTTCTTCAATAGAACGCTGGCTTTCAGCGTCAAAACTTCGGATAGAGTCGATTTCATCGCCCCATAATTCGATTCGGTACGGGCAGTCTGCTGTATACGGATAAACATCTAAAATTCCCCCGCGGACAGCAAACTCTCCGGCTGCTTCCACAAATCCGGTCTTTTCATATCCCAAGGCGACCAGTTTTTTGGAAAATGCCTCTTCTTCCAGAATATCTCCGGCTTTTAATAAAATTCGATATTTTTCTATTTCTTCCAGAGGCACCACCCGGTCCATGGCCGCGTCTACCGCCATGACAAAAATACCGCCGGATCCTTCCATGATCTTCTGGATGCATTTCATTCTTTCTTTGGCGATTGCGTTGCCGTGAACATCCGCGCTGTAAAACAACGGATCCTTTGCCGGGAAAAAATAAACATCTTCACCAAAGAAGCCGCAGCCTTCCGCCCACTGTCTTCCTTTGATCTCATCCGGCACAATCACGATCTTCCATTTTCCAGATGTTTCCTGACTCTTTAACGAACTGCACAGATGCCATTTCGCTGTATCCGTACATCCTGATACAAAAACAGGACCCTTGTTCTCCTCAAGTCCTGCCTGAATCTGCTGATATACTTTATCATTTTTTAATATTTGTTCTAACACCTTCATCCCCTACTTCTTTTTATTATGACGATTCATCGCTTCCGTTATATCATCTCCGACAATCAGCTTCACGGCGTCATAAACATCTTCAAATCGTTCCTGCAGAATCTCCTGATCTGCCTTGCTGAAATGGCCTAATACATAATCTGCCAGATCATATCCCGGCGGCTTCGCTCCGACTCCGATCTTGATTCTTGGAAACTCCATGCTTCCCAGATGGCTTATAATGCTTTTGATCCCATTGTGACCTCCGGCGCTGCCTTTTCTGCGGATCCGGATTCTTCCCACATCCAGGTCGATATCATCAAAAATCACCAGAAAATCTTCCGGTTCCAGTTTGTAAAAATCCATGATCGGCCGCAGACTTTCCCCGCTCAGATTCATAAAGGTCTGTGGTTTTACAAGCAGTACTTTGACTCCGTCTATATATCCGCTTCCCACCAGCGCCTTATGTTTTCCTGTATTTATGTTTATGCCCTCTTTTTCCGCAATATAATCAATCGCCGCAAAACCTATGTTGTGGCGTGTATTCTCATATTTCTTTCCCGGGTTTCCCAGGCCAACGATTACTTTCATTCTACTCTCCTTTAGACGCACTTAAGACCCGGGAACATACGCTCCCGGGCTGTTTTCTCCCTTATTATAGCACAACATGGGCTTTTTTCATACTTATAAAGTTTCAAAAAATTCTCTCATTTTCGTTACTTTATCCATCAGATGCGCGAAAGCCTCCGGCGTCAGAGACTGCGGCCCATCGCACAGGGCCCTGGCCGGGTCGTTATGAACCTCGATCATCAGGCCGTCAGCTCCCGCTGCCACTGCTGCCAGAGACATCGGTTCTACCATATCCCGGATTCCGGTTGCGTGAGACGGATCTACGATCACCGGAAGATGGGACTTTTTCTTAATCATCGGAATCGCTGACAGATCCAGTGTATTCCTCATAGATGTTTCATATGTCCTGATTCCTCTCTCACAAAGAATCACATTTTCATTTCCTCCTGCCATAATATATTCCGCGCTCATAAGCCATTCCTCAATGGTGCTTGCCATTCCCCGCTTTAAAAGAATCGGTTTATTGATTTTTCCAAGTTCCTTTAACAATTCAAAGTTCTGCATATTCCGGGTTCCCACCTGAATCAGATCCACATCTTCAAAAAGCGGCAGATGGCTGGCATCCATAATCTCTGTTACCACCGGAAGCCCCGTTGCTTTTTTCGCTTCCAGAAGAAGCTTTAATCCGTCTCCATGCAGTCCCTGGAAAGAGTACGGAGAAGTCCTCGGCTTAAACGCCCCTCCTCTCAGCAGCAGAGCTCCTGCTTCTTTGACCTTCTCAGCCACTTCCACCATCTGTTCTTTGGATTCAATGGAGCACGGGCCTCCAATGACTGCAAAATGTCCTCCACCAATCTTAACATTTCCAACTTTGATCACGGAATCTTCCGGATGGAACTTTCGATTTGCTTTCTTGTAAGGCTCCTGGATCCTCTTGACGTTTTCCACAATCTCGTTGGCCATAATATGCCGCAGATCCACGACAGAAGTATCTCCGATCAGGCCCAGCAGCCTGGTATTGGCTCCTTCTGATTCATGGATTGACAGTCCCTGACTGATCATCTCCTGCTTTAATGCCTCTACTTTTCTTTCGTCTGCCTGTTTTTTTAAAATAATAATCATCCTGGTATCTCCTTTCTAACCGTGTGCTTTTGCACTTTAAAGCGCAAAACTAAAAGTCAAAGAAAAAGACGTGCACTCCTGCTGCCGGAATGCACGTCTATGATAATTCTTTCTCTCTTGAATTACTCGATCACAGGCGATGATTCACTGCAGCATAAATTGCCAGGATAAAAATAAAAACCCCGGAAATAAAAGCAGTATGTGCAGTTGTTCATCTTCTCTGTCATCATTGTATTCTAACTCCTATTTTCTTATGTGTTTACGATACCTCATTTAAATACAGCTGTCAATTGTTTTATGAGAATAATCTATGAATTTCATAGATTATTCTCATACTTTTTATACATTATTCTGCCGCTTCTGAATACATTGCCTTACAAATTGTAATTTTCCCATCATGAATATCATCGAATAATTCCTTTAAATGTTCCAAATCAGATCTATGTGTAATCAAATCAGCTACTTTTAATTTTCTCTCATCCAACATTTTCACAGTATATTCCCATTCATTAAACGGAAGTGTATTATAGTAATTATTCCACACCCCTGTCAAACGAAGTTCTTTTCTTAAAATCATACTGTGCATATCCAATTCTATTGTCGTATCATACCGAGGATTTCCGAGAAGCACAATCATCCCTTCCGGACGACAACATTCGACCGCATGATTCATTGCGCTGGATGTACCAGTCCCCTCAATGACTACATCTGCCATTTTCCCATTTGTCATCTCTTTCACTTTTTCTTTACAGTCATCCAGCAGAGAGTGTATCGTTTCGAAGCCTTTCTCTCTTGCATAATCCACCTTTTTCTGATCAATATCAACAAGTACTGTCTGAATCCCGAACAGCTCGCACCACCTGGCCGTCAAAATTCCAATCGGTCCGGCCCCAAAAATCATCACTGTATCTCCACCTTTGATTTCACCTTTCCTAATTGCATGCAATGCTACGGTGGCCGGTTCAACCATCGCTAATTCTTCCATAGACGTTTGCGAATTGTTAGACTGAATGAAATGCCATTGTGAAGGCAGAAGGCAGTATTGTGCGAATCCACCGTCCGTCCTGCTTCCCAGATTATGATAGTTACTGCACTGTGCATACTGTCCAATCCTGCAGCTATCACACACCCCGCATGGTACAACAGGATATACAGCACCCGCTTTTCCAATTAAATTTGGATCAGCATCTTCCCCAACTGCGATAATTTCTCCCGCAAACTCATGACCTAAGGTCACTGGATAAACTTTTGTTCCAAGCTGATATACTCTTGGAATATCCGATCCGCAAATACCACAAGCTTCAACTTTTAGTAAAATTTCTTTTCCTTTTGGCACCGGTTTTTCTAATTCTTCCAAGCGGAAATCATTAATTCCATGTAACCGCATAGCCTTCATGTTAATCCCTTCTTTCTAAATCACATCTTTCACATCGACAATCTTATCATCTGGGATGACCTGAATCTTAATATCAATTCCTTTTTCCAGGCATTCTTTTATCGCATTCCTTTCTTCCTCGCTGGCTGCGATATTTTTGTATAATGTCTCCCGTTTTTCGTTGATTCCCATTCCTCCTAAATTAATGGCTTCTAATTCTACCCCTTCTTCTATTATTCTTCTATATGCTAATGGTGATTTTGCCAAAAGAATTGTAGGAGTTTTTAACCCTTCCTTTAAAATCTTTGCTGCATCTTTTTCTGAGAAGACTTTTACTTTTACTCCTGCCGGAGCCGCCATTTCTAAAACAGAAATCATAAATTCATCTTTTGCCACCTTATTATCTATCACCATAATCTCTTTAGCCGGAAGACGTTTCATCCATGCCGTCATCACCTGCCCATGAATCAAACGATCATCTACTCTTGCTAATAATACATTTTCCATAACAATCTCCTTTCCCGTTATTCCAAATTAGCATGCATTTTCCACAGTGTATGCATATCTTTTATGTTTTTTTTCTCTACGATCATCATTGCCACAATATCACCTAACAAAAGAAGGCTTTGTTCAAATAAGCTGCTCATAATCTGTTCAGATTTTATCTCATCTTCCAATGCCAATTTCGTACTACATGGAATACGGATAAATAAATCTTCATAATCACTCATTGAACTTCTTTGATTTGAACCAATATGTATAATATTTGCTTTATATTCTTTTGCGATTTTCATGATTTCCAGCGGAACCACACTCTCCCCTGAACCTGATCCCACAATTAAGATATCATGCTCTGTAATTGCCGGCTCATTGACTGCCCCTACATAATTAGCAGAAATCCCCAAATGATTCAGACGCTTTGCAAATGCTTTGAGCATTAAAAGAACTCTTCCCACCCCTGTTACAAAAACCTGTTCTGCAGAACAAATCATGGCAACAAATTGTTCTACTTTTTCCGCATCTACTTCTCCCAGGCTACGGTTCAATTCTTTCAATACTATCTCTTTTTTCTCCTGATATCCCATACAATTCACCTACGAAACTGCTTCAATATAGTCTTTGCGCATCAGTTCAAATGCGGTCTCTACATTCTCATCCAGCTGAAAAAGGCCAGAACCTCCTACAATATAAATATCTGCCCCAGCTTTTTTTAAGCGTTTAAACGTGTGCAGATTACAAGAACCGTCAATCTGAATCTTGTAATGATATCCATACTCTTCCCTTAATTTCTTTGCTTCCTTAATCTTTTCTAACATTTCTATGATAAACGGCTGCCCGGAAAATCCTACATCTACCGTCATGATTGTCAAAATGTCTATCCGATCCAAGTAGTGCTTCGCTGTCTCTAACGGCGTAGCGGGATTTAAAACCAGTCCCTTTCCGCATCCGAGTTCTTCTATCCTGTTTAACGTGCGGAAAGCATCACCCCCTATTGTTTCTGCATGCACAGATATGATATCTGCTCCAGCCTGAGCTACCTGTTCGATCCAGTCATTGGGACACGTTGTCATTAAATGAACATCAATCGGAAGTGTACTAATCTGTTTAAAAGCCTTTACCATATCCGGCGATAAGGTAATATTTTTACAGTAGTGCCCATCCATAATATCTACATGGTACATTCCGGCCTTTTGATTTAAAATCTCAATTTGCTCCTTTATCTTTAAAAAGTTCATACACATCAGCGAAACTGCGAATTCATTTTTGTTTTCTATCATTTTATCTCCTTTCGTTATTTTAGTGACAGACTCCCATATCTACAGGTCCCACTTTTAATCATCTGCACTATACATCGCTTTACAGATTGTTACCTTATGGTTATAAATATCCCGGAACAATTGCTCTATTTCTTCGATTCCTGCTGTATGTGTAACCAAGTCTCCCACCTTCATTTTGCCTTCATCCAACATCTGTACGGTATACTTCCACTCATTAAGCGGAGTTGACGCATAATAAGAATTCCACACTCCATAAATTTCAATCTCTTTCCTTAAGATTTGACTATGGTTTTCCAATTGTATTTCTGTATTTTTGTTCGGATTTCCAAGAAGAGCAACAGATCCAAACGTCCGGACATACTGAATCGCCTGGTTCCATGCCGTGGACGTTCCTGTCCCTTCTATCACAACATCTGCTGTTCTTTTTCCTGTAATCTTCTCCATAAAATCTCCGATATCTTCTTCCATGGAATTTACAATACACAGACCTCTTTCCTCAGCAAATTTCTTCTTCACCGGATCAATATCCACCATAATCACATGCTGTGCAGCAAAAATTTCTGCCCATCTGGCCGCCATAATTCCGATTGGCCCTGCACCAAAAATCAGCACCGTATCTCCGGCCGTCACTCTGCCTCTGCGTACTGCATGCTGTGCAACGGTTGCTGGCTCTACCATTGCCAGTTCTTTTCCCGTAACCTCCGGATTTTTTGAAAAAATCAGGTGCCATCTCGAAGGAATAATACAGTACTGAGCGAATCCTCCATTACATCTGGATCCCAAATAATTATAATTTGTACATTGTGCATAATGTCCTGTTTCGCAATGCTCACATTTTCCGCACGGAATCAGCGGGAATACACCTGCTTTTTTCCCAATCAGTTCCTTGTCTTCTTGTTTTGATACTTCTACGATCGTTCCGGCAAATTCGTGTCCAATCGTAATCGGAAAAACATGTGCCCCTAATTCAAATACTCTCGGCATGTCAGACCCACAGATTCCACATGCTTCGACTTTCATTAAAATCTCATCATCTTTTAATTCTCTTAATTCGACCTCTTCGCATCCGAAATCTCCAATGGAGCGAAGACGCAGCGCTTTCATCTTCTTCATCTCAGTCTTACTCTCTCCTTAATGATCGGATACCCTGTGCACCCGCTTTTTCTACTTTCTCCGCAAGCATATCCATTGTTATATCTTCCGTCCGTTCCAGCGCTGCTGTAATTAGCATCGCCAGATTCATTCCTGTCACTATGTGGATATTCAACTCCTGACTCAGCATGCATATGGTATTGAACGGTGTTCCTCCTATCAGATCCACCAATACCAATACCCCATCTCCCGTATCCAGTCTCTCAACCGCTCTTTTTACACGATTTTGATAACTGTCGGGATTCTCACCCGGCTGAAGAGAAATACTTTCTGTTTGTTTCATTGTTCCAGCCACCATAGAGACACTATCTAAAATTCCTTCGCACAAACTCCCGTGACTAATAACTGCTATTCCTACCATCTTACTTCCTCCCAGAAATTTATGATGCCGCTACCGCAAGAACGCCAGTCAGCGAAGCAATAATACCTACAACAAATAAAATAACAATGATATATGTTGGCTTTACTTTCTTACTTAACATTTTCCATACCAGCAATGTCGCAATCAGTGGAAGCATTCCCGGTAACAGTGAATTTAAAATATCTTGAAAATTGATTCCTACCTGTCCCACTTTAAAGGCAATCGGTGTCTCGATATTTACTCTCGTAGCTGCCATATTCCCAACAACCATCAAACCTACGATACTGAAAATTTCTGTAATACGGTTTAATGTTCCTGCTTTCAAAATTTTCAAAATTGCTGATTTTCCCTGTTTGTAACCCATCATATACATTGCATATCCCATACCGACCATCAGAACTTTGTACGCAATTTCGAATATAATTGGCCCTGCTATATTACCGGCCAGAGCCAGGCTGCAGGCAATTCCTGCAAGAATCGGATAAGCAATTCCCTGGGAAACTGTATCGCCAATTCCTGCCATTGGCCCCATCAAACCAGTTCTCACTGCATTAATATCTTCCGCATCTACATCTTCTCCATTTGCCGCCTGTTCTTCCATAGACGCTGCCACACCATGAATCACTGTTCCTATCCAGGAAGGTTCCGTATTAAAAAACACCATGTATTTTTTCAGTGCTCTCGCCTGATCTTCTTTCTTTTTATACAAACGCCGTACAATTGGAACCATCGCATTAGTTGTTCCAAGAGCCTGCAGACGTTCGTAATTGTAACAAGTCTCACTGGAATACCCCAGCAGGAAATGTTTGATCAAATCTTTCTTTTGTAATTTCACTCTTTCTTCTGCCATAATCATGCCTCTCCTTCCTCTTTATTTTTTGCGGTAAAGACGTAAACTAATACACCAATACATGCCGCAAATACAGTGACTGCCATCGTATCAAGTTTTGCATAGATCGTCATAAAATATCCGATAAAGAAAAAAGCGATAATCTTTCTTTTTCCCAAAAAACTTAACAACATTGCAATACCTAATGCAGGCATCAATGCTCCAACAACATTTAACGCATCAATCATCGGCTGTGGAATCGCTGCCAACGCTTTTGTGGCAAAATCTCCTCCGAAATATACCAGGCAAAATGCCGGAATTCCGTAGAGTACACAAGCCGTAATACAGGATGGCACATAATTCATCAAACGTACTCCTGTGATATTCCCTTCCTCCAGGTATTTATCCGCTCTGTGTACCCAGAAACTATTAATTGTCATATACGCCTGATTGATCAAAATTCCCAGAAGAGAAAACGGAACGGCAAAGGTTGGTGCAAGATTCGGAGAAGCCCCGGATACAATAGTAAGGGCTGTACCAAAAACACCCGCTACCATCAAATTTCCTGGCATGGTTCCTCCTGCTGTAATCCATCCGAGATACGTCAGCTGAATATAAGCTGCCGCTTTCATTCCTGTAATCGGCTCACCCATAACAATCGCCACCAGAAATCCTGCCCAAATTGGATACAGCCATGTTCTTGTGATCACGTGACTAAACCACCACTGGCTTCCAACCGCAATCGCTGCTACTAAGATTGCTGAAATTAACATATACATCTCCTCCTTGTATGATTATTTCTTATATACACATTGTATCTGCACAAAAACATCCTCACCATACCAATTCATTTCCCAAATATGGCAATCTTTTTTCTATTTCTTTTCTTCCTTTTCCTTATTCTTTAACGCCGGATTCATATCATATTGAAACCATTCTTCTCCTTCATCCCTGTTTTCAATCATTTCAGGGATTAAAATCATAATGATGACGATGCCTATTAAGATGATCAAAGTTCCAATTGATCCGATTTCTCTAATATATTTTCCCAAAAAAATTCCTACCAGACCAATATCGGGTTCTGGAAATGTCACATGCTGTGCGGATAACTCCCCTAAAAAGGGCAGAAAAATTTCCGGCAGAACAGACATTATCACTCCATTTATAAAGCCGCCGATTACCGCACCCCTTCTGCCCCCTGTAGAATTTCCATATACTCCTGCTGTGGCTCCGCAGAAAAAATGTGCCATAATACCAGGGAAAATTACAGTCACCTGGCATGCAATCATAATTCCCATTGATACCAGTCCTCCAAAAAAAGAAGACAGGAAACCTACCATTAATGAATTGGGGGAATAGGAAAATACCACTGGACAATCCACTGCCGGCTTTGCATTTGGAATCCATGTATCTGCAATTCCCTTGACTGCAGGAACAATCTCATTGATAAACCAGCGAATCCCTGTTGTTACAATCACAAAACCAACAGTAAATGTAAGAGCCTGAGAAACAGAATAGACTAAATAATCTTTCCCTCCGGATAATTCACTTTCTACAAACGCACTGCCACAGGCACGAGCTGCCACGACATAAAATATAATCATTGTCACCGCTATAATAATCGAAGAATCTCTTAAGAAAGCTAATTTTTTAGGGAATTTCATATCTTCCGCAGATCTTGAATTTTCCCCATAAATCTTTCCAAGCCACGCTGCCAGAAGATAAGTTATTCCACCAAAATGTCCTACAGCGATTGTATCATTACCACATATTTTTTCTGTATACCGCTGAATCATCGCAGGTGAAAATACCATAACAATCCCCATCGTCATACTTCCTAAAATAAAAAAAGCAGGTCCTCTGAGCTGAGCCGACCTCAAAACACTTACGACCATACATGTCATATACAGCATTTGGTGACCTGTCATAAACACATAATGAAATCGTGTAATCTTTGCCAAAACCAAATTTACAACAATGCCCAGTACCATAATGATTGCTATATCCGATCCATATAAATCTACCGCAATTCCTGATATACCCTCTACACTTAAAATCAATCCTGTCATATGAAATCCCTGTTGCATCATTTCTCCAAACGCTGTGACTGACTGTGCAATGATATTACCTCCCACGCTTATGATCATAAACCCTATCATAGATTTCAGCGTTCCTCTTACAACCGTCTCAAAATTTTTTCTTTGAAGAACCAGCCCTAAAAATACAATTCCTCCAATAAGGATTACTGGCTCAAGCAAAAAATCCCGGATCATATTTATCATTCCTTTTCCTTTCTGCTACTCTCCGTTCAGTGCTTTATACAGCTTTTCTTCCAGTTCCTCCTCATCAATAATAGAATTCAATATGACCAGATTGGGAAATCCCCGCATAATATCTTCTAAATCTTTTGCCACCACAAAATAATCCGCATCGTTTTCATTCACTTCATACACTGCTCCATGGATTGTCTGATACTGATCAGACAATCCCCATTTTCCAAGCAATCCCCGTATATTCATTTCCACCACAAAACTGGACCCCAGACCTGTTCCGCATACCGTCATAATCGTCTTCATACTATCATCCTCCTATCAACGCTGATAATTCTTCATCATTTTTCGCTTCTTTTATCTCTTTTACTCTCTCGTCATCTCGGCAGATCTGAACAATTTTCTGCAGATTTCTTAAATGTTCTTCTTCGTCTCCAGCCGATAAAGTCAAAAAAACCCACACCTCTTTTCCATAAAATAAAACCGGATGCTTCAAACTCAAGACGCAGATTCCTGCTTTTAACGCCCCTGCTTCTGCCCGTGCGTGCGGCATGCAAATTCCTTTTCCTAAATAAAAATATCCCCCATATTCTTTTATATTGTTAAGAATTGCTTTATAATAGCTTCGTCCTACAATCCCATTCTCTTCCAGAATACAGCACGAGATTCTAATCGCTTCTTTATAGTCCTCCACCTTCTCTATTAATTTTACAAATACCATTTTTACACCTTTTCTCCCTATCTTATCTTCAATAAATCCTGATAATTCTCGGCCTTTTTGAATCTCTCAATATTATCGTCTTTTGTTAAAATCTGAATTAGTTCCAACAAGTTTTCATTTTCATCCTTATTGGCAACCACTATAATAATCTTTACGTCTGTTTTTCCCTTTACGCCAAATCGTATTACATTTTTCAACTGAAGAAATGCCATGTGATTTTTCTTTACATGCCCCGGCGGAGCATGTACAAAAGCAATCTCCGGGATAAACACCATATAATTTCCTACTGTCTGGACCACTCTGATCATATCTTCCACATAAGCTTCCTCAATGAATCCGTCCTCAACAAGAAGATGGGAAGCTATTTTAATAGCTTCCTTCCAGTCATCCGTTTCTTCTTTAAATCTGCAGTATCTTTCCTGCAACAGTTCCCTTAATCTTCCCTGATTTTCACAACTAATCCTGCGCGCAAGATACTCTGTCTTTTTGTTATAAAACATATTGGTTATCTCTTCACGAATTAAATTCAAATCTTCAGCGCTCAACAACGGATTTACCTCCAGGACTTTACATTTTCTCATTTTTAGCGGCACTGTGCTAATCACAAAATCCGGATTTTCTTTCTCCGCTTCATTTTCAACATCCTTCAGCCTGCAAGTCTCTATTATTTCCAATTCCGGCATCATCATATGGAGTCTCTGCTTTAACAAAACTGCTGTTGAAATTCCACCATTGCAGGCCAGCATTACTCTAATATTAAACTTCAAATTGTAATTTTCCTGGAATAACGTCTCAAAATACATCGTTGTATAGGCGATTTCCGATTCTGGAAATTCAACTCCAAAAATATCTTCATACTCCTTCAATATCTTTTTCGTAATATCATACATAAACAACGAAGAGTACCGAATATCTTCCTCCAGCGGATTTTCAATCTGAATTTTATTTTTCAGTCGATAGATAGCTACTTTCAAGTGCATCATAATCTGATTACCAATATCTTTATTTGCTTCATAATCAATTTGAATTACTTTGCAAAATTCTTTAATTAAGTTCTCTGTAATCATCATAATCTTCTTGTCTTCCAGGTTATCATCCAAAAACGTACCATAAAATTTTTTTGAAGCATGAAATAGCATAATGAGATAAAAAATATCTCCTTCATTCAAATATATCGTATGATGTTTTTCCATAACCTTTTTAATGATTCTATACTCGCTGCTTTCCTTCCAATCCGGTATTTTTTTATAAATAATATGAAAACCATAAAAACTCCTGCACAATGATATCAAAATCATATTTTCTAATTCCTGGATCGCATTATCGGAGTATTTTATTTCCTGTTCTTCTTCTATCGCCCGTATCATTTCTTTGGCAATCTTTGTTTCGATCACTGCATGCTTTTTTATAATCCCATCAAGATTAATCATCTTTTCATTCATGACTTTTACATATCGATTAAAGATCATATTCCTTATCTCAGCTTCATTCCCTGTGATTGTTAAACCATAATAGGACTTTCTTACCAACTGTATTCCGCATCGTTTCAGCTCTTTTTCTACTGTCTTCAGATCTTCTACCAATGTGTTCTTGCTGACTTCCAGTTCTCGTGCCAATTGTTCTATCGTTGTTTTATCTGTCATAATCAGCAGTACAATGATCACAGTGACTCGATCATCTTTTGAATACATTTTCATATCATTGTCATATAATATTTCATTTAAATTAAGTTCTTCCTGCATGGTCAATCGAATTCCTAAACGAGGCATCCTTTCCAGTTCAACAGGGTATCCCTTTAAGGAATATTCAATCATATCCAGATCATTCCGAACTGTCCTCGAACTGACATCAAATTCATCTGCCAGTTCCTTTGTTGTCATATAGCCATTTCTTTTTTCAAGACATCTCAAAATCTCTATCTGTCTTGTTGTCAGCACAAATTCTCACCTCATTTCTATGTGCCCGGCTTCCGCCGCCATATAAAATTTATCGGCTAGACGGACATCATTTCTGATATATCCGCCTACCCGATAAAATACCCATAACACATTCTATTTACCATAATCTATACCAATTTGTTTCCACATACTTTCTCTACTTCTATTCTACTTTAGATAAGAACTGTAACTCTATACCAAATCCTTTCCCTATATGTGGAAAAAGCAAAAAAAATAGGACTTCAAATGAAGTCCTATTTTTTCTTATCCTGTTTACTTTATATATTCTATAATAGCTCCAGCTGCCCGGTCGATTCCACTCTTTGCCGTATTAATCACCAGATCATAGTTGCTTGGATGTCCCCATTTGATCCCGGTATAATAGTCATGATAAGAAGACCGTTCCCAGTCAATCTGTTTTACCTTTTTCTTTGCCTCTCTCCTGGAAAGGTTTTCTGTCTCCATGATTCTTTCAATCCTGTATTCCCGCGGGGCATGCACAAAAAAGGAATACAGATTCTCCCGGCCCTGCAGGATGATATCCGCACATCGTCCAACAAAGACACATGATTTTTCCTCTCTGGCAATCTCTTTGATCACTTCTGTCTGCACAAGAAACAGTTTTTCCGGCGTCATAATCCCATCATACTGTACCCCCAGCGCCGGATGGCCGATTGGCACTCCGAGAATATGACTATAAGATGGATTCTCTTCGTGGTTCTTTACGTACTCTTCTGACATGTCACTTTTCTTCGCGACTTTCGAAATCAGCTCTTTTCCGTAAACCGGGATGCCAAGCATCTCACCGATCCGGTCTCCCAGATCTCTTCCTCCGCTCCCACATTCTCTTGAAATACATATGATAGCGTTCTCTGTCATAAGCACACCTCATTTCCGCCAATCACCATGGCAAACTGACTCTTTAGATCTTTTTTCTATTATACCATAAACAGGTTCTGTGTTACACCTGATGATAACCTTCCAGAAATTCTCTTAATCCCCTGCAGGCCCGCTTCAGCTGGTCAATATCAGGAAGATATACAATCCGGAAATGATCCGGCTGCTCCCAGTGAAAACCTCCTCCATGAGTTACGAGAATATGTTTTTCCTTCAGGAAATCCAGAGCAAACTGCTCATCATCTTTGATATGGAATTTCTTTATATCCAGTTTTGGGAATATGTAAAATGCTGCCTGAGGTTTCACGGCAGACACACCTGGAATGTCATTGAGCGCTTCATAAATATAATTGCGCTGTTCATACACTCTTCCTCCCGGAAGCAGAGATTCATCTGTTGTATGCGGACCGCCCAGTGCCGTCTGAATCACAGACTGTGCCGGCACATTAGAACAAAGTCTCATGGAAGACAGCAGATTCAATCCTTCAATATATCCTTTTGCCTTTGACTTATCACCGCTTAAACTCATCCATCCGCTTCGATATCCTGCAATCCGGTGAGACTTGGACAATCCATTAAATGTAATCACCATAAGATCCGGTGCCAGAGACGCAATAGACGTATGCTCCAGTCCGTCCAGCACCAGACGGTCATAAATCTCATCCGCAAAAATCAGAAGACCGTTCTGCCGGGCAATCTCCGCAATATCTTCCAAAACTTCTTTTGGATACAGTGCTCCTGTTGGATTATTCGGATTAATAATGACAATTCCTTTGGTTTTTGACGTTACCTTCTTGCGAATATCTTCGATATCCGGATACCATCCTGCCTGTTCATCACAAATATAATGAACCGCCGTTCCTCCTGCCAGAGTAACCGATGCCGTCCATAGCGGATAATCCGGCGCAGGCACCAGGATCTCATCTCCCGGATTTAATAATCCCTGCATTGACATAGTGATCAGCTCACTGACCCCGTTTCCGGTATAAATATCGTCAATTCCTACATTTGGGATTTTTTTGTACTGACAGTACTGCATGATCGCTTTTCTGGCAGAAAACAACCCTTTGGAATCGGAATATCCTTCCGTATCCCTTAAATTCATCATCATATCTTTTACAATTTCATCCGGAGCCATAAACTGAAACGGAGCCGGATTTCCTATATTTAATTTCAAAATATCCATTCCCTGACGGTTCATGCGGTCTGCTTCATCTAAAACCGGTCCGCGGATATCATAACATACGTGGTCTAATTTTGATGATTTTTCAAATTTATCCATATATCCTCCTACATCTGTTTTTTCACAATCTCATATTCGTTGTCCATCTGGAAATAAGGACAGTCCCAGTCACTGCTGCTCATAAACCTGGCCATCTCATCCTCATCCAGATTTACTTCACAAACATAATATTCATAGTCCTCATCATATACATAATTGCTGCAGTACTCGCACCCTGCGCTTCTGCGTTTTTTCCTCAATCTTCTTCTCCTTCTTTTCCTTCCGGATGTCCCAGACTGTTTCTGATCTCTTTTGCAAATTCTGATAACGATCTGTATTTGCCAAACAGCAGGTCATCCACTTGTGTTGTATCTTTGATTAAATCTGGTATCATTACGGGCATCATGCCCGCTCGCGCGGCCGCCTTAATCCCATTGACAGCATCTTCCAAGGCAATGGCGTACCGGGGTTCTGCCTTCAGCTGCCGGCAGGCTTCCAGATAAATATCCGGCTCCGGTTTTCCATGGCGGATCATATCACCGGTAATCACCGTTTCAAAATAATCGGTAATCTTCTCCCGTTCCAGGTTTTTCAACGTATTTTCCCGGCTGGAAGAAGTCGCAACCCCCATTGGAATTCCAAGTTCTTTTAATATTTCCAGAGTTTCATGCAGTCCTTCTTTTGCCGGTATTCCTTCTTTCCTCACCCTGTCAAAATACAGGCTGCGGTAAAGTTCCAGAAATTCGTCATATGGGAAGTCCTGACCGCATAGATCCAGGAAAAATTCTCTTCGTTTTGTTCCATTAAATCCCAGGGTCTTCTCAATATGATCCCCCAGTGTTCCGTATCCGAGAATCGTACCCGCCTGATTCCAGGCTGTCTGTATATATCGTTCACTGTCAAACATCAGACCGTCCATATCAAAAACGACAGCCTGAAGCGATTGTAATCTTAATTGTTCCATGATCTTTTCCTTTCATTGAGTTCATTATAATCAAAAACTTACAAAAGCACAATTGCAGAAAAAAAGAAAAGGACTCCTGTGAATCCTTTCCTTATGTCTCTTCAATACAGATTTTCGTATTTTTTTCAATTTTCTTTATGATTTCTTTCATGAGACTTCTTGGCACTGCAATGCAGCCGGCCGTATAATTCTTCTCCCCCAGGCAGTGCATAAAAATCGCCGATCCCCGTCCCAGTTCGCACTCCCGGTTATAATCCAGAAACAAACCATAATCATAAAGACCTTGATAGTCAATTAGATGTTCTCCCCGGCACTGATGGGGACACTGGTTAATATCAATCAGCTGGTTATAATATTCGGCATCACTGCACCAGTAATGATCTTCGCTAACCTGAAGATATGAAATTTTCGCGCCCGGATCCGGACAGATTCCAAATGCCTGGAGCACCGTATAAATACCGGATGGAGTTTTCCCATCTCCCTCTTTCTGCTTCCCAATTCCATTCTTTCCAACACAGCCCTTACCGGATAATATCGGCTTCCAGCAACCTCCTTCTTTTTCATACAAGATAACGTTTGCAGCTGAACCGCCTTTGTACTTCACAAGTATAAGACTGCTCACCCGGTCATCTCCTGCGTACCGCTCCATACACATCTTCCAAGTCATACTTTCTTCCTTTCTTCTGTCATATTTTATGTGATTCCAGCCGGAAATTTTCTGCTTCTTCTTAGAGCCATTTATGACCGGATGCAGTCATTTTTTAACCTCTTGCCTTTCTTTTATTTACAAATTTTTTCTGCCCTGTTACAGTTAGCCCATAGGAGAAACACATATGAAAATACAAATTAAAACAGACCCCGCACTGGGAAAAGATGAAGTCGTTGTTCTGTGTCATCCGGATAACACAGAAATCCATCATCTGAAAAATCTGATGGAAGAGATGAACGGCAGACAGGCGTCCCTGGTTGTCTATAAAAATAAACAGGAAGTCTATCTCCCTGTTTCTGACATTTTGTTTTTTGAGACATCCGGCACTGCCATTTATGCACACACTGCAAAAGAAATGTATGAAACCAATTATAAGCTGTATGAATTGGAGGAAATCCTTCCGGGATATTTTCTGAGAATTTCAAAGTCATCCATTGCCAACATTCATCAGATTGTATCCATCAGCCGAAACCTGACAGCCTCCAGCACCATTGCTTTTAACAGCAGCCACAAACAGGCTTACGTTTCAAGACATTATTTTCGAACTTTAAAACTGAGATTAGAAGAAAAGAGGAATTTTTATGAAAAGAAAAAATCATAATTTATTTTGGGGCTTTGCCCTGATCATTTTTGCGGTAATCCTGATCCTGTCGCAGATGGGATTTCTGGGCAGCTTTAAAATCGGCGTATGGACTTTGCTTGCCACAGTCTTTTTACTGGCTGTTCTTCTGAAAAGTCTGTTCTGTCTGAATTTTTCCGGCATTTTGTTTCCAATCGCCTTCCTGTGCATTCTGTACGATGAACCTCTGGGAATCACTGCCATCACGCCATGGACCGTGCTGATCGCAGCCCTGCTTGGAAGCATCGGACTTTCTTTGATTTTCAGGCCAAAGAAAAGACACCGCGCCTCCTCCCATACATCGTTTTCCTATCGGTCTGTATCCGGAGAATCCGACCGCATCATTGATGATGCTGACGGCGACTCCTTTATCTGCAAGTGCCACTTTGGTTCCTGCATCAAATATGTGAATTCTTCCTCCTTCACAGACGGCGTCATTGACTGCAGTTTCGGCGGCATTAAGCTGTATTTTGACAGCACAGTCATTGCCGGAGAATATGCGGAACTTGATATCGACTGCAGTTTCGGCGGCATTGAATTATATGTTCCGAAAGAATGGACCGTTACCGACCAAATGCATGTTTTTCTTGGCGGCATCGAGGAGAAGAACCCTCAGACCCACTGCGGCGGCGGCAAAGGTGTGATCCTGAAAGGAAATCTGAAATTCAGCGGCATTAACATCACTTATATTTAGCACTTATATAATATCCCTCAGCAGTTCATGGAGACATCCGCTTACAATATCGTAGGCTGCATCTGTCAGATGGATGCCGTCTACTGTATATTGAAGGGGCAGTTCTCCATCTTCTCCAGCCAGCCTGGAATACATATCCACATATTCAATCCGGCGTTCTTTACACTGACGCCGAATTTCTTCGTTGATCCGGCGGATCTCTTCGTTGCTCTTTTCTTTTGCCCAGGAAGGCATATTTCCAAGCCGTTTTGTATAAGCCGGATATAAAGACTCTATATATATTTTTACTTCCGGAAGTTCCCTGCGGATCCGTTCTCCCAGATCCGCCAGCTGTCCGGCGACGACCTTGCTTCCCCGATACAGAGACATTTGGAAATCATTGGCTCCGCCCTGCATAATCACAATATCCGGTCGGAAACTGAGAACGTCATACCGGACTCTCGCTTTCATTTCAGGCACCGTGTTGCCGGCCACTCCGCTGTTGATAAATTCCGCGTCAATATCTGACAGCTTTTCCATGGGGAAGTAATCCGTCAGGGAATCTCCAAACATTACTATTTTTTTCTTTTTCATCTGCTGTTCCCTTTCCTTCATTTTATCTTAAAACTTTTTCCCGGAAACTCTCTTTCTCATCATCTGAAATTTCCAGGGCATCTCTTAAAAACAAGTCGATGGACCCATATGTTTTCCTGACTGAGTCAAGAGCTGCCTCTATGTATTCTTCTTTCGCCATAAATAATCCCAGCATACCTTCCGCTCTTCCTTTTGAAATCCCCAGACTTCTCCACTTCTGATACATCTTATCAATTCGTTTTGCCGCAAAAGTATTGGTTTTCAGATAATCTTCGATTACATCCTCCTCTGGTACGCCAAGAAGAAACAATGTCATGGCAGACAATAATCCGCACCTGTCCTTTCCTTCTGTACAATGCCATAAGACTGCGCCGTCTTTCGTTGTCATAATCTGGCGAAGCGCTTTTTCCATCTGTTTCTGACAAAATGGATTTTCCACGATCATCACATACAGATCTTCCATCTTTGGAATGTCTTCCAAATGGCCCATCTTATGACGGTTTCCTTTCTCATGGCTGATTCCTACCATGGATTCAACAAAAAACGGAATGTTCAGATAAACTGCTCCTGTAATTTTTTTATCTTCCTCCTGCTCTACTTCCATCGGTGTCCTCAGATCAATGATCTTGTGCAGGTGGTACTGATCCTTGAGAATCTGGATATCTTTTTTTGTAATTCTGGAAAGCCGGTTGCTCCGGATCAGATACCCCTTTCGGATGACTGCGCCGTCTGCAGTCCTTATGCCTCCCAGATCTCTGGCATTGTCTGCTCCTGTTAACTGGATTTTTCCCATAAAATCATCTCCTGTTGCTGGATCTTTTCTTTTATACTGCAAAGGCCCGGAAAACAGATTCCCAGGCCTTTTTATTATATCATATATTTTCTTCTTCTCATCTTTTTATTGGACGTTTCCGCCTTCTATTACCAGATTTTCCGGATCCGCAGATGACCCATACACAGGTTTCAGGGTTTTTTCATAGTTTTCATGGAAAAAATTCTCCTTCCCCAGTGTTTTTATCTCTTCGTTAATCCAGGAGAGCAGTTCATCATTTCCCTTTTGAACCGCCGGCGCAATGACATCTGTATTTCCCATGGACTCAATTCCTACTTTGAACCCGTCATTTTCCACAGCCCAGGCAAGAACTTCTGTGTTGTCGGTTGCCAGGGCATCGCCTCTTCCGTCCTTTAATGCCTGGAAGGCTTCACTGTACTGATCAAATTTCAACAGATTTACTTCCGGATGGTGTTTCATAAAATAAGTCTCTGCGGTGGTTCCTTTGCTGACAATCAGAGTCTTCCCTTTCAGCTGACTTTCCCTGGTGATCAGGCTTTTTTCAGGAGATACCACACCCAGAGACACTTTCATATATGGAAGCGCAAAATCAACCTGTTCTTTTCTCTCTTCTGTAGCCGTAAAATTAGCAAGGATTACATCTGCCTTTCCGGTCCTTAGATATTCCACACGGCTGGCCGCTTCCACCGGAATATATTTTACTTTTACTCCAAGATCTTCTGCCATCCGGTTTCCAAAATAGACGTCATATCCCTGATAAGTTGCGTTTTCATCCACATATCCAAACGGTTTCTTGTCACTGAATACTCCTATGACAATTTCACCATTTTCTTTAATCTCATCTGGTGTCCTGGCTTTTCCCTGAGTCCCGTTTTTTTCTTTTTTCCCGCATGCTGTAAAAATCACAGCCAGAACTGCGATCACAGCCAGCGTCCATCTGATTTTTCTCATTTCTCTCTCCTTATAATTCCTGTGAAATGTGCATCTTCTCCAAAAACTGCCTCGCCCTATCTGTCTTAGGTTTCCGGAAGAATTCTTCCGGTCTTCCTTCTTCCAAAATCCTCCCCTGATCCATAAAAAGAATCCGGTCTGCCGCCGCTTTTGCAAACTGCATTTCATGTGTGACGATCATCATGGTCCTGCCTGCTTTTGCCATCTCCATCATAACGTCTAAAACCTCATACACCATTTCCGGATCCAGAGACGCCGTCACCTCATCAAACAGCATGATTTCAGGATGCATACAGAGAGCTCTTACAATCGCGGTCCGCTGCCGCTGGCCTCCGGAAAGCTGTCTTGGATAAGCATTCTTTTTGTCCAGCAGGCCGATTCGTTTCAAAAGTGTTTCCGCTTCTTTTTCCGCCTCCTGCCTGGAACGGCCCTGGACTTTTCGAGGTGCCAGTGTAATATTATTCAGAATTGTCATATGCGGAAACAATTCATAATTTTGAAATACCATCCCTATTTTCTGACTGATTTCATGCTGTTTCCTGGTTTTTCCGGATATGGCAGATCCGCGGAACAAAATCTCACCCTCTTCTATCTCTTCCAGGCCGTTGATGCACCGGAGCAGCGTGCTTTTTCCGCATCCTGACGGTCCCAGGATAACAACTACCTCACCCCGCGCAACCGAAACAGAAAGGTCATCCAGTATCACATGCTTTCCGTATCGTTTTCGAATTTTTTTCATTTCCAGAATTATATCTTTCATACTACACCTCTTCTCCCCAGTGTTTTTCCAAAAGTCCTGCCGCAGCAGATATCGGCCAGCAGACTGCAAAATACAGCAGAAAAACTGCTCCATACACCCACAGCGCCGCGTCCGGAGCTGTCAGACGGGCTGATTCAATGATCTGCTGCCCGGTTTTTACCACTTCTGCCACACCGATCAGCACGACCAGCGATGTCGTCTTGATCATCCTTGTGATCAGGTTTACAGCCTGGGGTATCAGTCTTTTTAATGCCTGTGGAACCAGGATAAAACGGTATATCTGCAGCTTTGTCAGTCCTAATGCCTCACCGCTCTGCCTTTGATGTCTGGGAATAGACTGCAGAGCGCCGCGCACCAGATCCCCCATTTCTGCCGTTCCCCAGAAAGTAAACACCGCTGCGGCCGCCTGTTCTCCTGAAAGATCCCAGCCCAAATGTTTTGCCGCTCCAAAGTATGCGAGAAACAGCAGAACCAGCTGCGGCATAATCCGGACAAATTCCAGATAGATCCTGGAAACCCAGCGGATAACAGCATGATCTGCCATCATCAGCATTCCAAATATCATCCCCAAAATAACAGATCCTCCTGCAGATACCAATGAAATTCTCAAAGTCACTCCCATGCCTTCCAGCAGCCGGATCAGATGATCTCCTTCAAACAAAATCTTAATTCCCATATCCTGCATACCGAAGCCTCCTTTCCAGCAGCGAAAACAGAGCAGAAACCGGAAGCAGGATGATGAGATAGGAAACAGTCAGCATGAACAACGCCTCATCCGTCTTATAATATAATCCAATCAGATCCTTTGCCACATACATCAGGTCCGCCAGTGCCACAATACTGAAAACAGAAGTTTCCTTTAAGAGGAACATCACATTAGCTCCGATTCCGGGAACTGCCACCGCCGCTGCCTGAGGCAGAAGAATATAGAAAAAAATCTGCATTTTACGAAATCCCAGGCTCAGCGCGCTTTCTGTCTGTATGGTCCCTACTGCCTCCAGACCGCTTCGAAATGTCTCTGCCATATAACTGCCTCCAAGAAATATAAGCCCTGTCACTGCACAGGTTTCCGATTCCAGGGTAATCCCCATTCTTGGCAGCCCAAAATACAGGAAAAACAGCTGAATGACCAGCGGTGTATTTCTCGATAATTCAATATACATTCCGATGATACGGCTCAAAACCGGTATCCTGCAGTACCGGATCATCCCGCAGATCAGCCCCAGCAGCAAAGCTCCCAGAATGCCCAGCGCCGCAGTTCTTATCGTCAGCCACGCCGCATCTATATATAGTTCTCGATACTGTAATATAAAATCCCAGTCCATGTCTCTTCTCCATTTTCCTATTATTCAGATATGAATTATAGTATATTGATCCGTATCCTCAATGTCAAGTACCATTTTTTATCATATTTTCCTTCAAAATCTCATTTTTATGCATATAAAACAAAGAAACCCCTTTTCCACCGTATACACAGGATTTTCCTGTCCCGGTTTCCAAGGGATTTCTCCTCTGAAGTAAATTTTCTATTTTGTTTGTTTTTCTATTGTTTCCCGCTTCTCCTGACTGATTACATCCATCAGATAATTTTTCTGTGTTTCCTGGCGGGACAGATAGTCTTCTCTCAGCTGCTGTAATTCTCTCTCCATATCTTCTCTCAGTTCTCTTGCTGACAAAAGCCTGCAGCCCTGTCCCCGGATAATGATCTGCTCCAGGCCGTCTGATGTTGCCACTGTAACATCATATTTTTTTCCATGTTCATGGGCAAATTTTTCAATATACTGATCCGCAGTCTCCGCTTCTTTTGTAAAGACCACATGTATGTTCTGATAATCCGATACTTCCGTATCATGACCTTTGACCCGGTAAGCATCAAATACGACGATCAGCTCACTTTTCTTTAACGCCTGATAATTACATAAAAGGTCCATCAGCTTTCCGCGGGCTGCGTCCATATTTTCTTCTGAAAGTTCCTTTAAATCCTCCCACGCATAAATAATATTATATCCATCTACCAGAAGATATTTCCTGGAAGGATCCCGCTTTACCGAAGCCCTCGCAGCTGACGCCTTATAATCTTCTGCCAGCCTCGTTGTTTTTTTCTTTTTCCATTTGTTCTTTCGGCTTTGATTAGCATGAAAAGTCTCGCTCAGAATACGGTCTATCTCTTCCGTATCGATCCATTCTTCCTCAATATATGCCCTGCGCTGCAGCAGTTCATCGTCTTCTTCTGTCTCTTCTTTCGGCCGCTCCAGAACACTCGGCAAATGCATATGATCTTTTACCTGATCCCATGGAACATGGAATCCTGCGCCATGAGAACAGAAAACAGAACCTGAAGGATTTTCGGTATCCCGTTCCGGATCATATCCGGCTGCCTCGATCACCTCATCCGGATTCTGACATGGCTCATATCCATGAAAAGAGCAGAACAGTTTCCCCTGCCCCTTTGTGTAAGCAGTCACTTCCCGCTGATAATCCTGCATATATGCTGCCGGAGCAATTCCCTCCAGCACAGTAAGATCTCCTTCCATCTTTGGCGGTTCAAAATCTGCGTGCATTTTTTCCAGATCCATCATGGCTCGTCCTACCATGGGCTGCGGCACTTCCAGCTGAAATTCATAATAAGGTTCCAATAGAACTGATTTTGCCTGCATCAGCCCCTGTCTGACGGCCCGGTAAGTGGCCTCTCGGAAATCCCCTCCCTCTGTGTGTTTCGGATGGGCTCTTCCTGCCGCCAGCGTAATCTTCATATCTGTCAGCGGCGCACCTGTCAGAACTCCTCTATGTTCTTTTTCATATAAATGAGTCAGAATCAGTCTCTGCCAGTTTCGGTCCAGGTCATCCTCACTGCAGGCGCTCTCGAATACCATGCCGCTTCCTCTTGGTCCCGGCTCCAATATCAGGTGCACTTCAGCATAGTGGCGCAAAGGTTCAAAATGCCCTACGCCCTCTACCCGGTCTTCAATCGTTTCCCGGTACAGGATATTTCCGGTTCCAAATTCCACTTCCGTATCAAACCGGTCCAGAATAATCTTCTTCAATATCTCAATCTGTACTTCTCCCATTAACTGTACCTGGATTTCCTGCAGTTCTTCATTCCAGATAACATGAAGTTCCGGTTCCTCTTCCATCAGCTGATAGAGTTTTGGCAGAAAGGTCCGGACGCTGCAGCCTTCAGGCAGAATCATCTGATATGTCAGCACCGGTTCCAGTACAGGCGCTTCTCCATCTTCTTCAAACCCAAGGCCCTGCCCCGGCCGGGTATCTGTCAATCCTGTCACCGCACAGACCATTCCTGCTTCCGCTTCCTCTTTCATCTCATATTTTTCTCCGGAATAAATGCGGATCTGATTGACCTTCTCATCTTTTTCCTTTCCCGGAATCACATCCTTTACTTTTAGGGAACCTCCTGTAATCTTTAAATGAGTCAGCCGGTTTCCACGCTCATCCCTGGATATTTTAAAGACTCTGGCCCCAAATTCTTCCGGATACTGCGGCGTTACGGCATAGGTTTCAATTCCTTTCAGCAGTTCATCCACTCCGTCTAACTTCAGCGCTGATCCGAAATAACATGGGAAGACTTCTCTCCGGGCAACCGCCTGCTGAATTTCCCCTCGAGAAATGGATTCTTTTTCTAAAAACTCTTCCAGCAGTTCTTCTTTCTGCAGGGCAATGGATTCATAAAACTCATTACTTCCCTCTTCTCCGAAATCAATACATCCCTCTGACAGCTGTGCCTTCAATTCCGCCATCAGAGTTTCCCGGTCTGTTCCATTCTGATCCATCTTGTTAACAAACAAAAATACCGGGATTTCATATCTTGCAAACAATTTCCACAGAGTTCTGGTGTGGCTCTGAACACCGTCTGCGCCGCTGATCACAAGAACCGCATAATCCAGGATCTGCAGCGTCCGCTCCATTTCTGCGGAGAAATCCACATGTCCCGGAGTATCTACAAGGGTCACTTCCAGTCCGCCCAGAGAAAATACCGCCTGCTTGGAAAATATCGTAATACCTCTTGCTCTTTCCTGGCTGTCTGTATCAAAATATGCGTCTCCGTGATCCACCCGTCCTAATCTGCGGATACATCCTGTTTTGTATAAAATTCCCTCCGACAGGGTTGTCTTGCCGGCGTCAACATGAGCCAGCAGGGCCATACATATATGTTTTGATGGTATTTTTTTCTTCTGGTCCTGCCTGTTCTCAGACATGTTTCCCACAAAAAACACCCCTTTCTGCTCTGTAATGATATCTGCATCATCATATCACAAAAAGAGGTGCAAGTCGAATCGATGAGATTTTATTTCCGGATATATCTCCGCCCTTTATTCTTGCCAATTGCTTTTATTTTTCCCTGTTTAACTAACTCTTTTAAGAGCGTCCTGGCTCTTGTTTCTTTCACGTCAATAAATTTTGCTATTTCAGATGTTTTATATTCTTTATTAAAATCCATTTTTCCCAATATATCTTCTAACTGCTGCTCTGTTTTTTTCGTAACCGTCTTTTTATCAGCACTTTTTATCAGCACTTTTTTATCAGCACTTTTTATCAGCACTTTTTTATCAGCACTTTTTATAAAAGATAATTTCAAAATAGTTCGATCAGGGCCATATTCCTCTATAACTTCCGGCGGTTCCCATCCCTGTTGTTTCCACACACTGTATATATCAGGAACACCACTGCCCGCTCTCTCTCCAATTCCTATCAAATTAAACATTTTCATCAGAGCTTTGTTTCTGGGATCAGAAATTCCGCCTTTCAGCATTTGTTCCTTTCCGGTTCGAATGTTCCCCGGATTTTCCATTGTAATAGAATTTACATCTTTCCGGATAACAATTCCGCGCTGAAAATAGAAGTCCGTATTTACCAGACAATTTGCCAGCGCCTCCCTTAATGCTTTGTGCACAGGTGTATCATCTATACGGGTAATTCCCTCCAGTTTAAATGGAATTTTTAAATCTTTCACTAATTTCCCATAAACCCGGAAAAAGAAATCAAACAAATTTCCTGTCCAGTCGCCAGAACTGGACTGAAGACGATCTGTCCAGCGAATCGTTGGATCTAAAACTTCTCTATAGTCCAAAAAATATTCCGGGAATTCATACAAAATTTTATATTCTTCCCCAAACATCAAAAGTCCTGCGGCAGTAGGATGTAACTTTCCATCCTTTGCAGATATCTTTGCTGCTCCTATTCTTTCCAAATACTCGTTGTCCTCCAGTCTCTCCCATACGTGCTCTCTCCGGAATGCTATATGTCTGTTGCGGTAAGCATGTATCGTCTCTTCGTGAAGCACATCCAGAGACATATCTTCAAGAATTTTCATGTCAGCCGTTTCTTCCGGCTGATCCCGAAGCATTGCAAGCACTTCGCTTCGATCACAATGATAATCGCCTTCCCAGTTTCTACGAAATGTACCATCAAAAATATTCCCATTAATATACACTGGTTTCTGCTCTCTCTTTGCTCTTGGAACACGAATCACCAAGATGACTTTTCCATTTTCCTCGTATACTTTTACATCTTTATCCATTAACAGGTTAATCGAAACTTTTTTCTTATCATTGATTGCATTCCAGAAATCTTTTTTCAATTTAGACGCATTCTCTAATCCTGTCATATTCCAGCTTCCGTCATGATTCTCTTTCACTCCAAGAATAATGACTCCGCCATAGCAGTTCGCAAATGCGGAATATGTCTCCCATAATGACAAAGGAAGACCGCCTTTCGCCTTTTTTACCTCTCTTCGATTATCTTCCCTATAAGAATCAAACTGTGACATATCAAAGTGCAAATCAATCACCTCGTTTCTGAATGAATCCACTATCTATATTTTTATCATTTTACAAATAAATCTATCTTTATTAAAAAAATGGATGTGTTAATTTAAATAAATTATATTCAATTTATCAAACAATATCAACAAAATCATTCCCAGTATATATAGTATTCTTATATAAAAATATACTCCCTCTTAGACGGCAGTTTTTCTTTTCCGCAAAAAGGAAGTATACTCTCATTTATTGTTCTTATTTCACTTTTATCTTTCTTCTTTTCCTGTCGGTATCAGGGATGACCACAGTACAAACCAAACAGCCAGTACAACGGCAAACCAGTATGGCAGATGTGCAGCGCCCTCACCGAAAATCGTCCTTACAATAGACATTAAGACCGGTGAAACAAACTGTGCCAGATACAGGGCCGCTGAAATTAACGGCATAACCGTAGTCGCTGCCGCTTTTCCTGCTTTCATGGATGCCTCTGTCATAATAAACGGAATTCCCGCACCATTGGCAAATCCAATGAATACAGATCCGATCAGCGTGCCGGCCCATCCGCCGGCAGCTGCCAGCAGCAGATATCCTGCCAGGAAGCATACCGGAGCCAGAAATTTTGTATTTCTGCCAAGAGCCTTCTTGGCGCTTACAAACAGCAGCCCGCCTAAGAATGCGATAAAATCCATAGATGCCATAATCACCGCAATATAATTCTGCGGAATAATACCTTCTGCTGCCGTTTCCATTGCAAAGTTTGCCGGATAGATAAAGAATATGGACATCAGCAGGAACATGGCCAGAATATATACGATATTGGCACGAAATACCCCTGCCGTTCCTTCTCCTCCACTTTCTTTTTCTGCAGGTCCTTCCTGTGTAATCTTATCATTTGGCAGATAGATCAGGCAAAGCACAATACTGATCAGCCCCATCAGATATACCAGGAAGCTGACACGCCAGCTGATATTCGCAAGCAGTCCGGATAATAATGTGGCAACGACTCCTCCCATCTGGTTCATAGCAGAAGAATGTCCCATCAATCCCGCCTGCTCTTCCGGACTGTAATAATAAGAAAGCAGTCCTGTTGACAGCGGCATAATGATTCCTACACCGATTCCCACAAAAGCACGCATGATAAGTACGACAAAAATGTTGTCAAAAAGTCCTGCGGCGCATCCGCCGACAGTGTAAAGCAGAAGTCCGATTAAGACCAGTGTTTTTGAGCCAAACACCCTGCATAATCTCGGGAAAATAAAATTTGTAATGACAATAAACAATGCCGGTACACTGATGATCATCTGTATGAATAACTGATTGCTGCTGGAAAAGTGAGCCTGAATCACGCCCAGTGCCGGAGCCACGGCCGCACCGGCCATAACTGTCAGCAGAGACAAAGACAGGATGCTCACTGTCAGACTCTTTCCGTGTGCTGATTGTTTCATCAAAAATCACTCCTTTTCAAAATTTAAAAATTCATAGGAACGAAGTTTCCTATGGAATAAAAAAAATGCGTAAGCCCTGTCTGGACTTACGCATTTTCTGCAACACAACATAATTGTTTTATCACAAATATTTTTAAAAAGTCAACTAAAATTTTTTTGATTTTTTATGAAAATATCGGGTCAGCGTCAAAAGAACTCCCACGAAAAGGATCAGTGCGATTCCTATGTAAACAGCTCTCATGCCGAACAGAAACAGGTCCGGACGGCCTTCCACATAGCTGACAACCTTTTTTCCTGCTTTAAGACTCATCTGATGATACAGCACAGAAGTTGAAAATGTAATTCCAATGACCATTCCCATATATCGTCCCAGTCCTGACAAGCTTCCGGCAAAACCATATTCTTTTCGCTCTACGCTTCCCATAATCAGAGAATTATTCGGTGACTGGAATAATCCATTTCCGATTCCATTTAGCAGCAAAGTACCAACGATCATCCAGAGCGGAGTCGCTATCTGCCATCTGGAAACAATGATATGAGCCACGCAGAACAAAATAAGACCGATCAAAGTCGGCCGTTCACAGCCGATTTTATCAGACCATGCTCCTGAAATCGGTCCTACGATCATCATTGCCACAGAGATCACTGTCATAAGCAGACCTGCCAGTCCCGGCGAGAAGCCTCTGGCATCCTGGAAATAAAATGGCAGAATGATGTTGTTTGTTCCAATTGCAATAAAGATTAGGGTCAGCGCCACGACATTCATTGTAAACCATTTATTTTTAAACAAATACATCGGAATCAGCGGATATCTGCTTCTGGTCTGCCAGATCAGGAAAATAACCAGTATTATAATTCCCGCTGCCAGCATGGCAAACGTCCATCCAGCAGTCTGTGTCTGCATCAAAATCAGCGCAGTAAAAATCAAAAACATACTGGCTGCCATAAAAATACAAGATGAAATTTCCAGCTTTTCATCTGAAGCCGGTTTTCTTCTCGGAAGCGTAAAAACGCCCAGCAGAAATGACAGAATTCCAATTGGTACATTGATAATAAAAATAAAATTCCACGGCAGAAAACTTAAAATCGCGCCTCCTATCGTCGGTCCCAGCATAGTTCCCAACGCTACGGAACTTGCTATCATTCCAAGAGCTCTTCCCCGCTGTTCTCCCGGAAATGTTTCCGTAATGATTCCCTGGTTATTAGCCAGTGCCGCTGACTGTCCCAGTGCCTGAACTACTCTGGACAGGATCAGCATACCAAGGGTATCTGACATACTGCAGAGAAGGGAGCCCAAAGTAAATAATACCACTCCTGCCTGAAATACCCTTACCTTTCCATAAATGTCGCCCATCTTTCCACAGATTAGTATCATCGAAATCGTAACGATCAGATAAATACTGGTCACCCATTCGATACCTGCCATCGGCACCTGCATTTCTTCCTGAATTACCGGAAGCGCTACATTACAGATGCTGCTGTCCAGTGTTCCCATCACTGTCATGATCAATACGGTTCCGAGAATTACCCACTTATTATGGATCTTCTCATTGTTCATGTCTTTCTCTCTCCATTCTATTATTTAATTTTTTCAACTAACATAAATAAAATGCCTAAGAAAGAATACACTCTGGCGAAAGAAAAGTCAATGGATCAGGCAAAAACACCGGAAGAAGCCTTTGAAATCATCCGCAAAACAGAAAGAGGGCTGTAGAAACCTAAAAACAGCCATCAGGAACACACGTTCCTGATGGCTGTCCTTTCGATTTCCCTATATTATCATTCTATTCATCATCCCGGAATACGATTTCTCCGGTCTTCTCATCCATACTCTCTACGATTGCCAGAGACTCCAGATGTGTTCTCTTGCGCAGGATATCTCCTCCCGGCTGGAATCCTTTCTCGATCACGATTCCCGCTCCGACCAGTTCCGCTCCGGAATCTTCCACCAGCTGAGCCAGACCTTCCAGTGCCTTTCCATTGGCCATAAAGTCATCGATCAGAAGCACCTTATCTCCTTTTCCAAGGAATTCTTTCGCAACGATAATATCGTAAACTCGTCCATGTGTAAATGATTCAACCTTTGTTGTATACACATCCCCCGCAATATTTTTGGTCTGTGTCTTCTTTGCGAAAACAACAGGCACGTCAAATACCTCTGCCACGATACAGGCGATGCCGATTCCTGACGCTTCAATCGTCAGAATCTTATTGATTTCTTCTCCTTCAAATCTTCTCTTAAATTCCTTGCCAATTTCACGAAACAGTTTTACATCCATCTGATGATTTAAAAAACTGTCCACCTTTAATACATTTCCTTCTTTTACTTTTCCATCCTTACGGATTCTATCTTTTAATAACTGCATCCCACAGCCTCCACACTCTTTCGTATTTTTAAACTATATTTTACTTGTTTTCCTCTTGAATTGCAACTGTTCACGGCATATCTGCCGGATAATCAATATCCTCCAGTTCTCTGGCTTCCCGAACCGGATAAAAAGCCGCTTCTTCCTGATATTTTTTCAGCACTTTCCTGCCGCCCTGATCACCTTGCAGCTGCCTTAATTCTTCAAAACAGCTCCGGTCAAACCAGACGGGATTCCCTGGATGATCTTCATAAACTACACAGCCGGTCCGTGGCTTCTGCTTCTCCATCTCCATAAGAAATCCTTCGGCTGACTCTTCCCGGAAAAACGGCTGATCCGCTGCGAAAAAAGCACAGGCTTCCTCATCCGTCAGTTCTTCCATTCCCGCCTTTACCGACCAGGAAGCTCCCAGTCTGCTTTCACTGCAGAAACGGACCGTAACCGGTTCTTCCTGAAGATCTTCTTTTATCTCCGGATACTGGGTTACCACGTTCAGATCCCACTGCACATGCCGGCTGCATATCCGGATCAGCCGGTCCAGAAGATGTCGGTACAGAAAACGGCCGTTCAGCGGTTCCATCAGCTTATTGGCGCCAAAACGCCTGCTGTTTCCTCCCGCCATATATATGATTCTTATTTTCATTCTTTTTCCAAAAGCCCCATGGCAATTTTTTCACTGGTGATCGGAAGTTCTCTGAACCAGATTCCAGTCGCATTGTAAATAGCGTGAGCCAGCGCCGGAGAAGGCGTATTGATTACAATTTCTCCAATAGATTTTGCTCCAAATGGTCCGGTTTCTTCATAACTGCTTTCAAATTCTACACGGATTCTTCCCATATCCAGACGGGTTGGAATCTTATACTGCATAAATGAATTATTCTTCATCTGTCCCTTATCTGTATATTGAATATCCTCATACAATGCCATTCCGATTCCCTGAACGATACCGCCTTCTGTCTGCACTCTGGCAAGATTCGGGTTCAGCGGAGTTCCGCAGTCTACCACCGCCACATAATCCAGAATTTCCACATGTCCGGTTTCCTTATCCAGCTCAATCTCTACCATTCCTGCCATAAACGGCGGCGGTGACTTTTTCTGACTGTTGCTTTCCGTTACCTGAAGCGCATCCGGATTTCCACACATAGATGCCGTTCCGATCTCCTGCAGGGAAACTTTTCGATCCAGACCTTCATGACAAACATATTTTCCGTCAAATATCAGTTCTTCCTCCGGAAGTTCCAGCATTTTCGCACCCTGATGAATGATCCGTTCTTCCAGTTTCCGGCATGCCTTTTCCACTGCTTTTCCAGTTACATACGCTGTACTGGAAGCGTAAGAGCCAGAATCATATGGTGATGTATCTGTATCGGCTCCTACTACAGTAATATCATCCAGATCACAATTCAGACATTCTGCCGCAATCTGAGCCAGTGTCGTATCACATCCTGTTCCCATATCAGCAGCTCCGATCAGAAGAGTATAAATTCCATCTTCATTTAACTTGATCGTGGCGGATCCTACATCCACACCGGAGATTCCAGATCCCTGCATTGCCATGGCCATTCCGACACTTCTTACCTTGCCGTTTCCCATGTCTTTGCACGGATATTTCTCATCCCATCCGATCATCTGTCTGGCACGTTCTACACAGCGGTCCAGGGCGCAGCTTTCCGTTTTTTCTCCATAATATGCCGGCATAACCTGTCCTTCCCGGACCATATTGATCTCCCGCATACGGACCGGATCAATTCCCAGTTTTGCTGATAATTCATTCACTGCAGATTCCAGGGCAAAAATTCCCTGTGTCGCTCCATATCCGCGATAAGCCCCTGCAGACATAGTATTGGTATACACCACATCATAGACAAACCTGTGGGCTTCCGGCGTTCCGTACAGAGGAATAGACTTATGTCCGGACAATCCTACCGTTGTCGGTCCATGTTCTCCATAAGCTCCGGTATTGGACAGCGTATACAGATCAATGGCACGGATTTTTCCGTCCTTGTCCGCCCCTACTTTTACATGAACTTCCATTTCATGACGAGGGCTGGAAGCAATCTGAGATTCTTCTCTGGTAAAGATCATCTTAGACGGCTTTCCGGTCTTCCATGTTACAAACGCAGGAAAAACTTCGGAGACAACTGTCTGTTTTGCTCCAAATCCTCCTCCGATTCTTGGCTTTGCCACGCGAATCTTGGATTTTGGAATTCCAAGGGCGTTGGATAAGATTCTTCTTACATGAAACACAATCTGCGTAGAACTTAGTACATTCAGCCTGCCGTATTCATCCATGCAGCAGTATGTCCGAAACGTCTCCATCATAGCCTGCTGATTGGCTTTGGTATGGTAAACATGATCTACAACTACATCACAGTCTGCCAGAACCTGATCCACATCTCCATGGTGAGATTCACCGCTTGCGCACAGATTTCTTTTATTATCCGCACCCACCTGGCATAATGCCTTCCAGCTGTCTTCCGGATGAACCAGCGGAAGCTGATCCTTTGCCTTATGAAGATCTAAAATTGCCGGAAGCACTTTATATTCCACCCGGAGCATTTTTAAGGCCTGATCTACACACGCCTCATTTTCTCCTGCCACAATGGCCACCGGGTCTCCTACATATCTCACATGACGATCCAGGATCAGACGGTCATAGGGACTTGCTTCCGGATAAGTCTGTCCTGCCATTGTAAAACGCTGATCTGGGACATCTTCCCATGTATACACTGCTTCGATTCCCGGCACTTTTTCCGCAAACTTTGTCTCAATCGAAGTAATCTCCGCATTGGCGTGAGGACTGCGCAGCACTTTGACGATCAGACAGTCGTCCGGCACCTTATCATCCATAAATACAGGTTTTCCTGTTACCAGCGCCATCGCATCTTTCTTCATCACCGGCTGATTTACGGTTTTCATCGCGCACCTCCGTTCTTTCTATACTCTATAAAATCCAAAATTCCTCTCAGCTGTCCTTCATATCCGGAACAGCGGCATAAGTTTCCTGCCAGATATTCCTGGATTTCTTCTACCGAAGGCTCCGGAATTTCCCGGAACAAAGCAATGGCATTCATGATCATGCCGGGATTGCAAAAACCGCACTGCTCTGCTCCCTGGCCGGCAATAAACGCTCCGAATTCCTCTGCTTCTTCCTGAAGGCCTTCCAGAGTGTCAATCCTGTGTCCATCGGCTCTTGCTGCCAGAACAGAACAGGAAAGCACCGGCTGATCATCCATAAATACCGTACACAGTCCGCAGTTGGCAGTTTCGCATCCTCTTTTTACACTGCTGCAGCCCTGCTGTCTGACGAAGTCAATCAGCAGCATATCCGGACGGATCTCCGCCTCTGTCTTCTTTCCATTTAACGTAAGCGTAATCTTCATCTTAATTTCCGCTCCTTTCTTCTGCAAACTGTTTCAATCCCCTCTTCAGGAGAACTTTTGCCAGCTGTTCTCTGTACTGTGCAGAAGCTCTCATATTGCTTCCGAAAGTCATCCTGGCCGCTGTCTGTTCCGCCAGTTTTTCTCTTCCTTCCTCCTGCGTGATCATTTCCCGCCATGCATCCGGCAGTTCTATCCTCTGGGCTCTTCCCGGTCTTGCCCCGATCACCGCACAGCCTTTTCCATCCAGAGAAGATATGGCACAGGTCACAACCGGAAAATCTGTTTTTGTATTCCTGTAAGACAGATATACACAGTCTGCCTTTGTCTTTTTCACGATCAATCGAATCAGAATATCCCTGTCATACGGCTGTTTTGCGAACTGCTCCAGGGGAATGATTCCTCCATGATACAATTCCACATAAGTATCCAGAGCAAGAAAGAATGTCAGAACATCTGAAAAACCAAATCGCCCGAAAATACTTCCTCCTACAGTTGCCAGATTCCGGAACTGAACTCCTACAATGCTTTTCACACTCTCTGCCGCTGCATTATCTGAAAACCGGTTCAGTCCTTCGTGTTTCTCCATCTGTCTTAATGTCACCATAGCCCCGATGGAAAATTCCTCTTCCGTTTCCTCAATCTGATCCAGACCAAGTCCTGACAGATCCACCGCCGTCTGAAACGACCGGCTGCTCATTTTCAGCCATAACATTCCTCCAAGAATACAGGTGCTCTTCTTTTGATTGAGCTCATATGCCTGTTCAAGACTTTCCGCCTTTACATAATTCTTGATTTTCAACATGATCCTTCCTCCGTTTATCCTTTTACGTTGCAGAGCACTTTATTTTCAAAAGTTCAAAATCTCTGAAGCAGGAAAATATCCTGCCCGGAGAATATTTTATATCATAAAAATTCCGGGCAGAATTTCTCATGATATAAAAAAACAAGTTCCGGATCAAGCATCTCTGCAAGCCGTCATCTGCACGCTTCCTTGTCGCATCGCTTGTCTCCAAAACCTGTCGCTTCATTTTACAACATAATGTACTATTTTATCTTACCTTATTGATATTTCCTTGTCAATTAAATGGAACGATTCCGCTCTGCTATTTTCATGATAACGATTCATTCCCTTTAAACTCTGCCACCCGGCTCCGTCTTCCCCTTCCATGAAAGAATCCGCTGTTTCTGCCGCATCTTCCCTTTTTCCTCTCTGATATCATAAAATAAATGCGGAAGACGTAATCAGAGGATTCCAGAATTGTGAAGGGCTGTTCCTCTGCTGCCTGGATCCACATACTTTCTTTGTAATATTCCGGATATGTTCCCTGAAATCCTTTTCCCCTGAGAAACGTATCAGCTTCCTGTCTGCAGACATCAATTCTGTACTGTTCTTCCTCCTGATACCGCCGAACCGGATATTCACAGGAAGCTGCCCTGATTTTTTCATAGATCAACTGATATAATGCTTCCCTGGATGGTTTTTCCAGCCTTCGGCTCAGCCATGTTTCCAGCCACCGGAATGGGAATTTCTTATATACGCAAAGCAGCCGTTCGTATTTCCAGTCTCCCGCTTCTCTGGCCAGCTGCCGCATACAGTCAATGCCTTCATATGTCGGAGGATATTTCTCTTCCAGATCTTCCTGGATCGGCGACCATTTTCGAAAAGGTCCGAATTCAATCAGATGAAAAAGGGCTTTTTCTTTTTCACTGCACGCTTCATCTCCCAGATATACACATTTATCATGAAGGGTTCCCGCCATATAAACCAGCTGGCGCCACTGCTCCTGTCCCTTTCTCCAGAAATGTCCGATTCCATGATACTGATAGAAATGCTCTTTCCATCGAAGGTTCGCAAACCACAGTGTAAATACATTTCCTGATGCCTGACGGACGATCAGAGCATATCCTGTTTCCTCTGTAATCAGCTCTGCGCTGGTATTTTCTGTCTCTTCCGGCTGATATTCCCCTGTCATATGACATTTTTCCATCATAAAATAACTTTCTGCTGCGTCATTCATCATGTAGGGAACATAATACTCTAACGTTCCTTCTTCCCCATCCGCCGTACACAGTTCAAACACCTGATTTCTGAAAACTTCCGCCAGACGCCAGAACGGCTGAGGCAGGCTTTCCTTGAGTCCCGGCAGGGCATTCATCAATTCTTTTTGATACTCATCCATACTCGCGCTGTATACACTCCTTCTAAAATCCTTGTTGTATCTGGCTTATTATTCCATACTTTTTCTCTGCCGTCTACCCCCATCTCAAATGTTCCTTTATAGATTGTAAATTCTTCATGAACCTTCTTTCGTGTTTTCTAAGAATTCGTTAAATATTTTTAGAAATCGTTTATAATTGTTTATACTCTGTATATTGATTGAACCCCGGATTCTGCGTATACTTAAACCATAGTTTTTCATATATTTTTTAATCCTCTCTTTTCAAAATAGAAAACCACCTGCCGGGAAATTGTTTCCTATGGCAGGTGGTTTTTTTCACAATATGCCTGGAGAGCAGCTATCTGTCTCAGCTATTTTCCGCCCATCAGTTCATAATAAAAAATATACTGCTGAAGGATACCCTGGAATCCCGGATAAGCTTCCATTGGAAACCCGCCCGGATAATGCTTCTGCAGTGCCTGATTGATATGCGTATCCACGGGGAATGCTTCCATCTGGCCAAGGGCAAACAGACAGATACAGTCTGCTACTTTGCTCCCCACTCCGTAAAATCTCATCAGCTCCTCTTTTGCCTCCGGATAAGAACTTCGCTCAATCTTCTGAAGATCCACTTCTGCGTCTGCTGTCATTCTGGCTGTACGCACTACATATTTGCTCCGGTAACCGAGATTACATTTCTTTAAATCATCTTCTCCCAGTCCTGCAAATGCTTCTGGTTTTGGAAATGCATAATAGATATCTCCCGCTTTATTCCGCTTTTTCTCTCCATACTTTTCACATATGGCTTCAATACACCGGCGGATTCTCCGGATATTATTCTGCTGGGAAATCAGAAAGGAGACTATCATCTCCCATAAATCCTGTTTTAAGATTCGAATGCCGGATCCAAACCTGGCGGCCTCCATTAGATAAGAATCCCCAGGATCAATTCTCTGAATGAAATTTCCATAATCCGTTTCCAGATCAAAATACCGCTTCCAGAATCCTTCATACTCTTCCGGTGTACAGTCAAAACAAATTTGATTTCCTTTCTGACTGATTTGCAGATACCGGTCTCCTGCGATCACTTCATACTGATGTTCCGATTTTCTTTTCATGCGGAAACACTGCCCGGATTCACAAATCTGCTCCAGATCAAAATAATCCACAATGATTTCTGTCATCTTCTGTTTTCTCCACATTTTAAATGATATGTGCACAGATATCATCCAGACAGCACTGATCACAGTGAGGCTTGGTCCGGGCTGTACAGACATCTCTTCCATGATAGACCAGCCGATGGCAGAAATCACTTCCTTCTTCCGGAGGAATGATTTCCCACAAAGCCATCTCTACCTTTTTCGGATCTTTGATGCCGTCCACCAGACCGATCCGGTTTACCAGACGGATACAGTGGGTATCTGTAACGATCGCCGGCTCTCCAAAAACATCTCCCATGATCAGATTTGCGCTTTTTCTTCCTACTCCCGGCAGCTTCAGCAGTGATTTAAAGTCTGTCGGAATCTTTCCGTCATACTCATCCCGCAGAACTTTCATGCATTTGCTGATGTCTCTTGCCTTGCTTTTTCCAAGCCCGCACGGACGTATGATTTCCTCGATATCCGCCACATCCGCAGCGGCCAGAGATTCCACATCCGGATATTTCGCATATAAATCTTTGACTACCACATTGACTCTGGCATCTGTACACTGAGCTGCCAGTCTGACGCTTACCAAAAGTTTCCATGCTTCGTTATAATCTAAAGTACATCCCGCATCCGGGTATTCTTTTTTCAGTCTGGCAATCACTTCCAATGCCAATTCTTCTTTTGTCATAGTTCCCTCCATAATACAATTATTTTATTAACTGCGTTCCATAAATTCTCCTGCATCATCCAGGCCGAGTTTTCTTCCTCCGCTTGAACAACACCGTAAGAATCTCCTCGGAATCCGCTCTTTTCCGCCAATAAAAACAGTATAGCATTGCCCAAAATATAATTCAATCCATGCCATTGTCCCCGGATATCCGTTCCCTCAGGTATCCGCTATAGGCAAAAAAATAAGGCGGACACAGATCCGCCTTACAAAGATTATGTTTTATTTTTGCTTTACGATTGAAACAACTGCCAGCACCGCATTGATCAGGCACCATCCTGCCCAGATATTCAGATCCGCGAAACTTCCTGCCATTGTAAAGCCTACGACTGCTCCGATTCCAAAGATTACGATCAGAGCTATATTCAGACCCCTTCCACCTTTTCTTGCGCAGATAGAAACAATTCCTCCGGCAAGAAGCAGTACAGCGACGATGATACCGGCGCTTCCTCCAGATTCTCCATTCTCAGCCAGTGCATTTCCCACTCCGGCAGCACAAGACTGGAACGCGACAAATACAAACAGAATAATTGACAGAATCCCTGAAACGAGTTTCCAAGTTTTCATTTGTCTTTCTCCTTCCCTTTTTTCCTTATTATTGCAAAAAGAAGGCGTCCTATGTTCCGCTGCCAGCGTACAATTTTCTTTTTGTATTTCAGGCCTGTCCCCAGATAATTCCTTCTATTATCAGCATACATGCCAGGCCGAAAAATATGATGCCGATAACCCATACCGCCGCAAATACCCAGCACAGCCGTCTGTTTTCTTTCCATTTTCCAAAAGATTTTTCTCTAAGACCCGCAAAATTTCCCAGATACAGGATGCTTGCCAGAAAAATCATAAGAGCAGAGACTCTCTCCAGCCACAGTCTCCCTCCGGAAAGCGGCACTCCATTGGAATCCATAATCTCCATTCTAAGGCATACAAAAACCAGGAACAGATATCCCAGCACAGCCAGCGCCATTTTCCATGGAACTTTTGAGCGAAATCCCACAATACCGGATGCCCTCTGTCCTGTGTTTTCTAAAGGGGTTTCTTCGTTCTGATCTTTTTGGGGATCACAGATTTTCTCTAAGTCTTGTTCCAGTTCTCCCGCCGTCTGGTATCGTTCCTCAGGTTCCCAGCGGATACACCGGCTGATTACATCTCCTATGGCTCCTTCCGGCAGCTCTTCATCCGGATAGGATCCGGTTATCATCATATTCAGCGTGACTCCCAGTGCATAAAGATCTGATCTGGCATCGGACTGTCCAAAACCATACTGCTCCGGAGGCGCATACCGCTTCGTTCCCAAAAGCCGGGTATCTGTCTGTTTCTCTTCCGAATATACCCTCGCCGCATCAAAATCAATGAGATATACCGACCCTTCTGCGCTGATCATAAGATTGGACGGCTTGATATCTCTGTGGATCACCGGATTCTCCTGTTCATGAAGTCTTTTTAGTATCCTGCATACAGCCAAAGCGGTCTCCGCCGCTTCCCGGTCCTCCAGTCTTCCTTTCTGATCCAGGATCTTTTCCAGGCTTCTTCCATGAATATAAGCTTCGATTACAAAAATCTCATTCTCTCCTTCGATCAGATCATATATTTCCGGGATTCCCCGGATTTTTTCCTGTCTCAGCCTCTGGTAAACCGGCTCAACCTCTGCCTGTATTTCTTTTTTGATCAAAATATCGCCTGTCCTTACATCTTTTACCAGATGCACCTTTGGATTTCCTCCCATTTCTGTTAATTCTTCATAACAGGATAAACGATATTCCTCTTCCAGTCTCATATTTCTTTCCTCCGTTTTTCTGGCACGATTTATTATATCATGGTATGATAGGAAAAAAAATACGAGAGGATCTGCCTATGAACCGTCAGTCGACTGAAGAATTAAATGAAACTTTAAAATCAACTTCCTGCAGCAGTTTTTCCGATTACCTAAAACAGCTTCAGACAGCGCCCAGCCTGCAGGATTATTTTTCCATCTATATGGCGCAAAACGGAATTACCGCAGCCCAGATCATAAAAAACAGCGGGGTTTCCAAAAGCTATGCCCATGAAATCTTAAACGGAAGAAAAACTCATCCTTCCAGAGATCATCTCCTGGCTCTGTGTCTGGGCGCCCGCATGGATCTGAATACGACCCAGCATGCCCTGAGGATCGCGCAGCAGGGAGAACTCTACGCCAAAGTTCCAAGAGACGCAGCAATTATGATGCACATTAACCGCAAAGTATGGAACCTGATAGAAATCAATCTGTTTCTGGAAGATCACGGTCTGGAGACCATCGGAAAATCTTCGTCAGGTTCTGAAATATAACACTCTTGTTCCATTTTTTACAATCTTATCTTATTTTCCATCCTTATAATGAGTCGTAACAAAGAACAACGGCGTCCTGGATATTTCATCCCGGGCGCCTCTTTTATTGGAAAACAATTTGGTTCAACTTGTGAAATGGAGGAATTATTATGGAGAAAAAATTAGGTTTGCCCAGTGCTATTGCAGTCACTGTCGGCTTAATTGTTGCGTCAAGCTGTCTGTTATCTCTTGGTACCGGAATCGGTCTTGCCGGAAGGGGTTTTATCATTTCTATGCTGATCGTTCTGGTTCTGAACATCTGTCTGGCATTATCTTTTTCAGAACTGCACGATCTGATGCCTGATGCGGAAGGGGGCATGGGACAGTACACCAAAGTAGGTCTTGGATCTGTCCCTTCTATTATATCCAATGTATCCGCCTATGTCGTTGTAAATCTTCTGGCAGCATCCGTTGAAGTGGCTATGTGCGGTATGGTCGTCAATGAACTATTCCTGCCGCAGATTCCTGCTCCGGCCATCAGTATTCTGTTTCTGGCAGCTCTGCTGCTTATCAACTATCACGGCGTCGATATTTTCTCTAAAATTCAGAATATTGTAGTCGGACTTCTGCTTCTTTCTATTCTGGCCATGGGAATTATCAGTTCTCTGAAACTTGGAACAGGCCAGATCATTGATGCCGCCAGTCAGACCCCGCCGGCAGTTACCGGACTCAGCGGATATGTCAGTCTTTCTTCTATGGCGTTCTGGCTGTTTATCGGCATTGAATTTGTCATCCCTGTATCTAAAAGTCTGAAGAATCCAAAACGTGACGTCTTGCTTGCCATGATTCTTGGCATCAGCATCCTCTTTGTTCTTCAGTCCATTCTCGGAAACGGAATGACCAACTATGTTACTCTGACTGAACTTGCTTCCTCCAGTATGCCCCATATGGTATTCGCCCGGAATCTTCTTGGTACACCAGGTGCTCTCTGGATGGGACTGATTACCATTCTCGCCGGCGTCAGCACAGCAAATACGGTTCTTGGCGGAATTCCCAATGTATTAGCAGGAATGGCCGAAAATGATCTGCTTCCAAAATGCTTTGCAAAAAAGAACAAACATAATGTCGCCCTTACAGGTATGTTTTTCATTGGTATCGGTGACACTATCCTTGTAATCACTGGTGTTACAAATTCAAGCACTTTATCCAGTCTTCTCCTGGCTGCATCCTGTTTCTGGCTGACATCTTATATCCTGGTCAACCTTACCGTTCTTGTTTTGAGGCGCCGGTACCCGGATCATCCCGCCCGCAGGAAATCTCTTGTTCTCGGCGGAATTCCTCAGATCATTGCCATTATAGGGGATGTTTATATGATTGTACATATTGCGGAAGGTGCACAGCGCATTTTCATTTACCAGCTTTATTTTGTAATTCTTGCCGTTACTCTGATTTATGCAGTTATCTGGACACGCTTTGTCCGAAAACAGCCGATGTTTGTACCTGCAGATTTAAGTGATATTGAAGGTGCTGCATCTTCTTACACCAACAATCAGCAGCCTGCCGCTGTATAAATTTATATAGTTCCGATTTTTACAATTTTTTTCAGCAGGAATCATCTACAATGAAAACCAGTTAAAACAAAGGCGTTTGAAACAGCAGTTTCAGACGTCTTTATTTTTTTATAAATTCTGACAAGGAGGCTTTCAAATGAATTACCCAAAAGTTGATTTTTTGTATTTAAATGAACAGGATATGATCGCTGCCGGTGTCAAAGACATGGCCCGCTGTATTGATACGATGGAAGAAATGTTCCGCCTGTTAAAAGCAGGTGACTACCGTATGGGCGGCGCCAACGGAAACTCCCACGGATGTATGATGGAATTTCCAAAAGAATCTCCATTTCCCAACATGCCGGTGGACGGACCGGATCGAAGATTCATGGCAATGCCTGCATATCTTGGCGGAAAATTTGATATGGCCGGCGTTAAATGGTATGGCTCCAACATGGAAAACAAGAAAAAAGGTCTTCCGAGATCCATTTTAATGCTTACATTAAATGATAAAGATACCGGTGCGCCTCTGGCCTATATGTCCGCCAATATTCTGAGCGCTTATCGTACCGGTGCGGTTCCCGGAGTGGGGATCAAACATTTTGCTCATCCGGACAGCAGCGCCATTGGTATTATCGGACCTGGTGTTATGAGTAAAACAATCCTTGCTGCTGCCATGGCTGTTCGTCCCGGAATCAAAACAATAAAAATCAAAGGAAGCAGTCCTTCTTCCAAATCTGCAAAAGAATTTGCCCGTTTTACAGAAGAAACTTATCCGTCCATATCCAATATCGAAATTGTAGGCACGGAAGAAGAAGCCGTCAGAGATTGTGATATCATCTGCATCGCCACCTCTTCTCCGACCGGAAATATCGAAGATTATCCATATATCAAAGAAAGCTGGATCAAACCAGGAGCACTGTTCTGCTGCCCGGCAGCCGCACGGTTCGATGATGATTTTATCCTGCACCGCGCACGGACTATTGCCGACAATACCATGCTCTATGAGGCCTGGGAAGAGGAAATGGATTTCCCTGCCTATGAAACTATTCCGATTCCCGCAGTCCACTGCATGGATCTGATTACAGAAGGCAGAATGAAGGCTTCCCAGATTGATGATCTGGGAGATATTCTTACCGGCAAAATCCCAACCCATCGAAAGGACAATGAAATCATTGTGTATTCCATCGGCGGAATGCCTGTCGAAGATGTTGCCTGGGGAACTGTCGTCTATAAAAACGCTTTAAAGCAGGGAATCGGAACCAGATTGAATCTCTGGGATCAGCCTGCACTGGCATAGCGGATGGAAAGGAAGGATCAAAATGAACGTAAGAATGGAAGAACATCCGATTCTCGGAAATTTCTCCAAAGGAAGAAAAGTTAATTTTACCTATGATGGAAAAACATTATCCGGTTATGAAGGTGAACCGATTGCCGCCGCTTTAAAAGCAGCTGGTGTTATGGTTCACCGTTATACACAAAAACAGCATAAACCGAGAGGAATCTTTTGTGCCATCGGCCGCTGTACCGACTGTGTGATGGTCGTAGACGGACAGCCAAATATCCGTACCTGCGTAACGCCTCTGAGAGAAGGTATGTGCGTCCAAACACAGTACGGCGTATCTACAAAGCCTGACAAAACATCAGAGAAAGGAAGCGATTAAGCAATGAAACGATATGATTTGATCGTTGTCGGTGCCGGTCCTGCCGGCTTATCGGCAGCCATAGAAGCAGCAAAACTGAAAATGAATGTCATTGTTTTCGATGAAAACGAAAAACCGGGCGGACAGCTTTTTAAACAGATTCATAAATTTTTCGGTTCAAAAGAACACAAAGCCAAAATCCGCGGTTTCAAGATTGGACAGGATCTGCTGAAAGAAGCAGAGGAACTGGGCGTAACCGTCTGTCTCAATGCTGTGGTATCCGGCATGTATATGGATAAAGAACTCACTGTAAAAATTAACAATCAGATCCACCATGTCAAAGGAGATTCCATTATTATCGCCACCGGCGCAGCAGAAAACATGGTTACGTTCGAAGGCTGGACGCTTCCCGGCGTGATCGGTGCCGGCGCCGCTCAGACCATGATGAACCTTCACGGCATTCGTCCCGGACAGAAAGTCTTTATGCTTGGAACTGGAAATGTAGGACTCGTCGTAAGCTATCAGCTCCTTCAGGCAGGCTGCGAAGTCGTGGCTCTTGCCGATGCGGCGCCTCGCATCGGAGGCTACGGCGTCCACGCCTCCAAGGTCGCCCGCTGCGGTGTTCCTTTTTATACATCCCATACGATCGTAAAAGCAGAGGGAGACACCCAGGTCACCGGCGTTACCATTGCTGAAATCGATAATAAATTTCAATTCATACCTGGAACAGAAAAACATTTTGATGCAGACACCATCTGCATTGCAGTAGGACTTTCTCCTATGTCACAGCTTCTTAAAATGGCAGGCTGTCAAATGGAAGATAATCCAAAACGAGGCGGTCAGGTTCCGATTGTCGATGCCTGCGGTCAGACTTCTATTGAGGGAATCTTTGCCGCCGGAGACGTAGAAGGCATTGAAGAAGCCAGTTCCGCCATGATCGGAGGCCGCATCTGCGGTATTGCCGCCGCACATTTCCTTGGTTATATGGATGATGCTGCTTTTGAGCAGCAGTATGAAATCCATCAGCAGGCTCTCTCCGGACTCCGGCAGGGTATGTTTGCCCCGGAAAACCGCGGAAAAATTCTTACAAAAACAGAAGAAAATATTGATATCTCCGCAAATCTCCTGGAAAAAGGCTATCTTGATGATTCTGAAATTGAAAAATATCCCGGCGTCACCCACACAATCGGCGTCCATCCTGTCATCGAATGTTCTCAAAATATTCCATGCAACCCTTGTCAGAATGCCTGCCCTAAGCACTGCATTAAAATAGGCGAAAAAATCACATCCCTTCCTGCTGTAGATGAAACAGCTCAGTGCATCGGCTGCGGTATGTGTGTTGCGTCCTGTTCCGGCCAGGCCATTTTCCTGGTGGACGAAGCCTGCGATGAAACTTATGCTTCTGTTATGCTGCCATATGAATTCCTGCCTCTTCCCAAAGCAGGGGATACAGGCATTGCCCTCGGAAGAGACGGCAGTCCATGCTGTGAAGCAGAAGTAATCTCTGTCAAAAGTTCACCTGCTTTTGACCACACTCATCTTCTGACGATGAAAGTTCCGAAGCAGTATGCCATGAAAGCAAGATTTTTCAGGAAGGAGGCCTGACTATGAACTCTATCAACGACCGTTCTATCAATATTGGAGAATATATCCCTGCGCCGGATGATGACATGCTGATCTGCCGGTGTGAGGAAATTACAAAAGGAGAAATCCGCCGGGCAGTTCATGACGGCATGTTCACCTTAACCGAAATCCGCCGTTATCTGCGCACCGGAATGGGACTCTGCCAGGGTCAGACCTGCTCCAAATTAGTAAAAAGCATTGTGGCCAGAGAACTGCAGGTATCTCCTGACAAACTCGAACCTGCCACCTCACGGGCGCCGATGCGGCCAATCGAAATGTGTATCCTGGCAAATGAAAGAAAGGAGGAAGCCTGAATGAAACATTCTGCAGATGTTATTATTGTCGGCGGCGGCATCATTGGATGCGCTGCAGCTTATTATCTCGCGAAAAGAGGTGTTTCCGTCCTGGTACTGGAAGGAAGCAGTTATATTGGAAACGGGGGTTCCTCCAGAAACGGCGGCGGTGTCCGCCAGTCCGGACGTGACCCCAGAGAACTCCCTCTAGCCATGTACGGAATTCAGAAGTTATGGTCGACATTATCCGAAGAACTGGAAGTGGACTGCGAATACCATCAGGACGGCAATCTCCGTCTCGGAAAGACACCGGAACACCTGGAAATTCTTTCGGGACTTGCCGACCGTGCCAGAGCCTGCGGCCTGGATGTAAAAATGATCAGCGGCGATGAAGTCCGAACCATCAACCCTTATCTTTCCAGAGAGGTAATCGGCGCCAGCTGGTGTCCGACCGATGGTCACGCCAATCCGCTCACTACGACCCTCGGATACTACAAACAGGCTCGAAAAATGGGGGTATGCTTTCTTACAGAACAAAAAGTTACCAAACTGAAGAAAATCAAAGGAAAACTCCGTCAGGTTATCACTTCAACCGATGTATTTGAAGCCGATACCGTTATTGTGGCTGCAGGCCTTGACAGCCGCCCGATTCTGGCTACCGTAAACATTGATATTCCGATGCAGTCCGTTATGCTGGAAGGCCTTGTAACTGAAGCTCAGGCTCCTATGTTTAATCAGATGCTTGGAACCGCAGAAGCTGATTTCTACGGTCATCAGACCAAACACGGCTCCTTTGTTTTCGGAGGAACTCTTGGTCTGGAAGGATTCACAAAGGATAACGGCACGCCGATTTCCAACAGTCTTGCAGCTTCCAGTACCTGCCGCGGAATCATCAAATATTTCCCGGCCCTGAAACACGCAAAAATTGTCCGCACCTGGGCAGGATGGATGGATTTGTGCGCAGATAAAGTCCCGGTTATCAGCCCTGTAGAAGAAGTTCCCGGCCTGATCGTTGCCTGTGGTTTTTCCGGGCACGGCTTTGGAATCGCCCCGGCTGTTGGCTATAATCTTGCACAGCTGGTTACGGAGGGCAGAACAGATGTGGATCTTCATGAACTGCAGTATAACCGGTTCCACGCCAAAAGTTGACACCCTTTTATTCTTTTACTATCATTGAATACAACGTACCTAAGTCAAAGGAGGCTTGCATATTTTGCGGCCTCCTTTTTCTATTATCAGGAGGAATGGCTCATGGAAGATAATGACTTGAAAATACGGCCAAAACAGCCTTATTTTGTTATGGCATCATCCAAATATTATAAGTCTGTTATTTTAAAATACGGAATCTCTCATTTTTACAGTTTTGAACTGACAGAAGGAAAAGACAATGCTGTCCTGGCAATCCCGGACGGATGTGTTGATATCCTTTTCTGCTGTGATGAATCTCACCCGGAAGCCAGAATCTGCGGAACCGTACTCTCTCCTTCTGTTGTCTTCAATCAGAGTGCGGCCTACTATTTCGGCGTCCGTTTTCTTCCCGGAAAGGTGCCGGATATCTGTAATCTTCCCATGTCTGAAATCATCAATCAGGAACTTCCTCTTGATGAAGTCATTCAGGACAAAGACCTGATCGAAAAAATTACCAGTATTCGTGATTTTAAAGAACAGCAGAAAATATTTCTGGACACATACCTTCATTACTATATTCTAAGTGCCGGTTATAACCCAAAACAGAATCTCCGGGAATACCTGATCTCACAGATTGTTTTAAGCGCCGGAAGCCTTTCCATTGGCGAGTTATCCACACAGACCGGATATTCCGAGCGTTATATCAACAAAGTGTTTAAAGCTTATTATGGAATGACGCCAAAAATGTTCTCCAAAATGATGCGGTTCCAGTATCTGCTGGATAATCTGAATCTTAATATGGAACATGTGGATTTTGCGGAACTGGCACAGATCACAGGCTATTATGACCAGTCTCATATGATGAAAGACTTCAAATCCTTTACGAAAACGACGCCAAGGAAATATCTGCTTTCCCTGGAACATGAAAACTATGACGACCGGCTGATCGTGATAAAAAGGGAAAAGAAAACATTCTAAAAAACACCCTGCCAGGTTCCCCCGGCAGAGTGCCTTTCTTTCTCTTTCTTATCGTTTTTCAACGCCTAATTCTACTTTTTCTCCGTTAATGTTCCACTCTTTGGTAAATCCGGAAACTTCTCCTGCTTTTACCTCATCTGCCAGAACATCTCCTGCGATTTCAGCTTCGTTCTTCGCGATAGTATCATGAGCCTTGTCACTTCCTTTGTAAGAAAGTGTGATGTGGTCTGTGACCTCGAATCCTGCTTCCTTACGCATGGACTGTACTTTGCTGACAACCTCACGGACAAATCCTTCTTCCAGAAGTTCCGGAGTCAGGTTGGTATCCAGAACAACGGTAACGCCATTGTCGGCTTCTGTTACATATCCTTCCTGTTTAACCATTTCGATCAGAAGATCTTCTTCTGCCAGTTCAACCGGAGTTCCATCTACGCTAAATTCCAGCACGCCTTTGGCATCCAGATCCGCTTTGGCAGCGTTGCCGTCAACATTTGCAAGGTAATTGCGGATTCCTCCTACCAGTTTTCCGTATTTCGGTCCTACCGTCTTAAGCTGCGGTTTAAAGTTGTAAGTTGTGAAAGATGATACGTCATCTGTAAACTCAATTTCTTTTACATTCAGCTCATCTAGGATGATTTCCTGATCATAGTCCGGCAGATCCCTGTCAGCTTTTACATACATCTTTCCGATTGGCTGACGGTTCTTGATCGCTGCGCTGTTTCTGCAGGCACGTCCGAGAACTACGATTTTCAATACCATATCCATGTCAGCTTCCAGCGTTTCATCTACCTGATCTGCCTGGTAAACAGGGAAATCACATAAATGAATGCTTTCAGGAGCGTCTTTATCTACACTTCTTACGATATTCTGATAAATTTCTTCTGTCATAAACGGAATCATCGGCGCCGCTGCCTTACATACTGTAACAAGTGCTGTATACAGTGTCATGTAAGCATTGATCTTATCCTGTTCCATTCCTTTTGCCCAGAAACGGTCACGGCAGCGTCTTACATACCAGTTGCTCATATCATCTACAAAATCCTGAAGGGCTCTTGCTGCTTCCGGAATTTTATAAGCGCCAAGATCTTCATCCACTGTTTTCACCATGGTGTTCATCTTGGATAATAACCATTTGTCCATAACAGAAAGCTTATCATATTCTAATGCATGTTTTGTCGGATCAAACTGATCGATTTCCGCATACAGTACATAGAATGCATAAGTGTTCCATAAGGTTCCCATGAATTTACGCTGTCCTTCTGTTACCGCTTTGTCATGGAAACGATTTGGCAGCCATGGTGCGCTGTTGGTATAGAAATACCAGCGGATCGCATCTGCTCCGTGCTCTTCCAGAGCTTCAAACGGATCGACCGCATTTCCTTTGGACTTACTCATCTTCTGTCCATTTTCATCCTGCACATGTCCCAGAACGACAACATTCTTGTATGGCGCTTTGTTAAACAGCAGCGTGGAAATTGCCATCAGGGAATAGAACCATCCACGAGTCTGGTCTACTGCCTCTGAAATGAAATCTGCCGGGAAATTCTCCTCGAAGATTTCTTTGTTCTCGAATGGATAATGCCACTGAGCAAACGGCATGGATCCTGAGTCAAACCAGCAGTCAATAACTTCTTCCACTCGGTGCATTTCTTTGCCGCAGACCGGACACTTGATCGTCACATCATCAATGTACGGACGATGAAGTTCAATGTCATCCGGACAGTTGTCTGACATGCTCTTTAATTCTTCAATGGATCCGATAGAATGCTGATGTCCGCATTCACATTCCCAGATATTTAACGGAGTTCCCCAGTAACGGTTTCTGGAAATTCCCCAGTCCTGAACATTTTCCAGCCAGTCTCCAAAACGTCCTTTTCCAATGCTTTCCGGAATCCAGTTGACGGTATTGTTGTTGGCGATCAGCTGATCCTTTACTTCCGTCATCTTGATAAACCAGGATTCTCTTGCATAGTAGATCAGCGGAGTATCACATCTCCAGCAGTGAGGATAGCTGTGCTCGAATTTCGGAGCGTCATATAATAATCCTCTGGAATCCAGGTCTTTTAACACTTCCGGATCGGCCTTCTTAACAAACAGACCGGCAAACGGAGTCTCAGGAGACATATTTCCTTTTTCATCTACCAGCTGTACAAACGGCATATCGTATTTGCGTCCGACTTTCGCATCGTCCTCACCAAATGCAGGCGCAATATGAACGATTCCGGTACCGTCTGTTAATGTTACATATCCGTCACATGTTACATAAAACGCTTTCTTATGCTGTTTTTCCGCTACTTTGGCAGCACATTCATAAAGAGGTTCATATTCTTTATATTCCAGTTCTTTTCCCTGGTAAGTTTCCAGCACTTCATAAGCCGGAGTTCCCGCTTCCTCGTCTGCCAGCTTTCCAAGAACCGTGTCCAGCAGAGCTTCTGCCATATAATATACATATCCGTCCGCTGCCTTTACCTTTGCGTAAGTCTCATCCGGATTGACACAAAGTCCGATGTTGGAAGGCAGTGTCCAAGGCGTTGTGGTCCATGCCAGGAAGTATGCATCCTCATCCTTTACCTTAAAACGGACAACCGCTGAACGTTCTTTAACATCTTTATATCCCTGAGCCACTTCCTGCGCAGAAAGCGGAGTTCCGCATCTTGGGCAGTAAGGAACGATCTTGAATCCCTTATAAAGAAGACCTTTGTCCCAGATCTGTTTTAATGCCCACCATACAGATTCGATAAAGTCGTTGTCATATGTTACATACGGATGATCCATATCTGCCCAGAATCCTACAATGTTGGAGAAATCCTCCCACATTCCTTTATACTTCCAGACACTTTCCTTACATTTCTTAATAAACGGCTCCAGTCCGTAGTCTTCAATCTGATCTTTTCCATCCAGGCCTAAAAGTTTTTCCACTTCCAGTTCCACCGGAAGCCCATGGGTATCCCATCCGGCTTTTCGGGTTACTTTATGACCTTTCATTGTCTGATAACGCGGAATCATATCTTTGATGACACGGGTCAGCACATGTCCGATATGAGGTTTTCCATTTGCAGTTGGCGGTCCGTCATAAAAAGTATAAGTCGGATCGTCTTTCCTGTCTTCGATACTTTTTTCGAAAATCTTATTTTCTTTCCAGAACTTTACAGTTTCTTTCTCTCGATCTACAAAGTTAAGATCGGAAGACACTTTCTTGTACATGCTCGCTTCTCCTTCTTAATTAAAATATTCTAAATCTTCGTATTATGAAAAGTGCGGAACATTCTGATCCGGCATAAGATTTCCTGCCGGAACAAAGAAAAGGCGCTGTCCAAAATAGGACAACGCCGTTGCTTACAAACCACCTATTTCACATACATCATAATATGTTATCCCGTTAACGGAGGACGCCGGCACAGCCTACTCAGAATTTCAGCCTGCAGCTTAGGAGTGATCTTCCTCATATCCCTACTGATATCCGGCTCCCACCGTCCCGGACTCGCTCTTACGTTCCTGATATGCGTACTGTCTCCATCATCGCTTTTCTCATATGTGGTTATCTTACCACCGAATCCCTCTCTTCGTCAATAGAGGAATCCGGATCTATGATAAAAAAATGCTGCTTTTTGCATTTATTTTTACATACTTTTTACATTTTATTTGCCGCTGATTCTGTTCTCATGGACTGATTTGTGATAAAATAGGAAATAATTTATATCGATATTAGTAAATTTGGAGGGATGTTAGCAATGTTACGAATCGGATTATTAACAAGCGGCGGCGACTGCCAGGCTTTGAACGCAGCGATGCGCGGAGTCATCAAAGGGCTGAGCGCCAAAAGAGATGACCTGGAGATTTACGGCTTTCAGGATGGCTACAAAGGACTGATCTATGGAAACTTCCATCTTATGACCCCGAACGACTTTTCTGGAATCCTTACCCGCGGAGGTACGATCCTTGGCACATCCAGACAGCCTTTTAAGAAAATGAGAATTCCGGATGAAAATGGTCTCGATAAAGTAGAAGCCATGAAATCCACTTACCATAAACTGAAACTGGACTGTCTTGTTATTCTGGGCGGAAACGGCACACATAAATCTGCCAACATGCTCAGAGAAGAAGGTCTCAACGTTGTCACTCTTCCTAAGACCATTGACAATGACCTCTGGGGAACAGATATGACCTTTGGCTTCCAGAGCGCTGTAGACATTGCAACGGATACGATCGACAGAATCCATACAACGGCATCTTCTCACAGCCGTGTTTTCATCATTGAAGTCATGGGACATAAAGTAGGACATGTTACTCTCCATGCCGGAATCGCCGGCGGAGCGGATGTGATCCTGATTCCGGAAATTCCGTACGATATCAACGTAGTGACGGACGTTATCAAAAAACGTTCTGAGGCAGGAAAGACATTCACGATCCTCGCTGTGGCAGAAGGAGCTATTTCTAAAGAAGATGCAAAACTTAAGAAAAAACAGTACAAGGCAAAACTTGCTCAGAGAAAATATCCATCCATCGCTTATGAACTGGCGGCTGAGATTGAAGAAAAAATGGATAAAGAAGTACGTGTTACCGTTCCCGGCCATACTCAGAGAGGCGGATCTCCATGCGCATATGACCGCGTGATTGCCACACGGGTAGGCGCAGCCGCTTCAGAGCTGATCTTAAATAAGGAATACGGATACATGATCGGTATCGTTAATAATGAAACGGTGAAAGTTCCATTAAGCGAAGTTGCCGGAAAGCTGAAAATGGTGGATCCGAAATCCAGACTTGTCCAAGAAGCAAAAGCCATCGGCATCAGCTTTGGAGACAAATAAATCTTTCGCTGTACACAATAAAAGACTGTGATGTTCTCTCCCGGGAGAACCCACAGTCTTTTTTCTCTGTACTCTGTCAGATGCTATTTCTTATCAAATACTGCCAGTGCAGTCACCCCTATAATAATACATGCCATTCCAGCCACATCCATCATCTCAAACACCTGGCCCAGCACTGCTGCAGACAGAACAGACGCCGCCAGGGGCTCGACACACCCAAACAGGCTTCCCCGTACCGGTCCAAGCAGCGCCACTCCGTGGAGATAACATCCAAACGCAATGACTGTTCCGATCAGAATCACCCCTGCCATCATAAAGAATGTCATGGAATCCCATACTCCCGGCACTTCCCAGACTCTCGTCACCGGAGCGGCAAGAATTCCTCCAATGAGCATTCCCCATCCTACCGTTTCCAGCGTTCCAAATTCTTTTAACAGTTTCTCCGGCTGAATATTATAAACCGCACAGGTAACGGCGGAGATCAGCCCCCAGAACAGGGCCTGTTCCGTAATGGCCAGATTTCCCGGACTTCCGTGGGTTGCCAGCAGAAAAACACCCGCAATTACCGCGACCAGTACCGCGATTTCCAGCATTTTCGGCAGTCTCCTGTCCCGAATCAGGCAAAACAGCATAATCAGAACCGGTCCTAAATACTGGAGGACCGTTGCCGTTCCCGGATTCGAATACTGCACCGCCAGGAAATAAGACATCTGGCATGCCGCCATTCCAAAAATACAGAAAACAATCTGACGGACTGCCGAATCTTTTCTCTTCCAGACGTCAAAAATCCCGTTTTTTCTTTTTCCCCATGCCAAAGCCAGCATTAAAATTCCTGCGGCAAGAAGCCTTACTGTCACCAGCCAGACCGCAGTCAGCTGTCTCTCATCGAATAAATATTTTCCCATGACGCCGGACAGCCCCCAGCAGGTTCCCCCAATAACTGCGAAACACATTCCTTTTGTATTTTGACTCATACTGATTTCCTCTCTCTGTGTATTTCCAATCATCATATCACAGATTCCATGCTTCGTAAAATCATCTTTCAGATGACCAAATCCTGTAAAAATTTTTGCAAAAGATTCTATCTGCCCAAAATTTTATTTTCGGAGTAAAATAAGCTTATAAGGTGCGAAATGGTTAACGTGATTTTTGTCATTTCGGCCATCCCTGTTTTCAGGGAAATTTTCAAAAAGAAAAGGAGGAATATGAAAAATGGTAGGAATTATTCTTGCTACACATGGTGATTTCGCCAAGGGAATCCTTCAGTCAGGATCCATGATCTTCGGTGATCAGCCGAATGTTGCGGCTGTTACATTACAGCCGAGTGAAGGACCGGCGG
>NZ_BLYI01000063.1 GCF_016586355.1 Anaerostipes butyraticus
GCATGAAGCCGTATACCGGGCGATAAAAGAGGAACACGAAGATCATGGCTATCCTATCCGGAGCCTGTGCAGGCTTGGATGTGTTTCTCATGCGGCGTATTATAAATGGCTGCATAGGGAGACACCGGAAAGCGAGTTGGAAAACCACTGGATAGCAGATAAAATAGAAAAGATCCACAAAGATTCTCCAGACAAGGGATACCGGAGGATCCGGGATGAACTGGAACGTTATCATGGCATAAAGGCCAATGATAAACGAATCCTGCGGATCTGCCGTAAGCTTGACATAAAGTCTACGATAAAATATACAAACAATGGTTGTACCCGCCGGGCTG
>NZ_BLYI01000064.1 GCF_016586355.1 Anaerostipes butyraticus
GGTTCGAGCCCGGCTCGGGGAGTTGGGAAGCGTGAGAGCGCTTCAGGAGAGGCCGTGAAGCGGCCATGAAGATGAGGCTCCATGGTCAAGTGGTTAAGACACCGCCCTTTCACGGCGGTAACACGGGTTCAAATCCCGTTGGAGTCATAACAGATTGTTAATAGAGTGTTATCTCAAATATGCCGTTGTGGCTCAATTGGCAGAGCAGCTGATTTGTAATCAGCAGGTTACCGGTTCAAGTCCGGTCAACGGCTTAACGGGGACCTTTAGCTCAGTTGGTTAGAGCAATCGGCTCATAACCGATCGGTCCGGGGTTCGAGTCCCCGAGGG
>NZ_BLYI01000065.1 GCF_016586355.1 Anaerostipes butyraticus
AAATCTCTATTTAAATTATAGATAGGAGGTAATATGCGAACATTAAAATTTATCATAACCGCCCAGAGCATCCAAAAAGACCCGGACTGCGATTTCTCCGGAATCGTAGCTGGTACACAGGGTTATCTGCAGGCAGAGTTTTCGTTTTCCGAGGAATGGGCAGGCTGCCGGATGGCGGCTGTATTTTCCAGCATGAGAAAGGAATATCCGCAGCCGATTAAAAACGGCAGATGCGTAATACCAGCAGAAGCACTTACTTGGGATAACTTCGGAGTGCGGGTTGTCGGACAGAGAGAAAATTATCGCATAACAACGAACGAAATCAAGATAAAGCAGGAGAGAAGGTGAAAAAATGGATTTAGATGAAGCACTTGCGCAGGCAGATGTATATGCAGAAGAGACGGAAGTCTGCAAGATCGACAACGATCTGCGAACTATAACAGTTCCTTCTGGCCTCCAGACTGTTGGGGTGGAATCAGACGAAGATGTAAGGCGGCTGAATTTCCAGATGCCGAAGCAGTATGGAGAAGTGGATTTGTCCGAGTTTAACATCAGGATAAATTTCATGAATGCAAATAATAGCGGGGATGTATATGCAGTAACGGATAAGGCAATCTCCGGGGATAATATTACGTTCTCTTGGCTGGTTGGCAGAAACGCTCTGGCGTACAGGGGAAGCATCCGGTTTATCGTGTGCTTGAAGAAGACGGACGCAGAAGGTGTGGTACAGCAGGAATTTAATACCACTGTGGCAACATTGTCTGTTTTGGAAGGATTGGAAACCACAGAACAGGTAATCCAGGAGAACCCGGATATCATCGAACAGATTCTTGCCAGACTGGATGAACTGGAGGAAAACGGCGGTGGCGGTGGAACACCGGGAAAAGACGGAGTTGGAATAAGTAATATCGCAAAGACTGGTACAGCCGGATTAGTGGATACCTATACCATCACTCTTACAAACAACGCGACATATACTTTTACCGTCACAAATGGAAAAGATGGTGATGATGGTGATCCCGGGCAGGATGGCATAACACCAACTATCGGAGAAAATGGAAACTGGTATCTGGGAGAAACGGACACTGGAAATCCGAGCAGGGGAAACAATGGGATTACACCAAACATCCAGATCGGAACCGTGCAGACGCTTGAACCTGGACAGCAGGCGACAGCGAGCATGACGGGAACGACGGAGAATCCACTGTTGAATCTGGGGATCCCGAAAGGGGGGAAAGGAGATCCGGGAGAAGGCTCGGAGGCCGAACCCTATGAACTTCCGATCATGTCAGATACACAGCTGGGTGGCGGAAAAGCTGTAGAGAAAACGGATGAAGATGTGCCTGTAGCAGTAGACCCATCGACAGGACAATTGTTTGTTCCGACTTATCCGGAAAATACAGGAGGTGACGTAGTAAACGTGGATGCAGAACTAAAAGAATACATGAACGTAGCAAAACCGGCGATCGCAAGCGCAATCATCAATAAAGGCGGAAACGTGGAACCGGATGACAGCCTGAATGATTATGCTACACGTATTTTAGCAATTCCGAATGATGTATATCCGGCTGAGACATTACCGGTGCAGACCAACCTGTCAGCCTCCGGATTGCAGGATTCTGTCGGGATCAAGCTGAACTGGTCTGACGTAAATGCCAGCGGATATCTTATTCTGCGGAAAGAGAATGCAATGCCTGCTACTTCTGCTGATGGCGATATTGTATATAACGGCACTTATGCTGCCGATGGATATACCGATACTGGTGTACAGAAAGGTAAGGTATATTACTATCGTATATTCCCGAGGAACAGCAAGAATCAGTATCAGTCCCTGGAAGACGGCGCAGTTGCTATGGTAGATTACAAAGACCGTACCGGACAGACGCTCCTCGGAGATCTCCCGCTTGGTTCAAAAATAAAGTTTGGCCAGTATTTAGGTGCGGATTATTTCTGGGAGATTGTGGATACACAGGACAAAGCAAGTGGATTCGTGACAGTTGCGGCAGATCAGAATCTGGGAAGTAGGCAGTTTGACGCACCGGAACCCAACAGCCCTATATCGAGTAGGCGAACACAAGGTAATAACAGGTGGGCTTATTCAGCGGCTCGCCAGTTGCTGAACTCTGACCAGGATACAGGTGCTTGGTGGACAGTTCAGTATGAATATGATGCTGAACCGAGCTATGCGGCGCAGATACCTGGATTCCTGAAGGATTTTACTGCATATGAAAAAGGAATCGTTGTCACTAAGACAAATAAATGTATCCTTCCGAACGATGATGGCGGCGGAACAGAAATTGTAGAAGACAAGTTCTGGTTCCCGTCTTACTATGCAATGGGATTAGGTGTAATCCAGCCGCTTGAAGATAACCACATTTATGAAAAGTTCGTCGATAACGCATCAAGATCATATCAGAGCCATTATTGGTTGAGAAGTATTAATGGTGCAGAATCACCGTCCTACGTACGGTATGTGAACTCCAGCGGTACTGCCAGCAACAGTACCGCCAGCATCAGCGGCTTTGCGATGCGCCCGTTTTGCCAGCTTCCCACTTCTGCTTATATGACTTGGAGCGATAGCGACGAGGCATATGTCTTCGCTGACGATAGTCAGCGGAACCCTTCGGCAACATAGATGAAATAAAGGAAGAGATTAGAAAGGAAAGTGAGGGTATGAAAAAAATGGCAAGCACGATAATTGATACATACAATGCTATTACAGGAGCAGTGGTAGCAATTTTGAGTTTTATCTTAGGAGAACACTGGATTTTATTTGCGGCCTTTTTACTCTTGAACGTGGCTGACTGGATTACAGGATGGATGAAATCCAGAATGCTGGGAAAGGAAAATTCGGTTGCTGGCTGGAAAGGTGTTTTGAAGAAACTTGGATACTGGATCATGATTGCGGTAGCGTTTGGTGCAGCGGCAATTTTTATCGAGATCGGGGCTGTGATCGGAGTGGATCTGGGTATTACTACACTGCTTGGATGGTTTGTGCTGGCATCGCTCCTGGTCAATGAAATCCGCAGTATTGTAGAAAATTTTGTGGAAGCAGGATTTAATGTGCCGGTAATTCTGATCAAGGGATTAGAGGTAGCAGATAAAGCAATCAACAAAGAAAATCAGGAAGGAAAAGAATAACTATGGAAGAATTAAAGAAAGCAGGATATGAACTGGATGAAGGGATTGAACCAACACCGGAAGAGATTGCAGAGGCAGAAAAAGAATTGAAGGAGGCAGAGTAATATGGCAAAGTATAATGTACATGCAGGACATTGTCCGCAGGGGAAAGGCGCATCTGGCGCTGTCGGATTTTTAAAAGAATCTGTAGAGGACAGGATTGTAAAAAATGAGATGATCCGACTGCTGAAAGCAGAGGGGCATACAGCATATGATTGTACCTGTGATGTGGCAACCACACAGAACGGATGTCTTGCCCGGATTGTTACGAAGTGTAATTCACATTCAGTGGATGCAGACGGTTCCGTACATTTGAATAGCGGCAGAAAAGACAAAAAAGGAGACGGTGATACCGGCGGAGTAGAGGTGCTGATCTATTCTTGGGATTCCAAAGTATATGATATGGCAGTAAGGATCTGTGAAGAGGTATCAAAAGAATTGAAAATCAGGAACCGAGGAGTTAAAGTTGATACGAGTCTTTATGTACTCCGCAATACTAAGGCGCCGGCATTCTTGGTTGAGTGTTGTTTCGTGGACGATAGAGATGATTACGAGAAATGGGATGCAAAGAGATGTGCGAAAGCGATTGTTCGTGGTATGCTGAACAAAGATATCAAAGGCGGATCCAGTACATCCGGCAGTTCCGGTTCATCATCAGGTTCAACTGCATCCGGAAGTGCGAGCGCATCCAAGGCGACTGTGACTGTAGACGGATACTGGGGACCGAATACCACAAAAGCCTTGCAGAAAATCTTCGGAACGACCGTAGACGGCAAGGTATCCAATCAGTATGAATGTTACAAAGACCAGAACCCTGGCCTAGAGGATGGCTGGGAATGGGAAGATGATCCATCCGGATACAGCCCACTAATCAAAGCCGTCCAGAAGATGGTAGGAGCAAAACAGGATGGACATATCGGGCCGAAGACGATCAGGGCAATCCAGAAATATTTTGGCTGCACGCAGGACGGAGTATTTAGTGCGAAATCTCCTTGCATCAAAAAGCTGCAGCAGTGGATCAATAAACAGTAGAATTGGCCGGGGAGAAATCTCCGGCCTTTCTTTTTGCATGTACGTATAGTATAATGATTGTATAAATACATCCTTATTATTTTCATTATAGCCGCCTCCTTAAACCGGAGACGGCTGTTGCATAAGAAGAATGTTCCATTTTTGTTCCATTAATTTCTGCCAAGTGCCGTATTTATGCGGCATAAGAGCATTTTTATTCCCTGACTCTTAATCAGGGTGTCGAGGGTTCGAACCCCTCATCGCGTACTGAAGATGCTGTTTTTGGCGGAAGCCGGGGATGGCATTTTTTCTTGCATTTATGCGGGTTTCCGGCTTTTTTCTTTTTCATGTTGCAGGCAGAGGGACAAGTCAGAAATTATTCTGTATCTTAAAGTAAACGATTCTGGTAAAAAGTATTTGTTCCATTTTTGTTCCATCTTTAAAAATTCAATGCAGAATTGACGGCAGCAGTCGAGTCTTCTTTTTCCATCATGAGATGATTGTATACATTCAAAACAGTAGCTTCCTTATCTCCCATGAGTCTTGCAACCATCTTTATTGATATCTGCGGTATCTGATAGCATAAGTTTGTGCAGTAGTTGTGCCTGAAAATATGAGCTGTAAGGCCTTCTATTGGTTGAGGCGATACTTTATTCATCTCCTTTATGATTCTTTCCCACATGCGGCGGTATGCACTCCTGGTCATTAAATTTCCTTGTCTGGTAGTAAATAGATATGTTTTTCCGGATTTTTTTAGGTTTTCGACATATTGTTTTATATCATCATACACAACATCCGGGATCGGAAGAGTGCGGTATCCGTTTTTAGTTTTGGGCTCTTTGATAGCGATAAAATCATATGCCTTGCTAATATTCAGTGTTTGGGACTCCATGGATATATCTTCTGCGGTTAGCGCCAGGGCTTCGCCTCGTCTGATTCCGCAGCCGTAAAGCAGATAGACGTATATTTTGTCCTGTGCATTAAAATCTGCCTTAAAAACGGCTTCTCGTTCGTGTGGCAACAGGGCTCTTTTTTCAGGTGCTTTATATTTTATCTTTTGCACGCCTCGAAATATATCATCAGCGACATTGGCTGCGATCAATCGTTCTGCCACAGCAGAATCAACAATCTGCCGAAACGTCATCATGATTTGTTGCTGCGTTCTTGCCCTGCCGTTCGCATTATTGAGTACGATTTGCAGATGTACCTGCTGAATATCCTGCATCCTGATAAGTGCCAGTTCAGATAGGTACATTTCAATGATTCTGTCATACATTTCTTTTGTCCGGTTGGACGCAGAACTTTTATACAGAGTTTTCCACCTGCGGGCATATGCCAGAAATGTGATATCATCCTTTTTCACGACATTCCGTTCTTTTACCTGGTATTCCAGCTCTTTTACTTTACGCTCCAGATCCTTGCTGCTCTTCCTGGATCGGAGATGTTTATAGTGCTTTTTCCCAGACTGGGTATACGTGCCATCCCAGACACGGGTAGAAAAATATCCGTCTTTCCCTTTTTTATACTTTGCTACAGCCATAATTACCACCTTTCTTACTTAAAAAAGAGTACAAAAATAACAGCATTGGCAAAATTATATTTTTTATAATTTACAAATGCTGCCCGTTGGTGATAAAATAAATTTGAATAAACTATAATCACCTTCGGGTCTATAGTCTTTATTTACTGGCACCTGTTGCAGCAGGTGCTTTTTTATTTAAACAAAGTAAGGATTTGGCTTCATTAGAATCCTTATTATGTCTACAATCCATCCGACACCGCATAGACCGAGGGTAAATAAGTACAATATTCCCATTCCTATTTTTCCCTCGTAAAATTTATGAGCTCCAAACATACCCAAGAATAAACAAAGAAAGAAGCTTGTCCATTTATTGCACTGTTTGCCGTTATGTGTAAGCATGGGCGCGGTGCTGGCGGCAGATGATGACGCTGCAGCAGAAGCGGAAGAAGAATTATTGATGATAATATTTCTATCATCTGTTTTAAGAATCTCTACTTGCTTCCCACATTTTGGACAAACAACACATTCATCGTCAATTAATTCGCCGCAATGTTTACAATACTTTTTCTTGTCTTCCATTTTTATCACCCCTCTAAATGAGCATTGTGCTCGATTTCCTGAACATCATGTTTCTCAAAGTCATTGTGTTGGATGTGAGCTATAGCATGTTGGTATGCACGCAATCTCCCGACATCTGATAATTTTGCATTGATTAACACAGTATAACTCCCATCTTCATTACATACGACCATCTCTTTTCCTGTATTAGGAAAATCAATGACCTTGCAATTAACAACCGGTGTCATCGCTATCTCCCCGTTCCTTTCTTTTTAGAGCAAGAGCCATATTATATAATGCGCGCAGATCCTCAGGATCCATATCTTTTTGCACATCGTATAATGCACGTAGGTCTTTGTTCTCAAACATTTCTTGCGCAACTCGCGCTGTCTCTTCGTTTATGTAGTATTTTTCACCACCTTTCTTTTCTTCTCCATTTAACAAGTATTCTGCTGATACTCCAAGATACTCAGATATATCTTGCAGGCGATCAGCCGGGAATACGCCTTTTTTTAATTGTCCAATATATCCATTTGCATATCCTAAATCTCTTTCCATCTTTGATATAGGAATCTTCCGCTCTTTGCATATAGCCTTAACTCTTTCAACGCTATTCATGGTACCTCCTTAAAAATAGGCAAAAGCCTAAAAATGCCATTGACAAATTAGAGAATACCCTGTATAATACACTTAGGATTTAGGCAAAAGCCTAAAACCAACAATAGCAATAATTAGAGGATAGTCTCTTTTGTTTGGTGGTACTTACATTTTAGATTATTCTCTAAATATTGTCAACAATGAAATTAGAAAAAACCCTAAAGAAAGGAGGATTATTTTGATTTTAAGTAAAGTAGAGGACTTATGTAAAGAAAGAGGCATTACAATATCCAGGCTTGAAAAAGAATGTGGAATAGGGAATGCAACGATTAAAAGGTGGGATGAATCAATCCCGAGGTCTGACACTCTAAAAAAAGTTGCGGACTACTTCGATGTATCTATCGAATATTTCTTCGAATAACCAGAAAGGATGATGAAATGTACATAAGTGAATTTGTATGTGGAGTAATATCCACAATTGGAGTAGAACTTGCATTGATTATTGTATATGCAATCTATACCGATATTAAGAAAAAATAACGCCCCGGCAGTGCTGGAACCACCGCCGAGGCACGTAACCAGCTAACCGATCTAGCTGTCTACGGATATATACTACCATTTATTTCCGCAGATGGCAAGAACAAATGTTCTATCAGGAGGAAATTTATGGATAATGAAAAGCAGAAACAAGTAACAAAAATGGAAGGACTTGAAAGATTCTTTGCAACAGAGGTAATTGAGCAGAGTAAAAGAACTGCAAAGAGATGGTTTGCGGCCTGGGTAATAACTTTTGTCGCTCTGATTATCAGCAATTTTGTATGGTTGTATGTATTTCAGTCATACGATTATGTATCGCAAGATGGAAGCGGAGTAAATACGTATGAAACGGATATAAACGGTGACTTAAATGGGGCAGAAGATTAGAAAAAAATCAGGCACTAAAGGAAGTGCAAAGAAAAGAAGGAAGAAGTCTAGAAGTAAAAGATACAGGATTAGAAAAAGGAGGAGATAAGCATGGAGTACCCAAAGGCTATGATGAAGATTAAAGAGTTGATAGATATGGGCATCCCGGAAAGTATGCTGATGAATGCTTACCGGGAGAAAGGTCAAAACTTCGCCCAGAAGATTGATCCAAAACGGCCGAACTCACCGATCGTGTTTGATACAGCAGAGTTTGATAAATGGCGGATGAAGATGCAAAGGGCGGAAAACAAAGCAATCATAAGGGGGTAGCGTATGAGCAAAATAGAATTATCAATCCTGACCATCTTAGGACTCATCCTGGTATGGATGGGTTATCCTTTATGGCTTGGGATTTGCGTGGCAGCCCCGGCAATCTTTTTAACACCGGAAGGGGGTGAGAAAGATGGACGTAAAAACCTACATCGAAAAAGAAATAGACGCATGTAACTTTGCACTGGAGAAAGAATATCAGACATGCGCTGATGTCATAAGAGTGGCAGAGCTGGAAAGCCGGATGCAGACTCTTACAGAGGTCTTGTATATTCTGGAAAACAAAAATGCCCCAGGAGACGAAGCTCCTAAGGGCAAGTAACATTACAACACGTAAACATTATAACACAGGTAAAAGGAGAAATGGAATGGGAAACAGAGAAAAAATCGAAGAGGCAATAAAAGTTGATGAAAACGAGGCAGGTAAATGAATAAGATAACACAGATCGCACCGGGGATCCAGCGCATCCAGTTCGAGACTTTTGAAGAGTGGCTGGATGCCAGGCATGGGATTGGTGGATCTGATGCAAGTGCTGTGATTGGGAAGAACCCTTATAAGACGAATCAGGAGCTATGGGTAGAAAAGACTGGAAGAGCAGTTGCTCCAGACATATCTGACAAGGATTACGTTAAGTATGGACATGATGCAGAGCCGCTCCTCCGGGAGTTGTTTGCTTTGGATCATCCGGAATACAAGGTTGAGTACTTCGGAGACAACATGATCCGGAACGAAAAGTATCCATGGGCGCATGCCTCCCTGGATGGAGAGTTGACCGATCAGGATGGAAGAAAAGGGATCCTGGAGATCAAGACCACAAACATCCTGCAGTCGATGCAGCGGGAAAAGTGGAATGATCAGATCCCGGACAATTACTACATACAGATTTTACACTACCTGCTCGTTACAGAGTATGAGTTCGTAGAGCTCAGGGCACAGCTGAAATCGGTATGGCAGGGGCAGATCCGGTTGAACACCAGAGATTATCGTATTGAACGGAAAGAAGTAGAAGAAGACATTGCGTATATAAAAGAACAGGAAGAAGCGTTCTGGCAGCAGGTGAAAACAGACCGGAAGCCATCGTTGATTCTTCCGGAGATATAGGAGGGAAGATATGGAATTAAAGATCTATAATCCGCAGGAAGACGGATTTCTGCGGTCAATCGACTGGAATTTTCAGGAACTCAAGAAGGAGATCACAGAGAAAGCAAATGATTATAAGAACCTTGTCTATGATATCAATGATGATGGTCAGATAAAGGATGCTAAAAAAGACAGAGCGGATCTCCGAAAATTTAACACAGTCCTGAATGACAAGAGAAAAGAAATGAAAAAGCGGGTTATGGAGCCGTATACGAAGTTTGAGAGCCAGGTCAAAGAGCTGACCGGGATCGTGGATCAGGCGATTGATAATATTGATGCTCAGATCAAAGATTATGAGGAAATCAAGAGGAATGAGAAGCTCGAGAAAGTACGTCGAATCTATGAAGAAGAGATGGGTGGTCTGGACCGGGTCGTCCCATTCGAAAAGATCTTCAGAGAGCAGTGGCTGAATGTTTCTACCACATTGAAATCGATCAAGGAAGAGATCGCATCTATTTATCAGAAGGTCGATAAAGATCTGAAATTGATCAATACAGACGGAAGCGTGTATACGTTCGAAATGAAAGAAGAGTATCTGAAAAACTTCGATCTCCAGGATGCGATCGCTCTGAAACAACGCCTGGAAGAGAACGAGAGGAGAAAGGCTGACTTCGAAGCACAGAGAAAAAGAGAAGAGGAAGAGCGACAAAAAAGGATGAAAGCAGAAGCACAGCAGATCGCTTCTGCCGGAAAGAAGGCGCCGCAGGGATCAAAGGCAGGAAAAGCAGCAAGAAAAGAAACACCTAAAAAGAATGCTGAGACAGTAAAGAGGAAGAAGATCGTATTTGAGATCACTGCGAACGAGAGTCACTTTGACTACCTCAATCAGGTGCTCGCAGAGATCCAGGAGGAACTGAAAAATGCAAACGCAGGGATCCTCCGGATCGATAAGGACAGCGTAGAAGTGTTTTATGTAAATAAGGAGGATGCAGACAAATGGCAGTAAGAAACAGTTTAGCAAACAGGCAAAAAAGAACAGGGTTGACAGCCTATCTCACTCAGGATGCAGTCAAAGATCAGATCAATCGAGTAGTCGGAGGAAAAAACGGCACGCGCTTTATCTCTTCCGTGGTGTCAGCAGTACAGGCAAATCCGCAGCTGCAGGAATGCACGAACCCATCGATCTTAAGTGCAGCACTGTTAGGAGAATCTTTAAATCTTTCTCCATCACCACAGTTGGGACAGTATTACATGGTCCCGTTCAACAACGGATCAAAAGGATGCAAGGAAGCCCAGTTTCAGCTCGGATATAAGGGATATATCCAGCTGGCGATCCGTTCCGGACAGTACAAAAAGCTAAATGTACTGGCGATCAAGGAGGGAGAGCTGATCCGATTTGATCCGCTGAACGAGGAGATCGAAGTAAAACTGATCGATGATGAGGAAGAAAGAGAAGGGGCGACAACGATCGGATACTATGCAATGTTTGAATATACAAACGGATTCCGTAAAGCCCTGTATTGGTCAAAAAGGAAGATGGAAGCCCATGCCTTAAAGTATTCTCCGGGATACCGCAGTGACAAGGATAAGGGTACAAACTTCACCTTCTGGTCCAAAGATTTTGATGGAATGGCATACAAAACGATGCTCAGGCAGTTGATCAGTAAGTGGGGGATCATGAGCATTGATATGATGACTGCTATGGATTCTGATATGGCGGTGATCCATGAGGACGGAACGAAGGATTATGTTGAGACCGTAACTCCGGAAGATGATGTGGTATCAGAGCAGGAAATGAATGAAGTAGAACAGAGTGGCGCTGCAGAAGAAGGGCAGCAGACATTCTTTTAAACCAAGAAAGGAGAAGAAAGATGCAGCATTTTGATCTTGAGAAGTTTGCGCAGGGAAAGCTTTCTGCGCAGATCAACAAAGCACTGGAGAGGGTAACGGAGAATGTCCAGGACCCGAACACGGATCCGGAGAAAGTCCGGAAGATCGTAGCGACCATTACGCTCCGGCCGAACGCCGAAAGGAACTATGTGGCCACGGCAGTCGAAGTAAAGACGACCCTGGCGCCGGAGATCGGAGCCGTAACAGCCCTCAACATGGGCAGGGACTTAAGGACCGGAAAAGTCGATTGTGTAGAGATCGCAAACCAGATCCCAGGACAGTTATCCGTAGAAGACATCACAGAGGAGACCGAAAAAGAAGAACCAGTGACGACATTTGATCCGGATACCGGAGAGATCTTTGAACCAAGCAACAATGTAGTAGATCTTAGGAGCAGACAGGCCTAAGAGGAAGGAGTACATATCATGAGTTATAACCTGAGAGATGCGATCGAGTATTTAGTAGATCTGGCAGATGATGCCAGGGAGCCGCACGTTGTTGATATCAACGGCAAGACATACTGTGATAAGGGGTTGAGAAGATATGACAGCGAAGAGATGGCAGAACCTCTGACAGCATCCAGCTTATCTTCCCTGCTGGATTATATCAACGGCAAATCAGACGAGCTGAGAGAGTCCATGATCATCCATGTAGAGAGCCCAACAGCTGTGAGACTGCTGTCCGGTCTTACCAAAGAAAGGCAGAGGGAGTCACTGTTTTATGTGAGGACCAATCCAAACGGATTTGAGTTCGATCATTATTATGACCAGGAACGCTTTATCATCAACATGCAGACGGCGTTCCAGCAGACGAAGGAAGTTGCCCTGATCACTACAGTCGCAGGTAATGTAGAGAACAAGACCGTTGCCAACTATGGAGACAACGGCACCAACCAGAGCGTTACGATCAGCCGCGGGGTGGCAGGAAAAGAAGCTGTGGAAGTACCGAACCCGGTCGTATTGCAGCCATTCAGGACGTTCCTGGAAGTGGAACAGCCGGAAAGCAAGTTTGTCTTCCGTATCGGAGAAGACACGGACGGAAAGCCATTGTTTAAACTGGTAGAAGCAGACGGAGGTCTCTGGAAGTATGATGCAGTCAGAGCGATCAAGGATTATATCAAAAAGAATCTGGATCCGGAGTTTTCTTCCAGGATCACGGTCATCGGGTAGGTGGCAGGATGGGACCAGTAAAGTTTACAGTGCCAGGGCAGCCGAAAGGCAAAGCCCGGGCACGGACTGTCCGAAGAGGCGGCGGGAAGAGTTTTTCTTATACACCGGAAGGGACAGTCCTGTATGAAAACCTGATCAAGACATGTTACCTGCAGGATGCAGGGCATGTATTGTTCAATGATGGGCAGCCTCTGGCGGTGGATATCATCGCATTCTATGAGGTGCCAAAGAGTTACAGCAAGAAAAAGAAGCGTGAGATGTTGGACGGCCAGCTGTATCCGACGAAGAAACCGGATATCGACAACATCGCAAAGTGTGTCCTGGACGCATTAAATAAGCTGGCATATCGGGATGATACACAGGTCGTAAGGCTCCATATGGAGAAGCATTATGCCGAGATCCCGAGAGTGGAAGTAGAGATTAAAGAAATATAATCGGAAGGTGGTGTTCTAAGTGGGACGCAGGCCCAAGACAGGCCTTGATTACTTTCCGAAAGACGTCGATTATTATGACGATTTTAAGATCATGGATCTGATGAATGAATACGGTCCGTTAGGGCAGACCATTTATGACGTCATCTTATGCATGATTTATCATGAGGGATATTACCTGGAGGTTCCTAAGATGGAGCAGTTAGCGGTAAAAATAATCAAAACCATCGGGAACCGCTGGGTAAAGAAAAAAGACTTTGTGCTGCAAGTGATTCATTATTGTGCGGAGATAGGGCTGTTCGACCAAGCCCTCCTGAATCAAAATGTTATCACCTCTGTTGGAGTTCAGCGACGCTATAAAGAAGTGACTGTTAGGAACAAAGTCGATAGGAGTAAATATTGGTTGATTGACGAAAATGGTCAACCTCTGTTAAATGCACCAAAAAATAAGATTTCTGCAACAGAAACAAGTATTTCTGCAACAGAAATCCCAATAAATGTATCAGAAAAACGACAAAAGGAAAGTAAAGGAAAGGAAAGTAAAAGATATTATGCAGATCCCGCCCTGGAGCGGGAGTTCCTTCTATATATCGATATGAGGAACCATACAGGACCAGAGCTTACAAAAGAACAGATCAAAGTTTTGAAGGAAGAACTGGACAGCCTTGGGGAAACAGATGAGGAGAAAATAGGAATTGTCCGTAAGGCATTCGCTTCGGGATGGAAGAGTTTTTATCCGATCAGGAAACGACAGCAAGGTAAGAAACCCAAAAAACAGGGATTTCATAATTTTAAACAAAGGGATTACGACTTTGATGAGTTGGAAAAGAAACTGATGGAAAAACAGATGGAAGGAGATGAGATCACATTTGAATGAAATTTACAGGCCATTTTGTGAAGCGGATTATCGATCTGATCGGATCACAAAAGGAAATCGAAAGAAAGCGTATAAGAAGATACAGATCAAAGAGGGAAGCAAAAAGCGATTGATCATCGATCTGCTGCGAGAAGTAGGAAGGCCTCTGTCTGCAGATGAATCGTCCCTCATCCTATATGAGCGAGGGAAGGTAAAGACACCGCATCGCCAGGAAACGGCGCCGAGATTGTCGGAAATGAAGGATGACGGAATTGTGAGAGCGGTCGATACAGACATCTATGGACACTCACTATACGAATTGACAGAAGCATGGAGATAGGTAGAGAGCCGGCCTGATCGGGAGACTGCCAGCAACAGTAAACCCACTAAATATAGTTGTTTTTTCAAGTGATTCTTAATTATCCGTCAGGAATCCAGGATGGCCGCTTTGAGCGCACCAGTTTCATATACCACGATTGGAACTAAGCGCATAAGGAACAAGCCAATGTATAAACCATGAGCCTGCTGCCTTTTGGCAGCGGGCGGAAAGGAGAAAAATAGTGAAAAAAGACATTGAAAAAGATATTGCATTTATTGCTCATTATTATGGATATGAGGCACAAAGCAGACAGCTGATAGAAGAGATGGCAGAACTTACGCAGTCAATTAACAAAAAGTGGAGAGGAGAAAATACTGGATTATATCGTGGATATTACGATGATATGAAGGCTATAACAGAGGAAATTGCTGACGTACAGATCTGTATAGAACAGGTAAAATTGTTATTAGGTATTACAGATAAACAAATTGAAAGTGTAGCGGAATCTAAAATAATACGAGAAAAGTCACGGATTAGAGAAGCAAGAAGAAAAACAATTTCTTAAAGATAAGTTCGAAAGGAGTACACAAATGGGGAAAATAGACGCACAGTCACAATCTAGGATGGATGGTATGGCATATGCGTTACGGATAGCCAAAAGAGAAGGGATAGAAGGTCTGGAGGAAGAACTCAAGAGAAGAGGGATTACCGGGATAAATCTTCCGGCATCTCACAAGGAAATAGACCAGGAACTGGATAAAATCAAGATGCAGGTATTGGATACAGTGCTTGCCATGTCGTGTCTGGTTCTTCGGAATGAGTTTTGCTTTGGAGAAAAGAGGCTTAACAGATTTAAGGAGCGATTCAATTTTGAGGCATCGTGCCTGGAAGATGGGCATACAACCTGGGCAGATGTCCTGGAAATGATTCGGAAGGAAACAGGGATAGAACTCCAGATCAGAGAGAACAAGTGATCCTGAGAAAATCATAGAGGAGGGCGAATATGGAACAGAAAGCCTGGAAAGACATACCGGGATACGGTGGAAGGTATCAAGCCAGGATGGACGGTCAGGTATCAAGAAAGTATAAAAACGGGAAACGGAAGATATTTTCACAGTACACGAGAAAACCTGCTCATGGAAGCAAAAGATATTATGTCAAGTTGACAGATCCGGAGACTAGGAAGGCGAAGGATGAGCCGGTACATCAGATTGTATTAAAAACTTTTGTGGGACCGTGCCCGGAAGGCTGCATACCGATCCATAAGAATGGGATACCGGAAGACAACTTCCTTACAAACTTATGCTATATGTCAAAAGCGGCCGTAGGGAAGAAGGTAGGAGGAAAATCAAAAAGAAAGCCAGTTGCCCAGATTGATAGCAGTGGGGAGATAGTGGCCTTCTATTCTTCTGCCAGAGAAGCCGGCCGGGAAAATCATATGAGTTATCAAACGATCATAGACCGGTGCAACGGGAAATGTAAAGGAATTTTTGCCCCGGATGGATATGCGTACAGCTGGGATGAGGACAGGAAAACCGAAGCAGCGATACGAAGAATAAAAGCGTTAAGAAAAGTTAAGGAGGGATAATATGCAGAACTTAGAGAAGATTCTGGAAGAGATAGACAGAGAGATAGAAGAACGCAGAAAAGACCCGGAGACGAGAGATGTTGATATCTGCTATGGGCTAAACAGGGCGAAAGAAATTATCCGCAAGCACATGAATGACGGCTGGATCCCGTTGGAGGAACGGCTGCCGGAAGGCGGGGAAGAGGTACTTGTACAGGGGGAGTTTTACAGTAGACGCAATAACATGACATACACACATATCCATATAATGCGTCTAAACAAGATGACAGGTGAATGGAATGGGGTATATGGCGTGCCTAATGGAAAAGTCATCGCTTGGAAGCCACTTTCTGATCCATACTTCCCGGAGGAAGGAGAAAATAGATGAAAACCTATAAAGTAATTGGACATGCAAATGTAATATGTAGTATGCGGGTAAAAGCGAATAGCGAAGAAGAAGCGATAGAAATCGCTAATGAAGAATTTGGCGGGCTGACGAATTATGCAGGGATGGGAGGAGTGGAGCATCTTCTCGGAGTATTGGACAGTTCGGATGATAGATGCGTATTTCCAGATACAGACCCTGAGTTCGACGAGGCAATCGAGAGAGGAGCAGACGAATGACAGAGAAAGAAGCAATAAGAAGATTGGAGATGTATAGAAATTGGGGATTTTCACAAAGATTAAATGAAGCAGTAGATACGGCAATCAAAGCCTTGAAAGAAATCCAGGAGTATCGGGAGCTCGGAACTGTGGAAGAGTGCCGGGAAGCCATGGCGAATAAGAAAAAATGTGAAAAGCAGTGGCATAATGACATGGAAAATCCGCTTGAACCGATCAAAGTCTACAGTGCATTAAAAAGCGAAATTTTAAAGCTAGAGTTACGGATAAAAAATAGACCAAAAGATATAAGCATTCTGGATTATACAGTTATCGCAGCATTGCAAAAAGTCTTGAAGAATAATTTGGAGGGAATGGAAGATGAAAATACATAAGTTGAAACTTAACGCCAAATATTATGAAGACAGCGAGCGTGGAATAAAGACTTTTGAAATCAGGAAAAACGACAGGGATTACAAGATTGGAGACGTGCTGGAATTACGGGAATACATCGAGGATATTAGTGGATTAGGGTATTATACAGGAAATGCACACTGGAAAGTCATAACGTACATTATTGATGATGATTTGTACTTGGCACCGGGATATGTTTGCTTTGGGCTTTCGCCGATTGCGGAACCGGAACAGGAGGACGCCGAATGAGTGATGATTTAATCAGCCGGAAAGCGTTATTAGAAGTAATAGACATTAGTTTTATTATTCCTATTTTGAAAATGAATTTAAGACCAGAGCATGAAGCGGTTCTTAAAATACGAGAAATCATAATGAATATGCCGACAGCCTTTGACAAGGAAAAGGTAATTGAAGAATTAAAGGGACAAATAGAATTGGTATCATACAATCCGATGACGGCTGGAAGATATATTAAAAAAAATCGAGCAATCGAGATTGTCGAGAAAGGCGGAATTGAATAATGTCATACATAGATTGTCCTTGCTATTCCTGCAACGACCGAACGACAGGAGCTAAAAGAGTAGCCTGCCATCCGGACTGCGAGAAGTTCGCGGCCTGGAAGGCGAAACAGCAGAAGGCAAGGGAAAAGAAAAAGAAGGATAAGCCATACCGGTCTGACACGATGGCAAAATCCATCAAACGAAAACAGATGAACCAGAAGGCGGGAAGGAGATAAAAAATGGACATAATTTTATTTTTACTAGCATGTGGACTGGCAGTGCTTGCCTCAGGGCTGGCGATAGAGAACAACGAACTGCGAGAAACCATTAAACAGCAGGAGAAGATGCTCCGATTCCTGACTGAAACAGAGAGGGAGCCATGAAGAACCCATGCAAGGCCTGTGCAGAATACTGCATGGGTCTGTGCTGGGAACGGATAGAGTATCTGGAATGGTACCAGGAATATTGCGACAGAGTAAGGAAACAAATAAAAGATGCAAGCAGGAGGGGAGAGCGTGGACAAGAATGTGTTGATCCAGTACGTTGATATGGTTGAAGAAATTAAAGATTTAAGAAGGAGAATCCATGAGTTAGAAAAGCAGATTGACAGGATAAAAACGGAGGGGACAGTAAAAGACACTGTATCTGGAGGCATGGGCGGAACACAACATTTCGTTGTGGAGGGATTCCCAGTACCAGAGTACAGCAGAAAGATGATGCTGCTTCGAAGCAGAAAAGCCATGCTGGAGGAGAAAGAAGCAGAACTTCTGGAGCTTACTAACCAGGTGGAAGAGTACATAGGCAGCATAGAAAAGAGCGAACTGCGGATCATGTTTCGTCTGTACTACATAGACGGATTGACATGGATCCAGGTAGCGCACCGGATGAACCGAATGTTTCCGAAACGCCGGATATCCTATAGCGAAGAAAGCTGCAGGAAAAGAAATGCAAGATTTTTTGAAGAAAATTAAAAAAATGTCCGGTCATGTCCGGTCAAAAAGTGGTTAAATATAGACTAGAACAGATGGAATGATGATCTAATATTTTCATAAAGTTCTTCCTTAATGGATTTTTACCTTGGGCGGCCATAGTGTCGCCCTCCCCTTAATTGGTTAATGGCAGGTTTTTGTCATAATAATCTTCCTTATAGTTTTCAGCATCCAGAGATGGGTGCTGTTTTTATACTTAAATTTACGTGGAGCATATCGCCAACGGCAGGTGTGCAGGGTCGCGCCCTGTGTCCCGGTTCGACTCCGGGTGCTCCGCTTTTGCAGATAGATTAGATTGAGGTGGGGAGGTAGTAAGATGATAGGACTGAAAGTCGAAGACTATTGCCAGAATTGTATTGACTTTGATCCAGAGAAAGAGGTAATTGCCAAGCGATACATGAAATCTAAGGATGAAGAATGTTTAACGCTTGTGACATGTAAAAATGCCGACAAATGCAGAAGATTGATAAAGTATCTGAAAAAGAAAATAGAGTAGACGGGAAGGTGGTGTTGTGGCAAATGAAAAGAATCTGATACGTCTAAGCCCGAGCGAAGCTCGAGAATATGGAAGAAGAGGCGGTAAAGCAAGCGGTAAGGCGAGACGTCGAAAAGCGGATTTTAGAAAGACATTAAACATGCTACTGACCGCTGAAATAGATAATGAAGATTGGAAGCCAGTTCTGGAGTCACTTGGCGTAGAGTGTACTTTGGAATCGGCTCTTTTAATGGCGCAGATTAAGGAAGCAATGAACGGCAATACGAAAGCGGCTTATTTTGTGGCTCAGTATGCTGGGCAATCAGATCAGACTGCTGCAGATGATGAGGAGCAGAAGATCAGAACGGATCGTGCAAAAAGAGCGAGAGATCAAGAAGTTGGTATTGATGATAACCAGGATGAGAATATTAAAAACTTTTTGGACGCTGTCAGGCCAACACAAGACGAGCTGGATAAACTGTTCAATGAAGAAGATGGTCAGGAGGATAGCGATAATGCCGAAGAGACAGAAGAAGCCGGCGAAATTTAAATTCTTACCATTTTCCAGACAACAAAAGAAACTGATGAATTGGTGGAGACCTGTGGTCACTGCTTCGGAAAATGATTTTGTCATAGCGGACGGAGCGATCAGATCAGGTAAAACAATAGCAATGATCATTGGATTCCTAGTATGGTCACAGGAGATGTTCCAGGGACAATCCTTTATCCTTGCTGGGAAGACGATGGGAGCCTTAAAGAAAAACGTAATCCGGCCGATGATGCAGATTCTGGAAGCATGGGGATGGGGATATGAATATATCCGATCTGGAACAGATGCAAGGCTTGAGGTGGGAAGTAACACCTATTATTTGTACGGAGCCAATACAGAGGCAAGTCAGGATGCGCTGCAGGGGTTAACTGCTGCCGGAGCATATCTCGACGAAGCAGCATTGTTCCCGCAATCATTTATTGATCAGGCAATCGGACGGTGCTCTGTTGATGGTTGGAAAGTTTGGATGAATTGTAATCCAGAAGGACCGCATCATTATATCCGAGAAGAGTTCCTGCTGCCTGAAAAGCAAAAGGAAAAGAGAGTTTATCACTTGCATTTCATGATGACGGATAACTTATCTTTATCTAAGGAACGCCGGGAAGCCTACGAACGATCATGGTCGCATGGAAGCGTATTCTATAAACGATTTGTCTTGGGATTATGGGTAGCTGCAGACGGTCTTATCTATCAGCAGTTTGCTGATCACACGAAGGACTATCTGATCACAGACAAGTGGTTGGAAGAAAATGAAATAATGTATGCCACGATAGGAGTCGATTTCGGAGGAACGAAGTCGGCTCATTCTTTTACTCTTACGGGATTTACCAGAGGATATAAGCAAGTGATTGTTTTGGATGAATATTATTGTAAGAAACGTCTGAATCCAAAGCAGTTACAGGATGACTTCATAGATTTTGTTAAACGGGCACAAATGAAATATAAAGTTTATGAGGCTTACTGTGACAGTGCAGAGCAGACATTGATCTCCGGTCTTGAGATGGCATGTGCACAGGTACACGTTGGTATAGATATCAAAAATGCAATAAAGGGACCAATCAATGACCGGATTGCTTTTTATAACAGCTTGATTGCTCAGCATCGTTGGAAGATCATGGAACATTGTACGCATGTCATAGACGCATTTGAACAGGCTGTTTACGATGAGAAGAAAAAGAACATGGATGTTCGACTGGATGATGGATTGATGAACGTGGACAGTTTGGATAGTACAGAATACAGCACGGAGAGTATACAAGATGAAATCTTATATATTGCAGCTTAGGAGGTGTAGAAAGTGGATCATGCGATACGACAATATTTAACACAGAATAAATACAGTACTGCTTCGGATGAAACTTACAGTCATATTGATGAATGGCTGGAATGGTATCAAGGTGAAGTGGAGAAATTCCACAAATATAAGATATACAACGGATCAACCACGGTAGAGCAGGAAATGTATCGTCTGGGAATGGCAAAGAAAGTCTGCGAAGACTGGGCCAATCTCCTGCTCAATGAAAAGGTTGCAATCAAAGCCGGAGACTACGAAGATAGGCTAAATAAAATACTGGAAGCCAACAACTTTAAGGTTAGAGGAAACCAGCTGATAGAAATGGCATTTGCACTGGGAACAGGGGCCTTTGTGGAATATAAAGATGCAGATGATAATGTCATGATTGATTTTGTCAGGGCAGATATGGTCTATCCTTTATCCTGGGATAATGGAGATATCACAGAATGTGCGTTTGGCAGCAATCGAGTAGTTGACGGAAAAGAGGCGGTATATCTTCAGATTCACAGAAAAGGAAGGCATGATGAGGAAGAAGGAGAGGAAGAAAATCCGGATCTATATTATATAGAGAATAAATACATAGATGCGGACAGCGGGGAGGAAATGGAACTTCCAGAAGGAATACTGGAATCAATTCCTATTGGATATGATAAACCGCTTTTTCAGGTTGTTACGCCGAATATCTGTAATAATGTTGATTTAGACAGCCCTTTGGGTATTTCAGTGTTTGCCAATAGCATCAGCCAGTTGAAAGGCTGCGATTTGGTCTATGACAGCTACATGAATGAGTATGTGCTTGGCAGGAAGCGCATTCTTGTACCGCTTTCACAGGCAAAGCGACAGATGGAAAAAGACGGTGTATATACGCCAGCCTTTGATCCGAAAGATACTATATATTATATGTTGCCAGATGACAGAGGGAACGAACAATCAATCACAGAGGTGGACATGTCAATCCGGGCTCAGGAGCATGAGTTAGGGATTCAGCGGAATCTGGATCTGCTGAGCTTAAAATGTGGTATGGGTACTGGAAGGTATAAGTTCGAAAATGGTGTGGTTAAGACAGCGGCAGAGGTTATCAGTGACAAAGGAGATTTATACCAGAATCGGCAAAAGAATATAATCATCATTGAAGCTGCACTGATAGCTCTTGCCAAAGCGGTTGCATTTTTAGATGGGGTGTCCAATGATCTTGAGATGACAGTAGACTTTGATGATTCTATCATTGAAGATACCAACACAACAATTGATCGCAACATCAAACTTGTTAATGCGGGGCTGCGATCTAAGTTGTCAGCAATCATGGAAATCAATAAGTGCAGCGAAGAGGAAGCAAAGAAAGAGCTGGATCGCATTGCAGAAGATGGGCAGATAACCGGGCAGGATATCGACTGGACACAGACAGATGATGAAGATACCCAAGAAGAAACAGACGATCAGGACGAGGAGGATATAGAGGATGGATCTTCTGGAGAATCAGCAGGCAGCGGAAGCGGTCGACAGTAGTTATATTGATTTAGAATCCAGACTGATGCAGAATATTATCCGGCATATTAAAGATTACAATCAACCAATCGCATCTGATGAATGGTTGCTACAGAAGCTTGCAGAGATCGGAAAGCTAAATCAGGAGAATATGAAATTGATTGCAGAGGCCGCAGGCATAAGCCAAACTGCGGCTGAAAGAATGCTGCAGGAGGCGGCAAATGAGGCGGCAAAAGCTACCGATACAGGATTCCGGTATCTTGCGCGGCGGAATTTGGCCGGAGAAGCGATAGAGGCAGAAAAGAGTAAAACTATGAAGCAGGCAATGAAGGCACTGAATGCACAGGCAAAAGATGCTCTAAATAAATGCAATACAACAATGCTGTATAAAGCAAGAGATGCATTTAAGACTCTTGTTAATTCCGTTGTAGATAGTGCAAAAGAAATTGCAGACAAGCAATCATTTCTGGATGTGTTAGGAAATCATGCCGCAGCCACAACAATTGGAGCAGAATCTAGACAACAGGCTGTAAGAAAGTGTATCCGGGAATTTAACGACAAAGGCATCCCGGCTTTTGTTGATAAAGCCGGCAGGGAGTGGACTCCTGAGGCCTATGTGAATATGTGTATGAGAAATACAGCCCGGCAGACAGCGGAAGAAGTTCAGACAGCCAGATGCAAGGATTTTGGTGTAAATCTCATTGCGATCGATAGTCATTCCGGTGCGCGCCCGAAGTGCGCAAAGGATCAGGGTAAAATATTTGACCTGAACAATGGCAGCGGATACACGGAAGATGTGAAAGGAAAGAAGATCCGATATTATCCTTGGAATAGTTCCAGTTATGGGGAACCAGATGGAATCCTCGGTATTAACTGTGGGCACCATAAGTGGCCATTTATTCCAGGTGTGAATGTACAACGCTATTTCCCAACGGATGATTTGGATGCAAATAATAAGCTGTACAAAGAAACTCAAGTACAAAGAGCTCTTGAACGGGATGTTCGGAAACAGAAACGAGAATGCATGCTATTTGACGAACTTGGAGATGAGACGGCATTCAAGGAATCGGCAGTAAAGCTAAAGCAGAAAGAGGCTAAATTAGAACATTATGTCGGGAGTAAAGATCATCTGCATCGTCGAAAAGACCGAGAGCAGGTTGTTGGGTTTGACAAACGGATATCTGCTAATGCGGTAGCTGCCAAGAAATACGTTGATAAGTATGGAGCTGTCCGATATAATGAAGATGGAACGGTTGTTGTAACAGATAACTGGAAGAATCGTAGCCGTGTTTCTATACCTAAAGAGTATCGGGAAAATGCGATTATTGAGACAAGAGAAGTAAAAGGTAATCATGAGCAAATTAACCGTACTTTTTATAATGCAGAAGGCAAAATGTATCGACAGACACATTCAGGATACCATAGCAATCCAAAGCAGCATCCATATGGGAAAAATGGAGAACATGCGCATGATTATATATGGAAAGATGATAGGATAATTAATCGTAATACGAGAGAATTAACGGATGCAGAAAGAAGAGAAAGTGGTGATATTTTATGAAGCCGGATGATTTGAAAGAGTTGATACTGTCATTATCGCAAGACGTAGTATTTGAGTATGATGGTGCCGTAGCCTGTATCAACCCATGGAATGAAAGAAAATTTGAGGTTGGCTACGATGATGAAGTGAAGATATATAATAATATCGATGATGTAATGAAGGATCCGTTTTATCACGGCAAGTCATTACAAGAAATTTCAGAACAGTTGGATATTGATTGATACCGTTGATCGACAAGTGGTCAGCGGTATTTTTATACCATTTTGAAAGGGGTGGTGTTAATTGATTGTAGTAACAATCACGCAAACCGGTCTTACGGTAGAAGGCCATGCAGGATATGCAAAAACCGGAAATGATATTATATGTGCGGCTGTCTCGGCCCTTGCGCAGGGGCTTGCCCATTCTCTGAGTGCACTGACAGAGGATGCGATAGGCTATCAGTTTAGAGACGGGCACATTGATATAGAATATGAGAATCTATCAGAGGAAGGAAGGCTTCTGGTTGATTCTTTTTTTATTGCCGTGAGTGACATACAAATGACTTACGGTGATCAGTACGTAAAAATTGATACGGCGCCAAACGGGCGGAAAACGGAGGTATAAGATCATGAAATATATGAACATGAAAAAAAGATATTGGACAATGGATTTACAGATTTTTGCTGGAGATGGCGGCGATGGAGCCGAACCAAATGAAGAATTAGATAATCCAGAAGATGATCCGGAAGATGATCCGGAAGATGATCCAGAAGATGATCCGGAGGAAAAGAAATTTACTCAGCACGATGTGGATGAAGCGATCAAGAAACGTCTTGCGAGAGAAAGAAGAAAATGGAACCGGGAGCAGCAGAAAAAGGCTGCTAAAAAAGATACCGACGGCACGGGAGAAGCCGGTAAAGATGGCGAAAGCGAAGATGCGAAGGCAAGAAAGGAAGCCGAAATAAAAAATTCAAAATTGGAAGTGAAGGTTGCGTGCTATGAAGCAGACGTATCCAAAAATGCTGTAGATGATGTTGCAGCTCTTGCACATTCATATATGGAGGCAGATGAGGATCTTGATCTGGAAGACGCCATTGAAAAAGTAGTGAAGAAATATCCGCATTTCAAAAATCATTCTGGAAGATCAGATGATGTGGACGAAACAAAAGGAAAGTCCTGGGGAGAAAGGCAGAGGGGCGGCAGTAAAAAACTTACTGGTGTAGAAGCTGCTTTCCTTAAAAAAAATCCAGGACTTAAGTATTAGGAGGTAAATATGGGAGCATTTAAGATTTTTTTACAGTTATTTGCACATGAGCACCAGGAGAGATGGTCCAAGCTGGTACTTGCGAAGCTTCGACAGGAACTTGTGCTCAAGGACGGCGTTGTGTTTAACAACGACTATGAAGGATCACCGGCAGCCGGTGTCGTAAAGATTCCGGTACGCGATGAAGAAGTACAGGTAAGCGATTATGATAAAGCAAATGGAATCCAGGGAACGAATGGATCTACAGCATATGAGAATATGCCGATCACAAAGGATAAAGCGCTCAATGAGATTATTGATGGATATGATGCGAATGCAGTACCGGATAATCTCGTAGCAGATCGACTGGATTCTGCTGCCTACAGCATGGCGAAACAGATTGATACAGACGGAGGGACAACTCTTCTGGCATCGGCTACTGTAGATAACGAAGCTGAACTGACAAAAGACAATATCTATTCAAAGATTGTAGATATTCGCAAAAGGATGAATAAAGCGAATATCCCGAACGATGGCAAGAGATATTTACTGGTATTACCAGATGCTATGTCTTTGATTTTAAAGTCTCCAGAGTTTATTTCTGCATCCAGCCTGGGAGATGAAGTGAAGCAGACCGGAGCAATCGGAAAGATTGCAGGATTCCTAGTAATTGAATGGAATGACACAACTGCAAATTTACAGATACTGGCGGGACATCCACGGTTTGCGACTCGTGCTACAGAGTTTGCTGTAAACATCCATTTGCAAGACCTATCCGGATCCGGAAAATATATTGGAGCATCCGCAGTGCAAGGACGTAAAGTATATGATCATAAGGTATTACGATCCGTTGCGATCCGTGCTATCTATTCTCCTGGATCTCTTGTGATACAGGCGGCACAGGGAGTAACTGCAGGAAGTACAATGTTAACTGTATCTTCCGGAAATTCCGGGACAACATATGCTTATAAGAAAAATCCAGCAGAAAGAGTCGTTTATGGAACAACAAAGGCTACTTATGCAGGAACCGATCTTACGAGCGGAACCACGGAAATCGATGTAAAAGAAGGAGACATCATTGAGGTGGCCAATTTTGTATCTAACAAAGTGCAGAATGTTGGATATTACACAGTGGAAGCTGGAGATATCAAAGCGTCTGCTTAAGGAGTGATATATATGTCGTATTATGTAGACGAAGAGTATTACAGAACGAAATACCACGGAGAAGAAGTGGACGATTTTGAATTTGATAAACTCTGTAAAATGGCAGAGGAACTCATAGAAGAAATGACGTTGTACAGACTTACTCCAGTGGCATTTCTGGCAATGCCAGAGGATGTGCAGGAAAGAGTAAGGCAGGCTGTATGTGTGCAGATGGATTATCTGGATGCAAATGGTGGAGCAGAAATGGATAACAGCACAGGAATCCAAAGTGCAACGCTGGGGAAATTTTCTTATTCCGGAAGCACGGGAACCAATGGAAGTACAGAACAGTCCAGATTTTCTCCACGTGCAGAACGCCTGCTCTGGCCTACCGGCCTGACATATCGGGGAGGGAGGTATTGATGTGAAAGCGATACCGAAAAAACTCTTGATTCACAAAGTGGTACTGCACAAAAAAGAAAAAGAAGATAAGTGGGGAAACGCGACTTTGGATGCAGGGACGGAACTGTCTTATGTAAGGATGGAACCGTCGAAGCAGATCGTGCGGGACAAAAATAATGCAGAGATCCAGCTGTCGGCTACTCTTTTCTTCGACTGTCGTAACAGCAGGCCGAAAGATATCACATTTCAGACGGATGACATCATTGTTTTTAACGGGATGAAACATCAGGTGAAAGTAGTGGAGCCGTTATATGATGAGAAAATATTGCATCATTACGAATTGGGATTGATTAAGAGTGCCTAAGATTAGTACCAGGGTGACATTTGACAAAAAGCGAGCTGCGGGCCTCATCAGGGCTTGCAGCAACGATGCCCTTACAGTGATGGGAACTCAGGCGTTGCAAGACGCATCACAGCATGTGCCGCATGATCAGGAAACATTGGAAGACAGCGGCCTGACTTCCAGTGACAAAAAAGCTGCTGATGGTGAGTTTGTGCTGCGCTGGTCTACACCATATGCTCAGTATTTGTGGCATGGGGATGTTATGTATGGTAATCCCACAAACCGAACCTATGGACCGAAAAAAATATCATTTACCAGTGCACTTGCCAGAGAAGAGTGGGCGAAATATGCCAGAGAGGTGTATGGAGACGAGTGGAAGATGGTATATCAAGCGGCATTAAAAAGGGGGCTTGGAAAAGAATGACACCACAAACAGAGTTATTAGAACTGATCGCGGAAACTGCAGAAAATAATTGCAATTTAGACACGTCAATATCCCTAAAAGAACTTCCGGCGGAAGGCGGGCTGTATGCTGAATTGGGAGAAGGCTTTGGAAATACAACATACTACAATAAGAGTACCGAAAAAACAATCCCGGTGCTTTTTTTATGCCGGCATGCAGATCAGAAACGTGGGTTAGAAGAACTTCACGAGATCAGCCATTATTTTCAGCGGTTAAGGCAGTATCCACAGGCAAAAACATTTGCTTGGTTAGATACAGAAATTGCAAAGGAACCAAATAAGATAGGGCGAGATGAGGATGGAGTTTATCATTTCTCCTGTATCTTAAATTGTAAAATATATTATTAGGAAAGGAGCCAATATTATGTGGAAAATGAACCTGCAGTTATTTGCAGAACCGGAATTACCGGATAATCCGATCACTCCGGAAATCAACTATGAAACAGAGGCTTTCATTAATACATCACCGGATGAAGAAACGCCAACATGGGCAAGTCTGGCAAACCTTACTCAGAACATGGCGCAGTCTTTAAATGAGGTGCTGCAGCAGGTAGCTTATTATGCAGATAAAGGGTGGAGTTCAACTGAGGTTACCGGTGCGCAGATGACATTAACATTAACCGGAGCCGTAAAACCGGGAGACACTGCATGCGACTACATTTTGAGTGACGAGGTTATGTATGGGCTTGGAGCCGCAAGAAAAACGCATATGAAGTTGCAGAAAGGCACGAAGGTGATTATCTGGCCGATTACTTTGGCAAATATTACGCCGTCATATGGAGATGCGTCAGCAATCAACGCATTGACAGTTACGATCCATGGAAATGGAAGGCCGGCAATCGGTACAGCTACAGTTCAGTCCGTACAGCAGTCACAAGGAGGGGAATGATCCCTTCCTCTTTTTAGGAGGTGGAATAATGGCTTACCAGGCAAGAAAACACAAGAGATTTCAGGAAGATCTTGAGCTTGTCGATGAACACGGAGAAGTTGCGCATGTTCTCCATGTGGATCTCGACGCAGATGATATGGTCGTTAAGATCAACCGGAAATATGCAGAACTTACCAGGATTATGGCAGAAACAAACGAGATGAAAAGAAAGGCAAAAACAGCGCAGGAAGCAAACGTCTGCTTTGAAAAGCTCGGAAGAGCAATCGTTGATTTGCTGGAAGCTGTGTTTGGAACAGAAGATGCGAAGGTAATCTTGGACTTTTATGAAGGAAGATACATCGAGCTGACAAAGGAAGTTGTCCCGTTTCTTACACAAGTGGTAATACCAAGGTGTATTGAGATCAAAAATGAAAATAAGAAGAACGTCTTGAGTAGATATAATCGAAAAACCAGACGAAAACTCTTTGGAAGGTGATTCTATGGGATTCTTGACAGAATACCATGATAACGAAGTAACAATCGGAAAATTAAAGTTTTTTATCAATCCGGCGTTTGACATAGTCCTGCAGGTGCAGGAACTGTTTGCAGAAGAAGAGTTAAGCGAGCAGGATAAAGTGGAACAGGCGTTGCGAATGCTTGTGCTAAATACAACGCGGTTAAGCTGGATGGATCCACATAAAAAGGTACTTCTGTTGAAAGAAATCTATAAAAAGTGCATCAATACAATGAAGCATCCGCCAACAAGAAGGAAACAGAGAGTTCTGGACTTTGAATATGACGGAGAATATATTTACTCTTCTTTTATGATGGACTATGGAATCGACTTGATAGAAGAGCAGGGAAAACTTAATTGGAAAAAATTTATCATACTTTTTCAAGGTCTCTCTGATCGAACAAAGATAAAAGAAATCATGCGGATTCGCGCAATGGATATTCCAGAATATAACGGAAAGAATGGGAAGTACGTGCAGGAAATACAAGATTTGAAGTCCTATTATGCTCTTCCGGTCAAAGGTGGAGGTGGCCAGTCAGGACTGGATGCTCTATTCTCAGCACTGGAAGGAATGGCGGTGAAACATGGCTGATCGAGATATAAGTAAAATGAAAAAAGTGGTGTGCCCATATTGTGGAACACCAGTCAATACTTTTTATGACAAAGACGCAGAGTGTAAAGGCGTCTTTTTTAAGTGCAAAAATAAAAAATGCGCAAAACAGTTTGAACTGAGGATTTAAGACGTTGTGCCCATGTGCCTGTCTGATTTTTGTAGATAAAGGCAGGTGGGCAAAATGGCAAATAAAAAAGGTGATGTAACCTATGAAATCCGTGCAGATGACAGCCAGGTGGAATCTGACATTGAGCAGGCGAATAAGAAAGTCGAAAAGGCAGCAAAAAAGTCTGCGGATGAGGTTTTAAAGGTTGAGCAGGATAAGTCCAAAAAGATAGCTGCTGAAAATGATAAGATTTCCAAAGATGCTGAAAAGACAGCAAATGATGTGGCAAACGCTTTTAAAGACGCAGGGCAGGACGCTGAAAAAGCCATGTCTGATATTGAGGTCGAAGATGTAACTGTCGATGTGGATGCAGATACCGAGAAAGCAGAAGACCGGATAGAAACCGTAAGCCATGATAAGAGCATTGATGTCGATGTTGAAGCAGATACATCCGACGCAGAATCAAAGATCAGGACAGTGAGCCGCGATAAAGATGTCGATGTAAATGTGGATGCAGATATATCCGATGCCAAGTCCGGTATTAACAAACTGGAAGACGAGATTGAAGATACTGCAAATAATGCAGAAAAGGCGTTTGGTAATCTGGGTGATGTAATATCAGAGTCTCTTGGAAATGCAGCCGGAAATCTTCCACTGATGGACCAAGTGGGGACATTAACAAAGGGCTTGTCCAGCACAACGGCAGTAGCAATTGGAGCCGGAGTGGCAGCAGGAGGAGCCCTGGCAGGGATTGGCAGTGCTGCGGTAGGCGCAGCCACAGATATTGACTCTGCTATGAACCAGCTGCAGGCGAGCACCGGAGCAACGGCCGAAGAAACCGAGAAATATCGAAAGGTTTTGGAGAACGTTTATAAAAATAACTATGGCGAAAGCTATGGAGAAATTGCAAATGCGATCTCGTTAGTCGTACAGCAAATGGGAGATTTAAACGATACGGATCTTCAAAAAGTGACAGAAGGCGTTTATACATTGTCAGATTCTTTTGATATGGATTTTAACGAAACTCTCCGTGGGGTTAAACAGCTAATGACACAGTTTGGTTTATCTGCGGAAGAAGCGTTAGACTTGATGGCAATCGGGTGCCAAGAAGGTTTAAATTATACGGATGAATTAGGCGACAATATATCAGAATACGGCGGGAAATTTGAGCAGGCCGGATATAGCGCAGAGGAATACTTCCAGCTGTTGAAAAACGGAACAGATGGCGGGGCGTATAACCTTGACAAAGTAAATGATGCAATTAACGAAGTTACAAATCGCCTTGCGGATGGAACCATAGAGGATTCTCTTGGAAGTTTCAGTAAAGGAACGCAGAATGTTTTTAAAGAATGGCAAAACGGACAAGCTACCCAAAAGGATGTAATAGACTCAATAGTGAAAGACATCCGAGGGTGTAAAAATGAACAAGAAGCATTGACAATGGCGGCTACCGCATTCGGAACAATGGGTGAAGATGCCAATCTCGATTTTATAAAATCGCTTACTTCTGTTGGTGATACCTTTGATGATACAAAGGGGAAAATGGAAGAAGTAAAAGACATTAAATATGATGATCTTGGGTCTCAATTTGAAGAGCTAAAAAGAAGCGTAGAAAATCTTTTGGTTCCTCTGGGAGAAAGGTTGACTCCTATCTTGTCAGATTTGATGGAACAAGTTTTGCCTCCACTGATTGATCTTCTGGAACCACTGATCGATCTTATTGGCGATATTTTAGAGCCATTAATGACTATAGTTGGCGATATTCTGGGGCCCTTAATCGAGATTCTTTCGGAATTATTAACACCGTTTTTAGAATTGATTGATGCTTGTTTAGAGCCATTTTTGGAATTGATCCAGGAACTTTTCGACCCGATATCCGAACTGATTGAATCATGCATTATGCCACTGATCGAAATTATTTCGGACCTGATCGAACCCTTAGCGCAGGTTGTAAAAGATTGTCTGGAGCCGATGCTTGAAGTAATAAAGGAACTTTTCGACCCTATTGTCAGCCTGATCGAAGAAGCATTAATGCCACTGCTCGAGATTTTAGAGCCATTGGCGGACTTTATTTCCGCTGTGATTACGCCGGTTTTATGGGCTTTGTTAACGGCATTTCAGGTTGTTTTCGAATTGATAGCCGAAACGACCCTGGAAAAAATTAAAATTGTCCAGGATATTTTGAAAAATCTGATTGAATTTGTTCAAAACGTCTTCTCAGGAAACTGGCGGGGAGCTTGGCAGAATGTGAAGAATATTTTTAACAATATTATAAAATTATTCCCAAGAAGCATTCAGGATGTAATTAATAGCATCAGAGGGGTTTTGAGTGGGTTAATCAGTTTTATTAAAAATGTATTTGCCGGAAACTGGCGGGGAGCCTGGGAAAGTCTGAAAGATATTTTGCGAAGCGTGTGGAGCGGTATTGCCAGCATTTTTAAAGCTCCGCTAAATGCAATCGTAGATGGTTGGAACAGCTTGGCGAAAAAAATAAACGGAATAACAGTCCCGGACTGGGTACCGGGTGTCGGAGGAAAAGGTTTGAATCTTCCAACCTTGCCAAGATTAAAAGTTGGATTGGATTATGTGCCGAGTGATTATTTCCCTGCTTACCTGGATGAAGGAGAATGGGTGTTGACAAAAGAGGAGGCACAGTTCTTAAGATCTATTGGGGGTATTGCTGGCGTGCAATCTATGATGGCATATTCTGACAGAGGAAATATTGATGTAACGGTCAAAGGAGAATCCATTGATTATGATAAAATGGGAAATTCTGTTTACAATGCTTTTAAAAAGCACGGCATGACAATGCAGATAGGCCGGAGAGAATTTGGACGAGTTGTGGAAGATATAGTGAAGGAAAGGGGGCTTTAACTCTTGGAAATCTTTTATATAAGTCATAATGGCGTAAGAGTAGATCTGATGAAAGGAAACTATAAGATAGAAGAAAGTTCTCTGTTTTCACATTCGTGGGATTATGATTCAAAAGAATCTGCATCCGGATATGGCGGCACAATCGAAAAATTTCGGAAGGATATTCAGGATCGTGATTTAAAAATACACATTGAGGGTTCTGAATTAGTGACATATAAACAGGCATTTGATAATCTGATGGAGCTGTTTGATTCGGATGTTATAGACAACGAACCAGGGAAGCTTTATGTAGATGAACGATATTTAAAATGCTTTATTATAGAGGGAAGCCCTGATTATTTTGTTCCGGGATTAGATATAGCAACCTACAGTTTTAAGTTGGTTTCCGCTTATCCGTTTTGGATAAAGGAAACGCCGTACCAATTTTTAGCCGAGATTCCGGATTCTGTTGTAATTCTTCCGGGAGAAGAAGAGCCGGAACCAGAGATCACCATGGAACAGGGCATCATGTTCCCGGAGTTTCCATTCGATCTTACCGTAAAGGAAGGAAAGAAAACGAAAGGGCTCTTTGACCTCCCGACCGATTTGAAGCGTGTCCGAGGCGCAAGGATGATAAACAATGAATCCTATCTTCCGTGCCATTTTCGGATGACGATCTATGGACCTGTAACGGATCCGGAGATCGTGATTGCAAATCATATTTATAAAGTAGAGACTACTGTATTTACGGATGAGCGACTGGAAATTGATAGTCGGAGCAATACGGTGATTAAGATAGGAAGATTAGGAGAAGAGACAGATCTGTATAACAGCCGGTATAAGTTACAAAGTGTATTCGAAAAGATTCCGCCGGGGCGTCAAGTGCTCACATGGCCAGGAGGCTACGGCATTGATATTACCTTGTTTGACGAAAGGAGCGAACCGAGATGGACTTTATAGTATGTTCTGCAGACCGGATGGAATTACGGCCATTCCCGGATGATGCTACTATGGATTTTGACTTGGGCGGCGAAAACGATGTAGAGATAACCTGCACTCGTGGACAGCTGCAGATGGGATATTGGGTTATGTCGCCTGGTACGGAGTATTGTGCTCTGATTGAAGAGATGGAGGTAAACACCAATTCAGAGGAAGAAACATGGCGAGGAAATGCTATCCGGAAGTTATTGGAACAGTACATCATACAGCCGCCTTCCGGTCAGGATTATCGCACAGTGTCCGGGGATGCCAACGCTATTCTAGAGTCTGTCTTAGGTGGAGCCTATGGCGGGCTTTTTACATTTCCGGAAGCATCAAGTGAGATTGATATTCCGTCCTATCAGTTTGATCGGTACACAGACACTCTGACAGGTTTTTCAAAAATGCTGGCAACGAAAAATGCCAGACTGAACATCGAAGTGATCCAGGGCGGCGCAAACGAAGCTTTTGAAATCATGTTATCTGCTGTGCCGATTCAGGACTTGTCAGAAGAAATTGAGTATTCGCAAGACTCAAGAGTAAATATCAGCATCAAAGAGAGTAGGCGTGGAATCAATCACATGATTTGTTTGGGTAAAGGAGAATTAAAAGACAGGCAGGTGGTACATCTCTATGCGCAACTGGATGGCAGCATATCTCAGAAGCAATACTACAAAGGATTGCAGGAGCGCACGGCGGTCTACGACAATAACAACGCCGAAGATTTAAACGAACTGATCGAGGGCGGAACAGAGAAGCTGCAGGAGGACATGAATTATAAGAAAATGTCTCTGGAAGTGCAGGACATGGACCTGCAGATCGGGGATATCGTCGGCGGAAGGGATTACAACAGTGGATTATCTCTTAAAAAACCGGTCGTGCAAAAGATCGTAAAAATAGATAGCGGAACAGTGAAGATAGAATACAAAGTGGAAGGAGAAGAGTAGATGGCATTAGATATTGTAACAAGTTATCAGGGATTTGATCACATCACAGCGGATCAGATAGCAGATTTTCAGCGAGGATTGCTGGGGGACAGCTGTATCTTGCCGGTTGGGAGCAAAATGGAAGTAAATATACAGACGGCAAACCAGATCACAGTAGCAGACGGAGTTGTTGTTTACGATGGGCGAGAAATCCATATCCCATACGGGACGTCCGAAAACGTAGCGATCACATCCGGCACGCAAGGCATGATGAGAAATGACATCGTCTGCCTACAATATAACAGAGATGAATCCAGCGGAGTTGAAAGCGTAGAATTTGTCACGATTGCTGGAACACCAGCGGCCAGCGATCCACAGGATCCAGCATATAGCAACCTGGATATCAGGACAGGCGTATTTATGAGCCAGAAACCGTTCTGCCGAGTGCGATTGGATGGAACGGCGATCGAGGGCATTGATATGCTGGTTGCCGCGTTTGACTTAGGAATCTATCAATTAAATAGAGATTTAATCGATACAGATTGGATTTATCCTACAATTTCTGGCGGATTTGCGGAATACACAAGCGGATGGCGGCCACGTTATCGAAAAATAGGAAAATGGGTAGAGATATGCGGAGCGGTAAGGCCATCAAAAAATCTTTCTGTCGGTCAAGATCCAATTACAATTTTTACAATGCCAGAAGGATTTAGACCACCAGTGCAGATACCGCAGTTATGCCAAGGTACGCTTCGATCTATCTGGTACTTTGAGGTATCTAATAATGGAAATGTTACTGTTTCTCGATCTCGGAGTAGTTTCAATTCATATGATAGTGCCGACACAGATGCTTGGTTCCCGTTTAATACCATGTATTTTGTGGGTTAATATTAATCAGCTGGAAAATCAATGGAGATTGACAACCATGCACCTGCAGGTATTGGAATATTCTGTGTTGTACCGTATTTCTGGACAACCAAAGAACCATCGACGTTCGCAGTCAAATAAAAACGGTTCATCCCGCCGCCTTGGCAGACGTTATAAGCTGTTCGGATTGGGCGATATTCTTCCGGTAAGACAGCAACCGTTGTCTGCTGATCGGCTGAGATCTGATTAACCGGCTGTATAGTACCTGAGATATAGATCTTCCCTCCTTTTTTACGATAACGTAAATCGTTTTGAAAGTTGCTTGTCATGGAGAGATTTTGCCATTCAGTATCAGCTAAATCTCTATTTAAATTATAGATAGGAGGTAATATGCGAACATTAAAATTTATCATAACCGCCCAGAGCATCCAAAAAGACCCGGACTGCGATTTCTCCGGAATCGTAGCTGGTACACAGGGTTATCTGCAGGCAGAGTTTTCGTTTTC
>NZ_BLYI01000066.1 GCF_016586355.1 Anaerostipes butyraticus
CCCCGGCATTGGAAATACCAGCGCACAGGCGATCATTTCGGTCCTTGGCACGGACATGGAGCGGTTTCCCAGCGATGGGCACTTGGCCTCATGGGCTGGATTATGTCCGGGCGATAACGAGAGTGCGAAAAAGCGAAAGTCAGGCAAGGCCCGAAAAGGAAACGCTTTCCTGCGGGAGACACTTGTTGTCAGTGCACACAGTGCGGTAAAGAATAAAAGATCCTACTTCTATGCACAGTTCATGAGAATCAGCGCACATCGTGGGAAAAAGCGGGCCTATGACGCAGTCGCTCATTCAATGCTGATCGCCATTTATCATATCCTCAAGGATGGGGTGGCTTTTCAAGATCTTGGAGCTGATTACTATAATCAGTTCAATAAGGAACGTAAGATCCATGCATATCTCAAAAAGTTAAAAGCGCTTGGCTGG
>NZ_BLYI01000067.1 GCF_016586355.1 Anaerostipes butyraticus
GGATAGAACCTGCGGCGCCAGCCGCGAACGAACGACGAAGTCGTGAGGTGCGAGGCTTGCAGCGTTAAAGGGATAGAACCTGCGCCGCAGAGCTTGCAGCGGAAAGCCGCCGGCGACCGATTGTAAGGAGGCTTAAGATGTTATATCCATCATTGGACGAAGTGAGAGAATTACTGAAAGAGTACAAGAGTGTACCGGTATTTTATGAAGTACTGGCGGACTATATGACGCCGATTCGTATGTTCCGGGCTCTCAGGAAAAAAGGGACTTCCTGCTTTATGCTGGAAAGTGTGGAAAATAAGGATCAATGGGGAAGATATTCCTTTATCGGAATCAATCCAAAATCAGAAATCAGGATACAGGGAAAAGAAGCAGATATCGATGGACAGAAACAGGAGATTGAGAATCCGGCACAGTTCCTGATGGAAATTGCCAGGGAACACAAAGCTCCGGTCATTCCGGGAATGCCGAATCTGACAGGAGGTCTGATCGGATATTTCGGTTATGATATGATCCGTTATATTGAAAAGAGTCTGAAGAATGTGCCGGAGGATGATCTTCAGATGCCGGACTGCCACTTGTGTATGTATGATCAGCTGATTGCATACGATCATTTATCCAACAAGGTCATCATCATCCAGAATATCCATCAGGGAGACCCGGTGGAAGACATTTATGAAGAACTGGAAGACCGGGCGGAGCTGATCCTTCGCAAGATGGAGCGTCCGGTGGCAATTCAGAGAGACCGTTTCCTGGCAGAAAAGCCGAAGGTAACTTCTAATCTCACAAAAGAAGGGTACGAAGAAAGCGTAAAGAAAGCCAAAGAATATATTACGAAAGGTGATATTTTCCAGGTGGTTCTTTCCCAGAGATTCGAAGTGGAAAGCGATGCGGATCCGTTTGATGTGTACCGATGTCTGAGAACCAGCAATCCATCGCCGTATCTGTATTTCTTCGATTTCGTAGATTATCAGGTAGTCGGAGCGTCACCGGAGAAACTGGTCAGTGTGCAGAATCAGATTGTGACCACCAAGCCGATCGCAGGAACCGTGCCGAGAGGAGCCACCAGAGAAGAAGATGATATGCTGGTAAGGCAGCTGGAGCATGACCCGAAGGAACGTGCGGAACACACTATGCTGGTGGATCTTGGAAGAAATGATGTGGGAAAAGTCAGTGAATTTGGCACGGTGGAAGTTAAAAACTTCATGACAGTAGAAAAGTATTCCAAAGTCACCCATCTGGTCAGTGATGTTCAGGGGAAATTACGGAAAGATAAGACGCCGATGGATGCTCTCTTCAGTGTGCTTCCGGCAGGAACATTGTCCGGAGCGCCGAAAGTAAGAGCCATGGAGATCATCGATGAGCTGGAAGAGAAGAAACGGGGCGTTTATGGAGGAACCGTCGGCTATCTGGCATTTGACGGCAGAATCGATACCTGTATCGCTATTCGGACCGTAGTATTTAAAGACGGAAAAGGATACGTACAGGCGGGAGCCGGAATCGTAGCGGATTCTGTGCCGAAGAGAGAGTATGAAGAAACCAGAAACAAAGCACAGACAGTGATTGATGCGATCAAGGAGGCGGCTCAGTTATGATTTTATTGATTGATAATTATGATTCTTTTACCTATAACGTATACCAGTATGTGGGAGAGCTTCATCCCCATATTGATGTAGCGAGAAACGATGAGATTACAATAGAAGAAATAGAAACCATGGCGCCGGAGTCGATTATCATTTCTCCGGGGCCGGGATATCCTGAAACCGCGGGAATCACAAACGAAGTGATCCGGCAGTTCTCCGGCAGAGTGCCGATTCTTGGCATTTGTCTTGGACATCAGGCCATCGGGGAAGTGTTCGGCGGAAAAGTCATACCGGCAGAGGAACTGATGCACGGAAAGATGAGCAAAATCTTTATTAAGAATACAGATCCTCTGTTTGACGGACTGGAAGAGGAAATTTATGCGGCAAGATACCATTCCCTTGTGGTGGATGCGGAAAGCGTGCCGGACTGTCTGGAGGTTCTCGGAACCGATGAGGCAGGACAGATTATGGCGCTGAAACACAAAGAGATGCCCGTGTATGGCATTCAGTTTCATCCGGAGTCTATTCTGACGGAAATGGGAATGAGAATATTAGAAAACTTTTTAACTGATGTGGCAGGAATTGACATTGAGAACAGAAAGAAGGAAATCGATATGACAACGATGAATCAGGAGACATTAAAACCATTCTTAGCAAAGATTGTAGAAGGAAACCACCTGACCACAGAGGAATCTTATAAAGCAATGGACTGTATCATGTCAGGAAATGCAACGGAAGCCCAGATTGCCAGCTTTCTGACCGGGCTTCGCATGAATGGGGAGACGCCGGAAGAAATCACAGGTTTTGCGAAGGTGATGCGTGCGAAGGCAGCGGTTGTTCCGGAGGAGACAGAAGCCATTGATATTGTAGGAACCGGAGGAGACCTGGCAAACAGTTTTAATATTTCCACCACATCTTCTTTCGTTATCGCGGCAGCAGGCGCCAAGGTCGCAAAACACGGAAACCGGAGTGTTTCCTCCAAGAGCGGCGCAGCCGATGTTCTGGAATCCCTGGGAGCTAAGATCGGATTGTCACCGGAAGAAGGCAGACAGTGTCTGGAAGATATCGGAGTGGCATTCCTGTTTGCTCAGACTCATCATGGCTCTATGAAATATGCCGGTCCGGTTCGGGCCCAGCTTGGAGTCCGTTCTGTATTTAACATTTTAGGACCGCTGGCCAATCCGGCCATGACTAATTATATTGTTTTGGGAGTCTATGAAGAAGAATTGCTGGAACCGATGGCAGAAGTATTAAAAAATCTTGGAGTCAAACATGCGCTGATCGTATTCGGAGATGACCGTTTGGATGAGCTGTCTATTTCTTCCACATCCAGTGTCTGTGAAATCAAAGACGGCAAGATTACAAAATATAAAATAGATCCAGAAGAATTGGGATTGTCTTTATATTCTAAGGACGATATTGTTGGCGGAACAGCAGATGAAAATGCTGTGATCACCAGAGATATCCTGGAAGGAAAAGAACAGGGAGCAAAGAGGGACATCGTTCTTTTAAATGCAGGGGCCGCTCTTTATACCATAGGAAAAGCGGCAACGATAAAAGAAGGAGTCGAGATTGCCAGACAGGCAATCGAATCAGGGAAGGCTTTAGAGAAATTAGATGAATTTATTCAGTACACCAATGCTTGTTAGGAGTAAAAAATGATTTTAGATGAGATTGTAGAAAAAAGAAAAGAACAGCTTCAGAGAGAAATGGATAATTTCCCTCTGGAGGATATGAAAGAAATGGCCTTAAATTCAAAAAACAAGAATTATGGATTTAAGGAAGCCCTGCAGAAGGATGGGTTATCCATCATTGCGGAAGTAAAAAAAGCGTCTCCGTCCAGGGGAGTGATCGCGGAAGAGTTCCGGCCGGTGGAAACGGCTCTTGCCTATGAGGAAGCCGGCGCAGCCGCCATTTCCTGCCTGACAGAAGAACATTATTTCAAGGGCGGCAGCAAATATTTCGCAGATATTCGTGCCAAAGTGGATCTCCCGATGCTGAGGAAAGATTTCATCATTGATCCATATCAGATTTATGAGGCGAAAGTCCTGGGAGCAGATGCGGTTCTGCTGATCGCAGCCATTCTTTCAGAGGAGAAAATGAAGGAATTTTACGAACTGGCAAAGAGTCTTGGGCTGGACTGTCTGGCGGAAGTTCATAATGAAGAGGAATTGAAACAGACAACCGCCTGCAAGTGTGATATCATAGGGATTAACAACCGTAATCTGAAAACTTTCGAGGTCGATCTGAACACCACATCAAAGCTTGCGCCGAAAATCTCTTACGAGGCGGTTCTGGTTTCTGAAAGTGGAATGATGACCAAAGAAGATCTGCTGAATGTAAGGAAACAGGGAGCGGACGGAGCCCTGATTGGCGAAGCATTTATGAGAGCTGATAACATTCAGGAAATGATGAAAGAATTAAGGAGCAGTTTATGATCGTTAAAATGTGCGGAATCCGCAGGGAGGAAGACGCTGCATATGCCGATGAAGTCTGCCCGGATTATGTCGGATTTGTCTTTGCAGACAGCCCGAGACAAGTGTCTGTGGAAGAGGCAGTCAGATTTCGGAAGGATTTGAGGAAAGAAATCCGCTGTGTGGGGGTATTTGTCAATGAGACGCCGGAGAAGATGGCAGAAACTGCCGCACGGGTTCCGCTGGATGCGCTTCAGCTTCATGGGGATGAGACAGAAGAAGATATCCGGAAGTTAAGAAGTCTTTGTGATAAAGAAATCTGGAAGGCAGCCAGGGTGAAATCAGCGGAAGATATTCAGAAAGTGCAGATGCTGCCGGCTGACCGGATTCTGCTGGACAGTTTTTCAAAAGAAGCCTATGGAGGAACCGGCAGAACCATCCGTCTGGATATTCTGAAAGAGGCAGAGATTACGAAGCCGTATTTTCTGGCCGGCGGACTGAATCCGGAGAATCTGAAGGATATTTTAGATGAGATTCATCCGGAAGGGATTGATATTTCCAGCGGAATTGAAACCGATGGATATAAGGATTTGGAGAAAATGAAGAAAATCATGGAGATAGCAGGAGGAAACAATGGGTAAAACAGGAAGATTTGGAGAGTACGGCGGACAGTATGTGCCGGAAATTGTTATGAACGCAGTCAATGAGCTTAATGAAGCTTATGAAAAATATAAAAATGATCCGGATTTTTTGAAGGAACTTCATTATTATTATAGAGAGTATGCCAACCGTCCGTCTCTTCTTTATTATGCGGAGAAGATGACGAAGGACCTGGGAGGAGCAAAGATTTATCTCAAAAGAGAAGATCTGAACCACACAGGCGCCCATAAGATTAATAATGTTCTGGGACAGGTGCTCCTGGCAAAGAGAATGGGCAAGAAAAGGATCATTGCGGAAACCGGAGCCGGACAGCATGGCGTGGCAACAGCGACAGCGGCTGCTTTGTTTGATATGGAATGTGTGGTATACATGGGAGCGGAAGACGTGGAGCGTCAGAGCTTAAATGCCTACCGCATGGAGCTTCTGGGAGCAAAAGTAGTAGCGGTGGAAAGCGGAACCAGAATCTTAAAGGACGCCATTAATGAGGCTATGAGAGACTGGGCAACAAACATCGAAACCACATTTTACTGTATCGGATCTGTTATGGGACCGCATCCTTATCCGGCTATGGTAAGGGATTTCCAGAAGATTATAGGAGAAGAGACAAGAAAGCAGATGCAGGAAAAAGAAGGAAAACTTCCGGACTGTGTGGTTGCCTGTGTCGGCGGCGGATCCAACGCCATGGGCGCTTTTTATGATTTTATCAAAGAAGAATCTGTCCGTCTGGTAGGGGCAGAGGCAGCCGGAAAAGGGGTAGATACAGATCAGCATGCTGCAACGATGGCAAAAGGAACCAAAGGAATTTTCCATGGAATGAAGAGCTATTTCCTTCAGAATGAAGAAGGTCAGATCAATCCCGTATATTCAATTTCTGCAGGGCTGGATTACCCGGGTGTAGGACCGGAACACGCGTATCTTCGTGAAATCGGAAGGGCCGAATATGTAAGTATCACGGATGAACAGGCAGTCAGGGCGTTTGAGTATCTGTCCAGGCTGGAGGGAATTATTCCTGCCATTGAGTCATCTCACGCGGTGGCCGCAGCCATGGAGATTGCTCCGAAAATGAGCCAGGACGAGACGATGGTTATCTGTCTGTCCGGACGTGGAGACAAAGATGTATACCAGGTAGCAAGATACAGAGGAGTGGAATTAGATGAGAATTAGAGAGACATTTGAAAAAAGAAAAAACAGCGGCCAGAAGGCGCTGGTGACTTATATTGTTTCCGGAGATTACGGATATGAGACAACAAAAGAAAACATTCGTGAAATGGTAAGAGCCGGAGCGGACATTATTGAAATCGGGGTTCCTTTTTCTGATCCGATTGCGGAAGGAATCGTCATCCAGGAAGCCAGCCAGCATTCCCTTTCCCAGGGGACGACTCTGAAAGGAATCTTTCAGATGGTGAAGGAATTAAGAGAAGAGATTAAAGAAACTCCGTTTGTTATGATGATGTACTTAAACAGTATTTACCGTTTCGGAACAAAGAAATTTTTTGATCTTTGCAATGAGTGCGGAATCGACGGCGTCATTGTGCCGGATATGCCGTATGAAGAAAAGGATGAGATTCAGGGAGAGGCGACAGCCCATAGAGTAGATAATATCAGCCTTGTGACGCCGACATCCCATGACCGTATTTCTATGATCGCAGGCGATGCGGAGGGCTTTCTTTACTGCGTCTCTTCTATCGGAGTGACAGGAACAAGAAGCGAATTTACAACGGATTTTGATTCTTTCTTTGATGTGATCAAAAAGAATTCAGAGATCCCATGCGCGGTGGGATTTGGAATATCCGGTCCGGAACAGGCAAAGACAATGAGTCAGTACTGTGACGGCGTGATCGTTGGAAGTGCCATTGTGAAGCTGATCAGCCAGCATGGCACAGAGAGTCCGAAGCATGTTTATGAATTTACACACAGCTTAAGAAAAGCCTTAGATGAGTAAATTGGGAGGAAGGCTTGCCTGGATACTTGCTTTGTTTTACAATAAAGTGAGAAAAGGAGAAAAAAGATGTTATCAAAAGAAGTATTAGAATTATCAAAACAGCACTCTGTGATCCGTGATATTTTTGAATTTGGAATGCAGCGTGCGAAGGAAGTAGGTCCGGAAAATGTATTTGATTTCAGCATCGGCAATCCAAGCGTTCCGGCGCCGAAAGAAGTCGATGAGACGGCGATCCGGTATCTGCAGACCTTAGATCCTGTGGAAATTCACGGTTATACAAGCAATGCGGGAATCACAGAAGTCCGTAAAGCAGTTGCGGATTCTTTAAACCGCCGGTTTGGAACGCATTATACAGAGAATAATATTTTCATGACCATTGGAGCAGCAGCAGCCCTTGGAATCTGTTTCCGGACGCTGGTGGACGGCCCGGAGGATGAGATTATTACGATCGCGCCGTATTTTCCAGAGTATCAGGCATATGCTCAGGGAGCCGGCTGTAAACTGGTAACGGTTCTGGCAGACACATCTGATTTCCAGATTAATTTTGAAAAGCTGGAAGAAGCAGTCAATGAGCATACAAAAGCGGTTCTGATCAATTCTCCGAACAATCCGACAGGAGTTGTGTATTCTGAGGAAACGATCCAGAAACTGGCGGATTTGCTGGAAGCAAAACAGAAAGAATACGGGCACAGCATTTATATTATTACAGATGAGCCATACCGCGAGATTGTTTATGATGGGTTTGAAGTGCCGCATGTGCCGAAATATTATAAAAATACACTGGTGGGATATTCTTTCAGTAAATCCCTGTCTCTTCCGGGAGAGCGTGTGGGATATATTGTTGCGCCGACCGAGGCGGAAGACTTCGAAAATCTGATTCCGTGCTTTATTGCGGCGGGAAGGCTGCTTTCTTATGTCAGCGTTCCGAGCCTTTACCAGAAAGTCATCGGGGAATGTGTGGATCTCACATCTGACATTTCCATTTATCAGAAGAATAAGGATTTGTTCTACAATGCGCTCATTGATATGGGATATGAGTGCGTGGAACCGGGCGGAGCCTTTTATCTGTTCCCGAAAGCGCTGGAAGAAGATGCCAATGCTTTCTGTGAGCGCGCGAAGAAATATGACCTTCTGATCGTGCCGGGAGACAGTTTCGGATGCCCTGGATATGTAAGGGTTTCTTATTGTGTGCCGACCGAGAGAATCGAGCAGGCCCTGCCGCTGTTTAAAAAACTCAGGGATGAATATAAATAAACGGGAGAATGTTATGAGCAGTTGGAGAGATAATGTACGAAAAGTTGAGCCTTATACTCCCGGCGAGCAGCCGAAGGAAGAAGGGGTCATTAAATTAAATACCAATGAAAATCCATATCCGCCGTCTCCGAAGGCCATGGAGGCAGTGTCTCAGATTAAAAATCTGAGAAAATATCCGGATCCGGCGGCAGTGAAGCTGACGGAAGCCATCGCTTCTTATCATGGACTTTCCAAAGAGGAAGTTTTTGTAGGAGTTGGGTCCGATGATGTGCTGGCGATTGCATTTATGACCTTTTTTAACAGTGACAAGCCGGTTTTCTTCCCGGACATTACATATTCATTTTATCCGGTCTGGGCAGAACTTTTTGAAATTCCGTATGAAAAGAAAGCACTGGATCAGGAATTTAAGATCAGAATAAAAGATTATGCCGGAGAAAATGGAGGTGTTGTATTTCCGAATCCGAACGCTCCGACAGGAATTCTGATGCCTTTGGATGAAGTGGAAGAGATTCTTAAGGGAAATCAGGATGTTGTTGTAATTGTAGATGAGGCTTATATTGATTTTGGGGGGACTTCTGCGCTGGAACTGACCAGGAAATATGAGAATCTGCTGGTGGTGCAGACGTATTCCAAGTCACGTTCCATGGCGGGACTTCGTATTGGATATGCCATGGGAAATAAAGATCTGATCCGTGCCATGAATGATGTGAAATATTCTTATAATTCTTATACGATGAATGAGCCGTCGATTCTTATGGGGGCAGCGGTTCTGGAAGATGAAGAATATTTTCAGGAGACGAGAAAGAAGATCATAGATACAAGAGAATGGTTCAAAGAGGAAATGAAGGGATTAGGATTTACTTTCCCGGATTCTAAGGCAAATTTCCTGTTTGCTTCTCACGAAAAGTTTGCGGCAGAAGAATTATTTGAAGCTGCCAAAGAAAAAAAGATTTATGTCAGATATTTTGATCAGCCAAGGATCAATGATTATCTGAGGATTACGATTGGTACAAAGGAAGAAATGGAAGCTTTGCTCGATTTTTTCCGGGAGTATTTCAAAGAAAAATAAGTTTATGCATAATGAAAGGGAAATTTTCGCAGGAAAATTTCCTTTTTTCAGTTGACTGTAAAATTTTGTCTGGTCAGGCCGGGCGCCGCGCAGAATATGACAATTTTATAAATTAGTATAAAAGACTTGAAAAAGCAGAGAGATTCCAGTACAATGAAAATGGAAAATATTTACAAATGAAAAAGCGTGAAGGAACTGGCAAGGCCAGCGGGTATGACATGGGTTTTTCGTCCTGGAGGGAAAGGAGAACATCATGTTAAGTGAGAGAGAATTTTATGATTATGTGAGACAGCATATCCTGGAATATGTCAGGGATGCGGAAGGGAAAGAAGCCAGAGTACAGAAAATCTGCAGAAACAATCAGGTAATGATCGCAGCATTGTCGATTGGAAGAGAAGGGGAGCATCTGCAGCCGGTTTTGTACCTGGAGCCATATTATCAGGAATATGCCAAAGGATGGGATCTGTCGGAGATCATGTGTGGAATTGGGACTGCCTATGAGGAATGCAGTCTTGGTTTTGACCTGGATGAACAAAAGATGACGGATTATGGTTACATCAAAGACCGGCTGTTTTACCGGCTGGTCCATTATGGAAAGAACCGGGAGATGCTGAAGATGTGTCCATTTGATCAGATGGAGGATCTTGCGGTGACTTACCGGTGGATGGCATATCGGAATGCAGACGGGATGGCAAGCGCGCTTGTGCGTAAGAGAGATCTTCTGATGTGGGGCGTTGATGAAGAGCAGATAAAGAAAGATGCCAGACGCAATACCGAAAAGATATTTCCTCCTGTACTCAAGAAGATCGAGAGTGTGATTCCTGTTCAGGTGGAGGAAAGCGGCATACCGGTTTTTGTTTTATCTAACAGTGATTATATGAACGGAGCATCGGCAATGATCTATCAGGAGGTGCTGTACGATTTTGCGTCCAGGATGGAACAGAATCTTTATATTCTTCCGAGCAGCATTCACGAGGTGATTCTGCTGAGAGAAGAGGATGTGGAAAATGTCAGGGAATTATCGTATATGGTAAAGGAAACCAATCAGACAATTGTAAACCCTGAAGAGATTCTGTCAGATCATGTTTATTATTATGACCGCAGGTCAGACAGGATCCGTATTGCAGATCATCCAGGGTGGACGGGTATGTCATGATACGTTATAATAAGCGGGATAAGAAGGCAAGGAGTGATAGATGCATATGAAACGTTGGGAAATTTATCTGGATATGATTATGGAATTGCTGGTAATCGCCGCGGGAGCGGTGCTTCTGGTATTTGTCGTGCCAAGATGTCTGGGATTTTTATGGCCTTTTGTCGCAGGATGGATCATTGCAATGATTGCTCATCCGGTGATCGAATATCTGGAAAAGAAGATAAAGCTGCCGAAAAAGTTCGGTTCGGTCATTTTGATCGTGGCGGTCGTGACAGCGATTATCGCGCTGCTGTATTTCTTTGTACGGGGAGTGACAATGCAGGTCATTCAGTTTATCCAGGGATTTCCGGACTTTCAGAAGGACTTTATTGTGCAGTTTGATTTTTTCCGGCAGAAGATAGAATATATTCTGGAAATTCTGCCGCCGGCAGTGCAGAGTCAGCTGGATAACATTCTTCAGTCCATCGGCAGCGGAATTGCAGGAATTGTGTCAGGCATAGGAAATTACGGGGTATCTCATGCAGGAAGCATGGCAAAAGGCATGACCAATGGATTGATCGGTGTGGTCGTTATGTTCTTTTCTTCTTATATGTTTTTGATTGACAGGGAAAAGATCATACGGTGGTATCACAGGTCAGTGCCGAAGGTTGTAAAGCACAAAATCAATATTTTTCTGCATAATACTTTGGGCGTCCTTGGAAGCTACTGTCTGGCGCAGATTAAGATCATGTTTATTATCATTGCGATTTTGTGGATCGGATTTAAGATTGCCAGCATCAGCTACGCGTTTTTGTTTGCGGTTTTGATTGGAATTGTGGATATTTTTCCGATTCTTGGAACCGGTACGGTAATCATTCCATGGGCACTATTCTGTATTGTGACAGGAGATATTAAGAGAGCGGTAATCCTGCTGATCGTATACGCAGTCTGTCTGATCCTGAAACAGGTGCTTCAGCCGAAGATGATGGGAGACAGTATGGGAATCTCAGCCCTGACGACGATTTTCCTGATTTATGTCGGATGGAAGATCGGAGGATTAGGCGGTATGCTGCTTGCCCTTATATTAGGTATGTTTGTGATTAATCTGTATCGTCTTGGTATTTTTGACCGTAAGATCAATTTCTTCCGGCGAAGGATTGAGATGCTGACGATAAACAGTGAAGCAGAAGAAAAAGAAAAGGAGAAATAATAGAATGAGTTACGCAGATCAATTGTTTATTGACATGTGCAAAGATATTCTGGATCATGGAACAAGTACGGAAGGAGAAAAGGTCAGACCTCACTGGGCGGATGGAACGCCGGCTTATACGATCAAACAATTCGGAGTCGTGAACCGATATGATCTGTCAAAGGAATTTCCGGCGCTGACTCTCAGGAAGACTTATGTAAAATCAGCCATTGATGAACTCCTTTGGATCTGGCAGCGAAAATCTAATAATGTGAAAGATCTGAAGAGCAGTATCTGGGATGAGTGGGCAGATGAGAATGGCTCTATTGGAAAAGCTTATGGATACCAGATGAGGGTGAAGCATCAGTATCCGGAAGGTATGATGGATCAGGTGGACCGGGTGATTTATGATCTGAAGAATCATCCGTTCAGCCGCAGGATTATGACGAATATTTATGTCCATCAGGATCTTCATGAAATGAATCTGTATCCATGCGCTTACAGCATGACATTTAATGTAACCCAGAAACCCGGACATGATAAATTAACTCTGAACGCGATTTTGAATCAGAGGTCCCAGGATATTCTGGCAGCAAATAACTGGAATGTAGTGCAGTATTCTGTTCTGGTATATATGATGGCGCAGGTATGTGATATGGAGCCGGGAGAACTGGTGCATGTCATAGCAGATGCGCATATTTATGACCGCCATATTCCGATTATTCAGGAAATGATCCAGAGGAAGACGTATCCGGCACCGAAATTCTGGATGAATCCGGACGTGAAAGATTTTTATGAATTTACGCTGGATGATTTTAAGGTAGAAGATTATCAGGCCGGTGAGCAGATCAAAGATATACCAATCGCCATATAGGAGGATATTATGAATCTAATTGTAAATGCAGATAAGAACTGGGGAATTGGCAAGAATAATGAACTGCTTGTCCATATTCCGAATGATATGAAGATGTTTCGAAATACAACGATCGGTAAAGTAGTTGTTATGGGCAGGAAAACTCTGGAAAGCTTTCCAAACGGACTGCCTCTGGTGAAACGGACCAATATTGTTATGACGAAAAACAAAGATTACGATGTGAAGGGCGCTGTGATTGTCCACAGCAAAGAAGAACTGCTGGAAGAATTAAAAAAATATCCGCAGGAAGATATCTTTGTCATAGGAGGGGAGAGCATTTACCGTATGCTCCTTCCATACTGCAGTACGGCTTATGTTACAAGGACGGATTATGCCTACGACGCGGACACTTATTTCCCGAATCTGGATGAGATGGAGGAGTGGAAGCTGACGGAAGAAGGAGAAGAAGAAACGTATTTCGATATCGAGTACCGTTTTACAAAATACGAAAAATTGTAAACAACAATTGACATCCGAAAAAAAAAGTTTCATAATATATTCAACAAAATACAAACAGGAAGGAAGAGATGAGGATGTTAGACATCAAAGTAACAAAGACGGAAACTCCAAAAGCGAAACCTGCAAAAGATGATCCATTATTATTTGGAACTATCTTTACAGATCATATGTTCATCATGGATTATGCAGAGGGAAAAGGATGGTATGATCCTAGAATTGTCCCATATGGAGATATTACATTACCTCCGGCTGCAACGATTTTCCATTATGGACAGGGTGTTTTCGAAGGATTAAAAGCATATAACGCAGTTGACGGGGGAGTCAATCTGTTCCGTCCGGATATGAACGCAAAACGTTCCAACCGTTCTTCCGACAGATTGTGTATTCCAGAGATTCCGGAAGAAGATTTCGTACAGGCGATTGAAGAACTGGTAGAACTTGATAAAGACTGGATTCCGAATGAACCAGATCATTCTTTATATATTCGTCCGTTTATCATTGGTACAGATCCATTCTTAGGATTACGTACATCTGCATATTATAAATTTATTATTATCTTATCACCGGTAGGACCATATTATCCGGAAGGACTGGATCCGGTCGGTATCTGGATTGAAGATGACTATGTAAGAGCTGTCAGAGGAGGAATCGGTGAAGCGAAGACCGGAGGCAACTACGCAGCAAGTATTTTATCACAGGTTAAGGCTCATGACGAAGGATATTCTCAGGTACTCTGGCTGGATGGTGTATATAGAAAATACATTGAAGAAGTAGGAGCGATGAATATTTTCTTTAAGATTGATGGAAAAGTTGTAACACCAATGCTCAACGGCAGCATCCTTCCTGGAATTACAAGAGATTCTGTTATCCAGATCTGCAAAGAATGGGGATATGATGTAATTGAGAAACGTATCGATATTGCAGAGATTGAAGAAGCATGGAAGAACGGAACACTGGAAGAAGTATGGGGAACCGGAACAGCAGCCGTTATTTCACCTGTCGGAAAATTACGTATGGGTGATGAGATCATGCAGGTACAGGATGGCGGAATTGGTGAATTAAGCCAGAGACTGTATGACGAAGTAACAGGTATCCAGCTTGGTAAAGTAAAAGATACCCGTGGATGGATTGTAAAGATCGACTAAGATTTTGAAAATAAAACAGAGAATAAAAGAACGCAGGATTTTCTATGAATTCCTGCGTTCTTTCTCTTTTATGCTTATATACAGATGAGATTTTGGCAGGAATTATGATGGAAGGACTTGAGGCAGTTCTTTTTGAAATGGATGATAAATACTTTCAGGGAAATGTCTCGCTGAAAAGTATGTTGAAAATTTTGAAAGAGGATTCTTCCTTAGAAGAACCGTTTTCCGGGAAAAAACATATATTAGAGTAAAAGACTTTTGGAAGGTGGCATATGCCGGAACAAGACAGAAGGGAACAGATTGATAAGGGACAGCTGATGGTTCAGGTAAATTCCAATACCGGAGCCAGACCGATTTCCGATGCGTCTGTGGAGATTTCTTATACCGGAGATCCTGAATCCGTAATTGAAAAGATAGAAACCAATGAAGACGGACAGACGGAGGATATTGAACTTGCAGCGCCTCCGGTAGAATACAGCATGTCGCCGGGGGAAAATCAGCCGTACGCGGAATATACGGTAAAAATCAGTGCCCCGGGGTATGAGCCGGTTACCGTATCCGGAGCGCAGATTCTTTCCGGAGTCCGGGGAATACAGAATGTCCGGATGCAGCCATTGGAAGTGTCCGATGATAATCTGGATAATTTTGTGATCGGTCCGCATACCTTGTGGGGAGATTATCCTCCTAAAATTGCTGAAGCTGAAATTAAACCGGTAAATGAAACGGGAGAGATTGTATTAAGCCGTGTGGTAATTCCGGAGTATATTGTAGTTCATGATGGTCCGGTGGGAGATAAGACGGCAACAGATCATTATGTCAGATACAAAGATTATATTAAAAATGTAGCAGCCTGTGAGATTTATTCCACGTGGCCAAGATCAACGCTGGAAGCCAATATTCTGGCGATCATGTCATTTACGATGAACCGGGTATATACGGAATGGTACAGAAACAAAGGCCATGATTTTACGATCACTTCTTCTACAGCGTACGATCATAAGTGGATTCCCGGAAAAACCACTTATGATTCGATCAATACGATTGTAGATGAAATTTTTTCAAATTATCTTTCAAGACCAAATGTAAAGCAGCCGATTCTGACACAATACTGCGATGGGAAACGGGTCAGCTGTCCGGAATGGATGACCTTTTCGCAATTGTTTATAAGTACCAAAAAACCACGTATTTAAGCCATTTTCAGGCATAGTAGTGGATAGAGATTTCTTTATTTTCCCGGTCAAAGACAATTTTGCTGACAACAGACGTGATGGCGGCATGTTTTTCTTCTGTGCTGTATTTTTCACTGGAAACGATATCATAAACGCCCCGGATCCGGCCTGGCATGTTGACCGGTTCCGGTTCTGCCGGCCGGGATTTTAATTTTTCTTCCAGTGCAGCACGTTCCTTCTCTAAAAGTTTTTTATTCTCTTTATACTCTTCCAGAGTATCCACGCCGTCAAGATAGGCCTCTTTGATACGTTTCTCTTTCAGTTCCAATTTCTGCATCTGCTCCTCATAGAGACATGTGTCGCTGGACAGAGAGGTAGCAGGTGCATATTCGTATTCTATGTAAGACTTTCCCATATCTTCCTGCAGGGCATTTAAGATCAGAGGCACGAGTTTCTTCTCGCTGATCCGGTGGTTACTGGAACATTTCCCTTTCAGATACCGGTAGCACTGGAAATTGATATAAGTCCGGCCATATCTGGAATCTTTTTGCACAGAGGTGGACAGAGTGGCGCCGCAGGCGGAACATTTTACGAGACCGGACAGCCAGTGGCGTCTCATGGAAATGGCCACGCCGCCCCGGGGATGGTATTCTCTTTCCAGTCGTTCGTTGGCCAGATTCCAGGCTTCTTCTGGGATGATGGCTTCAAAATTGCCTTTCCGGATGATCCATTCGCTTTTATCTTTTAACTTTTTGGAATTTGCATCAGAACGATTCCAACGCAGATATCCTTTGTAGATGGGATTCTGGATAATGTACCGCACGCCACGGGCTTCAAATTCGCCGCCAGTTCGCGTTTTAAGTCCAAGGCTATTAAGATATCGGGCAATCTCATAAAAGCCCATTGTAGAGCCTGTGTATTTGTCAAAGATCAATTTGACAATCTCTGCCTGGTCTGGGACGATGACCGGAGGTTTCCCCTTTTGCTCTACTTTGTATCCGAGAGCAGGAGAGGCCTGGAAATTGCCCCGCAGAGCATTTTCTGTCATTCCTCTGGTAACATCCTCTGCCAGGCGGATGGAATAAAACTCATCCATCCATTCGATAATCCGCTCGATTAGGCCGCCATAGATGTCGCCGCCAATATTTTCAGTTATGCTGATCACTTCAATACCGCATTTATTCCGAAGCATAGATTTGTACACGATAGACTCCTCTTGGTTTCTGGCAAACCGGGAGAATTTCCAGACAAGGATTACTTCAAAAGGAGCAGGTTTTTGCTTGGCGAGGGAGATCATCTCCATAAAGGCCGGCCGTTTGGCCGCTTTTTTGCCGGAGATGCCCTTATCAACAAAAATAAATTCTTTGGGCAGTATCATATGGTTTTTCTTTGCATATTCCAGGAGGAGACGCCTCTGAGCGTCTGGGGACAATTCTTCCTGCATATGTGTACTGACGCGAATGTAAGCAGCAGCTGTTTTCATGTATATCACCTTACCTTTGTAAAAAATATGAAAAAAGGGTACAAAAAATACACCTCTTGCCAGGTGCAACCAAGAAATGATATACTTAAACTTGTGTAGAGGAAAGTATATCATGCTGGCTGCATGGTAGTAAGTTTTCTCAGTGCCGCCTGGTTGCCGCCAGGCGGTTTTTTGTTTATAAATTAAAAGACACCCAAGTATTATAAAAAATACATGAGTGCCTTTCAACCGTAATCAGTACGGTTTTCTCTGTACTAGTATAATACCATAGAAATTTTATTATTACAACAATTCTCAGTGCCGCCCGGTTGCCGCCAGGCAGTTTTTAAATTTCATTTATCAAATCGTAAAATACATTTTCAGACAATATCTCTATGTCTTGACCTGAAAGTTTCAATTTTTCTGCTTTCTTTTGTTTTGAGCTTTTTCCGTCCTTAATTGTTGGGCAGTAGTCGTTGTTACCTAAAATCAAATAATTTGTTTTCTTGGTAACAGAATTAGCGATTATACCTCCGGCATTCACAACAAGCTGCATAGCTTCTTTTCGAGTCATTTTTTCTAATTTACCGGTGAAACAACATACTTTTTGGTAAAAGAAGCCAGACTCGTCAATTTCGTCAGAAACAGGCGTAATAGAACTAAGGTCAATGTAAGTATGTTTCTTCTGCTTGAAATCTGCAATAAAATTATCAACACTTCCGAACTGATCTATAGCAGCATTTTGAAGTTTTATGAAGAGATCATACGTGGCCTGACAATCTGAAAGCGAACGGTGGACGGACTCTACTTCTATATTGTAAAAATCAACCATATCAGAAAGTCTGTGATGCTTAAGCGATTTATGCAAATTTCTTGACAATCTTAAAGTATCTACAAAATCGTTTGAAAGTTCAAAATTTAAATATTTGGCGAAATTATCATATAAAAAATTTATGTCAAAATGAATATTATGTCCAATTAAAATATCGTTACCAATAAAATTATAAAAATCTTGTAAAACAATAGAAATATCCGGAGCAGAAGAAAGCATTTTATTTGTTATTCCGGTCAAATCAGTAATAAAAGGATCAACGAAATAGTACTTTTGACCATTATTGTCAATTAAAAAATCAGAATTAAAATCCTCAATACAGTCATCATAAAGAGGCTGAGGTGCCGGCTTGATTAATGAAGAAAATGAAGACTCAGGTTTTCCATCTTTAACTTTAATGGCGCCAACTTCGATAATAGAATCAAATGCAGGATCAAGTCCGGTGGTTTCGATGTCGATTATAGTGCAATCTGATGGAAAGTCGATTAGACTATTTCCTTTGTTACGAATCTTTTTCATGTTATATACCTCTCTAATATTAAAATTTTGCCCTTAGTTCCACAACACGCCCGATAATCCGAACGGGTTTTGACTTTATCTCCTGATTGGAAAAGAACATAGGCTCATAACTGGGATTTGTAGAAATGAGTTCAATTCCATCCCTGTATTTTCTTAGTCTTTTGCATGTTGCATCTGTTCCATTTACAGTCGCTATAACAGTATCACCGGTTTCCGCGTCATCCTGTTGTCGGACAATAACAATATCACCGTCGGAAATCTTAGGTTCCATGCTGTCTCCGTGAATCTGTAAACCGAAAAAGCTGCCGGTTTTGGCCATATCTTCCGGAATCTCTTCCGTGTCTATAACATCTTCTATCATCTCTAATGGGATACCAGCGGCAACACGGCCATATATATTGATTAAAGCTCCCTTTTTAGCAGGAGGTTTGCTTTCTTCTTTATTCGGAGTCAATGATACAGTACCGTCTATTCGCTCAAATAATGTATTGAAATCAATACCCATCGCATCTGCGGCTTGCTTAATGCATTGAATAGAAGGAGAAATTGGTTTTCCTGTTTTAGGATGCTTATTCTTTTCTAAAAGAGAAATGTACGCTTTACTTATACCACTCATATCAGAAAAAGTTCCCATGCTTATTTTATGAGAAGTTCTATATTCTTTAATAATATCTCCTAAAGTCATTTTTTTTCACCACCTTTGTTTAGTATATTATACAATGGTGGGGTTACACATGTCAAACATTTTGAACAAAAGTATTGACAAAGTGTGTCTAACAAGTTAAACTATTTGTGTCAAACAAATTAAACGAAAGGAGGGACAAACCTTGAATTATAGAATCAAAGAGATTAGAGAAAAGGAAAAAATGTCACAAGTAGAGCTGTCTAAAAAGGCAGGAGTGTCAAGGACAATAATTTCTGGTTTAGAGAGCGGGACAATTACCGTTACAACAACAGAGACTTTGTCAAAAATTGCAACTGCACTAGGGAAAAAGGTAAGTGATATTTTTTTAGATTGAGTGTTTAACAAATTAGACAATAACAGAGATTGAAATGCAAATATTGTTTAAAGGCAGCAGGAAGGAGAACGGATGAAAACATTGATAGTAATAGGAATGTGGATTGTTGGAGCAATCATGATTGCAATAATGCGAAAAGTAGCACCGGAAAACAATGGCTGGTATCCGGTGTGGGCGCTATTTGTATGTGTAGTATTTACCTTAAGTTCTCTAACTTGGTAATAGAAGGAAGGAAAAGCGGATGGAAGAGCAAAAATGGCTGAGATTAGAAATAGTAGATGATCAATTATATTTGGAAAAGAAACTTCTAAAAGGAATTGAATATTACAAATTAAAAAAGGAATCGACTATGCCAGAGGGCACAGCCGAACTTGAATTAAAGATCATAGTAAACTTTGGAAATGCGAGAGAGCCAAATCTTTAGCCAGTTCAAAAAGAATAGGAAGTGATGCGGCCCCTTTACTTTTAAGTTTATTCCATACGGTTTCGGTCCTGATATTAGCGAGAAATTCATGGCCTTTTGGAGTTAAATCGGTGATATAAACACTGCGGCCAGAATCGTAAAAACTGCTAGTAGTTATTAATCCGGAATCTCTTGCTTGAAGAATATGATAAATGATCTCGTCGTGAGAATATTTATCAGATAAAGATGAGGGAGTGTCTTTTTCGTAATAGAAACTTTTTTCGAATGTAATAACTTCTTCAGCAGATATTAAAATATCGCGCACACAATCGATGTTTAATTTCAATAACAAATAGCCTCCTTTCTTTCAATACTCGGCATGGCAGTGCCTGTATTTAAAGTATACGAAGAAAGAGAATAAAAAGCAAACATATGTAGCAAAGAAACTGCCGGTCCCTGGCAGGGATCCGGCAGGATATGTAAGGGTGTAGATCAGAACAAACAGCCTATTTACGACTGTTTAATAATGCCACGATTGCACAAAGCATCATGACAAATTGAAAAAGGTCGCTGTAAGTAACGCACCTTCAACATTCCTCCTTTCTTAGGAAATGAAAAGAAGAAAAATCTACACCCTATACAATAAATGTCAAAACTTCCAAAGGTGACGGATGGAAGTTCCGGAATCTTTAACCTGGATAGCTTACTGAAATAGAAGAAGAAAAAGAGGGGCGATGCAGGCTTTTAATTCATAGCGGACAAACTTCCGGAAATACGATGTAAGGGAGGTAATTGTATGGAAGGTTATAAGATCAAGAGGTTTGTAAACGGGAAAGAAGTAAAGGAATTGACGCCGGAGCTGAAACGGCAGATGACTCTGGCAGTGATAAGAGCAATAGGAGCGAAAGAAAAAGCCCGATAAACCGGGCAGGAAGGACAAGCAATGATTGAAGGAAGTATTTTAGTCATGATCGGCACAATGCTGGCGTACTTTGCAGATGTTCCATTAGCTTTAGTACTTTGCTTTATTGTTCCAGGAATCGTCATGATGAAAGAAAAGGTAGATCAATTAAAAGACACAATGAGAATGCAGGAGCAGAAAGTAAGATACAAACGGGATGCCGAGATGCGTAGATTAGAAAAAGCGTATCTGGAAGAACCAGAGCGCGAGATTGCTTATAAAGAAGGAGCCGTGATGGCTTACAACGAAACTTTAGCGATTTTAAGAAAGGAGAAAGAAGATGGCAGATAGGAAAAGCTTTACAGAAGAAATTAAGCAGGTTGCAGAAATGAAGGGGAGTAAAGAAGAAAGAATAGCGGCAAGAAATGAGTTATTGGGAGAAGTACTGAACAATGTGACGAATTTTGTATATCCGTGCAATGAACTGGAAATGCCGATCTTAGCTGCAGCTATGCTGGTAACGGTACAGGAAATGCAGGGAAGCATGGAGATAAAAGACCTGCAATTAATGAAAGAAACGCGGAGAGTGATGATGGATAACTTTGAGATGCAACCGCTTGTAATCTACAACGAATGGGAGAAAGTATGCGATTGACAATGAGGAACCATGGATCCTATACATACCGAGCTTCTCTGATCCGTGTGGATAACAATTGCGCACTGGGAGATATTGTGGACAAGCTTGGAAAATATGAGGACATTGGAGAACCGGAAGAATTTGAACATCTGAAATGTGAGCATGAAAAAAGAACCCGCCAGAAAAAGCAAGGTTCTTAATTCATCAATCATTAAACATCTTCAGTATATCAAATTCCTCCTAAAAAGGCAAGAAAATGGCGGCAAAAAGCCGCCTTTCAGCCTTGTTAAAAGTATTAAGTTTAGAAATACAAAGAGATTAAGGAGTAAAGAGATATGCCATTTTATCAGCGGACTGTAATAGCTGGGAAAACGATAGAGACAAAGAAGTATTACAGCAGGATGCATAAGCCGAAAGAAAGACGGATCAAGAGGAAGGAACAGACAAAGGAGGCCCAGGAGAACGTAAATATCCGACATCAGGTAGAACGATTAAGATGGTTGCTGAACTGTAATTTTGAAGAAGGAGATATGTTTGTAACCTTCTCAATCCGGAAAAATGAAAGACCAGATACCTATAAAGAACTGGTAAAAATGAAAGATAAACTGATAGCAGACCTGCGAAGAGAGCATAAAAAAGCAGATAAAGTATTTAAATATGTCTATGTATTGGAGACAGGAGACAGGGGAGCTGCCCATATCCACATGGTCTTAAAGAGCATAGACACAAAATTGTTGAAAAGATGCTGGGATCGTGGATATATCCACATAAAACTATTAGATGGGACAGGCCAGTATGGAGAACTTGCTTCTTACCTGGTAAAAGAGAAGGGCAGGAAAAAGATGGAGAAGTATGGAGGGAAGACATATTCTCCCATCGAGGAACATGACACGGCCAATCATAATCAAAGAAGTAGTATGGGAGAGGGATTTCTTTCGTGCAGATGCCAGAGCAAAAAAGGGATACTATATCGACAAGCGTCATGATAGGGAAAATGCAGGCGTAAGAAAAGGATTCACACAGACAGGGTACCCATTTATGGAGTACATTCAGGTCAGGATTAAAGATGGATAAGGAGGGCTTATGAAGAAAATAGATATCTACATATACACATTGACGCACAGCAGAGGAAGAGGACCGGCAGTCTATAAAGCTGTGCTGGAATTTATCCGGAGCAACGGGACACCGTACACACTGGAAATAGATGGATTTGATCTGGAAACGACCAGGAACCGGATCACGATCCAGGCAGCCGTCATGGCAATGCGTCGAATCAAGTTAAACGAAGCTTATGAAATAAGAATCCATGCGGATTCGGACTACTTTGCGCGCATGTTGAAGGGAACAAAAGTCTATGCGCAGCATGAGTGGAAGACTGCAGCTGGAAAAGAGATTGCCAATGAAGATCTCTGGAAGCAGATTTATATCTTTACGCAGACCAACAAGGTAACCGCAGACACAGATCAGATGGAACGATACGAATGTAGAAAGGAGTTAGAGGAAAAATTATGCAGCTGTACGAATTAGAAGATGCTCTGGGAGGATTTACAACGGAAGAATGTATGGGAAGGTTGGAAAAACATCATATCATCTTCCGGAGCCAGGGAGGATGTGACTTTTATTACAACATTATTGAATTGCCGTTAGGATTTCACCACGGAGACAGAGGACCACATAAATGTCGCAAGACGGACCTGCTGTTAAAGAGGAGCCTCAGAGATACGCTTTTTATGGAATTTGGACGCGGCCGGAAGACAGCAGAAGAGATCGTGCATCTGTGCTGTCCGATGAACCGCAAAAGCGCAGAGAAACTGCATCGGAGGCTTTTGCAGGCGAAAAATTATGCAGGAAAGTATGAACCGGAGGATGCGATCCGGGAGATCATGGGTGGAAATTTGTACTGGTAAGCTCGCAAAAGCAGCATTTATGCGATTTTGCAGGAAGGAGAGAGGCGAATGTTTGATGTATTCGGAGAAATGGAAACTGCTGGAGAGATCAATGCCGTAGCCAGGAGCCTGAAAGAAGAAGGAGAAAAGGAACAATTGGAGAAATTATGCCAGGAAAACGGACTGGATGAAGAAATCACAGAGATGTTCTGGAATGGAGAGATTGATTTCGTGACGGATGATCTGATGGCAGCAGTCGGGAAGCTGGATATGGAGATAAAAGAAGCGAAGGAAAAGGACCTGGCAGAAGGCATTGCGGACTATCTAAAAGTTCAGGCTGAGAAGGATGAGAATTTTGCAAGGAAGATCCGAAAAAAAGGAAAACACCTGCAAAAAGCTATGGATTTGGCCAGGAAGGAAGCCGAGCGACGCAGAAACGGGAAAACATGCGTATATCTGCCGCCGAGAGTCGTATTTAAAATTGCAAAAGATTATTACGAAGGAAGGAATAAGAAGTGAAAAAGAAACAGATCGAAGCTATCCCATTCGGAGAGAAGAAAGTACATATCCTGGGAGACTGCCTGGTGATAGATGGAAAGACCATTGCCAGGAAGCAGAATGCCAGGGTGTGCATCCGAGGTACAGAATTTGCTAACTACGTGGAAGGAGAAGGCTGGAACCAAAGAATGATAGGATATTGGAGCAGTGATCCATTCCGGCTCGAAACGGATCTGGTACAGGAAGAGCAGGACGTAGTCGATAAATTTTTTGATGACATGGAAGAATGGCCAGAGTGGGAAAGGAAAAGTGATCTAAAAGGCAAGATAGTGACGATGCAGGAAGAAGTAAATAAAAGAAAGTGGGACAGGGCGTGGGCAAGACGGAGAAAAAAGGTCATGGAACATATAAAAGAAATCCGGCCCATGTCGGGGAAAATGAGACAATGGATAGAAAACCAGATGCCTGCATATGTATTTTACCGAACGGAAAAGAAGGAGAGTAGGGCAATATGTTGCCATTGTGGAGGAGAAGCCGTATATGACAGGAGAGAACATCCGATCCGGCACAATCAGAGAGGGACATGTCCTTGCTGCAGGAAGAAGATCATCTTTAAGTCTGCCGGAAGGCAGCAGAAAGAGGTCGATAAAATGCGGTTTGTCCGATTCCGGAAAACAAAATATGGAGTAGCGGCGATCGAGAGCGCAGTGCAAAAGATATCAAAAGCAGGAGAAAGAGAAGAACTGAGAGTAGGCGATGCCTATATTTGGTTCATTGAAGATGATTATGTCCTGTATGAAGAAGAAAGAGGACGAGGCAGTTGCTGGAGCGATGCAGGCGCTTATGGAACGGGGAACTATCCGCACGGAACGGCAAGGATCTATAAAGGCGGGTTAAAGCAGGCGATCAAAGGAAGTACGATCCAGTACAGCGGGATAGATGTTGTAGCGGATTGGAGAAATCCGAAAGAGAAATGGGAAAAGATTTTACGTGCATATGCTTACCAGCCACAGATTGAGAAGGTAATCAAGGCAGGAATGAAGAGACTGGCAAGAGAACTGGACTCATATGAAAGATTCCTGAAAGAAGGAAAGAAACTACAGGAAGTCCTGGGGATCACAAGAGAGCAGATGAAGATGGCAAGGGATAACGACATCGGGAAAAAGGGGATAAGTATCATGCGACAGGATCCGGACAACAAATTGAGTCTGGAAGAGATTTATGCGATGGAACTTGCAACATACCGCCTGGCGGAATTGAAACAATACACAACGATCCGGAAAATCTGCACATATCTGATGAAAGGAAATGATGCCGGAACATGGCTGGATTATCTTCGGATGGCAGAAAGAGCAGGGTACAACATGAAGGAAAAAGCAGTGCTCTTTCCAGGGAAACTGCAAAAGAGGCACCGCGATTTGATAGAAGAGATAGAGATCAAAGAGAGCCGGGCAAAGGAACAGAAATGGCAGGAAAGACGGCCGGAGTTCCTGAAATATAAATACAAGACCAAAAATTATACGATTGTGGTACCAGAAACATTACAGGATATCACAGAAGAAGGAAAGAGATTACATCATTGTGTCGGGACGTATATAGATAAAGTGATCAAAGGAGAGACAGATATCGTGTTCATCCGGCAGATCGGGGAAGAGGAAATTCCGTTCTACACCATGGAGATACGAGGAGCAGAAGTAATCCAGTACCGGGGAGCCTACAATAATAACAATGGGAATCCGGTACCGGAATCCGTAAAGAAATTTGTAAAAGGTTTTGAAAATACAATCTTGAGGAAGATAAGGAAGGCGGCGTAAATGGGAGAAGTAAGAGTAGAAGAATATCACCAGATCACGATACAGGAATATATGGATATCAAGGAAGATTTGAGGAGAAGATTGAATCATCTGGCAGAGAGTTTTGTAGCGATCGGATACCGGTTAAAGCAGATACGGGATTCAGAAGCGTACCGTCAGGATGGATATGAAAACATCTTTGAATTTGCTGAAAAGGAGCTGGGACTGACCAAAAGCCCGGCCAGCCGGTTTATGGCCATCAATGACCGGTACAGTGTAGGTGGGAATAGCATGGAACTGCGGCCGGAATTTATTGGACTGGGAAAGAGCCGGTTATCAGAGATGCTGACCATGGATCCAGAGGACTATGTGCTAGTAACGGATAAAACGAGCATCAAAGAGATCAGGGAATTGAAGCATATGGAAAAAGATGAGAGTGCAGAACCAACGAAGCTTCAGGAAGTGCTGTTAAAAGAATATGAATCGCCCAGACGAAGGGAAGAGCTGCAGGAGATCGCAAAAGCAAAGTGTATCGATGATGTAAAGGCAACAGTTATCCCGGAAGGATACCGGCTGATGAAGAAAGGTATTTTGGCAATCAAATTTGAAGAGGACAAGATCACAGTGAGGACCATGGGAACATCCGGAGTCCAGGAACTGTCATGGAATGAAATGTTGGTGGAATACAGCGAAACGTTCGATTTGAATGCTGAGGATCCATGGGAAGCGGCTTATGGGAGCCAGGAAGAAGAAACAGAACCGCCGCAGGAAAAAGAAAAAAAGCCCGCAAAAGAAGAACCTATGCCGGTTGCGACATCGCAACAGGAAGAACAGATACCAGGCCAGACAGAACTGGAAAAAGATTTTCCAGAGTACCTTCCGGATGATCAAAGGGTGGAGATACCAGATACAAAACGGGTAGAAGCACCGGAAATCGAAGAAGTGGGCAGGAGACATAAGCTTAAGATAGCGAAAATGTTCTTTGATGCGATAGCAGACGGGACCAAGACATTTGAACTGCGGAAGAATGACAGGAATTACATGATAGGTGACATCCTGGAGCTGCGGGAAATGATGGATGGGAGTCCAACGGGTCGGGAACTTGAAAAAGAAGTTGTTTATGTATTGGAAGGATTCCGAGGATTGGAAGAAGGATATTGTATCTTAGGGATTCAATAAAGGTAAAAAACTGATTTGACCGGGAAAACTGCAAGTAACCGTAAACAAATCCTAAATATAGTTGTTTTTTTATGTAATTCTCGGCGACCAGTTTTTTGAAGCACTGGTTTTCATATACCGCAACCGGCGCATAAGAAACAAAGAAACCACCAGCCTGCCGCCGGAAGGCAGCAGGCGGAAAGGAGGAACAAATGTACATCGATTTGACGATAGAGGAAGCAAAAGAGCTGATCGACCTGATCAGAGGAGGAAACAGGCAGCAGGAAGAACTGAAAAAAGAAGGAAAGAAAGGAACGAAGAAGAAACCGCTGGATTTGGGAAAGGTAAAGGCATTACGTGATGCTGGATGGAGTAATTCGAAGATAGCGGATGAACTGAAAGTAAGTACAAGTACAATCCAAAGAGCTGTTACTGAGATGAAAGGAGAATAGAAAGTGAAAGGATGTCCGTTTTGTGGAGAAAAAGCAGGAGAGGCTATTGAAGAGGAAGAAGCAAAAAAAACTTTTATTAAGATATGCACCGAGTAAGTATGAAGAATTGTTTGAAGAAATTCCGGAAGCTTAGAAGAAACAAAAAACGAATTGGGAAATAACAGGAGGAGAAAAAAATGGGATGCAAAATGGCGAGGAGAACTGATCAATATCACGGATGGGAATGCGAAATAAGTGGAGGAGAGTGCATGTTTTTGTATCCAGATGATGAAGAATGCCTTAAAAGATGCGATGGAGAACCAAAAGTAGAGGAAAAGAAAGAACCGCAGTGGCACCAAACCGGGGCAGCAGGAGGTTACTGGGAATGATTATTGTAAGTCAGGATAGAGATGAAATATTTAACATGGATCAGGCGGAGAAGATTGAGTGTGGACAATACTTACCGGGAATATATGGAATTTTTATCACTCATGGGGGAAAGCATGATATAGCAGGGAAATACACAAAACATGAGAGTGCGGAAAAAGTATTAAAAAAGATTATAACAACATATAAAGACAGGATACCAGATGAAAATACAGTGTTTTACATACCGAAGGAGGAAGAATGAAGGTATTAACAGAAGTAGGAGAAATTAACAACGTAGTAATCATGCACAAAGGAACTGGGTACAAATATCGTAGAATAGTTGGAAACTCTGGTTATCGAGGATACAGAGAAGCTATGGAAGAAGACAGTGCGGTGATGATCGAAATTGAAGATATGGCAGAGATAGATGCCATGATTGGAGTATTGTTCGATTTCAGGGAAATGATGTTGGATACCTTAGGAATATGGGAACCAAGAAGATTAAAAAACAGAGAAGCACAGGGATGCAAAGAAAAGATGGTGAGACGAAGAAAAAGATAAAGGGAGGGGTGACAAAGGCGGAATTTGAAGGAAAATAAGCGGCAGCAGGAGGAGAGGAAATGGACAGAAATATATTGATCCAGTACGTAGACATGAAGCAGAGAATAAAAATCATAAAAGAAAGGATCCGGAAATTAGAAAAAGAAATAACGGATTTAAGAAAAATGGAAGTAGCAGATACAGTGAAAGGAGGATATGGAGGCACACAGCATTTTAAGATAGAAGGGCACCCAGACGGGATTTTGGACAAAAAGAAGAAACTCCTGCAGAAAAGAAAAGATATGCTGCAGAGAGAAGAAATGGAACTTTTAACACTGACGAATGAAGCAGAAGAGTACATACAGAGTATAAATCAGATCGAGTTAAGAATAATGTTTGATTTTTATTATTTGCAAGACCTGAATTGGACCCAGACGGCATATCGGATGAATATGATGTATCCAAACCGGAATATACCATACACGGCAGAATCCTGTCGCCAAAGAAATAAAAGATTTTTTGAGAAAAATTTATAAATGTCACGCCGTGTCACACAAAAGTATGTTAAAAATAAAATGAAGCCAGTGAACAAATAAACCATTGTTGACAAGTTTCTATTGATAACCTTTCAGGAAACAGCATCCATATTAGGTGGGTGCTGTTTTTGTTATGTGTAAAAATAGCGCGCCTTAGAGTAAGGGTAGCTTATCGGTCTCCTTAGCCGATGGTCCTGGTTCGAGTCCAGGGGGCGCAATCAAACAGGAGGATGAAAATGAATTTATATTTGTGTGATGGGAAAGTAAAAAAATGCAAGAAAGGTGAATGCTACAGGAATGGTGGAAAATGCAGGCATACTACACAGAGAAAGAACAGAAAGAAAGCAGATGGAACTCAGATGATAATAGTAGGGAAAGATAACTGGGAAATGGATCCGGAGGGAATCAGGGAATTGATCAACAATCTGATAAAAGGAAGAAATGAAGGAAGATGCTGAGATCATGCCAGTATTGCGGGAGAGTACACGACACGAAGTATATGTGTCCGCAAAAAGAAAGAAGAATCAAGGAAAGACAATCATACAAAAAGAAAGAAGGAAGAAAGATACAGGTATTCAGACGAGGCGAGAGATGGAGAAGGAAGAGTGTTGATATAAGAACGAGAGACAGATACTGCTGTCAGATATGTAAAAGGAAACTGTATGGGGCAAAGAGGGTTGAGACAGAAGGCATATCAGTACATCATATTGTGCCGATCGTGGAAGATTGGGACGCAAGGCTGGATGATAGCAATCTGATAAGCTTGTGTGGACGACATCATGAAATGGCCGAAAAAGGAGAAATACCGAGAAAAGAACTGCAGGAGATTGCGCGGCAGCAGGAGGAAGAGGACGAAGGCGCAGTATGATGATCCCCCCGGGGTTCTGGCCTTGATTTTTTGAGCTGTCTCCCGACCGACGCCCCATATCTGAGCACACAAAATCTTAGAAATGAAAATTTTAAGGAGGGATAGAAGGGCAAGACCGGCAAAAAGCGTGGAAGCAAAAACAGGAACGATCACAAAAGAGGAAGAGCAAAAGCGCAGAAACATTGAAAAGCTGACCCGCGGCAAAACTGACAAATTAAAACCTCCGAATTACTTGAACAGGAATCAGAAAAAGATTTTTAGGTACATAATCGCTGAATTAGATGAGTCAAAGTTGCTTGGAAATCTTGATTTATTCATTCTTTCCAGGGCGTGCGTATCGATTGACCAGCTGCAAAGTTTTGACAAACAATCCAATGAAGATCCCAAAATGTTATTAGAAAAAAATTTCAGACTTGCAAAGGATTCAGCAACGAAAGATTTTTTTCGCTGCTGTAATGAGCTTTGCTTATCTCCGCAGAGCAGAGCAAAATTGTCAATTGCGGCGGTACATCAAGAAGAAGAGAAAAAAACTCTGATGGACATACTGAATGAGGAAGATGACGATGATTAAACACCCGGCAGTTAATTATGCGGAGGAAGTCGCAGAAGAGCGTATCAGAGCGCCAAAATACGTAAAGATACAATGCAGGGAATTTCTTTCGATTTTCCGAGGGGAAAGTGAAATTTATTGTATTAACACGAAATTGCTAAAAAAAATCTATGTAATTTTAAAACTGCTCAAAATGGCGAAAGGGCCAAAAGCAGGGCAAAGCATATATAAATCCTTGGCCGGATACCAGTGGCTGCTGATCACGGCTGTGATCGGAACAGTATACAGAGAAGACAAAAGAAAAAGAAGGTACCAGACAGCACTGCTGGAAATATGCAGAAAAAACGGAAAAACATTTGTTGTGGCCGTACTGTTTATTTTGCTCTTTTACCTGGAACCGAGCTATTCGAGATTTTTTTCTGTCGCGCCAGATGGAGCATTGGCAAGAGAGATAAAAGAAGCAATTGAACCGCTAATACAGACAAACGCAGCAGTGTTTGAAAAGGGAGAATTTAAAATACTGCGGGATTATATCTTACACCGGCCAACGAAAACAAAATATACACCGCTGAATTATTCCACAACAAGGATGGATGGAAAAGAACCATCTGTTTTTATAGCAGATGAAGTAGGTGCACTGCCGACACCATACGCGATTGAGGCTATGCGATCAGGCCAGCTTCTTGTAAAAAATAAACTGGGATTTATTATATCCACGAAATATCCGACGGTTCACAATCCGCTGGAAGATGAAGTGCAGGATGCCAAAATGATACTTGATGGTCTGGTAGAAGACCCGACAGTATTTGCTTTACTGTATGAGCCGGATAATCCAGATGATTGGGCGACGGATGATGACGTGCTGAAGGACGGAAATCCTCTGGCACAGGAAATCGAAGAAGTATGGGATGATCTGGTAAAGAAAAGAGAGAAGGCGATACGACGGGAGAGTCTTCGAGAAAATTTCCTGACCAAACATTGCAATATCGTCTATCAGGGGCAGGGAACAGAAGTCTATGTTGAAGTAGAGAAAGTAAGAGCCTGCAAGATAGATCATATTGATTGGGAAGGAATGGAAGTATATATTGGCGTCGATCTGGCCATGTCGAACGATAATTGCGCCGTAGCCATGAGCGCAGAGATGGACGGGGAAATTTACTCCGATGTAATAGCATTTATCCCAGAAGGCCGGATAGACGAAAAGAATGAATTTGAACATATTGATTATAGAAGATTTATTCAAGAGATGAAATGCATTGCCTGCGGCGATATGACAGTAGATTACAGCGTGATCGAGGATTTTGTATTTGGAATCGAAGAAAAATATGGCGTAACGGTGCGGGCGATTGGTTACGATCGTTACAATGCCCTGTCCAGTGCACAGAAATGGAATGAGAAATACGAAACGGTGGAAATCCGGCAGCACAGCGATACACTGCATCCGCCGACAAAACTGCTTTACGAATATATCTTAAATCGGCAATGGCATTACACAGAAAATATTCTTTTAGAAATCAATTTTGAAAATGCAAAGTGTACTTTTGATACAAATATGAACCGATACGTGAACAAGAAAAAATCATCCGGAAAAGTGGATGAAGTGGCAGCAATCATAAACAGCATTTATCTATTGCAACAAAATGTATTGCTGTATGACGGAGATTTTGTAGTACAGACAGCATAAAGGAGATAGACATGGGATTAAAAGACACAATAAAAATGATGGAAAGCAATGATTATAAAGAACGATTTCGGGCGGAATACTGGCAAGTAAGAATCCGCTTTGAAAAATTAGAATCCATGATAAAAAAATGGGAAAACCGGGAACTTGATTTTATACCGACGTGTCCAAAGAGCATCTATTGCCTGCAGCTTAACATGATGCAGGATTACATCAATCTACTGGAAGCGAGGGCGGAACTGGAGAATATTGAACTATAGGAGGTAGCAAAGGTTATTTTTTAAGAAAAGAGTAAGAGCAGAGCCGGAAGAAACGGAAGAGAAAAAAGAAGAATCCGAACAGGGAAGTCAACTCCTTTCTGCCTGGATTAATAACGATGACATCACGAGAGAAAAAGCGATACAGATTCCGTCGGTGGCAGGGGCGATTAATGAAATTGCAAGAACAGTGGCCAATATCCCGATTAAACTGTATCGGAGAGATGGAGACAGGGTAATTGAGGCGAAAGAAGATTACCGGGTATTTATGTTAAATGAAGAAACCGGAGACACACTGGATGCAAACCAGATGAAACAGGCGATCGTGAAAGATTATTATCTTGGCCGAGGTGGATATATCTATGTTGACTGGAATGGACTGACAATAGATTCTCTAAGATATGTAAAAAGCGAATGTGTTTCTACAGCATCCAACGCAGACGAAATCTTTAAAGAATATGTAATTATGGTACAGGGGAAATCTTATTTTCCAGAACAATTCATCCGGGTGCTCCGAAATACAAAAGACGGTATGCGAGGAAACAGCATTGTTGAAGAGAATAGCAAGGTGTTAAGCGTGGCATATAATTCGCTTGAATATGAAGAAAACCTTGTGAAAACCGGTGGAAATAAGAAAGGTTTTGTAAAGTCGGCCAGAAAGCTGTCGCAAGGGGCGATTAACAAGTTGCGGGCGGCCTGGAGGAACCTGTATCGAAATAACACGGAAAATGTTGTGATCCTGAATGAAGGGCTGGAATTCCAGGAGGCGTCTAATACGTCTGTTGAGATGCAGTTGAACGAAAACAAGAAAACCAATGGAGAGGAGTTGCGCCGGATCCTTGGAGTTCCGGAAGATATCGAGACGGAACAGGGAGACAAAACGTACATAAAATACTGTGTAAATACCTTTATGGGCGAATTTATGACAGCATTAAACCGGGCGCTGCTCCTGGAAAAAGAAAAAGGAACCTACTATTTCGCTCCGGATATGTATGAGCTTACTAAAGGAGACACAGATAAACGTTACAGTGCTTATAAAACGGCGGCAGAAACCGGATGGCTGCAGATCGACGAAATCAGAGCGATGGAAAACCGTGAACCGTTAGGAATTAATATGGTAAAACTTGGATTACAGGACGTGTTATACGATCCGGAAAACCAAAGTATTTATATACCAAACATGAACAAAAGTGCAAAGATCGGGGAAGGAGGGACCGAAGAAGGGCAAGAATTGAACTCAGGGCAGAGAATGGAAGAGAATCCGTGATCATTGATGGGTATGTGAATGTGACAGGAAGGAATAGCCGGCCAATCCCGGATGGGAAGGGCGGCTATTTTATCGAGAGGATTCAGTCGGGAACTTTCCGGAAAGCGATGAAGCGGGCAGAAGAGATAAAAATCTTACTGAACCACAAGTGGAGCAGGATCCTTGGAAGCACCAAGACAAACCTGAATCTGCAGGAAGATAAAATCGGGCTGAGAGCACATGTGGAAACCGAAGATCCGGAAGTTGTACAGGCAGCAAAAGAGAGAAGGTTGCGAGGATGGAGTTTTGACATCCTGCACCCGGTAGAAGTCCGAGCAGATGGAGAGAACGGGATCCCGACACGGACGATTACCGACATGGATATGAGGGAGGTGTCCTTAATAACAAACATGCGGCCATGGTACGAAGGGACTACAGTCACAGCAGAGACCAGAGCAGGAGAAAAAGAGGAAGTTTTTGAAATCCGTGCGGAAGAATTTGAACCTGAATATATCGGGTTTGAAGATAAAAAGAACTATGACAACAGCAGCTTAAAAAAGATTATCGAAAAATACGGAGGTAATGTGTAAGGAAAAAGACGAGAGTAAATAGAGCAGAGCAAAGAAAGATGAAGATGAACATTCAGTTCTTTGCAGAAAAAAACAACATCAAAAAATTAAAAGAGCAGAGAGCCGAAAAAGTACAGGAATTGAAAGACCTGTATGAAACAGTAGAGGCAGAACAGAGAGCAATCAACGAAGAAGAGGAACAGAAAGTAAACGATATCCAGAAAGAGATCGATGATATCGACAAGACGATCAAAACGCTGGAAGGAATCAAAAAACGCTTAGAAGAGACAGGCGGAAACAATGAGGAAGGCGGCGAAGGAGCTTCGGAAAACGATGAATCCGCAGAGCAGAGAGCGCAGGATGAAGAAAAGATGTTCGCAGAGTATCTTCGCGGAGTGGCGAACGGAGAATTAAGAGCTGACACAAACATGACGCTGACGGACAATGGAGCCGTGATCCCGGAAACCATCGCACAGAGAATCATTGAAAAAGTATATGAAATTTCGCCAATCCTGGAAAGAGCAACTAAGTACAACATCAAGGGAAGCCTTGTGATCCCGTTTTATCCAGCGGATGCAAATGATATTGAAATGGCATACGCGGATGAATTTGAAGAACTGGAAGCAAGCGCAGGAAAATTCGGAAGCATTACCTTATCTGGATTTTTAGCAGGGGCATTGACTAAAGTGTCGCGCTCGCTCATGAATAACAGCCAGTTCGATATCGTATCTTTTGTTGTAAATCACATGGCTCAGAAAGTGGCCAGATGGATTGAAGGCGAATTATTGAAAGGGACGGCATCCAAAATTGAAGGATTGTCTACGGTAACTCAGGGAGTAACTGCAGCATCTCAGACGGCAATTACAGCGGATGAGTTAATTGATCTGCAGGATTCTGTAAAAGATGCGTTCCAGCAGAGGGCTATCTGGATCATGTCAAGCAAGACCAGAACAGCCATCAGAAAATTAAAAGATGGAAATGGAAGATATCTGCTGCAGGATGACATCAATGCAGCGTTTGGCCGTGTACTGCTGGGAAAAGATGTGTATGTTTCTGACAACATGCCGGAAATGGCAGCAGGATCCAGAGCTATCTATTATGGCGATATGTCTGGACTGGCAGTTAAGATCACGGAGAATTTTGAAGCACAGGTATTAAGAGAAATCTACGCAACACAGCACGCGATCGGAGTTGTAGGATGGACAGAAATTGACGCGAAAGTGGAAGACGAGCAGAAAATTTCTGTACTTACAATGGCTTCTGGAGATTAAGGTGATACACAATGAAATATAGGGCATTGAAAAGTTTTTCCGGAAAGATTGCAATGGAAAAAGGAGAGGTGCGGGAGCTGAAAAGTTCCCTGGCCTCTGAATATGTGGCGTGTGGATTTCTGGAAAAAATGAAGGCGGTGAGAAAGAAGGAAAATAAATGATATTTCGCTTGCTACGATTTGTAATCATATCAGAGAAATTGAGGAAAATCTTGAAGATGATGACAAAAATCTAATAGAAGCTCAATTTGGGGCTGCGGTTGCATATTGTAAAGGATATACCGGCCTGACAGAAGAAGAACTAAACGAACATGAAGATATTACAATAGCTGTTCTTGCGCTGATCGCGGATATGTGGGACAACCGATCCACGACGGTGAGCCAGGCAAATCCAAATAGGACGGTAGAGACAATCCTTGGAATGTATAGCACAAACCTGTTACCGAACGGAGAGTGATCGTATGGATGCCGGAGCTTACAGAAATAAAGTTGTGATACAAAAATATACAGGCGAGTTTGATGATATCGGGAATCCGGCCGGAAAATGGGAAGATTACAAGAAAGCATATGCTTATGTTAACGGCCTGTCCGGAAGAGAGTACTGGGAAGCAGCCAATGTAAAACAGGAAAATACGGTAGAATTTATATTTCGGTGGAAGCCGTTCTTTGATGAAATGAATACAAAACGATTCAGGATATTGTTTCGGAACGGAGTCTATAACATAAATTCGATTGACAACATACAGTTTCGGAACCAGACAGTAAAAATAAAGGCGGTGGTAAAAGATGGCGAAAGCTGACGCCGGAAATCTGGCAGATGTGATTATGAAAGAGTTGAGAGAATACAGAGAACTTAAAAATGAAGAAATGGAAGAGATTGCAAAGGAAGTAGCGGCCGAAGGAAGAAAAAAATTGAAGGCGACATCGCCGCGCGGATCCGGAAGCAGAAAAGGACACTATGCGGACGGATGGAGCGTAAAGGCAGTTAAATCTGGAAACGGGAAATTTTCTTTTACGATTCATAACCGGAAAAAACCGGGACTAACACACCTTCTGGAGAAAGGACACCAGTTGCAGCAGGGAGGGAGAGCCGAAGCATATCCACATATTAAAAAAGTAGAAGAGTGGTGCAACAAAGAGTATGAACGACGCGTGAAAGCGAGGCTAGGCAGATGACAGCACAAGAAATCTATGAGGGACTGAAAAGCCTGGGATATCCTGTTGCATACAGCCATTTTGCGGAAGGAGATGTTCCGCAGCCGCCTTATATTGTGTATTCATTCTCGGGAACCGACAATTTTTCTGCAGACGGCATTGTATATCACCAGATCACGGAGGTGGACATCGAATTATATACAATGAAAAAAGATTTGGAGGCGGAGGGAAAAATAGAAAACTGGATGACAGAAAATGAACTCTTTTACGAAAAGTCAGAGTATTATATCGAATCTGAAAGAATGTTACAGGTAAATTTTGAAACGGAGGTATAAGAAGGAGCAAAGTAAAATTTAACATTAAAAATGTGCATTATGCAGTGCAGGAAGATGACGGATACGGAACTCCGGCACCACTTCCGGGAGCGGTATCAATATCCCTTGAACAGCAGGGAGAGATTACTCCGTTCTATGCGGATGGCATCGTGTACTATAAAAGTGCATCAAATGGCGGGTATGAAGGCGATTTAGAGATGGCGTTAATTACGGATGATTTCCGGAAAGATGTTTTAGGAGAAGAAGAAGACGGTAAAAAGGTACTGATTGAAAACATAAATGCGAAGGGAAAAACATTTGCACTGGGGTTCCAGATTGATGGGGATGTAAAACCAACGCTGTTCTGGTTTTACAATTGTACGGCGACACGCCCAAATGTAGAGTCCGAAACAACGGAAGACACCAAGGAACCAGGAACCGAAACGGTTACAATTTCCTGCGCATCAAATGAAGACGGGGATGTAAGAGCAAAGACAACAGACAATACTGACGATGCAACGAGAAACAGCTGGTTTGAAAGTGTATACGAGAAACAGCCGGCTGCATAAGCTGATGGAGGGACTGGACAGACATGAGAAAAACAATAACCATTGATGAAAAAGAATGTAAATTTAAAAGCTCAGCAGCGATTCCGAGAATGTACCGGCTGAAGTTTAACAGGGATATTTTTGTGGATATGGACAACATAGCAAAGCAGATGAAAGTCCAGGAACGGTTGAAAGAAGACTTAAAGAAAGCAGCCGAAGAAAAAGGAGAAGAATTTGACGAAAGTCAGTTTGAGTCCAATTTGCCAATCCATTCGCTTGAGATGTTTGAGAATATCGCATACCTGATGCACAAACACGGAGACCCAAGTCAGCCGGACGATATCTTAGAATGGATTGACCAGTTTGAAATGTTCGACATTTATAAAATTTTTCCAGAGATCATGAAAATGTGGAACCTGGAAAATAAACAAATGTCAAAGGCAAAAAAAAAGAAAGGGAAATAGATAGACAGTTAAATACCGCATTGTTCATGCTACGGTGTGTGCAATGCGGTATTGCTGTATCTGACCTGGACTTATTGAGCATTGGACTGGTAAACGACATGTTTGTGGAAATGAAAAACGATGAATACGATTATCCGCGGCTGGCTACGCAGGAAGATATTGACAATCTGTAGGAGGTGAGACAGGGAGCAGCAGGATAAAAGGCATCACGATCGAACTGGATGGAGATGCGACTGGATTAAATAAAGCCCTGGAGGGGGTAGATAAAAACTTAAAGAGCACATCGAAGGAATTACAGGATGTAAATCGATTGCTGAAACTGGATCCGTCCAACATAACGCTTCTGACACAAAAAAACGAATTGCTTGGGAAATCGATCTCTGACACAGAAAAAAGATTAGACGCATTGAAGATCGCAAATGAGCAGGCTGCAGCATCGGCTAAAAATTATGATGCATGGAAAGCGGCAATGACGCCGATTCAGACAGAAATAGAACAGACGAAAAAGAAAACGGCCGAACTGAAAAACGCGATGCAGGAAATGCAGGATGCTGGAGAAACGGATACTACAGGATACAAAGAACTGCAAAGCGAGCTGACTGAATCCACTAAGAAATTACGAAGTTTGAGAGCAGAAGCCAAAACGGTGAATGCCGAGTTTGGGAATCCGATTAGTCCGGAAGGATTTCGGGCGTTGCAAAGAGAGACAGAACAGACAGAGCAGAAACTGGGAAATCTTAAAAATGAAGCAAAACAGACATCCAGTGCTCTGGAAAATGCTTTCAAAAACGCAGGGAGCGGAGCGGGAGGTCTAAAAGAAAAGATTGACCAGATTGCAAATTCAACGCAGATCACGGCCATGGCAGAATTGGCAGATGTAGCTGGAGGCATAGGCGATAAGCTCGTAGAGATCGGGAAGAACGCTATGGGAACATCGCAAGAATTTGGAGATGCGCAATCCAACATGCAGGCAAATCTTGGGTTAACGGAAAAAGAAGCGCAGCAGGCGGGAGACGTTGTAAAAAATGTTTTTAACTCAGGCGTGACTGATTCCGTAGAAGAAGCCGGAAAGGCTGTAACGTTGGTGAAACAAAATTTTGGAGAATTGGATAATACGAATCTGCAAAATATTTCACAACAGCTGATGTCGATATCGGATATCACAGGAACTGATATGCAGGACAATGTTCTGGGTGCATCGAAACTGATGCAGGAATACGGACTCAGTGCCCAGGAAGCTATGGATCTGATAGCGGCAGGATATCAGGAGAACTTGAATAAGAGCGGGGACTTCATGGATACGCTCAACGAGTATTCCCCACTATTCGAAGAGGCCGGTTTTTCCGCTGAACAGATGATGCAGATTATGAAGAACGGCATGGAAAACGGGGCAATGAATACAGGTAAAGTGGCCGATGCCGTAAAAGAGCTGCAGATCAAGCTTGGAGACGGAACCTTTGAAGAAAACATGGGGAACTTCTCAAAAGCAACACAAAATACATTTAAGGAATGGCAGAGTGGAAAAGCGACAGTTGCGGATGTGGCATCAAGCATTGGGGCAGATTTGAAAAAAATGTCCCCGGAAGACCAACAGAAAGCATTGTCTTCACTGTCCAGCCAATTTGAAGATCTGGGAATTGATGCGTCTGTTGCCCTCTTTCAGACAGGAGACGCATTTAGTGACACAACTGGCAAAGCAAAAGAATTTGCAAAAGCGACACCGAGCCAGGAGTGGCAGTCATCTATCAATGAGATCAAGAGCAGTACAGAGGGAATCGGAGAAAATTTACAGAATGCTCTACAACCGATATTAGATGTGATAGCGGATATTGCGAAAAAGTTTTCGGAACTGCCAGCGCCAGTACAGACGTTCGTGACGGTGCTGGGAGTATTACTGGCAGCAGCAACTGTAATAACGCCAGTTGTATTAGCTATGGCAGGAGCATTTGCAACATTACAAGTATCGTTACTGCCAATTATAGCGGTCATAGCCGGAATCGCATTGGCAATAGCTGCCATTATAACAGTTATACAAAACTGGTCGACGATCACGAAAGTAGCTGGACAGGTATGGCAGCAGGTAAAAACAGCAATTTCGACGGCCGTGAATGCCGTGAAATCAGTCATAACGTCCGTATTTAATGCTGTAGGATCGTTTATAACGTCTGTATTTAACAGCATTAAATCTGTGGCGTCAAGCGTATGGAACGCGATCAAATCAGCAATACAAACAGCGGTGAACGCTGTGAAATCTGTAGTTCAGTCTGTATTTAATGCCGTGAAATCATTTGTGACTTCTGTGTTCAATGGGATTAAATCCGTAACGACGAGCGTATGGAACGCGATAAAATCAGCGATACAAACAGCAGTAAACGGAGCAAAATCTGTTGTAACATCTGTTTTTAATGCAATAAAGTCTTTTGTATCCACAGTAACTAATGCAATAAAAAATGCTGCGGTAAAAGCATTTAATGGACTTAAAAATGGGATTAAGTCTGTTGTAAGCGGACTGGCAAATATCGTAAAAAAACCGTTTAATACGATAAAAGATTTTATTACCGGATTAGCGAGTCAGGCGTACGAATGGGGCGCTGATTTTATAGGTGGGCTTAAGGATGGAATTATGTCTGGAGTTGGAAAAATCGTAGACGGAGTGAAAGGAATTGGAGGCAAAATCAAAAGTTTCCTGCACTTTTCACGGCCGGACGAGGGACCACTAAGAGAATATGAGTCGTGGATGCCGGACTTTATGAGTGGACTTGCGAAAGGAATTTACAATAATATCCCGGTAGTGGCTAAAGCAGCGAAAGCAGCGGCGAATGCCATCAGTATAAATACGCAGGGGGCAACACAAATGGGAACTGATATTGATTACGGCAGAATGGCTGCAGCATTTTCAAGAGCAGCACGGAATATTAAAGTAATATCGGTAATTGACAGCCGGAGCTTTAAACGAGGACTTGGAGAAATCGGGGTGCAATTTCAATGATAAAATACATTAGTTCACAGGGGAGAGAGATTGATCTCTCCTCTTTTAAAACGAGATTGAAAGACGCCGTATTCCATGCGTATTCATGGAACTACGAAAGCACAGAGCAAAAATACGGCATCGAGATCAATAATTTTCGGAAAGACCCGCTAGAATATGATCTTGAAATATGGGTTAGAGGAGCGAATGCAGAAAAGAAAGAAGCTCTAAATGAGCTGACGGATCAGGCTGAATACGATGTAGTAAATAAAACGCCAGGAAAATTAATCTTTGGAGACTATTACCTAACGTGTTATATTTTGACAGCGAGTACGGAACCGGGAGATTATGCAACAGTAAAGACAATGCAGATTCTTGCGCCGTATCCGTTTTGGATCCGAGAAACAACATATTCATTTCTGGCGGAAGCAGCGGATCCGATCACGATCCTACCTGGAGAAGAAGAGCCGGAACCAGAGATCACGATGGAACAAGGAATAATGTTCCCGGAGTTTCCGTTCGATCTTACCGTAAAAGAAGGCAAGAAAACGAAAGGGCTCTTTGACCTTCCGACCGATTTAAAAAGAGTCCGAGGCACAAGGATGATCAACAACGAATCTTATCTGCCATGTCATTTCCGGATGACGATATATGGACCGGTCACGGATCCGGAAATCGTGATTGCAAACCACATCTATAAAGTAGAGACTACTGTATTTACGGATGA
>NZ_BLYI01000068.1 GCF_016586355.1 Anaerostipes butyraticus
AAATCTTTCGAAATGAAAGATTTAATTTTTTTTGAAAAAAGTGTTGACAAACACAAAAGGCTATGATATGTTTAAATAGTTGCGTCTCTAAGAGAGACAAAAACAGATCATCGAAAAGATAAAAAAGAACAAAAAAGTGCTTGACAAAGTTACTAAGACATGATATTCTATAAAAGTTGCTGACAGAGATTGATCAGAACGATAGAAAAAATCTTGAAAAAAGTTCTTGACAAACAAACTTCGAGATGATAAAATATAACAGCTGTGTCGAACGGCACAGAGGAAAGAAAAACGTAAGGAGATTGCGTGAGACCTCAGAAGCAAAGCTTCTTCGGTCGCGGCAGAGCCGCGAATATAAAAAACAATCCCTGCAGCTCGGAAAGCGAGCTTTCCAGCCTGCAAAATTGCTTTTTGTGCACGCAATACTGCTAACGCGGACATTGACAACTGAACAATAAGACAACCTTGAAAATTCCGATGAATTTTTCAGGAAGGTTTTTTAAGAAAAACCGACGAACGTTCTTTATAGAACAGTAATGAACAAGGATAAGAAGCTAGTGCTTTCTTGACTTGGGACAAACCATTTAACATGAGAGTTTGATCCTGGCTCAGGATGAACGCTGGCGGCGTGCTTAACACATGCAAGTCG
>NZ_BLYI01000069.1 GCF_016586355.1 Anaerostipes butyraticus
GCCGTTGTGGCTCAATTGGCAGAGCAGCTGATTTGTAATCAGCAGGTTACCGGTTCAAGTCCGGTCAACGGCTTAACGGGGACCTTTAGCTCAGTTGGTTAGAGCAATCGGCTCATAACCGATCGGTCCGGGGTTCGAGTCCCCGAGGGTCCATTGTGACAACCAAAATAAAATATCTGGCCCGGTGGCTCAGCCGGTTAGAGCGCCGCCCTGTCACGGCGGAGGTCGTGGGTTCGATTCCCATCCGGGTCGTTTTACTATTTTCATAGTATATTTTTCATGGGATCATAGCTCAGCTGGGAGAGCATCTGCCTTACAAGCAGAGGGTCACAGGTTCGAGCCCTGTTGGTCCCATTTATATGTCAGAATTTATTTTGGCATATGCCGCAGTGGCGGAACTGGCAGACGCGCGGGACTTAAAATCCCGTTCGAGTTAAATCGAGTACCGGTTCGATTCCGGTCTGCGGCATTTTAGGTATTGACACCACGGACAGAATGTGGTAATATATCTAATGTTGTCGGGTATGACAGCAGTTATAATTTGATATGTGGGCGTAGCTCAGCTGGATAGAGCGTCTGGCTACGGACCAGAAGGCCGGGAGTTCGAATCTTCTCGCCCACGCTGAAAGGACTTGCAGAAGCAGGTCCTTTTTTTATTTCATAGGAACGGAAGATGCTGCTCATGGCCCTGCCGCAGGCGGAGAATCCCGCTTTGCAGGCTTCTTTCCTGGTTTATGAATAAGAAATTTCATTCAGGTGAATATTCATCAATAAACTTCAGACAGAAATAATTATCACAATCCTGTGACAATTATTTCTGCTTTTTTTATTTTTCGGTATAATGATATAAGGCAGAAATTTCATAAGTATATATGGAGGTACCATGTGAGAAAAATAATGATCGTGGAAGACGACAAAGAATTAAATAACGGGATCGCGTTTCATATAAGAAAAGCAGGATATGAACCGATACAGGCTTATATCTTAAAAACTGCGGCAGCCATGTATATAAACAGCAGACCGGATCTGATTCTTCTTGATGTGGGATTGCCGGATGGAGACGGATTTTCTTTCTGCCGGCAAATCAGAGAAAAGGAGGGAATTCCCATTTTGTTTATTACGGCAAGGGATTTAGAAGAAGATGCACTAAAAGGATACGAATCAGGAGCAGAAGATTATATCATAAAACCATTTTCTCTGCGGGTGCTGACCAAAAAGATTGATGTGATCTTGAAACGGAATCAGAAACGGGAAACCGAAGGCTTTTATGATGGCTTTTTATCTGTAGACTTTCGACAGATGAAGGTAACAAAACAGGAAGAAGATTGTATGGTAACGCCCACAGAATTCAAACTGCTTCGCATCCTGATAGAGAACAGAGGTCAGCTGCTTACATATTCCCTGCTTCTGGATCGTCTGTGGGACAGCAACGGGCAGTTTGTAGATAAACATGCTCTTGCAGTTAACATTAATCGTTTGAGAAAAAAGATAGAAGATGAGGAACATAAGTATATTTCCAATGTATACGGAATGGGGTACCAATGGCTGAAATAGTGATAATCGCAGTCCTTTTCACAGGGGCTGCGGCTCTCGGTATAAAATATCTCCGGATGAAACAGGATATTTATGATTTTGGAACATATTTAGATGAATGTCTGGATCAAATGATTGCAGGAAAAGAAATGCGGCGGATGGATGAATCAGAGGAATCTATGTGGGGAAGGACTTATGACAAACTGAAAAAATTGGATTATATATGGAAGAAACAGAATCAGAAAAATATAGAAGAAAAAAAGCAAATGAAAGAACTGATTTCTGATATTTCCCATCAGACCAGAACACCGTCAGCCAATATGAAACTGTATCTGGAAATCCTTACCCGAGAAGATCTGACAGAAGAAGAGAGAAGACAGTTTCTCCGGAAAATTCAGCTTCAGGAAGAAAAACTGGAATTTTTGATGGAAAGTCTGGTAAAAATGTCCCGATTGGAAACAGGGGTTCTAACTCTTCATATGGAACTACAGCCTTTTTATGAAACTCTGGTCAGGGCTGTGGCAGCCATTGTGCCAAAGGCAGAAAAGAAAAAAATTATGATTTATGTGGATTGTGCAGAAACGCTGCTATTGTGCCATGACCGTAAGTGGACGGAAGAGGCGGTATTTAATCTGCTGGACAATGCAGTGAAATATACAGAGCCGGGCGGTGAAATCAACATTTCGGCAAAAGAACAGGAAATCTACACGAAAATCAGCATTCGGGATACAGGAAAAGGAATTGAGCAAAGCCGGCAGGCAGAAATATTTCAGCGGTTTTATCGGGAGCCGGAAGTTTCACAAAAAGAAGGGATCGGAATCGGCCTGTATCTGACAAGAAAGATTATCACAGTGCAGAATGGATATATCGAGGTGCATTCAGAACCGGGAAAAGGCGCAGAATTTCAGATTTATCTGCCGCGGAAAGAATTATAACAAAATTGTGATAAAACGTAAAAGAGACTGTTTTGTGATAGTTGTCCGTTATGCTTGTAATATAGAAGGAGGGAAAAGTAAATGAAACAGTGGATGGTGAAAACAAGAAATTTGAAAAAATATTACAAGCAGGGAAATTATATAATAAAAGCTTTAGACGGCGTAGATTTTCAGGCGGAAGATGGAGAATTTGTTTCTATTATTGGAAAGTCAGGGAGCGGTAAGAGTACGCTTCTTTATATGATTGGCGGACTGGATATCCCTACAGAAGGGGATGTTTTCGTGGGAGGGAAAAACCTGGCAGGAATCAGCAGGGAAAAACTGGCAGTTTTTCGGAGAAGAAATGTAGGATTCATTTTTCAGAGTTATAATCTGGTACCAGATCTGAATGTATATGAAAATATCATACTTCCGATAGAATTGGACGGAGCGGCTGTTGATGAGGAACTGGTTGACGAACTGCTGGACAGCCTGCAGCTTTTAGATAAGAAGGAAGCAATGCCAAATACTCTTTCCGGAGGACAGCAGCAAAGAGCTGCAATTGCCAGGGCATTAGCCATAAAGCCTCTTCTGGTTCTGGCAGATGAACCAACTGGAAATCTGGACACAGGAACAAGTCACGATGTTATAGGTCTGCTTCGGACAATGGCAAAGCGTTTTCAGCAGACACTGGTTGTCATTACCCATGACCAGGATATTGCACAGATGGCAGACCGGATCGTTCATATGAAGGACGGGAAAATCGTGAGGGGGTGACGGCTGTGAAGAAATACAATAACAGGATCTTGTGGAAGATGGCGGTACGGTCTTTAAAACGCAATAAAGCAAAAAACCGAATGCTTTTAACAGCAGTGATACTTTCTGTTTTTCTGATTTTTACAGTTCTGACAGTAGGCAGTACTTATATGGAAATGGAAAAAATACAAAATATCCGTCAGAAAGGAGCTCAATTTGACGCCGTGCTGGTCGGCGGAGTTACAAAGAAACAGCTGGAATGGTGCAGAGAAAGAAAGAACATCACGGCAGTAGGGCTGCAGGCGTACAGCGGGTATCCGGAAAAAACGAAAAAAGATAGTACTCTTCACAGTGGACTGATCTGGTGTGATGAAGTATTTTGGAAGAAGCAGATGGCGCCGGCCAGGGACATGGTCCAGGGAAGATATCCGCAGAAGGAAAACGAACTGATGGCTACCAGAAAGTCATTAAAAGACTGTGGAATGGAACATCTGGGGGTGGGGGATTCTTTTGAAATGACTTATACTGATCACAACGGATCGCATACAAAAAATTTTACGATATCCGGTATCTGGGATGGATATGGTGACCGGCAGGTGTTTTTTGTTTCAAAAAAATTTTTTGAGCATTCCGGCTATACACTGGACCAGACCAGATCCGGGATCATGTATCTGAATTTTGATGAGAAAGATTTAAGAGAAAATGAGCGGCAGGAAATCATGACACGGCTGAATCTGGGAGAACAGCAGTATTTTGAATTTAGTCAGGAAATGAGCAGCTGGATGGAAGTAATGACAGGCGCGGCCGGACTGGCAGCGGCGATCTGTCTGAGCGCCTATCTTTTGATTTACAATATTCTTAGTCTGTCAGTATCAGCCAATATCAGATATTATGGCCTTCTGGAGACCATAGGAATGACAAACTGGCAGATCAGAAAATTTCTAAGACGTCAGATGGCACTGCTGGGCGCAGCCGGAATCGCAGTGGGAATGAGCCTGGGAATCGTGGTTTCTTTTCGATTGATTCCATTTATTGTTACAGCCCTTGGAATCCATCAGGATGATATTCACGTGGTCTTTCATCCGGCAGTGTTCGTCCTGGCAGTGGGAGTTGCAGCGGCGACGATTTTTATGGGAAACCAGAATGCCATAAAAACTGCAGGATCCGTATCTCCGGTGGATGCCATGTGTTACCGCGGCAGTTCAGAAAACCGGAGACGGCATAAAATAAGAAGAGGACCGGTTTTATGGAAAATGGCTCTGGAGCAGATCGGGAAAAATAAGAAAAAATCGGCCGTTGTCATCCTGTCTCTTGCAGCCAGTCTGAGTATATTTTTATGTCTTACAACACTGATTCAAAGCCATGGGGCCAGAACTGTTTATACCAATTATATGAATGAAGATCTGATCGTTCAGAATGATACCCTGCTGAAGGAAGAAAAATCCGACTGGAAGCAGATCATGGATGCAAAGTTCATTGATTCTGTCCGGAAATTATCTGGAGTAGAAAGAGTTTCTTCTCTGAAGAGAGCAGAAATCGTTGTACCGTGGAGCGGTGAGATCACGGAAACGTGGCTGAAAAAATTTTATGAAAAATGGCAGGAGGAGCCTTTTGGTGAAAAAGAGCGGAATGAATATAAGGAGCATCCGGAACGATTTGATTCTTTTTGTTATGGTATCAGCCGTCAGGAATTTGATTATCTGAAAGAAAATGAAAACCTTAAAACAGAATGGAAAGATTTTAGAGAAGGAAAAACCTGCCTGCTGTATGATGGAGCAATGAGTCTTCCAGAAAGTACATTTTTGGGGAAAACACTGACTTTCTGGGAAGACAGGCAGGGATCGCCGGAAGAAAAGATAACAATCGGAGATTTGGTTTCTGAAGAATATTATGGGGCAGGTTCCGGAAAAGGACTGGTGATTCTGATCAGTCAGGATTATATGAAAGAGATGGCAGGAGCTCTTGTGTTTAGAATGAATATCAGCTATAAAGAACCTTATGATCAGGAAACAGAACAAAAAGTTCTGCAGAAAATCCAGGAAACTCCTGGACGAAAAGATTTTTCCTATACTTCAAAGATAGAGGATTTGAAAGAAGCGCGGAGAGCGCAGGGAAATATGATGGGAGTAGGAATTGGCCTGACCGTGATCATTGCGTGGATCGGTATTATGAATTATATCAATACCGTATCAGGAAATATTTCCAGCCGGCAGTCGGAGCTGGCGCTCCTGGAAGGAATCGGTATGACAAAACGACAGATGAGAGGAATGCTGGTAAGAGAAGGAATCTTGTACGGGCTGTTTTCATGGCTGATTACAGCTGCCGCGGGGATTGGCATCACCTATGTGATCTATGAGAAAATGAACAGCAATCAGATACCGTTTGAGATACCGTGGATATGGATATTAGGAATGGCAGCAATTATTTTGATGATATGCGCTCTGGTACCAGTGATTTTCTATCATATCATTGATAAAAAAAAGAGTATCATCGAACGTATCAGGGAGATACAATAAGGAGAGATTCAAATAGGATAACGGCAAAAGACTGACAGATTTTTGTCTGTCAGTCTTTGCCGTTAACAACGCTAAATGAAGTAAGTGTATCATTAATGTATAAATAAATATTATTTATAATCTTTTTAGAGGATATTTGTATAAATCTCTGCAACCTGATCCAGGATGCTTTCATTTTCAATTCCGGAAATTTCTTTTAATGCGTTTTTTACCCCAAGATTTTTGATCTTATCCTGCAGTTCTGCGCTCTGCGGATCATCCGGGTTATCATATTTCAATGCGGCAGCCATACCTGTCAGCAATGCGTCTACCGGAAGGTTATATTTCAAAGCAGTTGTTACCGGCTTCGCAAGACGATCCGCTGCGCTCAGTTTACGGAGAGGTTCTCTTCCTACACGAGCAGGATCATCTTCAAGATATGGATTTTTGAAACGATTGATGATCTTGTCAATGTATTTAAAATGAGCCTCCTTGTCGAAACCATATTTTTTAACCAGAGCCATTCCGCTCTGCTGCATTGCTTTCTTCACGATGGTAAAGATTTCTTCATCTTTGATGCTCTCATCAATTGTCTTATATCCTTTGTAGTATCCAAGATATGCAGCGATGCAGTGTCCTGTGTTCAATGTAAATAATTTACGTTCAATATATGCCATCAGGTTATCAGCCAGGTTCATGCCGTCGATCTTAGGAACTTCTCCTTTAAAAGAAGCCTCTTCGACATTCCACTCATAGTAATTCTCTACAACGACATCGATTGGATTGTCAAGACGAACAGGAGGAACGATACGGTCAACGGAACAGTCTGGGAAGCCGACATACTGGTCAGCATAAGCTTTTTCTTCATCTGTGAAGTGACTGTAAACAGCCTCTTTTAACTGGGAACTGCCGCGGATTGCATTTTCACAGGCAATGATATTGAGATATTTTTCTGAACCATCTTTCATTCTTGCTTTGATTCCGTCTGCAACGGCTGGCGCAATAATTGGAAGAACACGCAGCCCAACAGCGGTAGTAATGATTTCAGCATCCTTGATTTCCCCGATAACTTCTGGCTTTGTGGAATCCACTCCGCTGATATCTGTAATGATCTGTTCACTGCTTTCCACGTCTTTTACATAGATGGTATATTTCTTGTCTGCATTGATCCGGTCAATGATTGTCATGTTTACGTCTGCAAATACTACATGATATCCTGCGTTGGAGAGCAGTCCTCCAATAAATCCGCGTCCGATATTTCCAGCTCCAAACTGAATTGCTTTTTTCATTTTGCTCCTCCTTTGACAAAAAACGTCTGTTCTTATTTATTTTTACCTGTTTCGATAAAGGGTACACCGCATCTGATCCGATGCACCCTCTATCTGATGTTTACTTTTTAGCGGAATAAACTCATAATTTCGTCGATGTTCTTCGTTGTCTTCATCATTTCTAACTGTTCAGCATCATCAAGAACTTCTGTGATTCGTCCTAAGATTGCCAGATGTTCATCACCTACTCCGGCGATACCGATGACTAATTCAGCTTTCTCTCCATCGAATTCTACACCTTCCGGATACTGGAGAATAACGATGCCGCTCTTCTTTACTCTGTTCTTGGCATCAACTGTTCCATGAGGAATCGCGATTCCCATTCCCATGTAAACAGAAGCTTCTTCATTACGTTTGATCATTGCAGGTATGTATTCTTCATCTACATATCCTAATTCGTTCAAAAGTTTACCTGCTGCGGTGATTGCGTCATTCATTGGTACGGATTTCAGTCCGATTTTAATACCTTCTTCTACCAGGATTTTTTCATTGACAGCGGAGGTTTCTGCTTCTGCGGCCGGTGCTGCTTCCGCTTCTGCTGCAGGAGCCTGTGCGCCAACAGATGTTACCTGATTATATAACTGGTCTAATTTCGGATCTGCAAGGAAGTTTCCGATGGTTACCATCTGAGCCTGAGGTGCTGCTTTTACGGCACGATCGACTAAGATTTCCTGTACAACTGCGATATCACAGTCAGCCGGAATGTTATCTACAGAAGTATTTGCTACTGTAATGTCAGGACGAAGTTCCTTGATACGGTTACGGAATTTTGTAGCACCCATTGCGGATGATCCCATACCTGCGTCACAGGCGAAGATGATCTTCTTAACTTCGTCAGCTTTCTTAGGCTCTCCGTTTGCTGCAGGAACAGCTGCTGTGCCTTTTGCTTCTGCTTTTGCGGCTGCCATGTCGCCCTGTGCTTCTTCCAGACTCTTGCCGTTTGACATCTTAATGATCGGTGATGCAATCAGGAAGGATACTCCGGCTGCGATCACGACACCAATTAATGTAAGCAGAATCTGACTTCGCGGTGACATGGACAGGTAAGTGATGATAGAACCTGGGGAAGCAGGACCTACAAGACCACATCCTGTGATTGAGAACCATAAGATTGCACAAATGTTACCTGCGATCGGAGCAACGATTACCAATGGATTCATCAATACATATGGGAAGTAAATTTCATGAATACCACCGAATAAGTGAATGATGATAGCTCCAGGTGCGGAATCTTTTGTTGTTTTGTCTTTACAGAAGATCCAGTATGCAAGCAGAACACCAAGACCAGGACCCGGGTTAGGCTCTAACATATACATGATGGATTTTCCGGCTTCTGCTGCCTGTTCAATTGCGATCGGTGTGAAAATACCATGGTTGATCGCGTTGTTCAGGAACAATACCTTCGCCGGCTCGATAAAGATAGCTGCCAGTGGAAGTAAGTTTGCGTTGATCAGTACGTTTACACCTGCTGTTAATACTGCCAGGATAGCGCTCATAACTGGTCCGACTAAGTAGTAACCGATGATTGCAACGACCATACCGAGAATACCAACGGAAAAGTTGTTGATCAGCATCTCGAATCCGGCCGGCATACGGGTTTCCATAAATTTGTCGAATTTCTTGATAACCCATCCGGCGAATGGTCCCATAACCATGGCACCCATTAACATTGGTGTACCTAAGATACCTGCATCGGATATTGTGGTACTTCCGGCGATACATCCCATAACGGCGATGGCACCCATAACTCCGCCGCGGTCTCCTCCAACCATTTTTCCGCCGGTGAAGGCGATCAGAGCTGGTAAGAGGAAATAGAGCATGTAAGGCTGAATGGAAGCAAGCTGTTCATTTGGAATCCAGCCGTCTGCGATAAATAATGCGGTGATCAGTCCCCATGCGATGAATGCGCCGATGTTAGGCATGACCATAGCACTTAAGAACTTTCCGAATCTTTGTACTGCGTTTTTCATGTTTCGCGTCCTCCTTTTAAAAGATTTGTTCTTTGTTTCTTTAGTTATATTATAGGTTCAAACATGGCAGGAAACAAGGAATTGATACGAGGGTAATGTCCCCATTAAATAGTGACATTAAATCATGACATCATTCAATGGTGACATCAGCAAATGTCACTATTTGATGGTGACATTTATACGGATGTTCTGTTTTTGCAATGAATTATTTTGCACTAATTGTATCAATATCAGTACAAAATCCGATTTTATGACATATGTACAAATGTAACAATCAATCGTTATAATAGAACCATAAAGTAGTTAAAACATACAACTGCTTTTGGTTTTTATTCATTGAGGAGGCCTGTCATGAATAACCTGCAAGAAAAAGTAATTCGCGCAATGGTGGATATGTATGGATTTTATTCCATAGAAGAACTTTCAGAGATGACAAACATATCGGTCAGCAGCATCAAGCATTCTCTGGGGGATATTGCAGAACAGATCGAAGAATACGGAGCCAGACTGCTTCGTGTCCCAAGAAAAGGAATCTGCATGGTGGCGTCGGATAAAGAAAGGGAAAAAATTGTAGAAGAACTGGATTCTTATGCAAACAGCAATCCGGAATCTTTCGTTTATCGAAAAAATTACATTCTGGACATTCTGTTTAATTTCCCGGCAAATTATACGATCGGATTGTTTTCAGAAGAATTATGTGTCAGCAGACAAGTGATTCAAAAAGATTTAAATGAGATAAAGGAATATCTGAAACAGTTTCACTTAAAACTGATAAAACGAAGAAACCGTGGGATTGAAATCCTGGGTCATGAATTCGATTTTCGTCAGGCACTGATTGATATAAGAAATGCAAAATACTGGAAACACGCCTACATTGAAGATCTTCCAGCGAAACTTGATTATCGGATCAGCAAGAGAGCGTATACATTTTTTTCACAATATTATTCAAAAAACGACATTATGATGGTGCAGGAATATCTGGCGCAGAGTGAAAAAAAGCTTGGTATCATTTTAATTGATATTTCTTTCTGCCGACTGACAGAATATCTGCTGATGTCTAAAAGCAGGATTGAGGAAGGGAAAAAAATTACCAATACTGCGGACCGTAAAATGACAGAACTGGAGAAATCTTATCTCGAAGCCGCAAAAGGGATCCTGGATAAAATGTTTCCGATGGAGACAGAAATGGATCTGGAATACAGATTTCTGGCAGCCAAATTGTTTGTTGCCAAGACCTGTGATCCGGCGGGAAAGGTGCAGGATGAAAAGCTGATGGATTTAGCGGAAGATTATATCTTTATTGTCCTGAAGGCCATACAGAAAGAAAACGCCATTCGCCTGAGGGAACTGGAAAAACAAATTGCTGTTTTTTTACAAACAATAAAAATCAAACGGGATTATATGCTGGCAGAATGGGACGATCTCCATAAAGATGTCCAGCAGCAGCTTCACAGTATTTATGCGGTATGTCTTGCATATGCGGCAAGGCTGGAAGAAGAACTGGGATTTGTATTGACGCAGGATGAGATTGCATGGATCACACTGCTGATTCATCAGACAGCAGTCATAAGTTACGGCAGCAGGCAGGGTATTTTTGTTACAGCCACAGATCCGTATACAACAGCATATGACGCAATGAAAATTGAAAATGAAATTGATAATCTGGAAATTGTAAAAATGCTTCATATTTATCAATATGATCCTGACAGGGCAAAAGGGAAGATTGTAATATCAACGGTGCCCCTGAAACAGAAACGGGAAAATGAAATTGAAATTACAAAGCATGTCAGTCCGATGGATCTGAATAAGATCAGAAATTGCATTGATAAATATGAGAAACAGAGACAAAACCAGAAAGTCATAGACACCATACGTCATACCTTTCAAAAAGAACTGATCATGACAGATGTGTCAGTTAATACAAAGAAAGAGGCGATACAGGAAGCCAGCAGACTGCTGATGGAGCAGGGATGTCTGGAACAGGATGTAACAGGAAAAGTTTATGATCTGGAAGAAAAACGTCCGACAACAATAGGAAGCCAGATTGCCATGGTTCATATTTACAAGGAAAGTGTAAAGAAAAGCGGCATAGCGATTCTTAGAATGAAGTATCCTGTCCGATGGTCAGAAAATTCCAAAGTGAAACTTGTGTTCTTTCTCGCCATCAATTATGAGCAGTCCAATGAAATTCTGATGCTGTTTAAATTTCTGTACAGCCTGATTGACCATAAAGATATGATCAACAAAATGATTGAAGCAAAAGATCCTGAAACGATTTATGATTTCCTGATGAAGGAAATTGGATGACGCAGCGTAATGAATACGACAAATAATTTAGGAGGGAAAAGAAATGCTGGTAAATTTGAAAAAAATCTTGGAAACTGCAGAATCAGAAGGATATGCGATCCCATGTATTAACACACCAAACGAAGAAACAGTCCGTGCAGTGATTGGAGCGGCAGAGGAACTGAACACACCAATTATCATTGACCATGCACAGGTGCATGATTCTCTGATTCCAATCGAGAGAATCGGACCGGTTATGCTGAAATATGCAAGAGAAGCAAGAGTTCCGGTATGCGTTCATCTGGATCATGGCAGTGATTATGAATTCCTTATGCGAGCTGTAAAAATCGGATTCCCATCTATTATGTATGACTGCAGCGCGCTTCCTTTTGAGGAAAATGTCGAAAAAGTGAAAAAGTTCGTACAGTTTGCTCATGCTGCAGGAATCACGGTAGAAGCAGAACTCGGGGTTATGGCATCTACAGCAGAGGATACCCATGGAGAGGAAGACCCGGAAAGCAGAGTCCTTACAAATGAAGACATCAAAGAGTTCTTTACAAAACCGGATGAAGCTAAAAAGTTTGCGGAAGAGACCGGATGCGATGCACTGGCTGTATGTTTCGGAACCATGCATGGAATTTACGCAGAACCTCCGGTACTGGATATTGACAGAGTAAAAGCTCTTCGAAAAGAAATTCCGGACAGCTGCCGTATTGTAATGCATGGAGCTTCCGGAGTCGCATTTGATCAAGTGCAGACAGCGATTTCTGCCGGATGCTCAAAAATCAATTATTATTCGTATATGGCAAAGGCGGCAACAAAGTTTGTGGCGGATAAAGTAGAAGAGACCAAAGGAACGATCGCATACCATGAATTACAGGAAGCGGCCTATGAGTTTATGAAAGATTATGCAAAAGATGTTATTTCAGCATTTAGGAATGGAAAATAAAACAGGATAAAGGAGGCATTTCATGGGAGATGTAAATTTAGCGGAAGTGCTGCTCCCGGAAATGGTAATCCTTGATTGTGAGCCTTTTAAAGATAAGGAAGATATGTTTGATACAATGACCCGCAGATTTGAAGAGGCAGGTTTTGTATCAGATGCAAAAGCCTATAAAGAAGCGTTAGAGTACAGAGAAAGCCTGGGACCTACATATATGGGAAATTATGTTGCAATTCCTCATGGAAAATGCAGTGAAGTCCTGAAACCGGGCGTTGGATTTGTAAGATGCAGAAAACCTTTTATTTATGAGTCAGCCGGAGAATCCGGCGAGGTAAAATTCATCTTTGTACTGGCAATATCTGACAATCAAGATAATAATTACCATTTAAGAGTGCTGGCAGCACTGGCAGGAATGCTGGCGCATGATCAGTTTCTTGAACTTCTGGGAAAGGCGGAAAATTATGAGGAACTGATCCGGGGAATCAAAGAATTATCTTAGGAATCCGGAAATATACAGAAAGCAGGGAGGTGAAATCCATGAAGGTAATTGCAATTACATCATGTGCTACAGGAATTGCGCATACCTATATGGCAGCAGAGGCGATTATGAAAATCTGCAAAGAAAAAGGATACGACTGTAAGGTTGAAAAACAAGGTGCGCTTGGGATTGAAGACAAGCTGAGAAGCAGGGATATTAAGGAAGCTGACCTGATCGTCTTTGCAAACGATGTAGGAATCACAAAGGCTGAAAGATTTAAAGGGTACGAGGACAAGATCCTTCATACAAAACCGCACGAGGTAATCAAGAACCCTGAGATTATTTTTCAGGGAAAATAGCAAATTCAAAAAAGAGGAAAACAGAAAATATTTATGAAAGGATGGGTAACAAATGAGAGATGTGATTGATGATATCAAAGAAGCGTTTTTGACCGGTGTATCCTATATGCTGCCATTTGTCGTAGCTGGAGGAATTCTGGTAGCTCTGGGATTTTTGCTGGGCGGATATAATATTCCAAATGAAGTAGACCCTGGAACGACATTTGCATCTACGATCTTCTGGATTGGGGAAATCGGTCTGGATAATCTGATGGTTCCTGTGCTGGGAGCTTATGTAGCATATTCCATCGCCGATAAACCAGGAATCTGCGTCGGAATGTTCGGCGGATGGATTGCAAATGACCCCTGGGGGATCGGATATAAGTCAGGATTTCTTGGAGCCCTGGTAGCAGGAATCATAGCAGGCTATCTGGTAAATCTGCTGAAAAAGATTCCACTTCCTAATTCATTGAAATCCCTGCTTCCGACCCTGCTGGTACCGGTCATCGGATGTGCAGGCATCGGTCTGATCATGCATTATGTGATTGGAACACCTCTGGGAGCTCTGACACAGGCTCTGACGAATATGTTAAATAACCTGGGGACAGGAAATCTGGTACTCCTGGGTATTATACAAGGATGTATGCTTGCCTTTGATATGGGAGGACCGTGCAATAAAGTTGCCTATGCGTTTGCCCTGGCCTGTATGGAAACCGGAAACTATGCGCCTATGGCTGCGAACTTTGTGGCAAGCTGTGCGCCGCCGCTGGCTCTGGCTCTGGCAATGCTGGCCGCGCCGAAAAAATTTACCAAAGAAGACAGAGCCAATATACCGGGATTTTTTGCAGGAGCTCTTTGCATGATCACAGAATTTGCGATCCCTTATGCAGCAAAGAATCTGAAATATATCCCATGTTTCATGGCAGGTTCTGCAGTGGGAGCAGTCATTTCCTATTTGTGGGGAATTACGATCCGGGCACCGCATGGAGGAGTGTTTGTTGTCTTTGCGATGAACAAGGTGCTTCCATTCTTTGTAACCCTGCTGATTGCGGGAGTTGTATCTGCGGCTCTTATTGTTCTTGTGACAAAGGCGCCTGAAAAAGAATAACTGAAAGACAGCTGGGATTTTACCAGCAGATAAAAGACAGGAGAGAAAAAATGGCAAAATTAATGGAAATTATGGGACATTTCCCTTTTGAACCAGATGAAAAAAAACCGATGCTGATCCGGAAACAGGATTATTCTACTGCTTTATATCCGCCGGATAACGCATTTACATCGGACAATACATTTACAATGATTACGACAGATACGTTTATGCTTGGAATTTATGAATTAGGACCGGGAGGTGTGTTTGCGCCGCTTGATATCCATCCAGGGGATGAGTCGTATTATATCCTAAACGGACCGGTTGTACAAAGAAGCGGCAATGGACAGTTTGCATATCTGGAAACGGGAGAAGGACTGTTTATGCCGGAAGGAGCATGGCACTGCTGCCATAATTTCTCAGATCAGAAAGCAAGAATTTTATATTTTATCACTCCAAAGGCATGGAGTGAATCTATTCCGCCGGCGGTGATTCCAACAGAGGAAGAGACAAAGTTCTACAAAGGACCGAACAATGACAATCTTCCGGACATGAGAGGCGCCATTAAAGATATTTCAAGACAGGGGTGTACTGATGATATCGGACACTGGCCGGTGGATGCGAAAGAAGCAAGAGAGACCGGAGCTGTTTATGCGGTGCGTGATTTCGAAAAGCTGAATAATGTGCATGGAACTACACATCCAATGCTGATGCGTTTTATTACGAGCAATGATTATGGACATTTTGGAGAGATGATCGTGCCGGCAGGCGGATATGGGCCGAGATGTTCGGATCCGGACAGTCACAAGGGAGACGGAGCATTATATTGTGTTGACGGACCGGTAACCGTGAATCTAACGGACGCTCAGGAAAGTTTTGTAATGGAACCGGAAGATACATTCTTCCTTCCTGCGGGAACAAAATATCAGCTGGTCAATTTTGAAAATAAACCAGTGAAAGTAGTCTTTGCGATTACAGAGCTGTAAAGAAGAAACGGCAGGGTCAGAAGGCCCTGCCGGGACTATGCGAAGGGCATCAGATAAGATATAATAAAAAGACAGATGCCCAAGGATAAGCAAACGGAAAGGAAGACTATTATGAAGAAGTACAAAGGAATTATTTTTGATCTGGATGGAACGCTGTTAAATACGGTATATGATCTGGCAGACAGTGTAAACGAGGTTCTGACACACATGGGATTTCCATGTCACGATGAAGAGGAATATAAGCTGAAGATCGGACATGGTTTTCGCAACCTGATTGAAGTAAGCCTTCCGGAAGACCAGAGAACGGAAGAAAATATTGAAAAAGGACTAGATATGTTCGTGAAGGCATATGATCAAAAATACAAGAACAGGACGGTGCCTTATAATGGGATTCCTGAACTAATGGAACAGCTGCATGACAGGCATATTTGTTTTGCGGTTAACTCAAACAAAAGGATGGACTACACAAATGCTTTAGTGGACAAGTTTTTCTCCCATCTTCCATTTACCGCGGTTTTTGGAGAAAGAGAAGGTGTGCCGAAAAAACCGGATCCGGCTTCTGCGCTGGAAATTGCAGGAATGATGGGACTGAAACCGGAAGAAATCCTGTATATTGGAGACTCCAGTACTGATATGGCAACGGGGAAAAATGCAGGAATGGATACGGTTGGAGTTGCCTGGGGATTTCGAGGCAGGGAAGAACTGGAAGCCAGTGGGGGCACATACATTGTAGATCGTCCGGAAGAGATACTAGATATCATCTGATTCAGAAGAAGTCTTTTGGAACAAAGATGGAAGACTGGGATTTATAAAAATCTGCTTTGATTCTGGATCAGGATTCAGAAGGAGAAGCGTATGAAATTATCATTGGGATGTGACGAAGCGGCATATGATCTGAAAGAAAAATTAAAACAGCATCTTCTGGAAGAAGGACATGAGGTAATAGATAACGGCGTAGGGCAGGGGGAGACAGCCCTCTATCCGGATATTGCCGTAAAAACCTGTAAAAAGGTGACGGACGGCACCTGTGACCGGGGAATTCTTGTGTGCGGTACAGGAATCGGAATGGCAATGACAGCCAATAAAGTACCGGGAATCCGGGCAGCTGTATGTCATGATCCGTATTCAGCGGAAAGATCAATTCTGAGCAATAACGGAAATGTAATGTGCATGGGAGCAAGGGTGATCGCGCCACAGCTTGCTTTATATCTTCTGGATATCTGGATGGGACTGGAATTTAAAGACAGTCCGTCCACGGAAAAAGTAGAACGCATGACATATTATGAAAATCAGTTTTGTGGGAAACAGGAGGTGCCGGAACATGAAATTTAAATTTGGAGTGGATACATTCATCTGGTCGGAGAACTATGGAAAGGATGATCTCTGGATCATTCCGAAGGCAAAAGAACTGGGATTTGAGGTGATCGACTTTGCGATTTCCGATCCATATGGGTTCCCTGTCAAAGAAGTAAAAGACGAACTGGACAGGGTGGGGATTGACTGTGTATGTACCACCACCCTGACGGAAGAAACCAATCCGATTTCTCCGGATCCGGATATCCGAAAAGCGGCGGTGAGGGCAGTGAAAAAATGCATTGATATCTGCAATGAACTGGGAGCGCCGATTTTAGGCGGTGTAAATTATGCGGCATGGGGATATCTTACGAAAAAGCCGAGGACTCAGGAAGAGTGGAAGCATGGCGTTGAGTGCATGAGGGAATCTGCAGAGTATGCAAAAGCAACAGGAAATGTAAATATCTGTGTGGAATGTGTGAACCGCTTTGAAACCCACTTTTTGAATATTGCGGAAGACGCAGTACAATTCTGCAGGGATGTCGGAACAGATAATATGAAGGTCCACCTGGATTGTTTTCATATGATACGGGAAGAAAAAAGCTTTTCCGGAGCAGTGAAAACCTGTGGGAAAAAATATCTGGGATATGTTCATGTCAATGAAAATGACAGAGGGATTCCGGGAACCGGTCTGGTTCCATTTCGGGAATTTTTTACGGCATTAAAGGAAATCGGGTACGATGGTCCTCTGGTCATTGAATCTTTTGACCCAAGTTTTGAAGAATTAAGCGGGAACTGCGCAATCTGGAGAAAATTTGCGGATACAGGGGAAGAACTGGCGGTAGAAGGACTGAAGAATCTGAAGGCAATTGCAGAAACTGTATAGGAGGAACCGCTTATGAATCGTATTGTAAATGATCCAAATTATGTTGTGGAAGATATGCTCAAAGGTTTTGTAAAAAACCATAAAGATCTGGTGGAAAAAACAGAAAATGACAGAGTTTTAAAGTATAAGAAGGCGCCGGTGGAAGGAAAAGTAGGGATCGTAACGGGCGGCGGTTCCGGGCATAAGCCGGCTTTTATCGGATACATAGGAGAAAATTTGTGTGATGCAGTGGCAGTAGGGGAAATTTTTTCTTCTCCGACGGCAAAAGCATTCCTGGATGCTATCAAGGCAGCAGATTCCGGAAAAGGAGTTGCGTGTCTGTATGGAAATTATGCGGGAGATAATATGAATGTAAAGATGGCAGTCCGCAAGGCAAAAAAACTGGGGATTGAAGTAAAAACCGTAGTAGCAAATGATGACTGCGCCTCAGCTCCAAAAGATGAATTGGAAAAACGCAGAGGAGTGGCAGGGGAAGTTCTTATGTGGAAAGTCGGCGGAGCGAAAGCGGCTATGGGGGCAGATCTGGATGAAGTCATTGCCGCAGCACAGAAAGCCATCGATTATACCAGGTCCGTGGGAATCGGGACAGCACCCTGCACGATTCCAGCTGTGGGACATCCTAATTTTCAGATTGAAGACGGAATGATGGAAGTAGGCATTGGCCATCATGGGGAACCGGGAATCAATGTACAGCCGTTAAAGACAGCCAGGGAAATTGCAGATGAAATGCTGGATCTGATTCTTCCGGATCTACCTTTTGAAGCAGGAGATGAAGTTGTTGTTTTACTGTCCGGTCTGGGCGCGACACCGGTTATGGAACAGTATATTGTATATGACCGGGTAGAAGAAGTCCTGGAGGAAAAAGGAATCAGCGTTTACCGGTCTTATGTGGGCAATTACTTCACATCTCTGGAAATGATGGGAGTAACTCTGACGGTCATGAAACTGGATGAAGAATTAAAAGAATGTATGGATCTGCCGGTGAATTCTGCAGGCCTGAAACAGTTTTAGGCAAAGACTGGGGCAAAGTGAAATGTGGCACAATTCTTTGTGCCATATTTGTACTTAAATCTGATTGGGATTCAAAAACTGCTGTGATAAAATAAGATTAGATCAAGAGAAAAAACAAATAATCGAAATAGTACGAGGTGAAGAAGATGGAAAGTTTCAAGAATGCAGATGCAGGCGTGATCGTAGAACAGCTGATCCGGACAATCCAGGAACAGAGAGATTACTTAAGTGAGATTGATGGAAAAATTGGTGACGGAGATCATGGGATCAACATGAACAAAGGATTTACCATGTGTGAAGAAAAACTGAAGGGACAGACCTATAATCTGTCAGAAGGGCTGTCAATTCTTGGAGAAACCCTGCTGGATGACATTGGAGGTTCCATGGGACCTCTTTACGGCATGCTGTTTGATGAGATGTCTATGGCATGTGAAGATGCGGAAGAGATCAATGCCGATGTTTTCGGTGAGATGATCACCGGAGCAGTGGAAGGAATCCAGGAAATCAGTCCTGCAAAGGTAGGAGATAAGTCTCTTCTTGACACGCTGGTTCCGGCCAAAGAGGCTTTTGTACAGGCCAAAGAAGAAGGAAAAGGGTTTGGAGAATGTCTGGACGCAATGAATGAAGCGGCTGAAAAAGGATGGCAGTCTACGAAAGATCTGGTTGCCAGGATCGGAAGAGCAAGCCGTCTGGGAGAGCGTTCCAGAGGAGTTCTGGATGCAGGAGCCACCAGCTGCTATTTTATCATCACAACGATTGGAAAAGGGGCAAAGAGTCTTTTATAAAAACCATGCAGTACGGGCGTCCGCCCTCATATATCATACAATTCAAAAAAAGACATCAGAAAAGGATTCTGATGTTCTTTTTTTATTTCACAGGAAACATCGTTTCTATGAAATAAAAACGGAAGAAACTTTTTGTAAAAGGAAATAATTGACAATTAAATAAAAATATGGTAAATTAAAGGTAGAAAGTGCTTGTACGGCAGCACAATTTTAAATCCCCTATTTTAAGATCTTGGTTTCCTTTTGGCGGTTCAGCCAATCATACCCCGATAATTTCTTAAAAATCATCATCAATCATTAGGCTTTTATCCTCTATCTTTTTTTCGCTGCTGTATGGGCGCTTTCTTTGATACAGGACATGACAGCCGAAAAATTTTGTACAAAAACTATTCAGAAATGTCAATGACAAACACGGGAGAATATGTTATGATAGTACTTTAGTTAGGATAAAATAAGAGAAAGATTCACATATTAGGAGGAAATATCATGCCAGTAAAATACGTATTTGTTACCGGTGGAGTTGTATCCGGACTTGGAAAGGGAATTACAGCAGCTTCTCTGGGACGATTACTGAAAGCAAGAGGGTATTATGTAACAAGCCAGAAGTTTGACCCGTATATCAATATCGATCCGGGGACGATGAACCCAATCCAGCACGGAGAGGTGTTTGTAACAGACGATGGAGCAGAGACTGACCTGGATCTGGGACATTATGAAAGATTTATTGATGAGGGACTGAATAAAAAATCAAATGTTACGACAGGAAAGGTTTACTGGAGTATATTGTCCAAGGAAAGACGTGGAGATTATGGAGGAAATACTGTTCAGGTAATTCCTCATGTAACCAACGAGATCAAAAGCCGTTTTTACCGCAGCGATGATACCAGCCGTCAGGAAGTAGCGATCATCGAGATCGGAGGTACGGTAGGAGATATCGAAAGCCAGCCGTTTTTAGAGGCATTAAGACAGTTCCAGCATGAAGTGGGACATGAAAACTGCATTTTGATCCATGTAACTTTGATTCCTTATCTGAAGAGCTCAGGAGAGCTGAAGACAAAACCGACGCAGGCAAGTGTAAAAGATCTGCAGGGAATGGGAATTCAGCCGGATATTCTGGTCTGCCGTTCAGATTATCCGTTAAATGACGGAATCAAGAGAAAGATCGCGCAGTTCTGTAATGTGGAGAAAGATCGTGTTATCCAGAATCTGGATGCAGAGATCTTGTATGAAGTACCGCTGATGATGGAAAAAGAGCGTCTTGCTCATGAAGTATGTGCCTGTCTGCATATGTCCTGTCCGGATCCGGATCTGGATGAATGGAAGAAGATGATCGAGAACTGGAAACATCCAAAACACAAAGTAGAGGTTGCTCTGGTTGGAAAATATGTTTCTCTGCACGATGCTTATATCAGCGTTGTGGAATCTTTGCAGCACGCAGGGGTTGCTAATTCCGCGGATGTTTCAATCCGCTGGGTGGATTCTGAGAGAGTCAGCTCTTATAATGTAGAGGAAATGCTGGGCGGAGTCCATGGAATCATCGTTCCGGGAGGATTTGGAGACCGCGGAATCGAAGGAATGATCTGCGCCATCCAGTATGCAAGGGAAAAACAGATTCCTTATCTCGGATTATGTCTGGGAATGCAGCTTACCATCGTGGAATTCGCGAGAAACGTACTGGGATACGCAGATGCTCACAGCAAAGAGTTTAATGAAGAAACGACACATCCGATGATCCATATTATGCCGGATCAGGATGGAGTTACGGATCTTGGAGGAACCCTGAGACTTGGATCTTATCCATGTGTGCTGGCGGATGGATCTAAGGCAGCAGAGCTTTATGGGGAAAAAGAAATCCATGAGAGACATCGTCACAGATATGAGGTCAATAACAAGTATCGAGATGTTCTCCAGGAGAACGGAATGATGCTTTCCGGATGTTCTCCGGATGGAAGAATCGTAGAGATGATCGAGATTCCTTCTCATCCATGGTTTATAGCAACACAGGCTCATCCGGAATTTAAATCAAGACCGAATAAAGCTCATCCGCTGTTCAGAGGATTTATTGAAGCGGCTTTAAAACATCAGGAGAAATAAAGTGATAAAAAACCTTTGGCACAGATTACATGTGCCGAAGGTTTTTATGTTATAATGAAAAGGACAGGTTGAATGCAGAATGGGAGGTGCGGGTTATAAAAGTTAAAGGCGTAAGACTCTACGGAGTAAAAGATATCAGACTGGAAGAGTTTGAACTCCCTGAGATTGAAGAAGATCAGATATTATTGAAGATAATATGCAATGGGATTGCGATGTCGACGTTAAAGGAAATTACACTGGCACAGAGACATCTGAGAGTGCCAAAGAATATACGAAGAAAACCGGTTCTGATCGGACATGAGTTTTCCGGTGTGATCGAGAAGGTCGGAAGCCGCTGGAAGGATGAGTACAAAGAAGGAGATACTTTTGTTGTGGTACCGGAAGTGCCCAATCAGATTGAATCTCCAGGATATTCCTACCAGTATTTTGGAGGCGCGGCGACATACTGTATCATACCGGGAGATGTGATTGAGAAAGGATGTCTGCTGCGTTATGACGGTGATACATTTTATGAACCGGCGATGGCACAGGCATTGTACAGTATTGTGGGAAGCTTTCATTCCAATTATCACAGCATGCCGGGATCTCATGAACACATTTCCGGAATTAAGGAAGGGGGCAACACGATCATTCTGGGAGGCTGCGGTCCTATGGGGGTTATGGCGATCCGTTATGTACTCCAGATGGAAAAGAAACCAAAACGTCTTGTGATCACAGACACCAATGCCGTAAGGATAGAGCGGGCAAGAAAGCTGATTACGGTACAGGAAGCTGAACGATGCGGTGTGGATCTGTATTATATTAATCCGGAGATGTTTCCGGATCCGGCGCCGGTTCTGCTGGCGATCACCAATGAAAAAGGCTATGATGATGTGTTTGTTTATGCGCCGCCGAAAAATGTCGCGGAATTGGGAAACCGGATCATGGCAATGGATGGATGCATGAATATTTATGCGGCAACTGCGGATAAAAAATACCGGGCAGGCATGAATATTTATGGCAGCCATTATTTGAAAACGAAGCTGATCGGTTCTTCCGGCGGACTTCGGTCCGATATGGAGGAAGCCATTGATCTTATTTTAAGCGGCAGGATCAATATGGCAGAGAATATTACCCATGTGGGAGGATTGGACGCAATCGTTGATACAACGCTGTATTTAAAGAAAATGGTAGGAGAGAAAAAGATTGTTTATAATCAAATCAATATGCCGCTGACAGCCATTGAAGATTTCAGAAAGCTTGGAAATGAGGATCCGGTTTTTGAAAAACTGGCGGATGCCTGTGACCGGCATGGAGGTTTCTGGAACAAAGAGGCCGAAGACATTTTACTGAATGAATACGGGAAAAAATAAAGAAAGCCGGACAGATCGACTGTCCGGCTGATTTTTATTTCATAGAAAACTTCGTTCCTATGAAATAAAAACGCTCCGCGAGAATCACACTGCGGCGGAACGGAAGATACCGCTCATGCGCCCCGCCGCAGGCGGAGAATCCTGCTTTGCAGGATTCTTTCTTATTCAGCTGTTTGTTTTGGAACCCGCATGGCACGAATGGAATTAATGATGCAGATCATAGCGACACCTGTATCTGCGAATACAGCCATCCACATGTTGGCATAGCCAAGAAGACCCAGCACCATAACCAGGATTTTTACTGCCAGTGCAAATACTACATTCTGCCAGGCGATACGGCAGGATTTTTTTCCAATACGGATAGCTTCCGGAATGGCACTGACACTGGAACGCATAAATACTACATCGGCAGCTTCAATTGCGGCGTCGGCACCGCTTCCCATGGCAGCTCCGCAGTCGGCACCGGCCAGGACAGGAGCGTCATTGATACCGTCTCCAATAAACATAACAGCTCCGTTTTTGGACCGTTCTTCTTTTAACTTCTGAAGTTTCTCATCTGGAAGAAGATGAGAATAAACGGTATCGATTCCTGTTTCACGGGCAATGGCTTCTGCGCTGGCAGCAGAATCTCCTGTCAGCATAACGGTATGGAGTCCCTGGGCTTTTAATGCCTGGATTGCAGATTTGGCGTCTTCTTTCAAAGTATCAGAAATAATGATACAGCCTATTAGTTTTCCGTCCCGGGCAAGGAGCACTTCGGTTCCGTAATCAGAAGGAGAAGGATTCTCTCCGCTGATGTGATACCGTTTCATAAGTTTGCTGTTGCCGGCAAGAATCTGATGGTCTCCAATGGTAATCACAGATCCATGTCCGGCGATTTCTTTTACAGAATCTGCCGCAGGATAGGAAACTCCTTCTTCCCGGGCTGCCTCCAGGATACTCTTGCCGATCGGATGGGTGGAATCAGCCTCACAGGCAGCGGCAAGAGACAGGAGGTCCTGCCTGGATTCACTGCCAAAAGAACAGATCTTCTGCACCTGGAAGTTGCCTTTGGTAATTGTTCCAGTCTTATCCATAATTACAGATTTAATCTGTTTCAGAGTCTCCAGAGCGATACCGCCTTTAAACAGGATGCCTTGTTTAGAACCGGCTCCGATTCCTGAGAAAAATGCCAGAGGAACGCTTAAGACCAGAGCACAAGGACAGCTGATAACAAGGAAGGTGAGTGCGGTATAAATCCAGTGATTCCAGTTTCCGGTTACCAGAGATGGAATCACAGCAGTGGCCAGAGCAAGGAATACGACAAAAGGCGTATAAACCCTGGAGAATCTTGTGATGAAACGATCCATTTTTGGCTTGCTTGCAGCCGCGTTTTCCACAGAATCCATAATACGGGTTACCATAGACTCTTCCAGCGGTTTTTCCACTTTCATTTTAATCAGTCCGGAAGTATTGACACATCCGGAAATTACAGAGGATCCGGGAGATGCCGCAGCAGGTACCGGTTCTCCGGTTACAGGAGAAGTATCGATCATTGTTTCACCGCTTATGATAACGCCATCCAGAGGAATCCGGTCTCCGGGACGAACCTGAAGGATGTCGCCGACATCTGCGTCCTGGGCATTGATTTCTGTAATCGTACCATCTGTTTCTACATAATGTACAACTTCTGGCCGCATATCGATAACATCCATGATCTGGGAACGGCTTCTCTCCACTGCTTTGCTCTCAAACAGTTCTCCGATTCGGTAGAAAAGCATAACTCCAACTGCTTCGGCAAAATCTCCAACGGCGAAAGCTCCGATCGTAGCAACGCTCATCAGGAAATTTTCATCGAATACCTGTCCTCTGGAAATATTTTTCAGGGCAGTCACAATGATCCTGATACCTAAAATCAGATATGCGGCAATAAAACAGATATCACCGGCAGAAGCCAGCGGAGATTCCAGAAGTTTTCCGGCGATGAAAAGCGCGATTCCCAGGATAATGCAGATCAGGGATTTGGTATCTTCTGTTATACCTGTACCAGACCTGGCCTTTTTGGTTTTTGAAGATCTGGAAGACCGGAGAGAAACGGTTACCTGCGGCTCAATGGAAGCACAGATTTCCTGAATCTGAGGCAGCAGAGAAGGAGCATCTTCAGCCCATACTCTTAGCTGGCTGGTTGCGTAAGTAAGATTCGCAGCTTCTACGCCGGGAAGACGGCTGATTTTTTCTTCCATTTTTCCGGCACAATGAGCACATCCAAGGTTTTCTAACAGAAAAACAACAGCAGGGCCGCTGCCTTCCCGGACTGCGGCAGCCGGAGTATGATCATGGAAGTGTTCGTGCTCATGACCGCAGTCACAGTGCTCATGATCGTGGCCGCAGTGTTCATGATGATGTTCATGCTCACCGCAGTCACAGTGTTCATGGTGGTGTTCATGATCGTGGCCGCAGTGTTCATGATGGTGTTCATGCTCACCGCAGTCACAGTGTTCATGATGGTGTTCGTGCTCATGGCTGCAGTGTTCATGATGATGTTTGTGTTCGGAATGGGCATGCTGACGTCTGGCTTTTCTTTGTTCAGCAGCAGAATCCAATTCCAAAAGTTCAATGTCTGGCTCGATTCGGGAGCAGATTTCCTGTAAAGAAGAAAGAATATCTTCTTTCATAGTATCCACATACAGCCGTTTCATAGGATAGGAAATGACTGCATTGGTGATTTCAGGGAGACGGTTGATCCGTTCTTCCATTTTTGCGGCACAATGGGCGCAGTCAAGATGTTTTAGTTCATAAACTTTTTTCATATATAAGATCTCCTGTTAAAATCATTGACAGAATATAATTAAAAGATTGTTTAATTGTTTACGCTTTAAATATAATACCTTAAAAAAGAAAAGTCAATACAAGAAAAGAAAGAGATGAAAATATTATTTTGTCAATTGAAATAGTGAAAAGAAAACGAAGAAAAGGGTTGTCAAATGAAAAAAATCGTGATACGATATTTTTATAATAAAAATAAATGAAAGAAAACAAAAAGAAACAATGTGCATTTATTTTCATTTTAGGAGGAACGCTATGAAAGTTAAAGGTGTAAGATTGTACGGGAAAGACGATATCCGGCTGGAGGAATTTGAACTGCCGGAGATCAAGGATGATGAAATTCTGGTAAAAGTTATGAGTGACAGTATCTGCATGTCTACATGGAAGATGGTAAAACAGGGAGCAAACCATAAGAGAGTGCCGGCAGATGTTGCGGATCATCCGGTTATCATCGGACATGAATTTGCAGGAGACATTGTGAAGGTAGGAAAGAAATGGCAGGATCAGTTTAAGCCAGGACAGAAATTTGCTCAGCAGCCGGCAATTCCTGGTCAGGCAGAATCACCAGGATATTCTTATACCCAGTGTGGAGGAGCAGCTACCTACTGTATTTTCCCGAATGATATCATTGAAGCGGGATGTTTATGGACTTATGAAGGAGATTCTTATTTTGAGTCTTCTGTAGCAGAGCCAATGTGCTGTGTCATCTGCGGATATAAGACCAATTATCATACAAAAGACAGATATGAACATGTAATGGGAACGAAAAAAGGCGGAAGCATTGCCATTCTTGGAGGATGCGGACCTATGGGGCTTGGAGCCGTAAGTTATGCGCTTGCTACGGATAATAAGCCGGCTAAAGTGGTTGTAACCGATGTGGATGATGCAAAACTTGCAAGAGCGAATGAAGTGATTTCTGTTGAAGAAGCAAAAGAAAAGGGTGTGGAACTGATCTATATCAATACGGCAGATATGAAAGATCCCGCAGAAGAATTGAAAGCATTGTCTGTGGACGGAAAAGGATTTGATGACGTATTTGTATATGTTCCAATTAAGAGCGTTGCAGAACTTGGAAATCAGATTCTGGGATATGATGGATGTATGAACCTGTTTGCAGGACCGACAGATCCTAATTTCTCAGCAGAGATCAATCTTTACGACTGTCATTATAATTCTACAAGGATTCTTGGAAGCACAGGCGGAAGCATTGACGATATGAAAGAAGCAATCAACAGAGCAGCGAAAAAAGAGATCAAACCATCTGTTATGATTACTCATGTTGGAGGAATTAACTCTATCGTTGACACAACTATGAATCTGCCGGATATTCCGGGTGGAAAGAAACTGACATATCTTCAGTTTGATATGCCAATGACGGCGATTGCGGATTTAAGGAATTTAGCAGATGAAGATCCATTCTTTAATGAACTGGCTGATATCTGTGACAGACATAATGGATTGTGGAGCGCAGAAGCAGAACAGGCATTGTTCGCACATTATGGAGTAAAATAGCAGGAAAAGAAGAAGGCAGGTGGAATATGTTCGCACAGGAAAGAAGAGAACAGATCATAAAATATTTAAAAGAAAAAAAAAGAGTCGAAGTGAAGGATCTGGAAAAGATATTCCAAGTCAGCGGAGCGACACTGCGGACTGATTTAAGAGAGCTGGAAAAAGAAGGACGGCTTGTGCGGACCCATGGAGGAGCACTGTACCGTGAGGAAGAGGTACAGAGAGAAGATCTTCCGAAGAGCAGGAAAAATCAGGCAGAGAAACAACTGATTGCCAGGGAGGCAGTAAAGTATATCTGTGAAGGGGATGTGATTATCCTGGACAGCGGATCAACAACGCTGGAACTTGCGAGAGAATTAAAAGACGCAAGAAATTTAAAGATTATAACCAATGATCTTCAGATTGCTCTGGAACTGCAGGAGAATCTTTGGATTGACCTGTATCTTGTGGGAGGAAGAGTGAGAAACGGCTTTCGTCTGACTCACGGCTCCATTGGTATTGATTTCCTGAGAGGAATCTCAGCGCATAAAGTTTTTTCGTCACCGAACGCATTGTCAGTCTATGACGGGCCGACGACCAGCAATGAAGAGATGAGAGCGGTTAAGCAGCAGATGATGAAAGCGGCGAGAGAAGCCTATATGCTGTGTGACAGCAGCAAGATCGGGAAAAAAGCATTCTGCAAATTTGCAGATATATCAGATTTCTGCCGGATTATCACAGATGACGGAATCAGCCAGAGAGACCGTGACATATTGGAACGAAAAGATACGATTCTAACTGTATGCAAAAAAGAGTCCGCCTGAAAATTTCAAGATCGTAAAACAGGAAGGAACTTATTCTATGGAAATAAGCCATAGGATAGGTTCCTTTTTATGTCTCCTGATGTTTTTCGAGATATAATGTGGTATTTTTTTGGAAAATGTGATTTTCCTATTGAAATAGACCACATAAAATGATAATATATTTTCAAAATAAAAAAAATAAAAAATAAAATGAAAGAAACAGAAAGGAGAATGAGATGAAAGCAGAAGGAGTCAGAATGTACGGAGCGCATGATATCCGCCTGGAAGAATTTGAACTTCCACAGATCAAAGAAGATGAGATTCAGCTGAAGATCATGAGCGACAGTATCTGTATGTCTACCTGGAAAGAAGTGAAATTGGGAGCCGGGCACATCCGCGTTCCGGACAGCATCAGAGAAAACCCTGTGATCATCGGACATGAGATGTCCGGAATGATCGAAAAAGTAGGGAAGAAATGGCAAAAGGAATATCAGGAAGGGGAACGTTTTGTTGTCCTGCCGGGAATTCCGGGACAGATGGGAGCTCCGGGTTATTCCTACGAATATTTCGGGGGAGCGGTTACCCGCTGCATTGTTCCGAATGATGTAATTGAAAAAGGATGCCTCCTGCATTATAACGGAGATTCTTTTTTTGAAGTTTCCGTATCTGAGCCAATGTACTGTATCATTGGGGGCTATCAGGCCAACTATCATACAAAGCCGGAAACACATGAACATTTTATCGGGGCGAAAGAAGGCGGAAATATTGCGATTCTCGGAGGCTGCGGACCAATGGGGTTAGGCGCTGTAAGCTATGCTCTTGCCATGGAGAAAAAACCGAAAATGATCGTAGTGACAGAAATCGATCAGGATCGCCTTGACAGGGCAAGGCAGGTGATTTCAGAAAAAGAAGCGGAAGAAAAAGGAATAGAGCTTCGCTATGTTAATACAGCCTGCATGAAAGACGAGGCAGAGGAGCTGATGGCGCTGACCGGAGGAGAAGGATATCATGATGTATTTGTATATGCTCCGGTGCAGCAGATTGCGGAAACGGGGAACCGGATCCTGGCATTTGATGGATGTATGAATTTGTTTGCAGGTCCTGCGGACAGTGGGTTTTCTGCAGATATGAATCTGTATGACTGTCATTATCGGAACACAAAGATTGTAGGTTCGTCTGGAGGCATCAAGGCCGATCTTCTGGAAGCTCTGGACTTGATTTCAAAGAAAAAAGTCGAGCCGGCAGTGATGATAACTCATATTGGCGGTCTGGATGCCTATGCGGATACGACACTCCATCTGCCGGAGATCCCGGGAGGGAAAAAGCTTATTTATACCCAAATTCACATGCCGTTGACAGCAATTGAAGATTTTCGTAAAATAGGGGAAACGAAGCCTTTGTTCCTGAAACTGGCAGATGCCTGCGACCGGCACAAAGGACTGTGGAATCAGGAAGCGGAAAAGATTCTGTTAGATTATTTTGGAGTATAGGAAGATAAAATCTATGTTTGCACGAGAACGGAAAGAAGCTTTGCTGCTCTATATGAGGCAGCATAAAAAGGCCGGTATTCAGGAACTCTCAGCAGAATTTGGGGTAACGGGAGCCACGATCCGGACAGATTTAAGAGAGATGGAGAAACAGGGGATTTTGATCCGCACTCATGGAGGGGCTATTCTGAACCAGGAGGAAGTGGAAAAGGAGAGTCAGCTGCATCTTCGAAGAAGAATTTATTCAGAGCAAAAACGACAGATTGGCAGTCTGGCGAGGCAGTTTGTCAGGGAAGGCGACATCATTCTTGTAGACAGCGGTACGACGATGGTGGAATTTGCGTCCGGCCTGATCAATTTTGAGAAACTGAAGGTTGTGACCAATGATCTGACGATTGCGCTGGAACTGCAGAAAAGTCTGACCATAGAAGTGGTTCTGATTGGAGGCGATGTAAGAAATCGTTTTGAATGTACGATCGGCGCTTTTGGAACGGAATTTCTAAAACAGATTTCGGTGGATAAGATATTTTTGTCGCCGAATGCGTTGTCTTTGGAAAAGGGGCTGACAACTCCAAATGAGGAGACAGCAGCGATGAAGCGGGCAATGATACAGACGGCTTCTGAGGGATATATCCTGTGCGACAGTTCAAAGATTGGAAAGAAGAATTTTTGTAAGTTTGCAGATTTAAATGAGTTTTCTTATCTGATTACGGATTCCGGAATCAGCGGGCATGACAGGAAAGCTCTGGAGCAGGAAGGTTTGCATGTATTTGTATGTGAAGGGGAATACTGAATAAAATCAGTATTCCCTTTTTCTTTGAAAACCAGGAGAGGCATCTGTCAGGAACAGGATATACTATGTGATATTATATGGCAAAAAATGTATTTACATTTTAATATGAAAAAAACAGCAAATAAAATGAAAATTTTGTCAAAAATTTTTTTGAAAAACTTACCACTGCCTTTGGTGGACGATGGGCAAGACAGGGAATTATAATAGAGTCAAAGATAAACGTTTATTCTTAAGTCACTGTTTTTCTCTTGAAAATTTAGAGAAACAAAAGCAAAAAAGCAGAGGAAAAGGAGGAACATTATGGCAAGTAACTGGAAAGCCAAAGTTCAAAAAATGGGCGGATTCCTTTCCGGCATGGTAATGCCAAATATCGGAGCCCTGATTGCCTGGGGAATTGTAACCGCGTTATTTCTGGAGACAGGATATTTTCCAAATGAAAAATTAGCAGAATTGATTACACCAACCCTTACATATCTGATTCCACTTCTGTTCGCATATACTGGTGGATACAATGTGTATGGAAGGCGGGGTGCTGTTGCCGGAACGATTGCGACGATTGGTGTGATCGTAGGATCCGGTGTAACAATGATGATCGGTGGAATGGTTATGGGACCGCTTGGCGCATGGATCATCAAACAGGTGGACAAAGCTCTGGACGGACATGTAAAACCAGGTCTGGAGATGCTGGTAGATAACTTTTCATTAGGCATCATCGGAGCAGTCATGATGGTTGCCGGGTTTATGGCAATCTCACCGTTGTTTGCGGCAATTACAAACATCCTGACGGTGGGAGTGAATTTCCTGATTGATCACAATATTTTACCATTTGCCCCGATTTTTGTAGTTCCTGGACAGGTACTGTTCTTGAACAACGCAATTAACCATGGTATTTTTACACCGCTGGCTGTAGAACAGGCGGCGCATACAGGAAAATCCATCCTGTATCTGGTAGAGGCAAACGGCGGCAACTGGGCCGGACTGGTATTGGCCTTTTGTGTATTTGGAAAAGGAATGTCAAAAAAATCTGCTCCGGGAGCAGCGATCATTCATATCATAGGAGGAATCGGAGAAGTATCTTTCCCTTATGCTCTGATCAAGCCAATTACGATTCTTGGACCAATCTGTGGATCCATCGCAGCCTTGTTCTGGCTTCAGATCATGGACGGCGGAGCGGTAGCGGCAGTTTCTCCGGGATCTATCATTGCCCTGATCATTATGTCGCCAAAAGGAAAACTGTTTGTGAATGTAATGGGATATGTAATTGCAGCGGCCGTATCCTTTGTGATCGTAGCCTTCTTCCTGAAACGAGATAAGTCGATCGATGAGGAAGAAGAGGTGCAGGGCATTGATATGAGTCAGTTTGTGGAAAGCCACAATGCTCCGGGTGAGGAAAAAGAAGAAACAGCAAAAACATCTGGAAATGTTCAGAAGAGAAAGATCAAAAAGATCGCTTTTGCCTGTGATGCAGGAATGGGATCATCTGCCATGGGAGCTTCCATGCTGAAAACACAGCTGAATAAAGCGGGACTGTTTTTGGATGTCAGCCATGTTTCTATTCATCAGATTCCGGAAGATATTGACGTGGTCGTAACCAATACGAATCTTCTGGAAGCGGCAAAGAAAGAAGCGCCGGAGGGAATTCCAATCATTGAAATAAAAGAATTCCTGAATGCCGATGAACACAAGGCTATCGTGCAGCAGATCAAAGATATGATGGAATAAGAAAAAATACAGAAGGAAAAGGAACTCAGGGAACTGATTTTTCGTTCCCTGAGTTGTCAGTGCAAAAGTCGGAAGGGCGCAGAAAGAATGCTGAAACATATCATACCGTTTATCACAGAGAAGCTATACCTGAAAGTCAATCTTGAGAAAACGGCAGTATGCCATATCAGTAAGGTAAAGTATCTGGGATACGGCTTTTATACGACTGGGTGGATAACTACTGCCGGTACGCGGACATGAAGAAGCTGATGGAGGACACGGACAAATGGCTCCGCCACAGAATCTGTGCGGTGTACTGGAAACAATGGAAGAGAGTGCGGACCAGGAGCAAAGGAGCGAAAAATCATGATGATGTCAGCAAGGACAAAAGAAATTATCCAGATGGTAATCGCAGAACGTGAATACATTACAATCAAAGAGATAGCAGCAGGAATGGGAATATCGGAGCGCACAGTTTACCGGGAAATTCCAGAGGTAACCCGGGTGCTTGGAGAATATGAAATCACATTGGAGACGGTAAGCAAAAAGGGGATTCGAATCATTGGAAAAGGAAAAAATATTCAGAAACTGCTTCAGGATCTGAACGATAAAATACGTGTCCAGGTTGTGGATCCGAAAGAGCGGCTGCATCTGATTGTGTTTCGGCTGCTGCATGAGAAAGAATTTATAAAGACGGAGGCCCTGGCCATTGATCTGAAGACATCCCTGCCTACTATAAGAAATGATTTAAAAAAAGCAGGAAAAGCCGCCGGGGATTATCATTTGTCTCTGATTCAGAAAAAAGGGGAAGGAATCATGCTTCAGGGACCCCAGATAGAAAAAGATCATCTTTTGATCCATGCACTAATGCAGAGTGTTGAGATTCAGGATCTCTATTTGTGGCTGGAGGGAGAATTTGAAAAGTCAAATCTGCTTCTGGAAGAAATGGAAGCATATGGATACCGGGAAATCTTCATGGAATTTCATAAAATATTTCAAAATTTCGGGGGATGGCTGGAAAAGAAAAAGCTTTATCTGGAAGACATCAGTTATTTGGAAATGATTTTCTTTATGGCGCTGATGGTAAGACATCATCAAGAAGGAAATGAGATGGAAGTCAGAGAATACCAGATGGAGGAAATAAAATCGGATGAACAAATCCTGGCAGGAGAAATCAGAGAAAAGATCCAAAGCCGCTTTCAGATAGAACTTACCGGAGGAGAAGAACGATATTTAAACTGGGTGGTGCACACCACAGTTGCGTCTCATCCTGAAGAAACCGCGCTGGAGGCCAATCCTGAGATGAGAATAAGGGTTTCTGAATTTGTAAAACGGGTAGAGGAATCCATGGGAATTTATCTGAGCCGGGATCAGAAATTAATGGACGGCTTGATCATTCATATTGATAAAGCTCTGAAAAGAACCAGGAGCGGCATGAGCATCTCGAATCCAATCATTCGTGAAATTGAGAAAGATTATGAACAGTTATTTGATATTGTAAAAACCAGCGTCCGCGAGGCGTTCCCGGAAGACTATTTTCCAGAGGATGAAATCGGGTATCTGGTTTTATATTTTGCCGTGTCCCTGGACAATATTACGAAAAAAACCTTTCGGATCCTGGTTGTCTGTTCCAGCGGCATGGGTTCTTCCAAAATGCTGGCCAGCCGGCTGGAAAGAGAAATACCGGAAATTTATGTAAGAAAAATCGTATCATTGATCGGTCTGGGGAAAGAGGATCTCAATGAATATGATCTTATTTTATCCACAGTTCCGCTGTATTTGGATTCCAGTGATTACCTGAAGGTATCTCCGCTGTTAAATCCGCAGGAACTGGAAATGGTAAAAGAGAAGATCCGGCGTCATAAACATAAAACATTAAAGAGGATCGGAGCCCGGGAGCGGCATGCCGGGAAATGGGAATCCATGGATGGAATGCTGGCGCTTTCCCAGCTAAACGAATTTACCCGCTATTCTCTTACGCTGCTGGAGGATTTTAGTGTGATCGATCTGGAGGCAGGTACCGATATGGAAACAACATATCAAAAGATTGGCCAGTGGTCCCGGGAAATTGATCTGAATCTGGATGGAGAAGAGCTGATCCGGTATTACAGGGAGAAAAAGGCAATGGAATGTTATTTTGTAATTCCCTCTACGAAAGTTGGATATTTCGAATGCTTTCTGGAAAAAATCAGGAAACCGGCGCTGCTGGTCTGTCATTTTCAGGAGGAGAAGATCGAAGAAGAATATGCAGGGGACAGAATTTGCTCTATGGCAGCGATGTTTTATCCTAAAAAGCTTAATTTTCTGGAGCGGGAGTTTGTAGGTACGATTACAGATATGATCATTGACGATGCCAACGTGATCCAGATGATGGAACAGGGAGATGAGGAAGGAATCAAACGATGTTTAAGTTTCCGGTTCCTGGAGTATATCCGGAATATCGTATGAGTTTTTTGAAAAAAAGAATAGGCGAAAATTTTAAATTATGGTATACTTAAACTTATCTATACAATGCGGACAAAGAATATCGTAGGATTTGAAGTGATTTCAATCTGATTTATCAGGAAAAACAATAGAAAAGGAAGTGTATCATGGCAGAATTAAACAAAGTAAAAGTCGCCCTTCTTGGTTCCGGAACGGTAGGAACCGGCGTATATAAACTGATCAACCGGCAGCGCAAAGAGATGCCTTATAAGGTAGGAGCAGATCTTGTAGTAGAAAAAGTTCTGGTCCGTGACAAGAATAAGAAAAGAGAGGGCATTGATTCTTCTCTTTTAACCGATCAATGGGAAGATATTATCCTGGATGATGATATTCAGATCGTTGTTGAGGTTATGGGAGGAATCGAGCCGGCCCATACATATATTAAAGAAGCCCTGCAGGCAGGCAAGAATGTGGTTACTGCCAACAAAGATCTGATCGCGGAATATGGAAAAGAACTTTTGGATACGGCAGAGGAGAATGGATGTGATCTGCTGTTTGAAGCTTCTGTTGCAGGAGGAATTCCTATCCTCAGACCATTAAAGCATTGTCTGGCGGGAAATTATCTGACAGAGGTAATGGGAATCGTTAATGGAACGACCAACTTTATTCTGACCAAGATGGCAGAAGAAGGAATGGAATTTAAAGAAGCCCTGGCGCTGGCAACTGAACTGGGATATGCAGAAGCAGATCCTACAGCGGACATCGAAGGGTATGATGCAGGAAGAAAGATGGCGATCATGGCATCCATCGCATTTAATTCCAGAGTGACATTTGATGATGTCTACACAGAAGGGATTACCAACATTTCATCAAAAGATATTCAGTATGCCAAAGAGATGGGATGCGCAATCAAGCTTCTTGGAGTGGCAAGGAATACAGAAACCGGCATTGAAGTCCGGGTTCATCCGATGCTGATTCCGCTGGATCATCCATTAGCCGGAGTTAATGATGCTTTTAATGCGGTTTTTGTTCATGGAGACGCAGTAGATGATGCGATGTTTTACGGACGGGGAGCCGGAGAGATGCCGACAGCGAGTGCGGTTATGGGCGATATCATTGATGTTGCGAGAAATATCCAGTTCCACTGCTGTGGACGGATCCATTGTACCTGCTACAAAAATCTCCCGATCAAGAAGATCACAGAGATTGAAAGCAAATATTTCATGCGGATGCTGGTAGAAGATAAACCGGGAGTCCTTGCCAAGATAGCAGATACTCTTGGACGCAATAATGTAAGCATTGCGCAGGTGGTGCAGAAGAATAAGATCAATGATCTGGCAGAACTGGTTGTTATTACAGATTCTGTTTTGGAACAGAATTTTGCAGATGCGCTTACCAGTATCAAGGGAATGGATATTACAAAAGAAATTTCCACGGTGATCCGTGTTTACTAGAGAATCATTCTTTTACATAATAAAAGGAGGACAGCACATGATTTGATGTGCTGTCCGTTTTTGGTTTTACAGGCAGCTCCGTTCCTGTGAAATAAAAAAGAATTCTGCAAAGCAGGATTCTTTTTTATTCCCTGTTTGTTGGGATCAGGTTGCTGACATAAGGCCGTCTGCCGGAAAGAACTTCGTCATAAAACTGCTGTTTATGATCAATGTAGCGGATCGAATCTTCCAGATTGTGAATCTGGGCTAACAGTTCCTGGCGTTTCTGGTCCAGGATTTTTTTGCGTTCCTGAATGGTAGAGGCGCCCTGCAGACATAAATCTAAGTACGCTTTCATATCTTTTATGCTCATGCCGCAGTTTTTCAGACAGGTAAGACTTTTGATCCATGCCACATCATGTTCGTCAAAAACTCTTCGATTGTTTTTGTCACGCTTTACATTGGGAACCAGACCTTCGTTGCAGTAAAATTTTAATGTCTGATACGTGAGATTGGTTTCCCGGCATGTCTGCATCATCGTGTACATCGCATTCTCCTTTCAGTCTTTTGTTTTTATAAAAAATTTTCAGAAAGTTCTTGACCGATAGTAACAATCGGTTGATACAATTACATTATAAATGGGAAATAGAAGAAAGGCAAGGGATGAAACATGGTATTTTATTTTACTGGAACAGGAAATAGTCTTTATATAGCAAAACAAATCGAAGCAGAACCGGTCAGCATACCTCAGGTGATAAAAAGAGAAACACTGGATTTCAGCGATGACAGCATCGGGATTGTCTGTCCGGTATATGGACACGAAGTGCCGCCGATGGTGAAAGATTTTATGAAAAAAGCGGAATTTCATACGGATTATTTCTATATGATACTTACATATGGAAACCGTCACGGCGGTGCGGCGGAGCTGGCCAGAGATTTATGCCTGGAATGCGGGATTGAGCCCGATTATATCAATGTGGTTCTGATGATCGACAACTGGCTTCCGGGTTTTGATATGGAAGAACAGAAGCATATGGATAAAAATATAGAGGGACAGATGGATAAAATTCTTGGCAGCCTGAAAAAACGGGAACATAAGATTTCAGATGTAACGGATCAGGACCGGGCGGCACATATAGAGTTTCTGACCAGGATGAAAGGGCTTCCGGAAGACGCCTGGCAGCATCTGATCCGTGTGACAGACCGGTGCATCGGATGCGGTATCTGTGAAAAAGTCTGTCCATCTGGTTCCATTCATATGGAGAATGAAAAGGCGGTACATGTGCCGGGAAACTGCCAGACCTGCCTGGCTTGTGTTCATCACTGCCCACAAAAAGTGATTGGGTTAAATGTGCCGGAGAAGAATCCGAACGCAAGGTACCGCAACGAACATATTTCACTGGAGGAGATTATAGAAGCAAATCAGCAGGTGCAGTAGCCGGGAAGGAGTGAGCGGATGACCGGAAAGAAGTGGATGGTGTTTGGGATTGCCGCAGTTATTCTCATAGCGGCGTGTGCAGGCTGGATTGTATTTCACTGGCAGACGCCGACTTCAACGACTGGACAAAACAGAGAAGAGGAAGAGCGTTCTCAGAATTCAGATCCATCGTATTCTTATGGCAAAAGAGAGATTGATGTCACCAATAAAGGACAGAATATCTACGGAGTGGCATATGTCCCGAAAGGGAAAAGCGGGGAAATGCCTTTGGTTATCTGCTGCCATGGGCTGGGCGGTTCTTATATTAACAATGAAGATTACGCAGTATCCCTGGCGTCCAGGGGAATCGCGGCATACTGTTTTGATTTTCGCGGCGGCGGAGGCAGCCGGAGTGACGGGAAGACGACGGATATGTCGATCATGACGGAAGTTTCTGACATTGAGGCAGTTCTGGATGCCGCATCCCAATGGAAATTTGTGGACCCGGATCAGGTGGTGCTGCTGGGAACCAGCCAGGGAGGGGCTGCTTCGGCCATTGCCGCTGCCAGGCATAAAGATGAAATCGCGGGAGCGATCCTCCTCTATCCTGCATTTTTAATGCATGATGAGATCCACAGACAATTTGCCTCACTGGACGATGTTCCGGATAGTTTTTTCTTCCGGTGGATCACTTTGGGAAAAATTTACGCAGAGGATATATGGAATTATGACATTTATGACGAGATTGGAAATTATGATCAGAAAGTTTTGCTGATGCATGGGGATCAGGATGATATTGTGCCAATTCGTTATTCGGAAAGGGCGTCCAGAGTCTATCCGGACGCAGACTATTACGTAATCCCAGGTGCCGGCCATGGGTTTTACGGAGAGTCATTCCGCCAGGCAGAAAAGTATATCATCGATTATTTGCAGGAAATTAAGGTTCTTTGATGAGAAAGGAGAACGTAAATGAAACACAAAAAAATAATTGCGCTTCTGATGATTGGTGTGCTCCCCGTCAAGTAGACAGTGAAAAAAATATAAGTTTTTCTGCCAGTTGGTTTTACCAGCTGGCAGTTTTTTTATGCTGCCTGTAAATAACTCTCATGCTTTTCCATTGGCGTCATGACTCCGAGATTCCGTTGTAACCGTCGTCCATTATAATACGCTATGTATTCTTCTATCATGGACACGAGCATCTCTCTGCTTGTAAAACGCCTGCCATAATAACGTTCCCTTTTTATGATCCCCCAGAATCCTTCCATCGGACCATTATCGATACATTTTGCGACTCGTGACATGCTCTGTATCATCCCTGCTGCTTCCAGCCTTGCATGAAATGCTCTATTCGTATATTGGAAGCCCCTGTCACTATGGAAAAGCGGATGGGCATCAGGGTCTGCCTGGATCGCTGCATCAAAAGTACGGAATACCAGATCATTATTATTAGAGTCGCCTATGACGTAGGATACGATCCTCCTGTCGTATAAGTCGAGGATGGCGCTCAGATAAACCTTGTGTTTCTCAAGAC
>NZ_BLYI01000070.1 GCF_016586355.1 Anaerostipes butyraticus
GTCAGTGCACACAGTGCGGTAAAGAATAAAAGATCCTACTTCTATGCACAGTTCATGAGAATCAGCGCACATCGTGGGAAAAAGCGGGCCTATGTCGCAGTCGCTCATTCAATGCTGATCGCCATTTATCATATCCTCAAGGATGGGATGGCCTTTCAAGATCTTGGAGCTGATTACTATAATCAGTTCAATAAGGAACGTAAGATCCATGCATATCTCAAAAAGCTAAAAGCGCTTGGCTGGGAACCTCCTGTCGTTGCCTCATAAGATTTCCAGTTAAGTTTAAAAAGACATTAAAATTTATCAGGGAATAGTCTGCGCTTTTTTGGCTACCTGAAAGTTAATGTTTCACAGTAATAAAAAAACGCCCCGGAAACTTATCCTGTTTCCGAAGCGCTGCACTGTGTATTCAAGTTTTCAGCTTATGAGAAATAAAAGCCTTCAAAGTCATATTTATACACTCGATAAATAAACTTTTCAATATCCAGGCTGAAACTCTTTATTAATTTATGGGAGCTGTCATATTCTCCAAACACTCCTGCTATGCCGCTGTCCATTACCGTGTTGTCTCCAATGTCCTGAGCGCTGCTGACATAGCCGGAATATGGAACCGCAAAGGAATCTTCCAGCTGGAACGTACCTTTATTTTCATCTACAAGATACCGGTAATAGTAAGAGTTATCTCCTCCTTTTCCTGCATCATTGGTCAGTCCGATGGAAGACCATGAGAAATCAGGCTGTGATTCACTGAATCCAATATTATTGTTAAACATATACAGGTAATACTGCCCGTCTTCCAGGCTGTCATCTTCCACATAGGTGACAGAATGCTGTCCTCCCTGAAGTGTGAAGTCTCCATTCTGGGTCAGAAGCAGGGATTCATATCCGGTGCCGTCCCAGAACTCTTCTGAGCCGATCATATACTCAATGGACGGATCATCATACAAATCATCAATCTTCATAATGGTAGATGTTTCCCTGGAACTTATAATGATCTGGCCGTCTCCCAGCCACTGCAGAGTATTAATATGCATCCAGTCCAGATCTCCGTCAGAGGCGTCTTCGCAGGTCTTTTTATAATCTCCGAGAAAATCCGCCAGATCCAGGACTTTCGTCACTTTTCCGGACTCCTTGTTGATCAGGATGATCATATCTTCCACACTGCTGCTGTTTGTATCACTGGCCAGGATCAGGATATTTCCGTCATCATCAAACACATAATCATGGTGAAGATTATATTCTCCCGTATCATAAACTTTCGTCACCTGTCCCAGCCGGTTCACTCTGGCTATCTTCGTCTGGGAAATGCTGTAGTACATGCCGTCATCGTCAAATAAAAGTCTGTGGCTGCGGTACCCGATGATCGGCACCTCGCCTCTCAGCACTCCGTTGTTGTCATAGTAATACATAAAATCCAGATTCTCACTGTCGTTTCCCATCATCACATACAGGCCGTCGGCCAGCTGCTGGGAAGATGTTCCTTCTGTTGCATCCACAGTCGTATCTTCATTGCCGAGAAGGCTTCCCATGGTATATGTGGTTTCTTTCTCCGTCGTCTTTCCGTCCTTCGTTTTGATCGTAAAGGTTATGGTATTTTCCGTATCAGGAATCAGTCCCAGCACCTGAAATTCATGCTCGGTCTGATATTCTTCTCCCTGGTAAGCATCCGCTGAAAAATCATCAATTCCGTCCTCCTCTGCATGAACTGTGTAGGAAACAGATGCCGCTTCATCGGTTGTAAAGTATACATAAAGAGATTGTGTATTTGTGCCGTACAGATTATATTTTATCAGCATATTGTCTTCGGTATAATCCCCGGATTCTTTTTCCTCTTCGATCTCCTGTTCTATTTCTGACTGATTTTCTTCATTATAGGTGGCTTTGATATCTTCAAGAATTTCTTTCTGATCGGAACTGAGGATCGTTTTCCCTACATCCATATCTACGGTGGCTGTTGTCGAATCTTTTGATCCATCATCCGCCTTGCTTTCTTTATACTGCCGGTATCCGGCCGCCGCTGCTGTAATCCCTGCCGCAGCCACGATTACACATATGGCAATGATAATTTTTCAGTGCCTTTTCTTTTTCCTGAACTGAATGGTGATCTCCTCCTTCTCTTTTTCCACAACGATTTTGTATCTCATATTTTATCGAAGAAATATGTGTGTCCTATGTCCAAAATATGTTACTTTTGTGTAAAAAATATGAAGAAATTATGACATTTATACCAGATACTGCAATCTGACTTTTCTTTACAAAGAATTGATTTTGTGTTATGAAGAAGGATGAAACACATTTTATGGAAAGGAGTTCCTTAATTATATGAAACCTTCATTTGTTTTAAGAAATACACTAAGATCCGTGGATCATAAAGGATATCCGGCTTATAAAGGCCTTCGGGGGACCTATCAGTTCTCCTCTTATCTTCTGAACATTCACCATGTTCAGGGAGATCCGTTTGCTTCCCCTTCCAGCTTAAGTCTCTTTATTTCCGGCAAAGACGCCGGATTTCCTCAGGAATTATATGATACGCCATGGCGCCGGACGGCTTTTCAGGATCATCTGCTCCGCCTTTTTGGAAAGCAGCTGAACCGGCTCAGCTTTCAGGCTAAAGGCTCCGGAAAAAGCGGTCTTCTTGCAACCAGCAGCTGCGGCCAGGAAATCCTTGAACGGTCCGCTCTCCAGGTAAATCCGAAAAACGGTGATATTACTGCATGTTTTGAAGCCGGATTCCCCGCCAGAGGCCGCACCATTGACGCCAGATCCCTGGAAAAAATGCTGTTTGACCTGGTTCCAAAAGCTGCCGAAGCTTCTCTTTTTTATAAAGCAGTCTGTCAGGAAGATCTGATTCGTGACATTCATCTTTCTGATGATCAGCAGTATATCAGAGAACAGCTGCCATCTCTCGGACTTTGTGCTTTTGTGGCCAACGGATCCATCCTGCCAAGAGAAAGCGGTGTGTCCCAGAAGCCAATGAAAGATTCTGTGCCGTTTGTTTCCCCTGAAACTTATCAGATCACCTTGACCCCTCCCCACTGCGGTTCCATTACCGGAATGGGAATTCCTAAAGGCATTACCCTGATTGTCGGCGGCGGCTATCACGGAAAATCTACCCTGTTAAAGGCGCTCGAATTAGGAATATACAATCATATCGCAGGAGACGGCCGGGAATATGTGATCACTGATGACACTGCGGTAAAACTGCGGGCCGAAGATGGAAGAAGCATCCGCAGGACAGATATCTCTCTTTTCATCAATGACCTTCCAAATGGAAAAGATACCACTTCTTTTTCTACAGAAGACGCCAGCGGAAGCACCTCTCAGGCTGCTAATACGATTGAGGCCATCGAATCTGGAACATCTCTGTTTCTGATCGATGAAGATACCAGCGCCACCAATTTTATGATTCGGGATGAACTGATGCAGAGAGTTGTCAGCCGCCACCAGGAACCGATCACTCCTCTGATTGAGCGGATCCGGTATCTCTATGACTCACACGGGATTTCATCTGTACTGGTGGCCGGAAGTTCAGGATCCTTTTTTCACACGGCAGACCATATCATTCAGATGGAAAACTATCGTCCAAAAGATATTACTGAAGCCGCAAAAACTGCGGCCAAAGATTTCCCTGCGGTTTCCATTCCAAAGGAAGCGCCGCATTTTCCAGATTTTGTTCGCTGTTTCTCTCCCAATAAACGTCTCCTTGGAGACCGCCGCGTGAAGATCAAAGTCTTTGGAAAAGATTCTGTCTCCATCAACAAAGAGACCATCGATCTAAGATATGTGGAACAGCTGGCTGATTCAGAGCAGACCGCCTCTCTTGGATATGCTTTCCTCTATGCCCAGCTTCACATTATGAACGGAAAAAAAACACTGGGGCAGGTGGCAGACGAGATCATGGAACAGATCCGCCGCCATGGATTGATTTTCATTTCCGGAAGCAGCTATCCAAGAACCGGCCTCGCCATGCCAAGAAAGCAGGAAATCCTTGCCTGTATCAACCGGTATCGAAAACTTTAAAAAGCCAGGATGCTGCCCCACTGAATCACGAGTGCGGCAGCATCCTTTTGCAAATCATTGTTTTTTATAATGACCGGATATAGTTTAAAAACATTTTCTCTGCCGGATCCAAAGGCTGTTTCCTTGGGTAGATCAGGGAAATCGGCGAGCGGATATCATCCGCCAGCTGAATCATCCGGATTCCCTGACAGGACAGGGAGACTTCTTCAAACACCTTTGTGAAGTTTATCGTGATTCCCACATGTTCTTTCACAAAACTCATGATCGTGTTGGCCTGAGGAAATTCATACTGGATGTCCGGCACAAATCCCGCCTTACAGCAGCTGTCATAAAAAAACTCATAGCTTCCGCTTTCTTTCAGCGGAAAGATGAAGGTCTCCCCTTCCAGCTCCTTCAACTGGATTTCTTTTCTGTCCGCCAGCGGATGATCCTCATATACCACCGCACAGAGCCGGTCCTCATACAGGGGATGAAACCGGAATTTTTTCCTGTCCTTTATGAGCGATTCCCTTAAAATCATAAAGTCATAAGAATCCGCATCTTCAAGAATGTCTCTGCCCTTTTTCTCATCCACAATCAGCTGAATGTCCGGATGTTTTTCATGAAAGTCTGCCATGATCCGGGCGAAGTGATAAGGAGCCAGCACCGGCATGCTGCCGATGCGGATTTCCCTTTTCTTCCTGATCTGGCGGAGCATTTCTTCATACAGATCTGTTATTTCCTGGGCATATCGGTAAAATTCTTCCCCTTCCTTCGTTAGTTCAAATTTTCTTGTATTCCTTCGAATCAGAGTCACACCCAGCTCATTTTCCAGCTTTTTAATCTGCTTTGACAGCGCTCCCTGTGTCATATTGCAGACATATCCTGCTTCTGTAAAATTTTTCTGTCTGCATAATTCCATATAGTAATATAACTGCTGTATTTGCATTTTAATATATTCCTTTCTGGAATATATTATAGACAAAGTGGAATTGACTGTAAAGGCTTTTCCTCCCTATACTAAAGCCAGAAACAAATCAACGGGAGGAGCTATCTATGAAACAAAAAAATTTTTTCTATCATCGAATGATTTTTTATATATCCGGACTTTTAATTATGTCTGTAGGATCCAATCTGTTTTTAAAAGCAGCCCTTGGTGTTGCGCCAAGCTGTACGGTCGCACTGACTCTGACATACCTGTTTCCATTTCACAGTTATGCCTCTTTTAACTTTTTGATCAACACGGCATTCCTCGTGGGGGAAGTGTTTGTCCTGCGGCAGTTTCGAAAAAGTCAGATCATACAGCTGGCTCTGACCTTCCTCTATTCCGTATTTATCGAATGTACCTCATGGGGACTGTTTTTCATCCAGCCGGAAGGACTCCTGCAGAAAATTTCTCTTGCATTTCTGGCATGCGTGATCTTGTCCATCGGTGTTGCCTTTACGATCAATTCCGGATTTGCCGTTATGCCGATGGAAGGTCTTGTCAAAAGCATCGCAGACAAGACACACCACAGTTTTGGCGTAATCCGCGTCCTGCTGGAACTTTCCCTGACTGCCGGTTCTGCTGTTGTTGCATTCACCTTTCTTCACAACCTGTCACCAATCGGCATCGGCACAGTTCTGACCGCTTTCTTAAGCGGAAATATCACCAATCTTTTTTCCTTTCTTTTCGGGAAAAAAATGCAGGCCTTCCTGGGAGTCTGATCTCCAAGAAGGCCTTTTTCTAAAGCTGATCCATCCAGTCCCAGATTTCCGCCTGGCTGCCCGCTTCATAAAATTCCATATGCTCCAGCTTCTCATTCTCGGATAATCCCGGCTGGTTCACCCGCATATCCCCGATTTTTAAGACTTCTTTGTCACTGTACATTCTCTTCCGTATGCTCAGCTGATAAATCAGGCTGAACCGGTTGGTAATGGAACTCTGACTTAAGTCAGACAGACAGATCAGCTGAATGGAAAATGTATCTGCAATATCCATAACTGCCCGAAGAAGATGTTCGGATGACGTCCTGGCAAATGGATTGTCCATAATCAGAACTTTGGATTCTTCCACCGGCTCCTCACCGGCAGATCTTCTTCCCGCCGCTCTTATGTAAGTGATCAGAATTGATACCATAGTAAAGAATACGACAAACTTTTCGCCCCCTGAATTCTGAGACATGGCATCTTCCCAGCGCTTCATCCCACTGTTCTTCTCATTCAGGTCAATCTTATAGACATAAACCGGTATCTTACTGGTTCCGATCACCTGATTCAGAAGTTCCCGGCCGGAAGTCAGCGCCGCAAGACGTTCCCTGACTTTCTTTTCTTCTCTATCCTCTGCTTCTTTGTTATATTTCATAATGATTTCCAGACAGGAATCCAGATAGTCTTCCATCCGCTCCCTTGCGCCGGAATCCAGCTGTTTTGGAATGTCAATCCTCAGCATCTGCACCGGTCTGTTTTTTCCGGTCAGCCGTATCCTGGATTTCTGCACAATGAACTTAATCTCTTCATAAAGCATAACCGCATAACTCATACATTGATCGGCGACCTGCTGCTTCGTATGATAAATATTTTCCAGCTGGGTCTCATAATAATCCAGCAGTTTTTTCAGACTTTCTCTTTTTAACTGGTATTCTTCTATATATGGACGCAGTGTTTCCTGATCAAGATCTTCCGATTCAAACGCAAGATGTTCCAGCGTATCCAGAATATCTGAAATACATTTGTCTTTTCCGTAAAATTCTGAGCGGATTTCCTGATACAGCTTCCGGCAGTTCTGTCGTTTTTCCTGACTTTGTTTTCTTGCCTGCTGCATCTGACTTCGCAGTTCCCGGAACTGACGGTTCAGATCCTGCTCCAATGCAACTGCTTCTCCTTCTCCCGGAAGAATTTCCGCAAAATCTCCGATCCTCTTCATAAGATTCTCAGCATCATTTTTCTGACGTGTAATCTGAATCTGCCGTTTCCTGCATTCTTCTCTCTCTTTTTCCAGACATCCTATGCGCTGTTCATAATCCTGCAGAATTTCTTCTTTTCCCAAAGGTTCTGAAAGTCCTGTATCTTCCAGCGCTTTTTTCGCGTGAGACGCATTGGACTCTGCTTTCCCCTTTGCCTCTTTTATCTGCTCCACCTCCCGGCTGAGACGGCTGGTCTCCATTTCCAGCCGGTTCCCATCCTTTTTCAGCTGTTTGAGTTCTTCCGGATCATAGGAAAGATTCTGATAATCTTCCGGCTCCAGTCCGATTTCCTCCAGTTCAGCCGATGTCTCCCGAATCTGATGTTCCTTTTCTTCCAGCTGGCGTTTCCGGGAAGCCTCCCCTTCCGTCTGCTCTCGAACCAGGGTATCATACTCTTTCTCCATCTGCTGCAGACTGATTTCAATAAATTCCCCTTCCTGGGCAAACTCATATTTTGCCGCCTGTCTGGCAGCCTCATCCTTCTGAAGCCTGATCCCCTGAAGTTTCTGTGTCAGACTGGAGGCTGTCTCTTCCGCGGCTTCCTGATTTTCCTGAAGGCGGTCTGCCTGTTCCTGCGCCTTTTTAAGACTCTGGAGTATTTCTTCTAATTTCCGGCGCATTTCCTGATAGTTCTGATCTTCTTTCAAAAATTCCTCCAGCCGTGTTTCTCTGCCGGCAGCTTCCTGCCATGCCTTTTCCAGCTTCGGAATCCGATCCCTTAAAATTTCCAGCCGGTTTCTTATATCTTTTTGTCTTTCCTGGAAAACTTTTCTGCGCTCTTCTAACTCTGCCTTCTGCCGTTTCAGGTCTTCCATCTGTTTTTCCATGGATTCCCTGTCTCCTGCCTCATAGCCAAAAGACTGCAGAATGCTTTTTCCCTGATACAGCCGGTCCTGTTCCTGCTCCCAGTGGAGGCTCCGCTCCCGGCATTCTTCCAGCTGCCTTTTCTTTCGGCGGATATAACAGTCTCTCTGCTCCTGATCAAACAGTTCTCTTTCACAGACGGCCAGGAATCCGGGACTTTTTTCATATCGATAGACCGGTCCTCCTTCCGGCAGGCTCTCCGCCAGTTCCCGATAAGTAAAAACAGGAATCAGCTGACGCAGCATGCACCCTTTATAGGAAACTTCATTTATTTTTTTCAGTTCCTCCGTTGGAACAATGATTCCAAAGGCCAGAAGCGGGTTGCCGTCCAGTACTTTCATCCGCCGTTCCTGTTCCAGATTCTGAAGATAATCTTCGCCGGTTTCATAGGTAATGTCTGCATCTTCCAGGCGCTGCAGGACAGATTTCGGAAGATAGACATTATGATGTTCCATTCCGTCCAGCAAATCTTCCATCTGGCGTTCCTCCGCCTGTTCCCGGGCAATCCGTTTTCTCTGTTCCTGAATCTTATCCTCTATGATTTTTTGAGCGGTTTCTTTATCATACAGTAAATCCGCTTCCATATCATAAAGATCAAGCACTGCCAGACATTCTTTTTCTGCCTTTAAAAATTCTGCCATCCACTGTTCCTGCTCTGTGTGTTTATACTCCAGCGCATTGAATTCCCGGTCTGTCTCCATCCGGCCCTCTGCCTGTTCCTCTTCCTGCCGGTACAAAAGATCCTGCTCTTCCCGTGCTTCCCCGCACGCTTTCTCTGCTTCGTTCCGCTCTGTCTGCAGCCTGTTTTGAGCGTCTCTGACTTCCTCCGGTTCCAGATATCCCAGAAGATTTCTCAGCAGAGAAACGCCCGTCTTCTCAAGGATCTCCGGCTCTTCCTTCTGAAAATCCCTGATCTTTCCTTCCAGCATTCCTTTGGTCTGATGAAGATTTCGGATGTTTTCTTCCAATCTGCTTTTTTCCTGTTTATCCTGCTGCCGCCTTTCCTGAAGCGCATCCTGCTGCTCCTTATATGCTGCTTCTTTTTCCAGGGCCTCATTCAGACGTTTCCCCCAGCTTTGTTTCAGAGAATAGGCAAGATCCCGGATACGCCGTGACGTTTCATTTTCTTTCTGATCCTTTGCAATCTGTCGTTTCAGAGCATCTGCTGCTCCCTGAAGAATTTCTATTTTCTCCCAGAGCCTTGCTGCCCTCTGACATTCCTGAAGCCAGGCATTTTCCTTTTTTGACTCTTCCACACTCTTTCGTGCCATCATGGTCTGCTCCTCTTTTTCACAGATCATTTTCAGTTCTGCCTGACTGTGATACCACTGTTCAGAAGCCTGTTCCTGAAGAATATGACGCCTTTTTTGTTCCTGCTGCTCCATCTGCCGCGCTGTCTCTTCCTGCTGTTCTTCCAGCTGTTCCTGCAGCTGTTCCAACGCCCGGTACATTCCCTGGAATCTGCCTTCCGCGTGCCGGCACTGATGCAGCGTCTCCTCCAGCTGCCTTAGTGCTTCTTCCATTTTCTCATGGGAGCCTTCATACTTTTCCATCCTTTCTTTCGCCCGGATATAGTCTTCCTTGCGCATGGTCTCTTCTGCCAGGCTTTTCAGCAGATCCTGGATTCCTGTCTGGTCTGTATCCCCGGCGAGATGGACTTTTTCTATATTTTTGATAATCCACTCATTTAAAATGCTGTCAGAAGTGCTGCAGCGTTCAAAAAGTTCTGTGATTCCGCCCTCATCATTGTTCATCCGCACAATGATATTTTTCCATTCTTCCTGAGAAATTCCAAACTCCATCAGTTTTTTCCTGTATTCTCTGGCATCCTCCCTGCTGAAATAGAATGCCTCCCGGTTGGACGAAGCAATCTTTTTGACACTTTCTCTTGCTTTCTCAAAAGGCATCAGAAACTGCCGCCCTTTTTCCTGGCGGACGAACGGAAGGGACTGCAGGTCAAACGGCGATGCCTGACGGTAATAATTTCCAAAGGTAAAGTAATGAATCCTCCCGCTTTCATCAGAAGCAGACGTCCTTGGCGCAATGGCAATGCCCGTCATCAGATACTCCCGGCGGACCGGATTGTCCAGTTTCCATTCCAGGATCACATAGGTCGGACTGGTTCCTTTCTTAAAGTAATCTGCCATTTTCCTTTTCTGCATTTTCAGATCCGGAAGAATCGGCTGCATCATCAGCTGAACGAGAACGCTTTTCCCTCCGCCATTTGCCAGATTTAATAAAGCATTTTCTCCGTCATAAAAGCGAAATGTCTCATCGGTGATCTCTCTGGCATCATCGTTGTATGCAAAATTTATAATACGAATTCTGTTGATCTTCGGCATGGTCACTCTCCTTGTCCTAATATCCGGTGCAGTTCCTGCACCCTTGCCTCATCCAGGTAATGATACAAAAACAGATCATCCAGGCGCTTCGTCCTGCGGATCTGTCTTCCTTCTTCAAAAATCCGGATCAGTCTCTCCTGTTCCAGCTGATGATAGGCTCTGCTTATGGTTCCATATTTGGATTTGCGCAGATTCCAGTCTCCGATCTGCTTGCTGTCCCAGAGCCGTGCAATCTTGGCGAAATTCACATCCTCTTCTTCCTCCAGCTTTCTGGTCTTCTCTTCATCTTCCAGATAAGACCGCATTTTCTGATCCAGCTCCTCCATCAGATCCCTGGTCAGAATAAATTCTCTCTGAATCGGATTAGTGTTTTTCCCGCCATAAAACATCTGAAAAATCATCATAAAGATATAGCTTTGAAGATAAGCGTCCGCCAGCCTGGCATCCGCCGCAATGTTCAGCCGGTATTCTTTCAGAGTGTATCCAAGCACCCCATTATCCATATCAGGAATCAGATAAATGGTCCTTCCCGTATCCAGAAGTTCGAATCCCAGTTCTTCTTCGAACTCCCCAAGAATCTGGCGTACCTCCTCCTTTCGGAATTCCAGGTACAATTCTCCATCCTGTTTTGCGTCCAGCTCGCCGTCTTCCAGAAGCTTATGAAAAATTGCCAGAGCTTTTTTCAACATCTGCTTTATCCTCACTTTCTCTTTTCTGTATGGTTACTTTGATCTCATCCATGATAATGCGTTTTAACTGCTTTTCTGTCATGCCGTCCTGTTCTTTCCGGCTTTCCTCTATCTCTGTCTGGAATTTTCCTCCGTTTTTTTCGAAGGAAAGACTCTGGATTCCATAAAAATCCGGATGCTCCAGTTCCATCTGATACAGACAGTAAGACAGGTCAAATTCCCCATTTGCCTCCGGTATTTCCTTATCTTCCCTCTGTCTCCATTCTCCCAGATCTATCTTTTTATAATCATACAGCTTGAGCATCACAAGAAAAATTCGTTTCTCCTCTGTATAAATTTCCGGTTTCTCCGCATGCTGGTTTAAATATTGATAAAACTCTGAGAATGTAAAAACAGGGTGATCTTTTCCATAAGAAAACATTCGTTCCATAAGTTTTACATGAATGAAATCTCTTCTTCTCTGTTCCTGAAATCTCCTGTCTTCCTCAAATACATCCTCTTCTATGGCAGCTTCTTCCGTTTCTTCCTCATGAAGTTTTCCCTGAGGCTGATAGGGCATAGATAAAAGAAGCTGCTTTCTGGCTCTTGGCCGTCTTAGCGGAACAAACAGCTTCCAGAGGGATTCGATCTGTTCTCCTTTTACATGCTCCATTGGTTCCATGATCTCCTTCTGAAAATCATAACGCCGCACCATGGCAGTATAAAAGCTGTCACGAATGGTTTCTTCATAAATATCATTCATTTCAAACCGTTTTCCGATCAGATTTCTTTGCTGCACAGTCACCGACGTCAGATTCTGCCGGATCAGCGCAAGATTTCTTAATGCCTCCGTCACGGCTTCATCTTCCATGGTGTGATCTGCCTGCTCCTGATAAATTCTCTCCTCATCTCTCTCCACCTGTTCTTTTAATTCCAGCATTCCCTGATATTCTTCATCCAGCAGATGGTAAGTCTCATCCAGAAGCTTCTTATGCTCTCCCCGGTCAATCGTATAGATATTCTGACGGATCCGGTCGATAAACAGTTCCAGTTCCTTTTCTTTCTGGCGCAGCATATTCATCAGTTCCTGACTCTGACGCAGGGCATGCTTATAATTTTTCCGTTTCAGGAGTTCCTTGAGTTTCAGCTGTTCCAGTTTGAAATCCAGTTCTTTATCCACCTCTCTGGTCCGAAACAAAAGATTGTACCCCTGATCCGTCAGCTGATATACAATCTTCCCTCCATCGGTAATCTTATCCTGAATCAGCCGGATTCGGATCTCTTTCATCCCATGTTCATAATCCATGACATGATACGTCTTTTCTTCTCCCTTGTTCTGCAGAATATCTCTTACCATATATTCCGTCAGCCGGTAAATCTGCTCCTCCGAAAAATCTTTTTGAAAAGCCGGAAGCACTTTTTCTAAAAATGCCGCCATATTTTCCATCGTACACTGATCATTTTCATTCAGTGTCTGTTCCATGATATAAACAAGCAGTGAAAAAAAGAGATTATCCATCTCCTCTTCCTCAAACCACTCTTCAATCTCTGTGGAACGGTTTCTCCTTCCGACAATGGAATCCACCGCCGCCACGAATCCCATCCTTTCCTGGAATCCCTGCAAAAATTCTAGCATTGCTCACCTCTGTACATTTCCTTATAATCCTGATAATTTATGATTTCCTGTGGGATCATCTTCTTTTGATCCAGGATCTCCCGGATCTTCTCCCTGTCCTCTTTCGAAAACGCTTCCAGGACATCTTCGTTCCATATTATATTTTTCCTGCTGGGCGCATCGGGGAGTTCCTGCAGCGTCTTCGCTTTTTGCAGCATTTTCTTATAAAGGCCGGAAAACAGCCGGATCGTAAGCTTCGGATTTGCTCTGCACATCCCGTCAAAAATACGAATTCCTTCCCGGTCAATATCTCCGGCATAAAGGATCTCTGCCTGCGTCCATCCGGTCTCCGTTAAAAACCTGCTGAGCGCCTCCTTTTTCTCTGCTTTTTTCCCTTCTCCATAAACCAGAAGTCCGATTTTCTCTCCCAGGATTCTGGCTGTTTTTTCATGGAAAAACAAACGTCCCAGAGAATACCATGGATCTTTGTTCTCCAGTACAAGAACCGCGCCTTCTTTTTGGAATTCCTTCGAAAAAAACGGTTCCGGTGTCTCATAAACTCCCAGGTCTTCCAAAGTAATTCCATTGAATTTTAAAATCTGCCGGCCTTTGGAACTTTCCAGGAATTTCTCATCTTTCCATATCTCAAAGGACTTTTCCTTCACTGACATAGTACGGCTCCAGATCGGTTTCCCCTTCCATAAATACTCACTCAGCTGGTCAATGTCTTCCTTTGCTTCTATATATAATGAGACATTTTTTCGATATCCTTCCAGATTCATTTTCATATGAAGCCGCCGGATCTCCGAAATATAGGCGCTGACATCTTCTGCCTGCCGGATCTTACGGTACTTTTGATAGACCGGCGGATGAAAGGATGTTTTTCCCTGACGTTTTACCGGGCAGATCCTCCCTTCCGCTTCCCACTGTTCCAGCAGATCATGCAGTTCCTGATAACTCATATCCGGATCCAGTTCCAGAATATCTTTGTATCGAAATGTTGTATTAGAAATACGATCTAATAACATAACTCTCCTTTTTCTATATATAAATTCTTTTTGCCGTTATTTCATGAAAATTGTATGATTATAGTATAACATAGAAACACCCACTGTGTATTTCTTCCAGACATTTCATATTGCTTCTGCTATAAAATCTCGTCTGATATAAGCAAAAAATCCGGATTCAACCAATTACCATTTGTTTCTTTCCCCATTTTATCCTATAATATTTTCTTAGTCAGTGCTAACTGCCTGCAGAATAATGAACCAAATAATCATTCCCGCTTTAAGCGGACTTTGAAAAGATAGGAGTGAAATCATGAATACCTTTAAAAAATTTATCCGATACTATGGTCCCTACAAAAAAGTATTCTTTTTTGATTTATTCTGCGCGGCCTTCATCAGTATCGTGGATCTGGCCTTTCCCCAGATTTTAAGAACTATGACCAATACCCTGTTCCAGAGAGATGCCTCTGTGATTCTACGCACTCTGCCGTGGATCGCTGCCATCCTGCTGATCTGTTACATCCTGCAGGCGCTGTGCAAATACTATGTCAGCTGCCAGGGACATATTATGGGAGCCCGGATGGAGCGGGATATGCGAAAAGAATTATTTGAACATTATGAAAATCTTTCCTTTTCTTATTATGACAAGAATAATACAGGACAGATGATGAGCCGTCTGGTATCCGACCTGTTTGATATCTCTGAATTTGCCCATCACGGACCGGAAAACCTGTTTATCTCTGTGGTAAAGATTGTCGGTTCCTTCATCTTCCTGTTTATGATCCAATGGGAACTGGCTCTGATTCTGGCCGCTGTCGTTATTTTTATGATCATTTTCAGCGCTTATCAGAATCAGCGGATGCAGGCAACTTTTCTGGACAACCGCCGCAAAATCGGTGACATCAACGCTACCCTGCAGGATTCTCTGGAAGGCATCCGGATCGTCCAGTCTTTTGCCAACGAAGATATTGAGCGCAGAAAGTTCCATAAGGGAAATGAAAACTTCCTTCTCTCCAAGAAGGATAATTATCGTGCCATGGGAACGTTCCAGGGCGGAAATACATTTTTCCAGGGACTTATGTACCTGATCACTCTGACAGCCGGCGGCATCTTCATTGCTCTTGGCGAAATGTCTCCGGCAGATCTTGCCATGTACGCCCTGTACATCGGTATTTTTATCAGCCCGATCCAGGTGCTCGTGGAACTGACGGAAATGATCCAGAAGGGACTGTCCGGTTTCCGCCGTTTCCTGGATATTATCGAGACGGAACCGGAAATTGTCGATGAAGAAAATGCTGTTCCGATTCAGAATCCGCAGGGAGATATTTCCTACAATGATGTATCTTTCAGCTATGAAGATAACGAAATTGTCCTGAATCATATTAACTTTAAAATCGAATCCGGAAAGTCCGTTGCCCTGGTCGGTCCATCCGGAGGAGGAAAGACGACCATCTGCTCTCTTCTTCCAAGATTCTATGATATTACCGGCGGAACGATCACCATCGGAGGACAAAACATCCGGGAAATGACTCTGGAAAGCCTTCGAAATTCCATTGGAATCGTACAGCAGGATGTATATCTGTTTGGCGGAACCGTAAAAGAAAATATCGCTTACGGCAAGCCGGATGCTTCCATGGATGAGATCATTCAAGCCGCCAAAAAGGCGAATATCCATGATTTTATCATGGGGCTGCCGGACGGTTATGATACCTTCGTCGGTGAACGGGGCACCCGTCTTTCCGGCGGGCAAAAACAGCGGATTTCCATTGCCAGAGTCTTCCTGAAAAATCCGCCGATCCTGATCCTTGATGAGGCAACCAGCGCTCTGGACAACGAAAGCGAGCGCCATATCCAGAAGAGTCTGGAGGCGCTCTCTAAAAACCGTACGACTATCACCATCGCACACCGCCTCTCTACGATCAAAAACGCAGATGAAATCCTTGTTGTCTATGATCATACCATCCGGGAAAGAGGATCTCACCGGGATCTGATGAAAAAAGACGGCATCTATGCCCGCTACTACAAAATGCAGTTTGAAGGTCTGGATACTTTAGATTTCTAAATCAGAAATCCCGGTTTTTCAGACTTCCAGCACTACGACCTCGTAAGGTTTCAGCAGGAGATCTCTTCCCTGCATAGTCGTCTGTTCATAATTGACAAATACGACATTTTCATATTCTGTTTCCAGAGTTACTCTGGAAGGCTGGCCGCTGAAATTACAGATCAGGGCCAGCTTTTTTTCACCCAGTTTTCTCTCATAGGCAAAAATATGGTCCGCATCTTCATAGATTGGATCATAGCTTCCATATGTCAGAATTTCCTTGTATTCTTCTGACTTGCGGAACCGGATCAGACGCTTATAGTAATTCAAAACAGAACCATATTCCTTCTCTTCGTCTTCCACATTGATTTTCGTATAATTTTCATTGACCGGCATCCACGGCGTTCCCTCGCTGAATCCTGCATTCTTTCCATGAGTCCACTGCATCGGCGTCCGGGCATTGTCCCTGCTGTGATGACTGCAGATTTCCAGAGCTTCTTCCGGTTTCATTCCTGCATCAATAGAAATTTCATACTGGCTCAATGTTTCCAGGTCATTAAACTCTTCCAGTTTCCATTTCCGATTGCACATGCCGATTTCCTGTCCCTGATACAGAAATGGAAGTCCCCTCTGGCATACGATGATCGCAGCAAGGGCTGTCACACTGTAAAATCCGTAGTCTTCTTCCGGAATAAATAAACTGGAACCTCTTGGCTGATCATGATTTTCTATGATATTTGCCTCAAATCCGGCATCTCCCAGCATTCTCTGATTTTTCGCCGTCTCTTCTCTCCAGTCTTCAAACGGCTGCGGCCACTCATAGTCTTTGTAATTCTTTCCTTTACGGTAGGCATGGCATGGCTCAAACGCAAAAATAGAAGAAAAATATCCATTTTCCCCGATAAAGTGTTTGACTGCTTCTTCTTTTAAAAACATAGCTTCTCCTATGGCAAGTCCGTCATAAGGATCAAAACAGCGGCGGCGCATTTCCATGAGAAAATCTCCAATCCCGTCTACTTTCTGTGATACCTTATAGACATCTGCCATGCCATCCGGCCCGTCTGCAGGAAGATCCGTCCACGTAAGATCCTTTTTGATGTTCATAATGGCATCGATCCGGAAACCGCCCAGACCCTTCTCCATCCACCAGCAGATCATTTTGTAAATCTCTTCTCTCACCTGTGGATTTTCCCAGTTAAGATCCGGCTGCTCTTTGGCAAATGAATGAAAGTAAAATTTATTGTCATATCCCGGTACCTTTTCCCAGACGCTTCCTCCAAAATAAGAGCGCCAGTTACATGGAACTTCCCCGTCTTTTCCATCCACAATATAAAAATATTTTCCATAAGGACCGTCCGGATCTCTCATAGCTTCTTTGAACCATTTATGTTCACTGGAACAATGATTGACGACCAGATCCATCAGGATGGAAATCTTCCGCTTCTTCGCCTCCGCAATCAATTCCTCCATATCTTCCATGGTTCCGAACATCGGGTCAATGGCGTAATAATCTGAGATATCATAGCCGTTATCCACCATCGGCGACTGAAACATAGGAGATATCCACAAAATATCAATCCCAAGATCCTGGATATAGTCCAGCTTGCGGATTATCCCCTGGATATCTCCAATCCCATCCCCGTTGGAATCATAAAAGCTTTTTGGATAAATCTGGTATGCGGCTTTATCATGCCACCATTCTCTTTTCATAAAACACTCCTTTCGATTCTGACAGAGCTTTCCTATCACGTTTATATTTCTGATTATACCATGGATTACATTCATCTGTTTTCCGTGAAAGTAAAAAAGAAGCCACTGCTTCCGGATCTTCCATCCTTCTGCAGCAGCTTCTGTCTCTCTTCTATTTGATCTGATGGGCGCTGATCACCACATCTCCTTTTTTTACATGAATTCCTTTTGCCTCCAGCAGTTCGGAAACCGTGCACACTTCATATCCTCTGGCCTTCAGGATCGGCAGAACATGCTCGACTGCCTGAACCGTTGGTTCATGGATATCATGCATCAGTACGATATCCCCGTCCTGTGCTTTTTCCAGGATCATCTTTTCCGTTGCTTTCGCAGATTTTGTCTTCCAGTCCAGTGTATCGATATTCCATAAAACCAACGGTCCATCGATGATTTTTTTTACATTGTCATTCAAACCGCCGTACGGTGGACGGAAACTGACGGCTTTGCTTCCACATGCTTTATAAATTGCCTGATTCATCTTATCCTGCTGGTTTCGGATCTGATCATTACTGAGCTTCGTCAGCAGCGGATGGTTCCAGGAATGACCTGATACTTCATTTCCTGATTTGCAGACTTTTTCCACAACATCCGGATATCTCTGCGCGTTCTCACCCAGCATGAAAAATGTAGCTCTGAAATCTTCTTTTTCCAGTGCTTTCAGAACCCTCTCGGTTTTTCCTCTTGACGGACCATCATCAAAAGTAAACGCGATCAGCTTCTTGCTCTTATCGATTTTCCTCGGCACATATAAAGATTTCTTCATCTTCTCTCCGGTATCCTTTGACAGGATTCCTTCATTCGCCTGCACAATATATTCTCCAAGCTTCCGATTCACAGAATTATACTTCGTGCCGCCGGACCGGATCAGAAATCCTATGCCGGCTGCCATTACGGCTGCAATCAGCAGGAGAGCCGCTACTCTCCCTTTTCTCCATCTTCTTCGTCTTCTTCTTACTACTCTTCGCATCTTACCCTACCCTTTTGTTCCTTTCTTACGTTTCAATTTGTTTAAAATGAGTGACATCCACAAGCCCCAGATCTGTCAGACGCAGTTCTGGTATGACCGGAAGCGCCATGAATGACAGTGTAATAAACGGATCAATCTCTCTGGAAATTCCCATATCCCATGCTTTTTTCAGCATATCATCAATATTTTCCTGAATCTCCTGTGAAGATCCTAAACTTAAAAGGCCTGCAACCGGAAGAGGCAGTGTTCCCTTCACCTCTCCCCCTGAAACCAGCACATAACCGCCCTGCATCTTCTCCATCATCTGAACCGCTGTGAGAATATCATCATCATTATCTCCAGCCGCAATGATGTTATGAGAATCATGAGCCACAGAAGTCGCAATGGCTCCTCCTGTAATCCCGTATCCCTTTAACGGCGCAGCTTTGGCATTGCCGGTTCCTCTATGGCGTTCAAACACACAAAGCTTGGAATATTCCCGGTTCGGAACAAACCATCCTTCACAGGACGGCACTTCCTCCCTTAAAAATTTTGTTACGATCTGCCCGGAAACCATGCCGATTACCGGCACTTTTCCTCTGGCCGGCACCTGAATCTTATCTTTGGACACCCCGGATAAAACAACGGTATGGAGCATGGACTCCGCAATCGGAGCCGCCTGCCGGTCAAACATAGCATCATTTACAAGGCGCCCTTTCCGGTAAACCTGCTCAACCGATACTTCTTCCAGTGATCCCAGCACTACAATATCCGCATCTTTCCCGGTTTCCAAAGTTCCGATCTGATTCAGACCATAGGCAGAAGCCGCATGCTCTGTCGCCATAGCCACCGCATCCAGCGGATCCATTCCCAGCTGGATGCTACGCCTTACATTGTAACTAATATGTCCTTCATTTTCAATAGTATCCAGATGTTTATCATCGGTACAAAACATATAATGTTTCATATCCTGCGGTTCTTTCAACAGCCCTGGAATAATATTCTCTACATTTCGTGCCGCGCTTCCTTCTCTTACAAGGATTTTCATGCCTGCATGACATTTTTCCCTTGCTTCTTCATAAGAAGTACATTCATGTTCCGTCATGACTCCGGCTTCCACATATGCCTTCAGATCTTCTCCTGTAAGCCCCGGCGCATGTCCATCAATGATCATTCCCCTGCACAGACGGAGTTTTGCCAGTATTTCCGGATCTCCTGAAAGAACTGCCGGATAACACATTACCTCGCCTAATCCGAGAACCCTTTTATGATCTTTCCATTGTTCCATATCCTTCGCAGTAAAATCTGCCCCGTTGGTCTCAAACGGTGTAGCCGGAATGGACGAAGGCATCATCACATAGACACTCAGCGGAATATCCTCTGTAGCATCCAGAATATATTTCATCGCTTCATTTCCTTTTACATTGACCAGTTCATGGGGATCAGCAATGACCGTTGTCGTTCCATGGGGCATGACTGCCTTTGCAAACTCCAGCGGCGCTGCCATCGAGGACTCAATATGCACATGGGCATCGATAAACCCCGGACAGAGATATTTCCCCTGACAGTCCACTTCCTGCTTCCCGGAAAATGTTCCGATTCCTATGATCTTTCCATCCGACACCGCAAGATCTCCCCTGATCAGTTTTCGATTTTTCACATCAACAATCGTTCCGTTTTTTAACACCAGTTCACACATACTGAACGCTCCTCCTTCTTTTTCTCCAGGTATCTGTGAAATCGTACCATTCCTACATAATATTTGATATCAGGATCAAACAGCATATCCCAGCTGATCACTTCTCTCTCTCCGCAGTTAGACCAGATCAATTGATGATTTTCTTCATCATATCCGGTTATCGTCACCCAGTGCCAGTTATCTTCCCGCAGCTGCGCTGCCGGATGACGCAGGATCAAAAAGGCTACCGGGTCTCCGGCTTTGATCCCTCCAAGAATAAATTTTAAAGACTGTTCTTTTTTCTTCGGGAGAAACAGCTTTTCCGCTTTTAAAAGAATTCCCTTGTCTTCGGCATACCTGGAAAAATCTTTTGCAAAACGCCCGATCAGCGGATATCCCATAAAACCGGGTCTCATATATGTATACATTGTTTCCATCAGTTTCAGATACTCTTCCTGACAGCAGGCATCTGTTTTCGGCTCATACAGCGGCTTCATTGCCTCATCTGACGCAGCGTAAATGGCCGCCAAATTGCTTCCTGTAACGCTGCCGCACCCTGCCAGTCTCTGAAATTCTTTGGTGAACCATTCCTGATCTCCTCCATATCCGATGATCTTTCCATCTTTGGTAATCACAGGACATTGAAGTTCTTCCCGCATATTTCTTTCCTCCTTCTGCATATGCTGTTAAAAAATGCTGGAGTTTTTATGAACCATCTTTCCCATCATCACATTTTCAAGTTATGTCTGATTCTTCCTGTTATCGCTACCCTTTGCTCTTTCCTTCTGTCTCCCGGAATCTCAGATGCTTTTTCTGCCTTCCGGATGCCGCCCGCAGTCCCTGATCCGGCCCTTCTCCTGATTCTGATGCTCCTGTTCCCACTGGCCAACAGTTTCCCTCTCAGCTACGTATTCCACTGTCATCACCCGGAACGCAGCCAGGCTCTGAAACTGTTTCTCGCCTCTTATTTCTTTTTGTTTTTCTGGCCGATCCTTCTGTTTGAATACCAGGTAAGTTTCTTTGCCCTGGTATGGAGCATGGCACTGCTTCTGATCAACTGCTGCCTGTGTCTGCAGATTTTCCTGATCCGCCCGAAATCCGCTTTCTGGCTCCTGCCGTATCTTCTGTGGTGTACGTTTCTTTTTTATATAAGCTTTGGAATCCTGATTCTTAATTAACGAGAAACAAAGACAAACTTCTGTTCCGTTGACAAAGCTTCCTCAAACTCATATCCCTGAAATTCAAATTCTTTCAGCTCTTCCGGATCATCTGCCTGGCGTTCGGCCATAAAACGAACCATCCGTCCTCTGGCCATCTTCGCCCAGGCAGTAATGGTCCTTAATTTTCCATTTCTCCTGGTCAGAAATTCAATATCAATCCATCGGTCCGCAGGTTCCCTGTACTTTCTTATGGCTTTGGCATATTCTTCCGAAGCCAGATTGATGACCGGTTCGCCTGTTTTGAAAATTTCCTCTGCCAGATCACTTCCCCAGAACCGGTACAGATTCCTGCCGTCGATCTTCAATGGAGACGCCATTTCCAGCCGGTATGGTCTGATCCGGTCAAAAGGTTTTAAAACTCCATACAGACCGCTTAATATCCTGACATGACGATTCAGATATTCCCACTGATCCTCCGTCATATGCCCGGCATCGATATTTTTAAAGACCAGTCCATCATAAGCAAAGACCGCTCCTGCGCCGTCTCCTTTTTTCCAGTCCTGAAAATCCAGAAATGCCTGGAGTGCTATTTTATCATTGACTTTCATCAGGTTCTGGATTTCCCACGGCTGAAGCCTTTTCAGCTCTTCATAAATCCTTTCGGCCTTTTCCATCATATGCGGCTCTGACAATGAAATTTCCGGCCGCTCCTCGATCCGCATATTCATGGCCGGTGAAATAATGCCTATCATTTCTTCTCCTTATCCTATATACTTGTCTTTAGAAGACTCCATCACGACTTATAGTTGCAATTAGAAAGGACCTGATCATTTATGAAACGATTCCTGCTTCCGATTCTTATTACTCTCTTTTTGATTTCCGCTTCTGCTGTTTTCACTCTGAATTTTCGTGCTCTGTATTATCACGATATTTCGTCCCTGAACATAGAGGAGATTTCCGGTTATTCTGAACATGTCATCCGTGAAAACTACAATGCACTGATCGATTATAACAGCATTTTCCACCGGGATCCTCTGGATCTGTCTCTCCCCATGTCAAGAGAAGGCCGGATCCACTTTCAGGATGTAAAACGCATCTTCGATGTCCTGCAGATCATCTGCCTCATCACTCTGACAGCTTCCCTGATCCTGGGCATCCGTTCCTGGAAACAGGGCTGCCGTAAATTTTTAAGAAACAGCGCCATCTTATCGGTCCTGCTCCCGGCCGCCGCCGGCATCCTGATCGCCTCAAACTGGGAAAATGCTTTCATTTTGTTCCATGAAATCATGTTTTCCAATGACTACTGGATTTTTGACGAACGAACTGATCCGGTAATCCAAATCCTTCCGGATGAATTCTTCCTTCACTGCGCTCTTATGATCATCGCTCTGATCCTGGCAGCAAGTCTCTGTATGGGACTTATCTACCTGCGGCAGAAACATCAAAAGAACGATTCATCCAGACTTCACTCTTAATTATTTCCGGTAACCGGTTTCCCGATCCACCACGTTCATCAGCGGCTCTCCAGCACAGTAACGCTTCAGATTGCCAGCGGCAATATCTACAATCCGGTATAAAGTGGCCGGATGATGGAAATCTCCGGAAATATGCGGCGTGATCACCACATTTTTCATATTCCATAATTTGTGCTGGCTCGGCAGCGGCTCCGGATCCGTCACGTCCAGACCCGCGCCGTAGATTTCCCCTGCGATCAGCGCCTGACACAGATCTTCTGTATTCACAGCGCTTCCTCTTCCGGCATTCAGGAAGACAGCACTGTTTTTCATTTCCCGGAAACGTTTCGCGTTGAAAATATTCTTTGTAGCCTTTGTTTCCGGCAGAACAGAAAATATAACATCTGCTTCCGGCAGGAGTTCATCCAGATGCTCCATCGTATACAATTCATCCACTCCCTGCGGAACCTGTCCCGGACGCCGTTTGATGCCGATCACCCGGTAGCCGAAATTTCTCAAAAGTCTTGCAAAGTACAATCCGATGTCTCCCAGTCCAACGATCAGGGCACATCCGCCCCTCAGTGACATAACCTCTCCTTCATCCTGCCATTCGCACTGATTCTGATTATCCCGGTACAGATGCAGTTTCTTCTGAATGGAAAATAAAACTGCCAGCATATGCTCCGCAACACCAGGCCCATAGGCTCCGGTTGCATTGGTCAGAACCACTTCTTCCGGCAGAACGCCTTTTTTTACATATGCGTCTGCCCCGGCAGAATTCAGCTGAAGCCATTCCAGATTCTTCGCGTATTCCAGCAGATCCGGATCAATATTTCCAATAATGATGTCTGCTTCTTCTGCCATTTTCTTTGTTGCCTTTTTATAAGATGTATACGTAAAGCAGCTCTTGTCTGCGAATTCTTCCAGTCTTTCTTTTTGTCCCTCGCTGACCGGAAGGACAACTAATATTTTCTTTCCTTTGATCATATTCAAAACTCCTTCTAAACACCTGGCGTCCCTTCTGAACGAACAGGACTTCCTTATCACACACTCTTTTATTCTGAAAGTTCTTCTATCCCCGAACGATCATTTTCCCGGCGAACACTGCGCCCAGACATAAAATGACACTCAAGACCATATACGCTGCTGACATTCCGCATCTGCCCGCTTCCATAAGATCGGAGCTTTCCAGGGCAAAAGTAGAAAAGGTCGTAAATCCCCCACAGACTCCTGTCTTTAAGAACAGGATCCATCTGGAATCGGATATGCCGTACCGGACAGCCGCCTGACTGATGACGCCGATCGCAAATGCTCCCAGAATATTGATTCCCAGCGTGATTACCGGAAACTGGGTCTTATCTGATAACGGCAGGAATCCCAGAAGATAACGAAATACCGCTCCGAGAAAGCCTCCGGCTCCAACACAAAAACAATTCCATAACATAAGAAAAACCTCCTGAATGATTCTATTCTATATCACTCAGAAGGTCTTCGCAATCCATCTTATTTATTTTTCGTACAGAAATTTTTCCGGCAGGCTCACCTGAAAGGCTTCTCCCAGTTTTCGGAATCCTTCTGCCGGTATGGTCTGCCGTTTTACCGGTGTCACAGCAAGCACTTTGCATAAAATCTCCGCCGCCTTTTCCACCGTATGGGCCAGTCCGAAGGTCTGGTCAAAATCTTCCCCGGAACAGAACATTCCATGATGTGCCCAGATGATCACGTCATGATTTTTGATATATCTGGAACTTTCCACCGCGATTTCTTTCCCTCCCGGCACCATCCACGGAATGACAGCGATTCCATCCGGGAAAATCACCGGACACTCTGTCATCATCTCCCATAGTTCCCTTGTAAACACTTCTTCTTTTAATGGAAGAACAAAGGTCAGGGCAATGATATTAGCCGGATGGCAGTGGTAGATCACACGATGCTTTCCATTGGTTCTTTTTTTCTTCACTTCATGATTCATAAGATGTGACGGCAGTTCACTGGTCGGTACTCCTCCATCCCGCAGTCCCCAGCAGATCCGGTACCGGCGGCCCTGTTCATCGATCTCAATAACCGCAAGATTTCCCTCCGGATCCGCCTCTGTATTTCCAAAAAACTTTCCGGATCCTGTTACCAGGAAATATTCTCCCGCAAGATCCGGAACCTCGGTTCCGATTTCTCTCCACATATCCGTATCATTGAGATTTTCTCTGATCTGCTCTATCTCCTCCGGACGGATACGGTAGGAAAAATTGCCTCCGTTTCTTTCATGCCACCCCATCCGATGGCCGTCCATGCACATTTTAATAAATCCTTTTCCGAACTCTGTCTCCGCTATCTGCATTTCTTTTCCCCTTTTTCAAAACTTTTCAAACGATCTTCCAGCTGTGCCATCACGGCTTCCGGAGCCATAGTATAAGATTCCAGCGTATCTCCTCCCCGATGATTTCCTGCTGTTACGCAGTCCATTTTCACCAGCGGATCATCTGCCGACACCGGCTCCACCGGAAATACGTCCACTGCCGCTCCTTTTATTTTTCCTTCCTTCAAAGCCTGATACAAAGCATCCATATCAACCAGCGCTGCCCTTGCTGTGTTGATCAGATATGCATCCTCTTTCATTATCTCCAGCTCTTTTGCACCAATCAGCGGCGGCTCTCCAGGCTGGATTCTGCCGTGAAGGCTGACAATATCGGCTTCCTGAAGAAGTTTTTCCTTTGTCACAGAAATACATCCTTTCTTTTCGGCTTCTTTTGGATCCACATACGGATCATATATCAGAATCCGGCTTCCAAAACCTGTCAGCCGTTCCGCCACAAGCCTTCCAATCGTTCCAAAACCTATCAGCCCGATTGTCTGGCTCCGCATCTCCCGGATCCTGCCGGAATTCGGATACTGTTCTCGCCACTCTCCATTTTTCAGGGCTCTGTCTGCTCTTGCGATATTTCTCGTTTCGCAGAGCATCAGCCCGATGGTATATTCCGCAACCGCATACGCATTATGACTCGGACAGTTGATCACCTGGATTCCTTTCTCTTCTGCGGCTTCCATATCAATATTTTCCACGCCGCCCCGGCAGGTAAGGATATATTTCAGATGATCTGCCTTTTCAATCAATTCCCTGCCAACCGGACACAGATGGACAAACACAGCGTCTGCATCCTGGATTTCCTCAGCCAGAGCCTGATCCGGCGGATATGCCGTAGAACCTTTCGTCTCAATATTCCGTATAATTTTTCTGGCCTGGGGCCTCTGGGCGTCCTCTTTCCATGAAAGATACCGGCAGGTTTGAAACAGACTGCTTTTCTCCAGCGCTCTTCTAAAATCCTCCTCATGGATAAACATATCTCCCACTGCTACACATTTTTCCATCTGCATTCGTCCTTTCCTTGTAATTTTGTTCTATATTAACATTTAATGTTCGTTTTGTCCAGTATTTTTGTTCTTTTATGGCATTTTATTCTGTTTATATCGAACATTTCTTGTTTTTCTTTTTTGTTTTGGGTATAATGGTTGAAGAGAATTCCAAAAGAAAGGATTTGCACTTATGAACAAAACCGAACGTCATCAGGAGATCCTGAATCTTCTGATTTCCAAAGAACGGATTGAAATCAATGAGTTATGTGAGATGTTCCACATCGTTCCCATGACAGCCCGCAGGGATCTGAAAGAACTGGAAGAACAGGGAAAACTAATCCGCACCCACGGCGGGGCGGCTCTGCCTCCGGAAAAAGAAGATGTCAATCTCCCGTTTTTCCAGCGAACAAAGATTAACTCTGCCCAGAAGCTGGCCATTGCAGCCAAAGCCTGCTCGTTTCTTAAAGCCGGACAGCACATTTTTCTCGCTTCCGGTACAACCGTTCATGCCTTCGCCCAGTCTCTGAAAGAGAGTATCCCCCTGACTGTCATAACCGATGCTGTCAATATTTCCTATGAACTAAGCGCCTTCTCTAATATTCATCTTCTGTCTGTGGGAGGAGAACTGAGACCTAATTCCCTGACACTGACAGGAAAAATAGCCGAGGAAAATCTCTCTCATTTTCAAATGGATGCGGCCTTTATCGGCATCAATGGAATTGACCGGGATGGAAATATTTATGTCAGCAGCATCGTGGAGTCTTCCATTCTAAATGTCCTGTTTGACAGAGTCCCGGACATCTATATTCTGGCAGACGCCTCCAAGCTGGATCAGAAAGATTTTGTTCATGTGGGAACGCTGGACTCCCGCCATACTCTGATCACCACAAAAGAGATTCCGGAAATCTGCCTGGAAACGTATCAGTCTTTAGGCGCTCAAGTTATCCTTGCTTAAAACACCGCACAGCATAAAACCCGGCTGCAGGTTTCATCTCCTGCAGTCCGGGTTTTTCTATACTATAATATGTTCTTTTCGAACTTTCTCAGTTCGCTGATATACCGTTCTCCCAGCCGGCTTAACGGCATGCCTTTTTTCTTAATATATCCAATGTGCATTTTTTCATCTGTATGGAGAGGAACTGCTGCATATTCGTTTCCATTCAGATCATTGCATATGATTCCGGAACAAAGGGTATATCCGTTCAGCCCGATCATAAGATTCAGGATCGTTGCCCGGTCATCTGTCTTTATGATCTGTTTATAATCATATGTACTGAACACTTCTTCCGCAAAATAGAACGAATTCTCATCTCCCTGTTCAAACGACAGACACGGATAATCTTTCAGATCCTCAAATTCAATCAGCTCTTTTTGTGCCAGAGGATTTCCCTTCCAGAGGAATACATAGATTCCACAGTCAAACAGCTCAGTAAATTCCACTGCGTTTTCCTGAAAAATCTTCTCCATCACCTGCCGGTTAAAATCATTGAGATACAAAATCCCGATTTCACTTTTCTGATTTCTTACGTTCTCAATAACTTCATGAGTCTTTGTCTCATGAACCGCAAACTCAAAATCATCCATCCCAAAATCCTTTGCCATTTCAATAAAGGCCTGGACCGCAAAGGTATAATGCTGCATGGATACACTGAATTTCTGTTTTGGTTTCTTTTTCTCAATAAACTTCTCTTCCATCAGCTGATACTGCTGCAAAATCTGTCTTGCATACCCCAGAAAATCTTCCCCTTCCGGTGTTATGGTAATCCCACGATTGGATCTTGAAAATATCTTCATTCCAATTTCTTCTTCCAGATCCCGGATGGTACCCGACAGACTCGGCTGCGAAATAAATAACTTAGAGGCAGCCTTGTTCATAGACTTACACTCTGCTGTGCAGACGGCATATTTTAACTGCTGCAACGTCATATGTCTGCTCCTTTCCGTCTCCCCATTTTTTCATTTTATAGATTATAGCACAGGATCCCAAAAAACAAAATAAGCCGGATTCTCTCATGATTCACAAAATTTGTGCAAACCAGAGATCATCCGGCATATCAATCTATCTTAACCGCATGCCCGCTCGAATTCCCGCAGTTTCTGTTTGGCTCCCGGATTCAGATTCCTTGGTACCTGAATCTGGACTGTCACATACAAATCTCCGTGGACAGACGGATTTTTCATTGAAACAATTCCTTTTCCTCTTAATCGTATTTTCGTTCCGGACTGGGTTCCCGGCGCTATCTTGCAAAGAACTCTTCCATTCAGAGTCTGTACCATAGCTTCTCCGCCCAAAACAGCTGTTGTAAACGGTATATTAGCAGTGGTATAAACGTCCATGCCTTTTCTTTCAAAGCCAGGCTTGCTTCCTACATGGACTTCCAAAAGCAGATCTCCCGGTTCTCCGCCGCCGCTTCCCGGCATTCCTTTTCCCCGCAGACGAATGGTCTTGCCATCCTCGATTCCTGCAGGTATGCGCACCTGAAGAGACTGGGTCTTTCCATTGCCGCTGTTAAACCGGAATACTTTTTCACATCCATTGACTGCTTCGTCAAATGTAACATCGATTTCTGACGTCAGATCAGAGCCTTTCTGCCTTCCGGAAAATCCGCCGCCAAAGCCTCTGCTGTTAAAGCCCCGGCTGCTGCCAAATCCGCCGCCGAAACCACTGCTGCCTGTAAAGCCCTGACTGGATCTAAAACCTCCCTGATCAAATCCATGGAACATTCCGCCAAAGATATCTCCAAAAATGTCGTCCATTGATCCGTCATCATTATTAAAATGGAATTCCCGATACGTAGTGCCTCCTCCCGGATTTCCCTGCTGGAATCCAGATGCACTTCCGTCAAACGCCGCATGCCCGAACTGATCGTACATCTTACGTTTCTCCGGGTCACTCAGTACCTCATAAGCCTCTGTTGCTTCTTTAAACATCTGCTCCGCATGAGCATCCCCCGGATTCATGTCCGGATGATATTTTTTCGCAAGCTTTCGATACGCTTTTTTTAGTTCACTTTTGTCTGCATTCCGGTTTACCCCAAGAACTTCATAATAATCCCTCTTTGCTGCCAAGATCCTCACCTCCTACTATACAAAGCGTCCCCGGAACATCATTCCGGGGAACAGGACTTCACATTTTGCTTCTTATTAGCCTTCAATTGTAATGTAGCTCTTCTTGTCTTCGACTTTCTTTGCTTCTTTCTTTGGAACTGTCAGTTTCAGGATTCCATCTTCAAATTTTGCATGAATGTCTTCCTGGGTCATATCTTCTCCAACATAGAAGCTTCGGCTTACATTACCAGAAAAACGTTCTTTTCTGATATATTTGCCGTCTTCTTTCTTGTCTTCCGTGCTTACATTCTTTGCAGCGCTGATGGTCAGATATCCGTCTTTCAGTTCTGCTTTGACATCTTCTTTCTTATATCCAGGAAGTTCGATGTCTACTTCATATTCTTTGTCTTTTTCTTTTATATCTGTCTTCATGACCTGATCTGTATTCTTTCCATAATATTTTTTATCAAAATCCGGGAAAGAAAACCAATCATTAAATAAATCTTCTCCAAAAATACCAGGCATTAACATAACACATCTCTCCTTTATCATTCATATCATTATTGTCAATTGTTCAGAAGAACTTTGGATCGGTACCTTTTTTGTACCTCTTCCTTTGTTCTATATGTAATATAACACTTATTGTTAGCACTGTCAAGTACTGAGTGCTAATTTTTTTAAAAATTTTTTTAGCACATAAATTCAATGGTTTGGAAACTTCCAAGTTCAAAATCTACTTTTAAAAAACCGTCATCATAAATATTCGCTCCTCGTGAATTTCTGGATAAAATTACATACACTTTTTTCAGCAAAATCTTCATAGAAAAAGCAGTTAATCTCCAAAGGAGTAACCGCCTTTTGTGCAGGATATGAAGTTGTTAAACTGGAATTTGAATAAAATTTAAATTCTTTGCAGCAATTAAAGTATATTAAACAAAGAATTTTTTGTATTTTATCAATAACCAAATTCCATTTGTTATTAAAGTAAGTGCCAATGCCAGAAGTATTCCTTCAATCCAAAACTGAACATTGAAGGATTCCCCAATATATCCTGTATAGGATATATACAGTTTATTCAGGATAGTTACAACACCTAATATAATAGCAAGTTCAAGATATTGATGTATTGTTTTTAGCAATCGTTTTTTTTCTGATTGTGCAATTTCATTTATTACATCAATGGTACTATCAGGAATCTTCTGCTCCAATCCCAATAAGTCTGCTACTGATGTTTCTAAAACATTTGCGATTACTGGCAAAAGAGCTAAATCTGGATAATTTAACCCTCGTTCCCATTTACTAATAGCTTTATCGGTAACATGAAGTTTTTCTGCCAACTCTTTTTGTGTGAAGTTATTTTGTTTCCTTAATAAAGATATCCTGCTTCCAGTATAAGCTGCATCCAAGTATATCTCCCCCTTTCATTCTATTTCAAGTATAGCATTCATAGGAGAATACCGTCACTCGACTTAAAGTAGAATATCCAAATTTCTACGACTTTACCTTCTATTTTATGAAACAACTTCTAATTTGCGTTATTCTTTACTATCTACCCACATTAAAACCTTTTTACATTTTGGGCAGTGCCATGCTGGATATTCCAGAACAGTAGATTTAACACTGATTGTTTTCTGAGTGAAAAAACCTTTTAGTCCTGTTTTTTTCTTTTCTTCATCAGAAGTAAACTCATAGTAGTGTCCTCCGCCTTGACCAATCCCCACCACAGTTCCCTGCTCCATTTCCATTCCACAATCTAAGCATTTCATGAATTATCCTCCTGCAATTTCTTCAGTTCTATAAACTGAAATTTGTTATTGTTAAATTTTATTTAATCATGTTTTTTAATATATTGAAATACCTTTTTATCACTCTTTGATTTTTTATACCAGCCAATACCTATCATTATAATCCCAACAATAATAACTGTAGTTCTTACCATGGAATCTGGCGAAAATAAACAAGATAAAACAATTCCTGTTCCCGCACCTGTAAAAAAATCTATAATTGATTTTTCACGTTTTATTATGCCCAGCGCTCTTTCTTTATCTATAGATTGTACCATCTTTGAATCCTCCTTTAATAATGTATCAAGAGAAATTTCAAATTGGTTGCTCATGCTTACAAGAGTTTGCAGATCAGGATAACTTTTTCCGTTTTCCCAATTTGAAACAGTTTGTCGAGTAACATGAAATAATCCACCAAACTCCTCTTGCGTTAATTGCTTTTCTTTACGAATATTCAATATCTGATTTCCTATATTCACAATATCTCATCCTTTCCTTTGTTGTTATCTTATTCTCATCTTCCTTTAAACATTATTCCAAAAAATAATGTCCAAAGGAAAGCAATCAACATCTTACATTGCATGTAAAGTTACGCAAAGATTCTTTGACAGGTACCTTTCTCTATAAATTTTAATTTGTATTTTTCTTCATAGCCACATTATATCAGCTGCAATCTGGCCACTCAATGAAATTCATTCTTTGTCATTTCTTTCTCCTTTGATTTTTTCCAGCTGTTCGTCAGCCATTTTGCTGACCTTTATGGTCTGGATTTCATACCGCTTATTGTCCAGTAAGTATCATGCGTGCGAACTTTTGACAGTGTAATGGCGTTTTAAGGATGTCCTATGTTCAGCAGCAGAATAACGACCACAAACAGGAACAGAAGCGTTACACAAGGTTCTTGTCGCTGGCTCTGATGCGCTTTCCCTTGTATTTAAAAAAATGTTCATAAACACCTTTTCTGGATATGGAAAAGCGGTCAATCGTATAGACTAACCGCTTATCAATAATATAGAAATATTAAATTGTTTCGTTGAATTTATAGCCTATGTCCCAGACAATAACAATATATTTTGGATTTACAGGGTCTGGTTCAATTTTAACTCGTAGATTTCTAATCAACGAAGTCAGATTGCGTGCGTCTGTTACATCAACATATCCCCACACATACTCATAAAGCTGTTCCTTTGTAAATACCTGTCCTTTATGAGAAAATAGAAAATAAAGTAAATCAAATTCTTTCGCTGTCATAGCAATACTATTTCCATTTTCCGTAGCACAGATACGATTATAGGGATTGAGTGTAAAATCTAGCTGTTGATATATTCAGTAATGACTCTGGCAGAAAGTTCAGCATTTGTCATAATCGCTGGATGTCCACCTGTTTTGAAAATGTGCATCGTACCATTTTGTACGAGCTGGTTCATTTCTGTGTATTCCTCTACCATATTTCTACGGCACATTTCGTCTTCTAAGCTCCCCATAAAAAGAATAGGGACGCTTAAAGTTTCCAGTGGTTTGCAGAATAAAGGGCTTTATCTTCTTCGATTTTTGTCATAATTTCCTTAGCACACGGGAACCGACTATACAAGGTGTTTCCCGGTCTCATGTGCCTATCGAATTTTAATGTGTCTGTACCACTTCCGGGAAAGTGAAATACAGATATAGAAAGATTTTCCTTCTATAAAATGATACCGTTTGAAACTTTACTAATTGTATTATTCAATATATACTTAAGTTATTACAAACGAAAGGAGTGCTCATATGTCTGAACAACATCCTAAAAGTACTGACGGCCTTATGCGATATCTCCGGAACAAGAAAGGTATTGCCATTTCCGGGTCATCCCAAAAGCGAAAACTAATGAACATAGGATATTATCATGGATATAAAGGATATCGATACATTAATACACCTTCTAATAAAGTTCCCTATACTAAATTTGAAGAGTTAGTTTCTATATACGATTTTGACACACAGTTAAAATCTTTGTTTTATCCATATGTAATGTTAATTGAAACCGCTCTGAAAAATTATGTTCTTGATATTCTGGTTACCACTACAAATTCTGAGAGTTTTACTGTTATCTACAACCAACTACTTGATAATTATAAAATGTTTTCTACCACAGGAAAAACATATAAGAATGCATATGCCCGTAAAAAAGCAGAAGATAAATTTAAATATGAATTAAAACGCCGTCTAAACTTACGCAATCGAATTTATAAAATTCAAACCAACGCATATGGCAACGGAAACAAAATTGCAGATCATTATCTTAGAAAGGATATTAACCTCCCGATATGGGCTACTTTTGAACTTCTTAGTTTGGGAGAATTTGGTCATTTTGTTTCCTGCCTCAACCAAAACTGTAGAATTGCTATTTCGAAAAAACTTGGGATTCGTCCAACAGATGACACAGATGCAATGATGCCACAACGTCTTATTTACACCATAAAAGATCTCAGAAATGCAATTGCACATAATGATGTTGTCTTTGACACACGCTTTCAAACTGGAGAAATTAACAAACAAGTTGGACACGCTATTTCTAATGTAACTGGAATAAATCATCTCACCTTTAGAACTATAACAGATTACTTAATACTTGTGATTTATCAATTGAAACTTCTGCATGTATCAAAGTCAGAAATGAAACGCATTATATCTAGATTTGAATATATTGTTGAAAAATTAAGATCGAATATCCCAATAAATATCTTTCATCAAATTATCTATACAGATAATCGTTCAAAAATCATTTTGTTAAAAAAATTTGTTTCAAAGTAAAAAACTTGCATTTTATCTCTATTTCTTGTATATTATAAGTGTGAATTGTGGTACGTTTCTACGGAGCGTACTTAGGAGAATCGGATGCGTCCGGTTCTCCTTTTTATTAGTCTTTCCTTTGAATCACTAGATAGAACTTGATAACCCGTTCCATTAACCCAAAATACATCACCCGATTTTATTATACCCTTCCCAAGAAATGGCATTGGGAGACCTTCCCCTCAATAACTCACTTGCTAGTTGACGAATATATCCCGTGCGCATCATATTAATATCATTCACACTATATAGAATTTTTATCTTTAGACAGACATTAAATATGAAAGATTTGAAAACCTAACATTATAAGACTAATAATCTTTTCAACAACTTTAATCTATGTGCATCTCTTTAACTTTGTTAACAAGAATTACTACATCTTCTAAATATAAATCCGGCACAATATGTATTGCCCCACTTAGAACAACTTTCTCATTCCTCTTCGATGAACAAAAAAGCTCTTTTTCAACACGGTTACCTATGCTAATTCTGCTTCTTGTTGCTCAGCAAACTTTAATTTGCTTGTATCCCTCATATACTCCTTTTCATAATCACTGATTCCCTACCTCTCTCCAGCGTAGGCATATGAATCCCAATTTCCTTATAAATCTTTTTAATCATCTGAATCAAATCAGAGCGTTTATCTTTATAGTTAAGTAAGGCTATCGCAAAAGCCTTATAAAAATTTACCCAATCAAACTGTCCCATGACATGCCTCCTCCTTTTACTGAATCTATATCTTATTTACTTTCCCGTTTTCGACAGGATAAAACAACCTCAAACACCTGCTGTTCATTTAAACTTTTCTGAATATCACATTCATCCATCGAAATTCTTTTCTTCCTCTTACATCTTCGGTATACCACACCTGTTCTGCTTTCAGCTGTTTATTTACCTTCAAAATTTTTTCTATTAGCTGTTCGCTAAACTCCAAGAAGTAACGTCCATCTTTCGCTTTTCCTGTAGGGATTCCATTTTTCCCGGAAATATATACAATCCCATCATCCTTGAGATACCGATGAATCTTCTCAAAAAAATGCAGGATCTCTTCTTCCTGCAAATGAATCAGCGATGCACACGCCCATATTCCATCATACCGAACCATCGGATGATAATTCTGAATATCACAGCATACGATTTCCCCCGAAAAGCCTTTCCGAATTTCTTTGCAGAGATTCTTGGATGGTTCTAATGCCGTCACCTGATATCCGTACTTCTGAAAACAGCAGGCATCACGCCCGCTGCCGCTTCCCACATCCAGAATCTTTGCTCCATTTTTTAATAATGGAAGGAACCTTCGATACTGTTCTGACATATCTGCCGTAAATGTTTCTGCTGCATAACGCTCCGCATTCTTCTCATAATATTCACACATGCTCTTATCTCCTAAGAATCCAATTGGAAAATCCCATACTTTTTGCTGACTGATAAACCGGGAACATAACTTCTTCTAGGTACCCTGAAAACTCTTCTTTTGACAAACCTTCTTAATAAAGTTTATGTTTAATCTCCTGATGATTCACGTATACAGTCCGAGTCTTCAGATTCACGTCCTTCCAGGTAAGACCGATCAGCTCCGCAGCGGAGCCCGGTTCCGATCATCACCTGCAAAATCGGCAGATAGATATGGAATACCTCACAGAAATTAATCCCTACCACATATTACCTTCACTTTTTATTGCCATTCCTCATCATTCAAAGATAATTCACCTTCAGCGGTCATTCTTACAATGATAGAAAGAAATATGGTTTCTGTATCTTTAATCATTCGTATTTCGGTAGTGTTTTCTTGAACATCATAATAGATACAAAATCGATGGGATAATACATATACAAAATGAAATACAGTATCATTTTTATCAAATACTTCTGCAATCCATTCGCAAAGATGATCCTTCACATCCAAAGTTGGTATTTCATGCCGAATAACAGCAAGTCCGATTTTGTGAAATTTTGCTTTATATCGCTGAAGATTTTTAATCTTTTTTCTTATGCTTTCTTGAAAAAAACTTTTTCTCCATCTGATGTTCCTGAAGTACATATTGCAAATTTTCCTTCTTTTATAGTCAAAAAGGAATACCCCGTTGAAATAATAGCTCTTTTATGCTTTTCGTTATTCCCGTTTTTTTGCTGAAGATTAGCAAATTCACGGGAAGCTCTCATATCTCTCCACTCTACAGCAGAGGTCGCTTCGATACCTATACTGTTTTTTTTATCTTGTAAATCGGGGGCTTCTCCCGTAACCATATTTTCAAATCTGTTCGGAAACAAATAACGCAATGTCGCAAGAACTCTGTACTCCTGCGAATGCTTTTGTAATTCAGATTTGATAGGTGCCGTAAATTTTTTGTTTTTAATTTGATCTGTGTCTATTTTCATAATTACTCCGCAGGCGCAATAGGCGGTATTATAAATAAACCTTTCTGTTCATCAACTGCCCCTACTTTTGCCAATTTTTCCATACTAAACTGTTAACAATTATCTGTCTGACATTTACCAGCTGTGTTAACATAGCAATATCAAAATGTCCTACTACTTGACTTTTACTGCAATATGATATACATCCATCTTATCATACTGTTTTACATAGACTGATTTATATCCGACATAGCAGTTCCCATAGTCCCATAATTTTTTACCGACTACACCCCCAATTGCCATACTTGCCATGATAACAGTAGGATAAAATCTCATACCATCACCTAAATCAATGTTTCCTACACCGCTTGCGCTTATTCTCCTAAATACTTCATCACTAGCACCCCGGCTTGTTTTTCAACTTGGAAAACAATGACGCTAATAGATTGAGTAGTCTTATACTCCTTCTTTACCTGAATTCTAATATTTCATAATTGATATCACCATTCCATCGCATTAATTATACTCTTCCACTACACCGTTTACTACACCATTTTCTCAAAAATGACGATTTTTGACGCTCCCAGACAAAAAGTAAGAACCCGCAAAAACCTTGTAAAATAAGGCTTTACGAGCTCTGACACCACAGGACACCCCCAACGAGCCAAGAGATAGCCACTAATTTAAAATTACTCTCTGCACCGCACTAATGATTTTCTATATACATGTTAATCAACATTCCTATACTATATCATTATCAAATTTTCACATCTAAATAGCCTGCATAAAAACAACTGCCAATATTTCCGTAATTTCCATAACTTCCAATATTCCCACAGTTTCCATATGAACCATAACATATTGATTTATATGGCGAGTTATTCTTATAAAGCAATCGCTTCCCATTTACTATTTCCCCTAAATAACGTCCATGCATATCAATAAATATTCCTTTGTCAGGTAAATAATGACCAATGTTCCTACCATGAATGTCATACAATTGTCCATTCACAAAATTAGCAATATGTTTACCATGACTATCATGTAAATCAACCATTTTTCTTTCCTCCTCAAATTCTACATTGTTTACGCAATGCTTCTATTGCTTCATTGATTGCCGCATTATCTGGTTCGTTACTGTCCCATTCGTCCCAGAAATCTTTTGTTGCACTAATTGGTCTATGCGACTCTAATGGTTTATCCAATACTATTTTACTAGGTAATAGTATTGCATCTCCTACAACAAGGGCTTCCCCGACATCAAGCAATGGTAAAAATTCTATTGTACTTTTTAATGAATCTGGTAACAGATTTTTAATCACACCTTTATCCCTTTCATTTGTCAATCTTAGTACCACAAAATTATTACACTGGCTTAATATAGTTTTGCTTACATCCGCCGGTCGCTGGCTAACCGCTAAAATTGATACCCCATACTTTCTTCCTTCTTTTGCTATTCGTTCGAAATTATATAATGCTTGCTTTTGAATTGAATCAGCCTCCTCTTTTAAAGGTAAATACAAATGTGCTTCGTCACAAACAATCGTAAATGGTGTCCGCTTTTGCGGATTCATCCAAAACTGAACATCATATAATAACCTCGCCAATGTCCCTGTTACAACAGGTAAAACATCGGACGGAACTTCAGAGAAATCAATTATCTTAATTCCTTTTTGACCATCTTGATACCCCAATAGGCGACAAGTCATACTTGCCAACCAACTATACGTTTGAATCTCATCTGAAGGTTGAAACATAAATCCATAAGTTTGATATTGTCAATATTAGTTGACACATTTTTCTCAAGGATATCACTATCTATGCCGCCAATTCCAAAATCTCATAATACTGCCTGCGTTTTATCATAGGGGGAAGCCCGCCATTGGCAGAGCAGATCCTTCGGTTATTCCAGTAGCTGAGGAAGTATCTCCAAATGAGTACCTTTAATTCCTCTACAGTCATCTGCTTTGTGTCATAGCGGTCGTAAAGAAGTTCCGTCTTCATTCTGGCCCACATACTCTCACAGCGTGCATTATCATGGCAGCGTCCTCCGGCACTGTTCATGCTTTGATGGATGTGGTGCTCCCGGATGGTCTGTCGGTAGGACTCACTGGTATACTGTGTTCCACGGTCACTGTGGATTACAGCGCCTTCCAGTGCGGGATAAGCAGTCAGGGCGTTTTCCAATGTTTGGATACACAGATCTGCTTTCATATTTGTTCCCATTGCCAGACCGAGGACGCTAAGATCAAAGCAGTCAAAAATCGCAGATACATATAGTTTCCCATTGGACGCCGGAATCTCTGTGATATCTGTAATGCATTTTTCTAATGGGGCATCTGAATGAAAATCCCGCTTCAGCAGATCATCCGATTTCATGGCTTCCCGGTCTGCCTTTGTGAGCCCATTCGGCTTTCTCTTTGGCCGATGGCTCAGCCCGATCTGATCCATAACCCGGTATACGGTCCTCTCACTGGGGATATGTACTCCCTCCGGCTGCTTCAGCAACAGCGCCTGATACATCCGGATCCGTCCATAAGTATCGTTACATTCATCCTCGCTGATGATTTCTTTCATAGCATCCGCCAAATCCTGGTACTTCCAGGGACGGTCTTTGTTTGCGAGATATTTATAGAAGCCTTGCCGGCTGATACCAAGCATCCGGCAATAAAATGAAATTTTCCCGGTAATCCTGCCGTCCTCTGTTTTCAAAGCCAGAAATATCATTCTCTGGTTTTTGCTGACTTCCGACGGCTGGCGGCGAAAAAAGCGCTGGCTTCCTCTAGAAATTCGTTTTCTTCCTTCAGGCGACGGATTTCTTTATCCTGCTCCTTAACCCGCTTACGCAGCATGGTAATCTCTTCTGACAGGCTCATTGCGCTGGCAGGGGTATGGGAACCTTCCCCGATATCTAACTTACCGGCTCTTACGGCTTTCAGCCATGTATGGATGGTTCCTTCAGGGATTCCTAATTCTTTAGCAGCCTTAGCGCCGCCGATTTCTTTGGCAAGCTTTACTGCCTGTACTTTGTATTCATGGTCATATTTACGTGCCACTTTGAATACCTCCTTATTCTCTTGGTTTTATTATGAAATCCTTGAGAATAAGCTGTCAACTTTTTTTATACCACACCATTTCATATACATCCAGTGTATTGCTTCTTTCCGGATGTGTTTTATACACGGTCTCCCCCTCTTTATTCCGTTCTGTATGAGAAAATCGATGCGTGATGATAATCTTTTCGCCAAACCGGTTCGCAGAAAAAGTAATGATATCATTCTTTTGTATCTTCATACTTTTATCATAAACTTTAACCAACACCAGCGAATCGGTTCCTATCTTTGGCTCCATACTATTTGTAAGAACATTGTAAAAGCGATAAGGGATGATTCCCCTCCGGGTATCCGTAAAAAAAATTGAATAAATGATAACAGCAAGCAATCCCCCAATGCACGTTATCAAGCAAATTTTCCTTATCATTTTTGAAACTTCAAATATAGATGATATTTTTAGCTCAATGTCGCGGTTACTTTAACGGTACATGCATTCGCATTTGTTTTCATTTTTTCAAGTCCGCTTTGTGTAAAAGTAATGGTATAATTATATTCTTCGGTTCCATCTGTGACGCTGCTGTCGGTCTTTCCTGATACCCCGTCTCCTGAAAATACGATGGAGTAATCCGTCGTCTCTTCCAGTTTCTCTGATGCCTGGATGGACTCCTGCAAGGTCAGCTTTTTCGCAACGCTGTCCTCATTTGCCACATTAAACTTAACACTGCCGGATGCTATAACACTCGCTGGGTTTAAAGTGTTCGCATCTGCGGATATGTTTTGTTCCAATGTGCTGTCGGATACAGTAACCGGATTACGCATGGTCACTGTATTGCTTCTACTGTCTACCGTTACAATATCCCAGATTGCAAACGTACCAATTGACGTTGCCGTAATCATTGCAGCAGTCAAAACTGACAGAATGGTTGTTTTCTTCATGCTATAACCTCCTTATTTACGGAGTCTATCTTATCAGGCCTTCCCTCCCAGCACAAATACGTAAATCTATATGCCGGACATAACCATATGGTTATGTCTCATCGAGTCCATAACTGTTTTTAAAAAGATGGATCCATCTGGCTGCTTCGGCTGAAAAAGCTGTGCTCTGTTTTTTTAGGATCATTAAATGCACTTTATGTTTGAAAGAAGAAAATGCTGCACTTTGAATTCCCATTTTTTCCAGCTCAGAGATCTGCCACTTGTTTCCGATCATAAAAGCTGCGTTGTGTTTCACCATACTCAAGTACGTGTGATAATGATTGACCACAATACATCTTTGTGCAGTAATCTCCGGATATTCGTCTTGCAGTTTTTTCCTGCTGAATACTGTAAACTCATCCGTCTTTAGCCGAACAAACACATAGGACATCAAATGATTCATATGGATCTCATCCTGATTTGCCAGTGAATGCTTTCTATGAAAATGAATATACGGACATCCTTCATCCAGTTCGATCCATTCTAACTTTTTACGAACACAAATGCTTGTCAAAAGTGTTTTTTGAAAATCGTCTGCCACTACAATCGCAAATTCGGATACATCCTCTTCTATCTTTTTGATGCATCCGCTGATCGTAGTTTCACAAAAATCTATATCGATTTGGGCAGCATGAACCGTTGAAACATAATCTAACAAAAGACTGTCTTTTATGATGAGATTTGCAGCAGAAAAAGACAGTCTTACACTGTCGTTTTGTGCTGTCTCCTCTTTTCCCAGCTGATCCATTTGATGAATGATAGACTGGGCAAGCAGATATACTTTCTGCCCATAGGCCGTTAATTCTAATCCATTCCTGCATCGAATAAAAATCTGTTTCTTTGCCCGCGCCTCAAAATCTGAGACAACTTTACTTAAATATGGCTGAGAAACAAATAGTTTTTTTGATGCTTTCGTAATCGAACAGCTGTCTGCAATCTCTACGATATATCTTAACTGTTGAAGGTTCATGTTTCTCTCCGGCAATGAATTCGTAAACTTTAGCATTCCTATTTCTTTTGAAAAAAGAATGTAATCTTCTTTCTCTATATTTCTATTATAACCAGGAAGATCAGGGCTATGCAGCCGATTCCGACGGAAAAGTTCTAATCTGACCGTACCCTTATCCATCAGACTTCAAAAGACAAACGGTCTTCGTTTTCTGGTTGTAATTATTGACATTACATGATTGCTGGGGTAAGATATTTTTGAAGTTATGTCCTGATACAGGGACATTATGTCATAACAATAAGGAGGCATTTTATGCAGATTTCAAGCAGATTTACTTTGGCTGTCCACATCTTTGCCTGTATTGATACATTTTCCAAAGACCAGAAAGTTACCAGCCAGTTCCTGGCAGGGAGCACCAATGTAAACCCGGTTATCATCCGCCGCCTGCTGTCCCAGCTGAAAGCTGCCGGACTGGTCAATGTGGCGAGAGGCACCGGAGGCGCTACCATCGCCAAACCGCTGGATCAGATTACATTTCTGGACATCTACAGGGCAGTGGAATGTATCGATCACGGAGAACTGTTCCATTTTCATGAGAACCCTAATACCGATTGTCCGGTAGGCCGCAACATCCACAAGATTCTGGACGATAAACTGGAACGGGTGCAGAACGCCATGGAACGGGAACTGGCGTCCATCACCCTGGCAGATGTAAAAAAAGACACCGATAAATATGTTCAGGCAATCTCTTAAAACGCTTAAGGCATTTCCCAGTGCCTTAGGCGTTTTTTCTTATTTGCTTTTTCCGACACAAAACTTCCGAAGCAATTTTTTTGCGATTTTTTAATTGTAACTATTGACATTACAACGACGCCTGGTTATAATCTAATTGTAATAAAGATAATTACATCAAAAAAATATAAAGGAGATTTTATCATGGGAAAAGTAGTAGAATTCTTACAGGCAAACCCGGTACAGTATCTTGCAACCGTAGGCCGTGACGGAAAGGCAAAATGCCGTCCTTTCATGTTCTGTTTTGAAAAAGACGGAAAGTTATGGTTCTGCACCAACAATCAGAAAGAAGTTTACAAAGACATGCAGGCAAATCCTGAGATTGAAGTATCTGTTTCTTCTCCGGAATACGCATGGATCCGTCTCCACGGAAAAGCTGTATTTGAAAACAACATGGAAGTAAAAGAAGGCTGCATGGAAAATCCGATCGTGAAAGGTCAGTATGAAACTGCAGACAACCCGGGCTTCGAGGTCTTCTATCTGGAAAATCCACACGGCGTGATCGCTGATTTCTCTGGAAACCCTCCATATGAATTTTAAGGTAATAAGAAGGTGAAACTGCTATGACAGCACAGGACTATATGAAAATTCTGGTAGAGGATCTCCACTCCGCCGTTGTCTCCACCATCGGAGACGACGGACACCCGGAGACCCGTACCATTGATATGATGCTTTGGGATGACAAGGGCGTCTATTTCCTCACCGCAAAAGGGAAAAATTTTTACAAACAGCTGATGGAGCAGAAATATCTTGCCCTGACTGCCGTAAAGGACAAGAAATCCATTTCTCTGCGGGGCCGGATCCGGAACATCGGAACCGGAAAACTCAATGAAATTTTTGAAAAGAACCCATATATGAAAGAAATCTATCCGGAAGGCACCCGCAGTCCTCTGGAAGTCTTCCTCCTGTATGAAGGCAGCGGCGAATATTTTGACATCAGCCTCCCTTCCCATGTAGTCAGAGACTCCTTCGCCGTTGGCAGCGGGACCGTAAGGCGCTCCGGCTATTATGTTGGAGCTGACTGCATCGGCTGCAAACTGTGCTATTCCGTCTGTCCGCAGAAATGCATTGACATTTCAAAAAAGCCGGTGGAAATCGATCAGAATCGCTGTCTGCGCTGCGGAAAATGCGCCCAGATCTGTCCGAAGCAGATCATTGAAAAAATATAACGGCCAGATTCCTTCTTCTCTCAGAAGGATCTGGTCCTTCTTTTTATTCTTTTTTCCGGTACTTTGACGGCGCCTCCCCAAATTTCTTATGGAAAATCCTCGTCATATAATTCGGATGAACGCGAATTCTTTTGCCACATCTTTCAGGACTAATTTTTCCGCATAGTTAACATCCAGATAAAATTTCACTTCATCCGCTACAGAATTTTGTTTTCTCTGATTCTCTTCAAAAGGAATTTCTTCAAATAAATACGCCATGATCTAATTCAGCAGACTGTATCCTGATTGTTACCAATTCCGATCAGTTCCCGGATCTTACCTTTACCACAGAACGTTCCGCCGTACAAAACGAAACAGAAATCTGCTCCTTCTAAATCGGAAAAAAGAACTCTACCGGCAGCGGAGAGTTCTTTTTTCCGTCCTGGGATCCTTATTTGACTCATTTCTGATATAATGAAATCATATCATTCATAGGAAACTGAAAGGAGAATGTCTTTTATGAAAGTATTATTAGTCAATGGAAGTTCCAGGGAAAAAGGCTGCACTTACACTGCTCTGAACGAAGTGGCCCGCTCTCTGAAAGAAGAAGGAATTGAAACTGAGATTATTTTTATTGGGAACAAACCTCTGCCAGACTGTCTTGCCTGTGGAAAATGCGGGGAGACCGGCGAATGTGTATTCCACGACATTGCCAATGACCTGGTAGAAAAGGCCAAAACCGCCGATGGCTTTGTATTTGGATCTCCGGTCTACTACGCTCATCCAAGCGGCAGACTTTTAACAGTTCTGGACCGTGCATTCTATTCCGGTTCCAGATATTTCGCTCATAAACCGGGAGCTGCTGTGTTAAGCGCCAGAAGAGCCGGCACCACTGCTTCCATGGATGTCATCAACAAATATTTTACCATTGCTTCCATGCCTGTAGTTTCTTCCACCTACTGGAATCATGTATACGGCAATGAACCGGAGGAAGTAATGCAGGATAAAGAAGGCCTTATGACCATGTACAACATTGGGAAAAATATAGCATGGCTGCTGAAGTGTATCGAAGCTGGTAAGAAAAACGGAATTCCAGTTCCGGAAAACGAGAAAATCGCAACCAATTTTATTCGATAGACAAATCATAGACAGCAGGCCGCCGGAAGCGCATAATACGCTTCCGGCAGCCTGTTTTTCTCTTTTACATTATAATATTCTTTTGGTCTCTTCCTGTCTGTAAATATATATTTCCGTTTATTCCCCGATCAGAGAAAGCAGTGATGTTCCGATCATATGATCCTCCGGCTGAATGTCATAATTCTCTCCAATGGTCGCTCCGATTACCCCAAAGGTATCCTGTACCGGAAGTTCTCTCTTATTCTTCATCGATGGAGAATAACAAAGAAGCGGCACCATCTCTCTTGTATGGTCTGTTCCGGTATACGTTGGGTCATTTCCGTGATCCGCCGTAATCATCAGAAGATCATCTTCTCTCAGTCGTTCCAGAAGGATTCCAAGATTCTCATCGAACATTTCCAGTTCTTTCGCATATCCTTCAGGATCTCTCCGATGTCCCCAAAGAGCGTCAAAATCCACCAGATTCGTAAAGCATAATCCATGGAAACTGGTATCTGCCAGTTCTATCGTCTGTTCCATTCCATGCACACTGGACTGGGACCTGTGAGATTCAGTGATCCCTTCTTCCGCAAAGATATCCACAATCTTTCCGATGCTGATCACATCATATCCACGATTTTTCATAAGATTCAACATAGTGTTTTTGAAAGGTTTCACCGCATAATCATGGCGATTTGCTGTTCTCTTGAACTCCCCCTTTTTCTCTCCTACATACGGCCGTGCAATTACCCTCGCCACTTTCCAGTCCGGGCGCATGGTAATTTCTCTGGCCTTTTTGCAGCAGTCATAGAGAACATCCAGCCCTGTATACTTTTCATGTCCGCAGATCTGCAGAACAGAATCCGCGGATGTATAAAGGATCATATCTCCCGTTTCGATTTCATGCTCCCCATATTCATCCAGGATTTCCGTTCCGCTGGCCGCCTTGTTTCCCACAAATTTCTTCCCACACTTTTCTTCCAGTTCACCGATCAGTTCCTGCGGAAAGCCTGTCTCTGTAAATGTCTGAAAGGGCTCTTTGATTTCCAGTCCCATCATTTCCCAGTGACCGGTCATTGTGTCTTTCCCACGGCTTTTTTCTTTCAGCTTCATGTGGCAGCCAACGAAATCATCTGATCTGCCAAGAAGATTTCCAATTCCCAGCTTTCTTAAATTAGGAATCTTCAGGTCCTTTTTATATTCCCATATATGTCCCAGCGTATTGACTCCCTTATCACCATAGGCTTCTGCATCCGGCATCGCACCGACTCCCAGGGAGTCCAGTACGATCACAAAAATCCGTCTATACTTCTCCATAAAATCAGTCCCTTTCGATGAGTTTTTCAATGGCTCTGACTGCTACCTCTGTCTCCAGTGCAGTATCATAAAATCCTTCATTGGATAATCCTGCTTTTTCTCTTTCCTGGTTTCCTACTGCCAGAAGAATCTTTCCGCATCTCACTCCCAGATAATTCGCAACCGTAAACAATGCCGCTGATTCCATTCATATATCTCATAAACCATCTTTCCCCGCCGAAAGCCGCAAACATTGCCGTCTGGAGAGTCAGCATGGAAACACATGCGTCAATATATCCCACTTTCCTAAGGATCATAAGCACCGGCGACTTCCTGTTTCGCTCTTTGATCAGATGAGCAATGGCTGCGCCCATCTTATAGAACATATAAAGCGCCGCCGCATAAATGGTAAATCCCGGATATTGTTTCCCTCCCTGAGCGTCAACCAGCAAAATAACCATTCCCGCCAGAACAATCGTCATAAACAAAAATAAGACGCTGTTTTTGCGGTAAATCCGTATTTCATTTTTCATCCGCTCCTGCTGGTCCAGCTTCACAAACCTCCTTTCCTGCCAGACAATCCGCAGTCTCATTATACTTAAAAGAATATAATAAGCAGCCAGGCTTCCAAACCAGGCGGAGCTGCTCATTAATCCGGTTACTCCGTTTAAGACAGCAAATATCACATTTCCCGCGGTACCCGGAACCGCAGACAAAATCATCCTCATCCGATTATTTTCTTTCAGTTTTCTCAGATGCACATTTCTTTCTATTTTTTTCTTCTCCACATTTTCATCATACCATATTTTCATTTTCGTTGTCCTTTTCCACTTTTATCTTACTTCTGTTTTGTTTCCGTATTATGATTCTTTTGTTTCTAAATTATTAAAATCATGCTATAATAGTAGACAGGATTCGAAGTCCACAAACTTTACAGGAGAACACTATGAATTTGCAGAATGAGAAGGATATTAAAATTGCCTTTTTTGATATTGATGGCACTCTGATCGATATGAACCGGAAAAACATTTCAAATCAGATGCTGGATTGTCTGATCCGTCTGAAAGAAAATGATATTATTCTTTGCATTGCTACCGGAAGACCTCCGGCCAGCGTACCTCATTTCCCTGGAATCGAATTTGATGCTTTTTTAACTTTTAATGCTTCATATTGTTTCACAAAAGATAACATTATTTTGAGCAATCCGATTCCATCCTCTGATGTACAGCAGATCATCACCAATGCAAAAACAATCGGCCGTCCTGTCGCTCTGGCCGGCACCAGACAAATCGGCGCCAATGGTATAGATGATGACCTGGCCGAATATTTTGCAATTTCCAAACAGACGATCGACATTGCCGATGATTTTGAAGCACTGGCACAGGATGAGATTTATCAGATTATGGTGGGGTGCCGCGCAGCAGATCATGATCTGCTTGTAAAAAATGCACCAGGTGCAAAAGTAACAGCCTGGTGGGACCGCGCCGCAGATATCATCCCTTCCAATGGCGGTAAAGGTATGGGCGTAGAAAAAATTCTTTCTTACTATGGACTGACCAGAGATCAGGCCATTGCTTTTGGTGACGGCTCCAATGATATTGAAATGCTGGAAGCTGTGGGCACCGGCGTTGCCATGGGCAATGCCACAGAGAATGTGAAGCAGGCTGCCGATGTCGTCTGTGGTTCTGCTGCTGAGGAAGGCATTTATCATTACTGTCTGGATCATCACCTGATTTAAATCATTTTGACTCTATTCATTTTTTTCATATAGCCGGATATCATTTTTTGTGATGGTATCCGGCTTCCTTTATGTTCTTTTCTCTCTGCTCTCTGCGCTGCTCCTGTTCTTCCTTCAGTCTCATTTTTGCTTCTTCAATCGTTTCTCCGTCTTTTGTCAAAAACTGATCCACGAAGGAATCTTCGATTTCTTTATATTTTCCTACGACACTTTCCTCAATTTTCTTATATCCGCCGACTGTACTGTTTTCGATCTTTTTATATCCTCTGACTACTTTCTCTGCGATTTTCTGATTTGCTTTTACTAATTTTGATTTTGCCATATTGCCGCGCTCCTTTCCTTTCTTACTTTTTTCTGACTATATTTACAAATCCTATTCTTATTCTGTTGCTGTTTTATTCCCGATTTGTTGCTGATATGTTAATTGCACGTTTTTTCTTAAAATCTTTTAATCAGACAAGAAAGAATCCTGCTTTGCAGGATTCTCCGCCTGCGGCGGGGCGCATGAGCGGTATCTTCCGTTCCGCCGCAGTGTGATTCTCGCGGAGCGTTTTTATTTCATAGGAACGAAGTTTCCTATTAAAAAAAAAGACCCGATCTTTACAGATCAGATCCTTCTTTCAGTATCTCTTTTATTTCCGGAATGGTTTTCTTCTCACTTCTCAGCTTCATGATATAGGAAATCCGTTCTACGCTTTCCTTCCTCCTGTATCGTCTTGTCATGTTCTCCTCCTGCTGCTCAAAGGGAAGAATCCCTTCTTCCGTATAAAATTTTAAGGTGCTGTACCGTACATCCGTTAACCTTACCAGTTCTCCTATGGTAACATACTCCGCCTTTTCAATTACTTCCATGCTCCTGCGCCTGGACATAGAACTTCCTCCTTTATCCTTAGTGCGCTGCTGCTCCTGTCGCAATGATGCAGGCAATCAGCATCTCAATATGTTCTGTCATTTTCTTTGCTCTCTGCCCCCAGCTGCTCTCTCGAATCTCTTTTAATTTTCCTTTCAATTCTTTCTGTTCATATTTTGAAAAATACTCTTTCAGACAGTCTGCCTGATCCAGAAGCACGGTGAGGATTACTACATCCTCTGTAATCTCTCCTTCTTCCAGGAGTTCCGCGCGAATCTTCTCAATCACACCGGTACGTGCTTCTTTGGACGGAACCAGAATCTGCCTCTTATTCAAAAGCCCCGCTTCCGATTTTATCATCATCCCATTCTCTTCCAGAGAGTCCTTCACAGACTGGGTCAGCTGCTTCAGTGCTTTGTCCGTAAAAGTAATCATATATTCGTCAATTACTTTCTCTATCTTAACTGCCTTTTCAGGGTTCAGTTCATCATAGAGCGGTTTCAAATACGCCATTTTCTCCGGCAGTTCCGCTGTAATCTCCACCATCTTCTGATCCATGGAAATACATCCTTCCAGCTGAAGCTCCATTAATCCTGCGCCTACAAAACAGGTTGCCCGCTTCAGATCATACGCTGGAAGCTTTCCCTTTTCATTTAATGCACAAACAAGATATTCCTGTGCAATGGATAAATCTTTCATAAGATCCTCCCTTCCGCCGCATATTACTTACTACTTACGATTTAATGATACTGTGTATGTTTTGAAATGTCAACAAAAATTTTTCACTTAAAAAGAGAGCCGTTCTCCGGCTCTCCCGCTTCTATCTATATTTCCACCTTATTCAGCTGTTTGCCTTCCAGCCATGCATACAGATTTTCAAATACAATATCTGCTCTCTGTTCCATAGACTCTTCGGATGCAAAGGCAATGTGCGGTGTTACGATCGTATTTGGCGTATGAAGCAGCGGATGTTCTGCATCCAGCGGAGGCTCCGTCTCAAACACATCACAGGCAGCTCCCGCAATCCTTCCTTCTGTCAATGCCTTTGCAAGAGCCTCTGAATCTGCCACCGGACCTCTCGCCGTATTAATCAGCACCGCTGTTTTCTTCATCATCCGAAGCTGTTCTTCTCCGATCATTCCTCTGGTCTCTTCTGTTAAAGGACAATGCAGAGATACGATATCTGCCTCTTTTAACAGTTCCTCCAGCGTTACCTGACGGTCAATGGCCGGATGTTCCACTCTGCTTCTGCTGTATGCGATCACTTTACAGCCAAACGCTTTACAAAGTTCTGCTGTTCTCTTTCCAATCGCTCCGGCTCCTATGATACCAACGGTTTTGCCGCACAGCAGATTCCCGATCAATCCGTCTTTTGTTCCGCCTTCCCTGCATCTTTGCTCTGTCTGTTTTACATTGCGAAGCAGCTGGATCATGAAACTGATGCAAAGTTCTGCCACAGCCTGCGTTGCATACCCGGAAGCATTGCTGACGGCAATTCCCCTTTTTCCCGCTTCATCCATCGGAATATGATCCACACCGGTAAATGCCACATCGATATATTGAAGGTGAGAGGCTCTCTCAATAGCTTCCCTGCTCAATGGCATATTGGCAAGCATGATAATATCTGCATCTTCACACCGCTCTGCCTGCACCCTGGGATCTGTATTTTTTTCATAAACGACAAATTCATGTCCCATTTCATTTAACTTTTTCGTTTGTTTCCGGATAATTTCTTCCGAAACTCCCAAACCCTCCAGCAATACAATTTTCATTTTACGATATCCTCCTGTTCCCTTTTTTCTTTTAAGTATAGCATGAATCCAGATGGAATCTATTCTTTTTCATAAAAACCCTTCTGTTATAACATCTGCCTATAACCAGTCCTTATTATTAAATATTATACAGGACTTCCATCGTCTGATATGATACTAACCAGACAAAACAAACAACGAATTCAGGAGGCAAGATTTATGACAAAAATACACACACCTTTTCGATATGACTATGTAGGAAGTTTTTTAAGACCAGAAGCTTTGAAAGCTGCAAGAGCTGATTTTGAAGCGGGAAAAATTTCAGAAGAAGAACTTCACAAAACAGAAGACCAGTGCATTACAGACCTGGTAAACAAACAGAAAAAAGCCGGATATCATGTGATCACAGACGGAGAATTCCGCAGATCCACATGGCATCTTGATTTTATGTGGGGATTCAATGGTGTGGAACATCATAAGACAGAAAAAGGAATCGCGTTCCACGGGGAACCTGCCCTGATTGACGATACTTACCTGGTTGGAAAAATCTCCGCCGGACACCACCCATTTGTAGATCATTTTAAATTTGTAAAAGCTTTGGAAGATGAAAATACTGTGGCAAAGCAGACCATTCCGGCTCCTGCTCAGTTCCTCCTTCAGATGATCGTACCTGAAAATCTGGAATCTACCAGAAAATTTTATCCAACAGATGAAGAACTGATTGCCGATATTGCCAAAGCTTATCAGAAAGTCATCCGCGATTTCTATGACGCCGGATGCCGCAATCTCCAGTTTGACGACTGCTCCTGGGGACTGTGCATGTCAGATGAAGAAAACGGAAACAAAGAAGTGAACGATTATATCAAAGGCACCATGGAACAGCTTTTAACCGTCAATAACCTGGCGCTGGAAAATAAGCCGGAAGATCTGGTTGTGACAACCCATGTCTGCAGAGGAAATTATCACTCTACTTTCTTTAGCAGCGGCGCCTATGATCCTGTGGCGGAAACATTATTTGTCCGTGAAAATGTCGATGCCTACTATCTGGAATATGACGATGAACGTTCCGGTGGATTTGAACCATTGAAATATGTGCCTGAAAATAAAAAGGTTGTTCTTGGTCTGATCACAACCAAGTCTCCGGTTCTGGAAGATAAAAACGAAGTGATCGCAAGGATTCATGAGGCAGCAAAATACGTCCCTCTGGATCGTCTTTATTTAAGCCCTCAGTGTGGATTTGCTTCCTGTGAGATTGGAAACAAGCTGACAGAAGAAGAACAGTGGGCAAAATTAAAACTCGTAAAAGAAATCGCAGAAGAAGTCTGGGGCGCATAAATGCCCTCACATCAAACAATCCGGGAACCCGGGGAGTTATCCCTGAATTCCCGGATCTTCTTTACTAAAATAGAATCCCGGCTCGTCTCAGCCGTTGTAACTGAACGATCTGCTGTATTCTGACAGACACTTAAAACAAAAATGAGTCCTGTCAGAAGCACTGCTGCTATTTTCTATTTGATTTTCTGATCTCCCGTTGACCATACATGATCTTCTTTTGCCGCTGCCTTTGTATTCTGTGCCATAACACCTACCAGGCGGTGCGGTACATACGGCTCTTCCAGATATGCTGTTTCTTCCGGACTCAAAACCAGGTCAACTGCCTTGGCGGCACCTTCAATATGAGGCAGTTTCGTGGCTCCTACAACCGGTGATGTAACCTTTGAGATCAGCCATGCAAGAGCAACCTCCGTCATAGAAACTTCATGCCGGTCCGCAATCTCCATCACCCTGCGGATAACCGCGTCATCCTGCTGTGCCGTTGCGTCATATTTAAAATGCGCATATTCATCTTCCTGCTGCCGTTTGGATGTTTCTCCCGGGCGCTTGGACAGCTTGCCCCCTGCCAGTGAACTATATGGCGTCAGCGCAATATTTTCCTCTCTGCAGTAAGGCACCATTTCTCTTTCTTCTTCCCTGAAAATCAGATTATAATGTCCCTGAATGGAAACGAACTTAGCGAATCCTTCTTTTTCTGCCAGCGCATTTGCCTTTGCCAGCTGCCATGCAAAACAATTGGAAATTCCGATGTATCTGGTTTTTCCTGCTTCTACCATTCGGTTCAATCCATCCATAATCTCATAAATCGGCGTTTCATAATCCCACATATGGTAAATATACAGATCCACATGATCCATACCAAGATTGCTGAGGCTCTGATTCAGCATCCGCTCAATATGCTGCTGTCCGCTGATTCCTTCTTCTATTTCCTCCGGTGTTCTCGGCAGAAATTTAGTTGCTACGACTACATCATCCCGTTTGGCAAAATCTTTCAGTGCTCTGCCTAAATACTGCTCGCTGGTACCGCTCTGGTACGCAATTGCCGTATCAAAGAAATTAACGCCTAATTCCAGTCCTCTCTTGATGATCTCTCTGGAATGTTCCTCATCGATTGTCCATGTGTGCTGTCCATGCTGGGCATCTCCGAATCCCATACATCCCATGCAGATTCTGGATACATTCAAATCTGAATTCCCAAGTTTTGTATACTTCATATCTGATTCTCCCTTCTAATTATCCTGATTTTCACTGCTCATTTCTTTTCGGATTTCATGACGAAGATAATCCAGCCGTTCCAGCTGTTTTTCCTTAAAATGGATCTCATCCAGCACGGCATTTCTCTGTCTGCACAGCATCTGCATCCGCTGACCCTTTGTCTCCTGTTCATCCAGGAGCAGTCTCATATATGCTTCTACCTCCTGACTGGTAAATCCCACATCATGGAGTGTCATAATCAGGCTCAGCCATTCCAGATCTGAATCATCATACTGCCAGGCTCCCATTACTTTTTTCACCGCTTTGCACAGCCCCCATGTTTCATACTCTTTTAAAATCTTCATGGGAATCTGATACCGCTCACTGGCTTCATGGATTGTCATTGCTCCGTCCTTTCCTTATCTTTGTCCTTATGTTCTTTCTGTGATTATTGTACCCCCTTAGGCCGGATCATGTCTAATACCCTGTCAGAATCTTTGAAAATGCCTAAAAAGAATGTTTAATAAAATCAATAAATCTGGATGATGTCTCGGAGAATGTCTGGTTTTTCTTCCATGCAAGAACTGCTCCTGTCTCAAGTTTCGGTTCCAGCGGTACAAACCGAAGTCCGTCATACTGATTGTCCAGCCTGAAACAAAGTGCCGCTCCAACACCATTTCGAACCATGTTGGAAGCATTCAGAATCAGATTATAGGTAGCGGCAATCTCAATTTTATCATAAGCATCCCCAAACCAGTTGGCCAGTTCATTCTGTACGATTTCCCGTTTGGCATTTAAGATCGGCTGTCCGATCAGATCTTCCGGAGATACTGCTTCCAGAGATGCCAGCGGCGAATCTTCCCGGACGAGAACTCCCCACTGCTCTTTCTCCGGCATACGCACGAATTCGTATTTCGCAATATCCACTGGTTCCATCAAAAGTGCCAGATCCAAAATTCCTTTTTCCATCCGTTCTTTGATATCATCTGCAATCGCACTGTACACATCATAACGGATCAGTGGATGTTCCTGCCGAAACTGTGCCATTTTTTGAGAAAGAAATGTCATATTCCTCGTCTCCCCGCATCCTATGGCAATCTCTCCGGCAAGTTCGGCTTCCTCTTTTGAAAATTCCCTTTTCGTTTTCTCCTCCAGTTCGATCATTTCCTGAGCGCGCCGCCGAAGCAGCATTCCTTCCTCCGTCAGGACAATGTGATATTTCCCCCGGTGAAACAGCTTCACGCCCAGTTCTTCCTCCAGCTGCATCAGCTGTCTGGAAAGAGTCGGCTGTGTAATGTGCAGAAGTTTTGCCGCTTTGGTAATATTTTCTTCTCTTGCTGCCATCAAAAAATATCTTAAAACTCTTAACTCCATAGATTCACTCCTTCTATTTGATGATACCATTTTCAAAGGATTTTGTATAATAAAAGAAAAAACAACGGTCCATCTGCCGGGTTTTGCCCTGCATCCTGACCGTTGTTTCCTGTCTTTCTATTTTTTTCTACGCTGAGATTACCGCCTGCAAATGTTTTCTGTATGCCTTCCGGCATTTTGCATTGGTTTCCACTTCAATCCAGTTCAAAAGATTGATCTGTACCGCCTGAAAATAAATATTATAAACTTTCGCTGCCCATTGTTTCATAGTGAACATCCTTTCTGTCTGTTTCCTGTTACAATTTAAATGGTAACAGGCTGCCCTATGGTTTTCAGCGTCAAATCTTAAATATCAGTATGGTAAATTCTCAGATATTCTCTATTCCAGCTCCATTAATGAATCTTCCTCCTGTACTTCCGTGTTCTCCGGAATGCGGTTTTTAATAGAATTTCCACTGGTTACGATTAAAATCGCTTCTGAAGGATATCCGCCTTCCTTTATCACATCCAGATCCACGGTCACCAGCTTGTCCCCGACGGATACTTTCTGCCCCTGTTTTACATGAGGGCGGAATCCTTTTCCATTGAGTTCTACCGTATCAATGCCGATATGCAGCAGCACCTCTTTGCCGTCATCTGTCAGAAAACCATATGCATGACCTGTCGGAAATGCAGCTTTCACAGTTCCTGCTACAGGAGATTTAAAATTACCATCAGATGGAACTACAACAATCCCATCTCCCATTATTTTCTCAGAAAACATCCCATCTTCCAAAGATTCCAGGGATGCAGTCTTCCCATTGACCGGCGCATACACGCAGTTTTCATTAAAAACCTTTTTTTCTTTTTTCTTTCTTCCAAATAATCTCATGCTTTTCCTCCATTATTCCAAATTTTCTCCATTGGATGCAATTACCTTCTGATACCATGCAAAACTGTCTTTTTTGCTTCTTTTCAGAGAGCCGTTTCCTTCATCGTCTTTATCTACATACACAAATCCATATCGTTTCCGCATCTCTCCTGTGCCGGCTGATACAATATCAATCGGCGCCCATGTCGTGTATCCCATAACGTCGACTCCATCGATATCCACCGCGTCTTTCATTGCCTGAATATGGCTCCGGAAGAAATCCACTCTGTAAGGATCATGGATCTGTCCGTCTTCTGCCACTTCATCCGCCGCGCCAATTCCATTTTCCACGATCATCACCGGAAGCTGATAACGGTCATAAAGATTGTGCAGGGTAATGCGGAATCCCATAGGATCGATCGCAATTCCCCATTCGGTTGCTTCCAGATACGGATTGATCACTCCCAGAAGCAGCGGATCGCTTCCCTCCTGTTTCGGAGCTGCCGTAATCATAGACCGGTAGTAGCTGATTGCTATATAATCTACTGTTCCCTCTTTCAGGATTTCATCATCTCCGGACTCTTTCTGGATATGGATCCCATTTCTCTCGAAATATTTCAGCTGATAAGACGGATAGTATCCTCTGCACTGTACATCCGCAAAGAAGTACTGACGGCTTGCCTGTTCCCAGGCTTTCTGCACATCCGCCGGATTACAGGTCTCCGGATATACTGTGCAGCGAGAGGCTGCCAGCATACATCCGATCTTAAAATCCGGATTGATCTCATGCCCGATCTTCACTGCCATGGCGCTGGCTACAAACTGATGATGGGCTGCCTGCATTACCGTCTGAAGATCATCTCCCGGAACTCCGGATGATAAAAATCCAAAGTAAATGTTATTGATTTCATTAAATGTCATCCAGTATTTTACTTTGTTTTTATAACGTTCAAATACCGTCCTGCAAAATCTGATAAAACAGTCAATCGTACGCCGGTCTGCCCATGACCCCCACTGATTTGTTAATTCCAGCGGCACCTCAAAATGATGCAGCGTTACCATAGGCTCGATTCCATATTTCAGCAATTCATCGAACACATTGTCATAAAATTTCAGTCCTTCTTCATTAGGTTCTTTTTCCATTCCGGTCGGAAAAATCCTTGGCCAGGAAATGGACATCCGATATGTCTTGAATCCAAGTTCCGCAAACAGTGCGATATCCTCTTTATAGTGATGATAGAAATCCACGGCATCATGGCAGGGATATTCGTATCCGTCCAAAACCTCAAATCTGGCTCCTTCCGGGAGATCCTTTACTGCCACGCCTTTGGTCAGATGTCTGCTTCCATCCGGAAGCGTATAGGTTGCGCCTCTTGCCTGATCCTTAGAACCTTTCGTCATCACATCCGTGTTCGCCGGACCTCTTCCTCCTTCGTTCCATCCGCCTTCATACTGATTGGCTGCCGTTGCGCCGCCCCATAAAAAATCACTTCTAAAACCCATTTTAACCTCCTGTTATCCTTCCTTCTTAATCTTCTTTGAATCCTAACAGCCACGTGAATGCAAATCCAAGAACAAATGCCAGTGCCGCACATCCACATGCCATGTAAAAGTTTGTCATTGTATCTCCGCCAATGGTAAAGCTTAATGTAAATAAGTTAAAAGATCCCATAGAATATGCATGGATTCCAAGCAGTCCGATGACAGCTCCTGCTACTCCTGCCGCTCCGCATGCAGCGATCAACGGCCGTTTCAGCGGAAGCAGGACACCATACAGTGCCGGTTCTGTCGCTGCCAGCAGCGCTGTAACTCCGGCTGAAAATCCAACTGATTTTGTAGATACTTTTTTGGCTTTTACTCCAACCGCAACTGCTGCTCCGGCCATCGCAAAGTTAGCAGCCAGCGCACGGCATAATACATGGGTCATTCCACTGGTTGTCAGCTCGTTGACCAGGATTGGCGTAAACAGAGAATGCATTCCAAAAATAACAGTGATCGGATGCAGTGCTGCCAAAATTGCCATGGAAATCGGGCCAACCTTCATCAATGCGATACATGCGTCTACAAGCAGAGTTCCTACAAATGCTCCAATCGGACCAAAAACAAACAATACCAGCGGAAGCATAACAGCCGCGCAGATCAAAGGTTTAAACATATAAACCAGATTTTTATGCAGATGATTTGTCAGAAATTTATCCAAAACCGCAAGCACCGGAACCATCAGCAAAACAGGAACGATCGCTCCGGAATAATTTACTTCTGGGATTGAAATTCCAAAAACGGACATATTTTTTGCGCTGCTAAACAAGGTAATCGTTGCTGCCGTAATAAAAGCTGCCACATATCCATCCGTTTTCAAATATTTTGCAGCAGAAAATGCAAGCCATACCGGAAGATAACTAAATGCCAGCTGTGCGAAAGAATTCCAGACGGTATACGTGCTTCCCTGATTATCCAGTCCAAACTGGACTGCGATCGCAAGAACCGCATTGATCAGTCCTGCTGCCACGATGACGGTGATCGTTGGCGCAATGCTGGCAGAAACATAACTCATGACTGTCTGCAGCGGACTTTTCTTTTCCTCTGTACTTTCTTTGGCTTCCTCTTTTTCTCCTTCCGGATTATCCTGCTCTACATTCGGTAAAAACGGGGCAAGCTCATTAAAAACTCTCTCTACATCGCTTCCGATGACAATCTGATATTGTCCTCCACGGTCAACAATGCCCATAACTTCCTTTAATTCTCTCAGCCCGTCTTCGTCTACCTTGCTCTTATCTTTCAGGATAAAGCGAAGTCTGGTGATGCAGTGTGTATATAAGGTTACATTTTCACTGCCTCCTATTTTTTCTACAATGGTCTTTGCCAGTTCTTTGTGTGTCATAATACGTCTTATCCTCCTTTTTCTTTTTACATTGCCTGTATCTCTGGATTTATCCGCAAAACCGTACGCTTTCTGCCAAAATCCGAAAAAAAACGGACCTGACCACAAAATGACATTTCTGTCTTTCATAGTCAGATCCTGCCTCTTTCTAAAGAGTAACAATTCTGTTTATCTATGCTCCATATTTTATTTAAGGGTTTAGAATCAGCTGTATATGTACGATCAGATAGGTAATTTCCTCATCGTCAATCTTACAGTTGAGTTTCTTTTCCACAAATTTCTTCACTTTTTCCGCAATCTCATATGCCTGTGGATACTGTTTTACCACAATATCATACAGCGGATTTTTCGTTTTCTGCTTTTCCTTTTTATATAATCTCTGTACAAAAAATTTTACATGAGTGACAAGTCTTTGATAGTTCAGATTATCTTCATCCTGTTTCGAACCGGTCTGAAAACAAATGATCTGCAGAATATCGTCTACCAGATGGATCGATTCCATTCCCTGATGCACCGACTGTCCGCCAATCTCCGCATTTACAATATGGAGTGCGATCGACGCCGCCTCGTCATCATTTAGCTCGATCTCGAATTCGTCTTCCAGCAATTCCACCACTTTTTTACTCAGTCTGTATTCTTCCTGATAATAGCGGCTGATCTCCCATTTCATTGTGTTTTTCGGAAGCATTCCTTTTTCCGCTCTTTCCTTGATGAAAGAAATATGATCCATCAAAGTCAGATAAATGGAATTTCCAAGTTCTACTTTAAGATTTCCCTGTATATATTCTATGATCTCACAGGATATATCAAAATATCTCTGCGGGATATCTTCAATCAGCTGCCACAGCAATGTCTTTTCTTTTTGATAGAAGACTCTCTCGATCTTTTCTTCAGGAATGATTTCTTTTTCCTTTACCTGAAATGCAATTCCCTTTCCAAATACAACGCATTCTGCTCCGTTTTCATCTGCCGCAGTGACCGCGCTGTTATTTAACCGTTTTTTTACTACCAGGGTCAATGTTCTCCTCTCTCCTTTTCAAAAAAATTAAAAAAGACCAAAACTGAAAGTCATGCACTTCACCTGCACTCCTTCAACTTTGGTCTTGCCTTTCGTAACAGCCACAATTGAACTATGTTTTAATTTAGTTATGACTATAACGTACCAATATGCTTTTGTCAAGTATTTCTGGATTTTTTTATTGTATTCAATATTTCCTGTTTTTTAACAGTTTCAGATTTCTTATTCCATACAGGATAAAAGAAATCAGCATCATTGCCGTACAAAGCGCCGTCAGTGCGATGGACCATACATCCGGAATCTCATACCATGCCAGATGCAGAAAAATCGTTATGTACAACAGTACTGTCGTTACTTTTCCATGCCAGTCAGCGCCTTCTACGATTCCGGTTTTCCGAATGACCGCCATCTTCAAAATACCCGTAAGGATCTCTTTGACCAGGATCAGGCACATTGGTACCAGGATCCAGTGAAATCTCACTGCCAGACAGACCAGCATGGCAAACTGTGTCAGTTTGTCCGCCACCGGATCAAATGCCTTTCCAAAATTACTTACCATATTAAAACGCCGTGCAACAATCCCATCTGCAACGTCTGTTATTCCTGAAACCACAAGAGTAAAAGCCGCAAGACCGTACATTTCCTTTTTATGGTACAGCCACACGATCAGCGGAATCAGGCATAATCGAAACAATGACATCAGATTAGGAATCGTCAGGATTTGATGTTTCCTTTTCATACCTTTTTCCTTTCCATTTGATTATTTTTATCTGTTTTCTTATTCTAGCACAATGGATTTCTTCTTTCTACCAGATATCTGCTTCGCTTAAAAGAATCCCGCCCTGCAGGGTTCTATGAAATGAACGCCATCGCCGCTGTTCCTGCCGTCAAAAGAATCAGCCCTATACCGGCTTTCCTGCTTAAAGTCTCCCCAAACACAAAATAAGAAAATACTGCCGTCACCAGCACACTCAGCTTGTCAACCGGCGCCACCACACTGGCCGGACCTTCCTGAAGAGCACGGTAATAGCACAGCCAGGAAGCCCCTGTCGCAAGTCCTGATAAAATCAGAAACCACAGAGTCTTCCCGTCAACTGATCTGACCTGATCCACAGATCCCGCAGCCCCGGCAATCAGCCAGGAAAAAATCAGCACTACCTCAGTCCGCACCGCTGTCGCCACTGTAGAATCTGTTTTCCGTATCCCGCATTTGGCAAGAATTGACGTAATGCCCGCAAAGAACGCGGAACCCGCCGCATACATAAGCCACATATATCACTCCTTCTTTCTCTTTTCCCAAAATCTCAGATAAAAAACCTGAATTACCAGAATACAGCCGCTGCATATCCGTCATGCATGGCTGCAAACCAGTATAAAATACTGTAATCTTTATTATAATCCCTCTGTCATCAGACTGCCACCCTGCCTCGTGCCGCCCAGAGTCTGATCCAAAATACAGCCAGAATTCCGGACATGCCGAAAAATCTTTGAATTTGATCCAGACAAAGGATTCGAAGCCTTTAACTGTTGACATTTACAACAGGATCACAGAAGAAGGCCGGGACGCATTTTATATATTTGACAGCCTGTCCTCTCTCCAATCTGTCTGGTATACAGATCTTATGATGGGAAATTTCTTCCGCGTTACATGCCCTTATTTGTTCAAATTAAATACCGCGGCCTATTTTCCTGTTATCCGCGGCCGTCATTCCCTGGACGCCATCGCCAAAATCCGGGACACTACCCAGCTCTTTCTGGACGTTTACAGCGGCGACCAGGTTTATCTCCACCCTTTGAAGGTGTGGAACCGCTACTCCTCCAAAATGTTTATGGTACATACCTGCGGCCGGCAGAATAAGGAATTCCAGCCCATCACCGGCGGTGTGGCCATGAGCAGATATTATCAGCTTCTGGAAAAAGAAAATGATACGCTTCAGGATCAGAACTATGACAGCTATGACCGCTTCTTTTCCCTGGCGAAACTGGAATATCAGCACGGTAATTTCAGTGAGGAAACGGAACAGCAGATCCTTGAAAGCACTATGACCAAAGACCCTCATCTTCAGAAAATGGTAAAACAGTATTTCAAACCCAGGGACTATTTTAAACTGCGGGACCGCATGATCGGAAGCGGCGCAATCGGGGGCAAGGCCTGCGGCATGCTCCTTGCCCGGAAAATCATTCATTCACACATTCCTGAATATATGCAGTATCATGAACCTCATGATTCTTATTACATCGGCTCCGACGTATTCTATACTTATATCGTTTCCAATAACTGCTGGGAAACCCGTATCTCCCAGCGCACAGACGAAGGATATTTCAAGCGGGGGAGGCTTTGAAGGAAGCTCTCCTTTCCGGGGAATTTCCTTCCAACATACAGGAACAATTCCGCACTCTTCTGGAATATTATGGTCAGAGCCCGGTGATCGTCCGTTCCTCCAGTTTTCTGGAAGATGGTTTTGGAAATGCTTTCGCCGGCAAATATGAATCTGTTTTCTGTGTCAATCAGGGAACGCCGGATGAACGGCTGCATGCTTTTGAAGATGCCGTCCGCACGGTCTACGCCAGCACTATGGATATTTCCGCCCTGGAATACCGCAAGATTCAGGGACTGGATCACCATGATGAACAGATGGCGGTTCTGGCGCAGAGAGTTTCCGGTTCTTATCACGGCAGCTATTTCTTCCCGTCAGCGGCAGGCGTTGGCTACAGCCGCAGTTTCTATAAACTGGATAAAAATATGGATCCTTCTGCCGGACTTCTCCGTATCGTAACCGGACTTGGAACCCGCGCCGTAGACCGCACAGAAAATGATTATCCGCGGCTTGTTAATCTGGACCGTCCATCTGTTTCCATGTATGGAAGCCTGGCAGAACGGCACCGATTCTCCCAGCGAAACATGGATGTTCTGGATATTGAAAACAATACTCTGCGCACCATTCCGGTTGACAGCATCCTGGATCAGCTTCCTCTCTGGTTCAAAAAAGCCGTCATGGAACGGGACTATGAAGCTGAAAATTCTCTGAAGCGGATGGGAAGATGGCGCGAAGTGTGGTTCGTCACCTGCCAGAAACTGCTGGAAAATGAAATCTTTACAAATTTTATCCAGAGAATTCTAAAAACCCTGGAAGAGGCTTATCAGAATCCTGTGGATATTGAATATACTGTAAATTTAGATGAAAATGGGGATTTTGTTCTAAATCTGGTGCAGTGCCGTCCTTTGTACACCGGAGAAGAAGGAAAAAGAATTTCCATTCCTGAACTTCCGCAGGAACAGACATTTTTCCATCTGAAAGATTCTTCCATGGGAAGTTCTGCGAAAAAACCAATTACTGCTGTCGTTCAGATTGATCCGGTGCAGTACTATAATTACCCTTATACGTCCAAACCGAAAGCCGCAGAAGCTGTCGGACGGATTAACCGTTATTATCAGGGCAGGCATGCCAATCTGCTTCTGATGGCTCCGGGCAGACTGGGCACTTCTTCTCCGGAACCGGGCGTCCCGGTAAGTTTTGCCAATATCTCCGGCTTCTGCTGCATCTGTGAAGTATCTGACAACCGGGCCGGCTACATGCCGGAACTAAGCTGCGGAAGTCACATGTTCCAGGATCTTGTAGAAGCCAATATTTCCTATAATGCCATTTGGAATGACCACCGGACTCTCTGCTATAATGAAGATTTCCTGGAAGATCTGGAAAATATTTTCCCAAAAATATGTCCGGACATGAAGGATCTTTTCCCGATGTTCCGTGTATGCGAGACTCCGAGATTATATTACTGGAACGATGCTCTGTCCGCCAAAACTTTGTGCGGATACGCTCCGGAAAACCTGACATAAAATAACAAGTTTCTGATAGGATAAATCCTCTCCATCCGTTATAATTTTTATAAAAAGGAGGTCTCACCAGATGTTAGGAGTTATTTTTGATTTTAACGGCACTATGTTTTTTGACGAGGATTTTCAGGAAATATCCTGGAAAAATTACATCCGCCAAAAAACCGGTCATGATATTTCTCATGAAGAATTTCAGCACTGCATTCACGGGAGGAACTCGGCTGATTCCCTGGAATATTTTCTGGGACATCCGGTTTCCCGTGATCTCATGGATGCATTTGAAGAAGAAAAAGAAGCCATATACCGGAATCTCTGCCTGAAAAGCAAAGACTTCAAACTTGCTGACGGCCTTACGGATTTTCTGGATCTATTAAAAGAACACAAAATCCCTATGACAATCGCAACAGCATCCGGCTGGAACAACGTGAAGTTCTTCTTCGAGCATTTAAACCTGGATCACTGGTTCGATATCCGCAATATTGTATATAACGATGGAACCATCCCCGGAAAACCTGAACCCGATCTGTATCTGAAAGCCGCCGAAAAACTTCATACGGACATTCACCAATGCGTTGTCTTCGAAGACGCCTTTTCAGGAATTGAATCTGCTAAACGCGCTGGTGCGGGAAAAATCATCCAGGTACTTTCCATGAAACATTCCGAACGCTATAACCATGCAGATTGTTATATTTCCGACTATCAGGACACAGAAAATCTAATGAGGCAGGCTGAACTGCTTCCCTGGCTTTTCTGACAGATAGATCGTGCATCCGCAAATGAATGCACGATCTATTGTTGATCCTGTCATAGTTTTTTTACAAAAAGAGCCCGAATGGCATTCAGAACCGCAAGGATCATAACACCTACATCCGCAAAAATTGCCAGCCACATACTGGCAATTCCGACAGCCCCCAGAACGAGACAAATCACTTTGATTCCAATAGCAAACACAATATTCTGATAGACAATTCTAAGACATTTCCGTGAAATTTTAATGGCTTTGGAAATCTGCATTGGATCATCATCCATCAGTACAACATCTGCCGCTTCAATGGCCGCATCGGATCCCATGGCTCCCATGGCAATTCCGATATCCGCACGGCGCAGAACCGGCGCGTCATTCATTCCGTCTCCCACAAAGGCCAGTTTCTCTTTTTCCGGCTTGTTCTTCATCAGTTCTTCTACTTTCTCCACTTTATCTGCCGGAAGGAGTTCACTGTATACTCCATCCAAACCAAGATCTTCTGCCACCTGCTCTGCCACTTTTTTTGCATCTCCGGTAAGCATCACTGTTTTCCTGATTCCCGCTTTCTTTAATTCCTGAACTGCTTCTTTTGAATGGGGCTTTACCACATCAGAGATTACAATGTGACCGGCATATTTATGATCCACCGCCATATGAAGAATGGTTCCCACGGAATGACAGTTAATAAATGAAATTCCCATATGTTTCATCAGTTTATCATTGCCTATAGCAATTTCACGCCCGTCAACCTTCGCAATTATACCATTTCCGCTGATCTCACGGATATCACTGACACGGCTTCGGTCAATTTCTTTTCCATAAGCCCGCTGCAGACTCTTACTGATAGGATGGGAAGAAGCGCTCTCCGCAAGAGCCGCATATTCAATCAGCTTCTCATTCTCCATTTCACTGTGATGGATTCCATTGACTTCAAAAACTCCCTGCGTCAGTGTGCCTGTTTTATCAAACACCATAATTTTCGTCTGAGAAAGAGTTTCCAGATAATTGGATCCTTTCACCAAAACTCCGGCATTGCCGGCTCCTCCGATTCCTGCGAAAAAGCTCAATGGAATACTGATCACCAGAGCGCATGGACAGCTGATAACCAGGAATGTTAATGCCCTGTAAATCCAGGTCCCCCACTCTGCTGCCATCCCCATTCCCAGCATCCGCACCAGCGGCGGCAGAAATGCCAGCGCCAGCGCTGCGCAACAGACTGCCGGCGTATAAATACGGGCAAATCTTGAAATAAAATCTTCTGATTTCGATTTGCGGGAGCTGGCATTTTCCACAAGATCCAGAATCTTAGATACCGTAGATTCCCCAAATTCCTTTGTGGTCCGGATTTTCAGGACTCCCGTCATGTTGATGCATCCGCTGATGATCTCATCCCCCTTTTCCACATCTCTCGGAAGACTTTCTCCCGTCAGCGCGCTTGTATTCAGGCTGGATTCCCCTTCCTCTACGATTCCATCAATCGGCACTTTCTCTCCTGGCTGCACTACGATCACACTGCCGGTCTCCACTTCATCCGGATCTGTTTTTTCCAGTCTTCCATCTTTCTCAATGTTGGCATAATCCGGACGGATATCCATCAATTCACTGATATTTCTGCGGCTTTTTCCCACTGCATAGCTCTGGAACCACTCTCCGATCTGATAAAACAGCATAACCGCAATGGCTTCCGTATAATCACTGCTTTTTTCATACAATGCCAGCGCAATGGCTCCTATGGTTGCCACGGCCATCAGAAAATTTTCATCAAATACCTGATGGTTTTTGATTCCTTTCAGCGCCTTCCATAAGATGTCATATCCGACCACCAGATACGGAATCAAATACAGCAGAAATACTGCCGTTCCTGTAACCGGAATGAAATTCAACAGGACGAGAAAGACCGCTGCAATTATAATACGAAACAGCATTTTTCTTTGTTTTTTATTCATATTGTCACCGCCTTTTTCTTTCAATTAAATATTTGCTTATTTATTTAATCGTTGTTCAAAATAAAAACCCCTTCTCTTTTTTATGCTGTCACCGGGGCTCTTTTCTTCTTTCCATTTCTTTCTCAAAGATAAATTTCACAGTCATCTTCTACTTTTTTGCAGTTCTTTCGTACTTCCTGCATCACTTCTTTTGGATTATATCCATCTTCAAATTCCACATTCATTTTCAGCATCATGAAATTTACAGAAGCGTTTTTCACCCCGGCTGTCTTCTGAGCAGCTTCTTCCATCTTATTTGCACAGTTTGCGCAGTCTACATCGATCTTATAACTTTTTTTCATTTTCTTCTCTTCCTTTCTGTTGATTCATTTCAATAATTAAGCAATTGTTTAATTGATACTTATAATCTACTCTCTCTTTTCTTAAAAGTCAACTTGTTTTACAAAATTTTTTTAATTTTGCTAAGATTTCCACCTGACAGCTAATCCGGAATGCGGATCATTTTATGACCGCATCCGCTCTTTCTGTTCTGATATCAGATATTCTGTTATAATTTTTCTTTCAGTTCTATGATTTTTTTCTCTATCTCCCGGATTGTGTCCATAAATACCTGATCATCCTGTCCGGTAGGATCTTCCAGACCCCAGTCCACAGTTTTCTTCCCCGGAACATTCGGGCACGCCACATTGCATCCCATGGTTACATAAAGATCCGCCTCCGGTATCTCATCCAGCAGTTTGGGATACTGTTCTTGTTCCATATCAATCCCATACTCCTGCTTCATCAGTCTTACTGCATCCTGGTTGATCTGCGGTTTTGTCTGAGTCCCGGCAGAATAACAGTCAGCAGTGTCTGCCAGATATTTTTTCCCAAGAGCTTCCGCAATCTGGCTCCTGCAGGAATTATGAACACAGAGAAAGGCTATCTTCTTTTTCGCCCGGTTAAAAAACGGACATCGTTTTCCAATACACTGATTGTTCTGTCCACTGTGGGAACAGATAATCTCTGACTGCCCCATATCTACATTTAAATTTTCTTTCACAAACTCCACAGCTTTCTGAATGGAAAGATAAGAATCCCTCTTGCAGCAGCGCGGTCCCCCAACCTCTCCAATGGCTCCCAGAGCCGCGGATGTCATCTTGTGAGACAGGGCAAAATTATCTGTTCCAAGAGGCGTAGAGCCAGTCACAATGGAAATAAACATTCCGGCGCTGATTCCCGCTCCGCAGGCGCCCCAGAATCCGCAGGCTCCGCCTGGCACTGATTTTCCTCTGCTGTTCATCTCGATCAATGCTTTTTCAAGATCAATCTCTCCTCCTGCGTTTTTATAAGCAGTCAGCAGAGCCATTCCCACCATCACATGATGCTCCGGTCCGTGCATATGGCAGAACGGCAGATCCATCATTTGATTCAGAATCTCTGCCGGATCTTTGGATGTTTCCTTCAGACACAGACCTACAAGACTGTCAATTCCCTGCATATGACATTCATTGCAGACGTAATGTCCGTTGACACACCGGGTTTTGCTCTTTTCTTTTTTATGGCATAATTCGCACTCCATCTCAATATCTTCATTCAGATATTCCAGAGGCGCTTTACAGATCAGACACTCTTCTTTCATAAATTTTCCTTACTCTCCTTCATTTTATATATCATTCTTTTCTAAAACTTTATTTTCATTGCTATAGGAATCTTCCGGTGATGCTTTCCGGCGTTTCTTTTATCATCTGCGGCGTTCCTGACGCCACAATGCGCCCGCCGGCTTCGCCTCCGCCCGGTCCCATATCAATGACATAATCCGCATTTCGTATCACATCCAGATCATGTTCGATCACAATGACCGTTGCCCCATGACGGATTAATGTCTGGAAAACTCCCAGCAGAGTTTCCACATCCAGCGGATGCAGGCCGATAGTCGGCTCATCAAAAACGAACACAGAGTCTGACTGGGCTTTTCCCATTTCACTGGCCAGTTTCAGACGCTGAGCCTCACCGCCGGACAGGTTCGGCGTTTCTTCTCCTAATGTAAGATACCCCAGTCCCAGATCTTCCAGTACCTGCAGACGGCGGTGCACTAATTTCAGATCTTTGCACGCTTCCAGTGCAGTGTGAATGTCCATCGCCATTAAATCCGGGAGCGAATACTTCTGACCCTCTTTATTCTGATAATGAATCTTTCCCGCATCTTTTCCATAGCGGGAGCCTCTGCATTCCGGACAAGGAATATCCACATCCGGCAAAAACTGCACATCCAGACTGATAACTCCTGTACCATCGCAGACCGGACATCGCAGACATCCTTTGTTATAAGAAAAATCTCCTGCTTTATATCCATGCTCTTTCGCTTCCGGTGTACGTGCAAAAATCTTCCGAAGCTCCGCATGCACATTAGCATAGGTTGCCACCGTTGAACGAACATTAATGCCAATCGGCGTTGCATCAATCAGCTTCACCTGTGAAATTCCCGCAGTATCCACAGCGTGCACATGTTCCGGCAGTTTTTCCCCCTGGATCTGAGCCTCCAGCCCCGGAATCAGGCTTTCCAGAATCAATGTTGTTTTCCCGGATCCGGACACCCCGGTTATCACAGTCATTCTTCCTTTCGGTATCTCTGCTTCCAGCGGCTTCACTGTATGGATGGTTCCTGTAGAAAGATGGATTTTCCCTTCGTCAAACATCGCCTCCATCGGAGTCTGCTCCCGCAGGCTGGCTCTTGGATGATCTGCCAGAAATGGACCGATTTTGGAATCTGCATTTTTCGTCAAATCATCTACCGTTCCCTGAGCAATCACACGTCCTCCGTCAGATCCTGCGTCCGGCCCCATTTCAATGATCCAGTCAGCTTCTGATAAAATCTGCGTATCATGGTCCACCAGCACCACTGAGTTTCCATCATCGATCAGGTCATGCATGACTCCTGTCAGACCAATGATATTGGATGGATGCAGCCCGATGGACGGCTCGTCCAGCACATACAGAACTCCGGTGGTACGATTTCTTACTGCACGTGCCAGCTGCATTCTCTGACGTTCTCCCGTTGAAAGCGTGGATGCCGCACGATCAAGAGTCAGATATCCAAGTCCAAGATCCATCAGCCGCTTTGCCACGGTCTGAAAAGACTCACAGATGCTCTCTGCCATCGACCGCATTTCTTCCGGCAGACTTTCGGGCACACCTGATACCCAGCCGGTCAGATCTTCCAGTGTCATTTTACACGCCTCATCCAGAGATATTCCTCCAAGCTTCGGTGCCCTGGCGTCCGCGCTCAGGCGGCTTCCTCCGCAGTCCGGACAGATGTCTTCTTTCAGGAACTTTTCCACACGCTTCATTCCCTTTTCATCCTTCACCTTGGAAAGGGCATTTTCAACTGTCCGAACCGCACTGTAGTAAGTAAAATCCAGTTCTGAGACGGCATCCGTTTTTTTCGCACGGTAAAGAATGTGCTTCTTCTCTGCCGGACCATCAAACACGATTTCTTTTTCTTTATCCGTCAGATCCCGAAACGGCACATCTGTACGCACTCCCATTTCACGGCATACATCCGTCATCAGATCCCACATCAGCGATCTCCATGGCGCCACCGCTCCTTCATCAATCGTCAGACTTTCATCCGGGACCAGAACAGACCGGTCAACGGTACGCACAATGCCGGTGCCGCCGCAGGTCTTGCAGGCTCCCTGGCTGTTAAAAGCCAGTTCCTCCGCAGAAGGCGCATAAAATTCCGTGCCGCACTCCGGACAGACAAGAGGTTTCTCTGCGGCAGCCGCCAGAGAAGGCGGTACATAATGACCCTTTGGACAGCGGTGGCTGGCCAGGCGGGAATACATTAGTCTGAGACTGTTTAACAGCTCAGTTCCCGTACCAAAAGTACTTCGGATTCCCGGCACGCCGGGACGCTGATGCAGCGCCAATGCCGCCGGCACATACAGCACTTCATCCACCTGAGCTTTTGCCGCCTGGGTCATTCGGCGTCGGGTATAAGTAGACAGTGCTTCCAGATAGCGCCTTGAGCCCTCGGCATACAGAACGCCCAGCGCCAGAGATGATTTTCCCGAACCGGAAACTCCGGCAATCCCTACGATCTGATTCAACGGCACATCCACATCAATATTTTTCAGGTTATGAACCCGTGCGCCGCGGATTTGGATATGATCATGCATTGTCATCTACGTCCTTTCTTCTTGTAACTGAATCTCGTACTTTTCTTACTATTGATTATAATCCTTTTGGTCCGCTTTTACTATTCTCAAAAAAATCCGCTTCTTCTTTTTGGCGTACAAATTCTTTATTTGCTTCTTCTAGTTCTTCCATCGCAGGCTTCATATGTTCTTTCACATACTGCGCACACTCTTTGATAAATTTCCTTTCGATGCTGTATACAGAGTCATCTATGGAAGCTTCTTCTATTTTTTTATACATTGTATCAGCAGTTCCAAGTACTTCTCCCAAAACAATCTGCATTTCTAATATTTTATAAAAATAATACATTTTCAGATGCAGCTCTTTCTGCATTATTTGTTCAAAATTATCTGCGCACAATTTATAATAATCATTCCACCGGTTCAGGGAGGCTATCCTGCTGTTTATATCATTTCCTTTTATTTGATCCGCCTGACTTTTCATTCTTTCCAGCAGAACCTTCTGTTCTTTCTTTTTCTTATGTAATTCTTCTGATATCGTATTCTTTCTTTCCTTTTTTTCAAGCCATATTACGGGTTCTTCAGCATCTTCTTTCTGCGGTTTAAATCTGAAATGTTCTGTTTTATCATTCCGCCACCGATAAATCGTTCGGTTCACAATGTCTCTCTTTTTCTGTTCATTGATTTCTCCAATTAACTCCGGCTCAACTCCAAAATACTCGGCTAATTGCATTTTCCTACTCTCAGGTATGCTTTTCTTTCCGTTTTCCCAGGCACTTATCATCTGGCGCGATACACCTATTTCTGCTGCCAGTTCACCAACTGAATAATTGCATTGAATTCTTATTATCTTTAATCCGTTCATTACTTACCTCCATATTCATTTCTGTTCAGGAGAGCGCTCTCTTGATATATCAACAATAAAAAAGGTTGACAACAAGTGTCAACCTGGAACCGCAAGCGGTTCTTAAAAACAAATTGAATTTTTCTGTAATCCTTACTTCTTCTTACCGAAACATCTCATCGTTCCATATGAGTTTTGTCAATTCTACCAGCACTGCTGTTCTTTCTGTTATTTCCGTCTTGCCAAATTTAGCATATGCCCTGAATCCCAGATTGTGATCCGCAATGAATTTTTTAAACTGCGGATGATTCTGATATGCTGAATCTCCAAGTGATTCCGTATAAATATTTCCTTCATTGGAACAATACTTTTTCAACTTATACTCATATCCTGCGTCATTCAGACTGGCATTGATGCTCTTATGAAGCAGCAACAATGCTCCCACACTATTTCTCCATCGTCTGAAATCATCCTGATCCGAATATTCACTGGTAAACCACTCATAATGATCGGCAATGATATGCTCTATCTCGAATGGATTCTTCGTCTGCGTATTCATATAATTGCAGTAATTGGATGCAACCCCTGTCTGTTCCTCAATATAGCCGGTAACTCGCGCCAGAAAATGTTTTATATATTTTTTTGTAAAGCTGTTAAGTCCCCAGTTATAAAGTGCTGTTTCAGACACGAATGCAAGATTGATATACTGCTGCTGCAATTTACTTTTTAATGCAGGAATATCCGTCATACGAATATCCTTTGTCACATTGAATACAAAATTCTTAATAGTGCTGTAATTTACAGATCTGTAATTTATAACTCTTGAGATAATCAAAAGATCAATAAACCTTGCTGTCAGATTGATCTTCTCTGTAATCACCGGCCATGGATCTTCGTAGCATATCGGAGCCAGCAGCAGCTGAGGCTGTAATGTAAAGTTAACCCGGGCATTATAGTAAACATACTTTGTTTCCTCTGAAAATACTGCTTCAGCTTTGCGGATCAATTCGTATACATCAGCAAATTTGGCAAACTTCTTTATAAACAGTTCATAATCATCTGAACTGTTCAGTCCAAGTTTTTCACGTTCATCTCTCACCCATTTATGAAATGAACCGCTAATAATATCAAAATCTTTATTCTTCGCTTTTGCCCTGTTTTCACGGATGGTTTCCGCATAATGCGCCCTCAGCCATACCTTTATAAAAACTTCATCGCCCTTATCGTCATCCCGCTTTAGCAAGAGAATCTTGTCTTTCCAGAGATTGTTCATTTTTTCTCTCACAGAATCAGATTTAATTTCCGAAAGCAGGTAGCCTTTTAACATTTCCGTGGAAGTCAGGCTAAGTCCCCGGTCATTCATGGTAACAAAGATTTTGTGAGCGTCTTGTTCTGTCGTTGCTACAATTTCAATAAAAAATACTTTTTCCGCCAGCCAGTCACAGAAATGCAGTAAAAGATCATCCGATATATCCTCAGGAAAAACCTCCTGAATATCCTGATATCTTCCATAAAGATTACATACCGATTCGCCTGCTCCGGTAACGTCAAAATCCACATTATTAAAAATAGCTTCCATACATTCCTGGCGGTCATCGACATTGATATTAAATGACTTCGTGCCAAAGGATTCAGAAAAAATCATAGTTTCGATCATATTGTAACTCTGCCCGGCTGCCTTTAATCTGTTATTCAGGTACATCAGAAGCAAAGTTAAAGATGATAATCTCTGCTGACCGTCAATAATCGCATTTTCTCTGCCGGCTAATATAATCGATCCCATGAAATAGGTCCCATAATCAGCAACTGCCGGTCTTGTATCCCCAGGTTTATAATAGTCCAGAAATTCTGAAGTCAGATCATCGATCAGTTCTTCGATATGTTTCCGCTGCCACATATATTCCCGCTGGTAATAATGAATTGAATATTTCGTATTTTGAAGCAGCTGTCTTAAATTCTTCGGTGAACCCTCAATCTTCTTCATAAGTCCATCCTTTCTGCCTTTGTTTTATTGAAACGGTTGATTTACTTATCTTTTCTTGATAAAAGGCACACTGTCTCTACATGCCCGCTGTGTCCGAACTGGTCTACGACACTGACTTTGTCCACCTGATATCCCTGCTCTCCCAGTATTTTCACGTCTCTCGCCAGTGTAGCCGGATCACAGCTTACATAGACAATTCGTTTCGGCGCCATTTTTACCATGGTATCCAGCAGTTTCCCATCGCATCCTTTTCGCGGCGGATCCACAACGATAACATCCGCATACACACCGTTCTTTTCATATTCTCCCGGCAGTACTTCCTCTGCTTTTCCCACGAAGAACTGTGCATTGTCAAATCCGTTCATTCTGGCGTTCAGTCTTGCATCGTCAATAGCTTCCGGCACGATTTCCACGCCGTAGACCTGTTTTGCTTTCTGAGCCAGGAACAAAGAAATAGTTCCAATGCCGCAGTACAGATCCCATACGGTTTCCTCTCCTTCCAGCTGCGCATACTCCAATGCCTTTTCATAGAGAATCCTCGTCTGTCTCGGATTCACCTGGAAAAAAGACAGAGGTCCGATCTGATATTTTACATTCCCAATGTAATCATAAATATACGGCGGTCCATACACTTCTTCAATCTGACTTCCCAGAATCTTGTTGGTCCGCTCCCGGTTGACATTCACACAGATGCTGGTCATTCCTTCGATTTCCCGCAGAGAATCAACAAGCTGTTCCGCATTTTTCAGCTTTTTCCTGTTTCCGTTAAGCACAAGACAGACCATCACTTCTCCAGTGGTAAATCCGACTCTCGTCACGATATGGCGCACCAGTCCCTTCCCGGTCTTTTCATCATACGCGGAAATATGGTTTTTCCTCATATAATGCAGTACTTTTTCCAGGATTTTCTGATTCACCGGATGCTGAATGGCACAGTCGGTACACGGAATGATCTGATGCGATTTGCCCGCATAAAATCCGGTTACCAGATTGCCTTCTTTGTCTGTCCCCACAGGAAACTGGGCCTTGTTTCTGTAATGGTACGGTTCATCCATGCCATAGACCGGTTCCATTTTTTCCTCAATATTTTCCAGGCCGCCAATCCGCTCCAGGCAGTTTTTTACCTTGCGGAACTTATATTCCAGCTGTTTTTCATAAGATAAGTGCTGCAGGGTGCAGCCTCCGCACGGTCTTGCCACAGGACAAACCGGTTTCACACGGTCTCTGGACGGCTCCAGCACTTCTTCCACCCGGGCATAGCCGTATTTTTTCTTGGCTTTCATGATCTTTGCCCGGACTCTGTCTCCCACTACAGCGTCCTTTAAAAAGAGGGCATAGCCGTCCACATGGCCGATGCCCTCTCCTTCATTTCCTATGTCATCAATATACAGTTCAACCATCTGATTTTTCTTAAATTCCATATTCACCTCTAAATTGATGTTTTTCGGATTCTTGTATCCAGAAGTCTCTGGAATCCGGACCATTCCTGGTCTTCTTTCTGTTTTTCAATGATTTCTGCAAATGTTTCCATTCTGGCGTCCAGATTATCTGCCTGGCTCAGTGCAATGGCTTCCAGCAGCGCCGGTTTTTTCGGAGAACCGAATTCCAGTTCCCCATGATGTGCCAGAATACAGTGTTTCACTTCGTTTGCCAGTTTCGGCGGAAATCCCGGGATCTGACGCATCAGGCGGTCTAATTTAATCGCTCCCATCACGATATGTCCCACCAGCTGTCCTTCATCCGTGTAATCATTTTCAGGAAATCCTGATAATTCTTCTACTTTTCCCATGTCATGCCACAGCGCGCTCATAACCAGCAGATCCCGGTTGATCTGCGGATACAAAGCCGCATAGCTTTCACAGATTTTCGCCACAGACAGGCTGTGTTCCAGAAGTCCTCCAATGTAACCGTGATGCACGCTCTTAGCTGCAGAATGAACTTTGAATTCTCTGGCGAAATCCTGATCTTCTATAAAAATCATTTCTGCCAGTTTCCTTAAATGCGGTTCTTTTGTTCTCTGAATCATCTGAACCAGCTCATCATACATGCCGTCAATATCTTTTTTCGTACTTGGCATATAATCGGTCATGCTGTATTCCCCTTCCTGCGCCTTGCGGATCCGGTGGATGTTCAGCTGATTGGATCCCTGATAACTGGTCACCTGTCCTCTTACATGGATATAATCCATTGCCTCGAAATGACCGATGGCATTGGTCAGCTCCCATACCTTTCCGTCAATGACTCCCGTTTTATCCTGAAGGGTAAGAGAATAATAAGACTTCCCATACTTTGATGTCCCCGGAGATTTGGTCTTGCACAAATACACCTCAGAAACCTGATCGCCTTCTCTTAACTCACTAATATACCTCATAACATTGCCTTTCTAATTATAAAATCACTCCATGCTCTTTCGGGCACTTTTACATTTCATTATGCCACAGATTTTCTCTAAAATCCATATAAAACGCCTCTTATCCTAAAAAAGAACAAGCGCTGTTTGTTTTTTACTCTTTTGCCGTTTTACCTATAGATTTATTTATGCTATACTATATTTATTTCCAGTTATTTCCATTTATTTTGTTAAATTTCTATACATTTTATTTCTCTTCTCTTTACACATTTCTTTTCTTTTTCTATAATAAAAGGAGACATCATTATGAATACAACCAATGACAAAGCAGCCAGACAGCCAAAACCTTTAACTGAACTAACGCTTCTAAACCGTTTTCTGTTTAACGAAGTAATGGAACAGCCGGAAAATCTCCGGGTATTATTAGAAATCATTCTCGGGAAAGAGATTTTGTTAAAATATCTGCCTGAAACTGAGCGGGAAACCCGCACTTCTCCCATTCACCGTTTTATCAAACTGGATGTCTGGGCAATGGATGAAGAAGATACTGTATACAATGCTGAAGTACAGCAGAAAAATACGCAGAACCTTCCAAAGCGAAGCCGCTATTATCAGGGGATGATTGACAGTAAACTCTTAAAACCCGGTGTAGTTGATTTTAATGAGCTGAACGATATTTTTATCATTATAATCACTCCTTTTGACCTGTTCGGTCAGGCCGCTATCTGTACACATTTCAGATGCAGTGTGAGGAAGTACCAGAGCTTCATCTGCAGGATGGGGCAGCAAGAATTTTTATAAATACCCATGGAAAAATCCTGAAGATATCAGCGATGATCTGCTTGAGCTGCTTCATTTAATTGAACATACAAATGATCATGATACCACCTATCATAATAAAAACTTACAGAAAATGTCAGAAAGAGTGCGTGAAATTCAAAATAATGCGGAAGTGAGTGTGAAATATATGCAGGCATGGGAAGAACAAGTCCTCGACCGTCAGGAAGCGCGGGAAGAGGGCCGGAAACAACTATTATCAGAACTCATTCAAAAGAAACTGGAAAAAGGACTGACCATGGATCAGATCGCAGATACGCTGGAAATTGACGCTTCCAGAGTAAAGGAACTGATCCGGGAAATGGAAACATCAGGTTAGTCTGTTTTCTTTTAAACAAAACATCTCCGGAGTGCCGCTTCTTTTTACAGGAAGTGTACTCCGGAGATTATTATATTTTCATATTATAAATTTTTGCGTTCCATTGCCTGATCATACGCCTGCTGATAGAAGAATTCCTGAGAATTTAAAGGTGTATCCTGATTTTCCGGACGTTTATAATTTCCTTCAGAATCTTCTTCTTTTGCTTTCTGGTTATCACTGAGCATCGTAATGAACATTTCAATGATCTGCAGTTTCAGATCCGGGTCATAAACCGGAGCCGCTACTTCTACACGGCGGAGAGTATTTCTTGTCATAAAGTCTGCGGACGCAATATAGACTTTTTCTCTTCCCTTCGCACCGAAAATATAGATGCGGGAATGTTCCAGAAATCTTCCGACAATGCTTCGAACAGTAATATTCTCTGTTTTTCCTTTGACTCCAGGAATCAGACAGCAGATACCGCGAACGATCATGTCAATCTTCACGCCTGCACAGGATGCTTCGATCAGTTTTTCCATGATCTTCTTATCCGTCAGAGAATTCATCTTAAGGCCAATATACGCCTCTTCGCCGGCTTTTGCGTAATTGATCTCTTCATCAATCATATCAAGAATCCGGTTCTGCAGACAGTTTGGAGCCACCAGCAGATGTTCAGATTCCTGGACCGTCTCACCCATGGACAGTGCCTGGAAAACATTGGCTGCATCTTCCGCAATCCCTTCATCTGCCGTCATCAGAGACAGATCCGTATACAGACGGCTGGTTTTTTCATTATAGTTTCCGGTTCCGATCTGCGTAATGCAGCGGATTCCGCCTTTGGTCTTTCTTGTGATCAGGCAAAGTTTGGAATGTACTTTATATCCGTCCAGGCCATAGATCACACGGCATCCGGCATCTTCCAGACGGCGGGACCAGCGGATATTATTTTCCTCATCAAAACGAGCTTTTAACTCCATCAAAATCGTGACTTCTTTTCCGTTGTCTGCTGCTTCGATCAATGCTGCCGCAATCTGGCTCTGTTTTGCCACACGGTAAAGAGTCATCTTAATGGAAACTACATCCTCATCTTCAGCCGCTTCACGGAGCAGATTCAAAAATGGTCTCATGCTCTCATATGGATAAGACAGAAGCTTATCTTTCTTTTCGATCTGCTTGATAATGGATTTGTGATCTTTAAACTGCGGAGATTTCTGAGGCACCCTTCTTTCATAAAATAACTCTGATTCTCCTCTTAAACAGTCTCTGATTCCGTCCACAAAGGACAGGTCAAGAGGAGAACGGCTGTGGAATACATAATCTGTGCTCAGATGGAGATATCCGCAGATTGTTTCAATACTTTCGCCGTCCATTTCCCTTGTATATTCCAGACGGATCGGCGCCAGTTTTCTTCTCTTCTTGATCAGATCCTCCATGAAATCTCTGTAGTCCAGATCTTCATCATACAAAGCATCTGCATCAATATCTGCATTTCTTGTAACACGGATCAGACACTTGGATTTTACATGATAGCCTTTAAATACTCTCGGCACATAGTGAAGAATGATCTCTTCAGACAGCATATATGCGTCTTTTCCAGGAATCTTGATCAGGCGCGGAAAAACTCCGCTTCCGCATGGAATGATCGCCAGTCGTTCCTTTCCGTTTTTCGTTTCCAGTACGGCCACTGCATAGATTTCCTTATTTTTCAGAAAAGGGAATGGCTGTCTCTTGGCAATAATTGTCGGAGAAATCAGCGGCGCAATCTCTGCCTTAAAATATTTTCTTAAATATTCACTTTCTTTTTTTGAGATCTTCTGAAAGTTAACCAGCTTCATCCCATAATGCTCCAGCTTTTCCATCAGATCTTCATAAATAGTATCTTTCTTTCGGTTCAGTCTCTTTACTTCCGGAATGATGGCGTCCAGCTGTTCCTGCGATGTCATCTTCGTCTTATTTTCCCTTATTTCACGGTCGATCAGCAGCTGATCTACCAGTGTCCCCACACGGACCATAAAGAATTCATCCAGGTTGCTCTGATAAATTGACGCAAATGACAGCCTCTCACACAAAGGGACCTGAGGATTCTGAGCCTCTGCCAGAACTCTCTCATTAAATTTCAACCAGGATAATTCCCTATTCATATAAATCTTTTGTTTCATCCATTTTCACCTTTCAGTCTTTTTGCGTTTTACCCCTACATCATACGATGATTATGTTAAATTCTGGTAATCATTATGTTAACTTCCTGTAAATCTATTTGGTATTTTGAAGACCTTCCGTTCCCCCTTGCATTTACACCCAAAATAATGTATGTTACACTTTTAATAAATCATTACTTTTATATTATAATATGTAACATTTTTTATTTCAATATTATGAAAAGGGAACATCAATTATGAACCAAAAAGTTTTTCAGACACTGGAATTTGATAAAATCATAAAGATACTGACCGGATATGCCTCTACTGAAATGGGCAGGGATTTATGCCGGAAACTAACTCCGATGACAAAGGAAACTGATATCCTAAATGCCCAGGATCATACCCAGGACGCACTGACCCGGATTTACCGCAGAGGCAGTATTTCTTTCTCCGGAATTACCGATCTGAAACCTTCCATTGCACGGCTGAACATGAAAGGAAGTCTCGGTGCCGGGGAACTCTTAAATATTGCAAAACTGCTGGAAACCGTAAAAAACGCGGCTGCGTACAACTCCAGTGAGGACGATGATATGGAAGCAGATTCTCTCGATGAGATTTTTGAGGCTCTGGTTCCTTTAAATGACCTGCTTCGGGAAATCAGACGCTGCATTATCTCGGAAGAAGAGATCAGCGATGACGCGTCTTCTGCTCTGAAAAGCATCCGCCGCTCTATGAAACAGGCCAATCAGAAAATCCACAATCAGCTGACAGCTGTTGTCAGTGCATCCTCCAATCAGGATAAACTGCAGGATGCCATTGTTACCATGCGAAACGGCCGGTACTGTATCCCGGTGAAACAGGCCTACCGCAATTCTTTCCCGGGAATGATCCATGATCAGTCTGCTTCCGGCAATACTTTGTTTATCGAGCCAATGTCCGTGGTCACTTTAAACAATGAACTGAAAGAACTGGAGGGACGGGAACAGGCGGAAATTGAGAAAATTCTCTCCCTCTTAAGCGAAGAAGCCTCTTATGCAGCGGATGATCTTGCACGAAACCAGGATCTTCTGGTTCAGCTGGACTTCATTTTCGCCAAGGCCAAATATGCCAAAGATCTGGATGCTTCCCGTCCGATCTTCCGGGAAGACGGCGTGATCAATATCAAGCAGGGGCGTCACCCTCTGCTGGACCAAAAGAAAGTCGTTCCGATCAATGTGTCACTGGGACAGGATTTTTCCATGCTGATCATCACCGGACCAAATACCGGCGGAAAAACCGTTTCCTTAAAGACCGTTGGCCTTCTGACACTGATGGGACAGGCCGGTCTTCATATTCCGGCTTTCCAGGGTTCTTCTCTTGGTATTTTCCGGGAAGTCTTTGCCGATATCGGAGATGAACAGAGCATCGAGCAGAATCTCAGTACTTTTTCTTCTCATATGACAAATATTGTCTCCATCATTCAGCAGGCATATAAAGATTCCCTTGTACTTCTGGATGAGCTGTGCGGAGGAACGGATCCGATCGAAGGAGCCGCTCTGGCAATTTCGATTTTGACAGATCTCCATGACCGGGGGATTAAGACAATGGCAACGACTCATTACAGCGAGCTTAAAATGTTTGCCCTCTCTACAGACGATATTGAGAATGCATCCTGCGAGTTCGATGTTGAAACTCTGTCTCCAACTTACCGGCTGATGATCGGAATTCCGGGTAAGAGCAATGCCTTTGCTATTTCCAGAAAACTGGGACTGGATGAACATATCATTGAAGGTGCTTCCGGACAGATTGATGAATCTGTAAAAGATTTTGAAACAATCCTCGCTGATCTCGAAAAAAGCAAACAGACTATTGAACAGGAACAGGAAGAAATCCTTGCCTATCGAAAAGAAATTGAATCCCTGCGCAGAAGTCTTAAGGCCCGTCAGGACAATATAAAAGAAAAGCGGGAAAAAACTCTTCGAAATGCCCGTGAAGAAGCACAGCGGATTCTGCAGGAAGCAAAAGATGTGGCAGATCAGACCATCCGTGAATATAATCAGCTGAAAAAGCAGACAAATAAAGATACCAACAAAAAGATGGAACATATGCGAAGCGATCTCCGCGGCCGGATGAACAAGCTGGAAAATCAAATGACGTCCAGGAAGAAGAAGCGTTCCGGCAAACGGCATGACGCAGGCGATTTTCACGTAGGGGATGAAGTGTACGTATCCAGTTTATCTTTAAATGGTACAGTGCAGACTCTCCCGAACGCCAAAGGCGATCTCTATGTCCAGATGGGCATGATGCGGTCTCTGGTCAACATCCGGGATCTTGAAATCACAAAAACCGCAAAAGAAGTGAAACGTGAAAACCAGCGGAACGAAAACAGAGGACGCGCCCGCACCGCCATGAACAAATCCGCCACCATCAAACCGGAAATCAATGTGATGGGAATGACCGTTGACGAAGCAATTGCTGAACTGGACAAGTACATTGATGACGCCTGTCTTGCAAATCTGGCGCAGATCACGGTTGTCCACGGAAAAGGAACCGGAGCCCTTCGAAAAGGCCTTCATAATTACTTCAAAACTCTGAAAAAGCAGAAACGCATTTCCGGCTACCGGGACGGCGAATATGGAGAAGGCGATCTCGGCGTTACCGTTGTAACTTTATAATATTATCAGTAAGGAGACATCATGAAGCGACATCCATGTAATATAACAGAAAACCAGATGCACCAGGCGCTGCGGGAAGAAGAATTCAAACTTTTTCTCCAGCCTAAGGTGCACCTGAAAAACGGTACAGTAACCGGAGCAGAAGCTCTGGTCCGCTGGATTTCCAGCGATGGCCGGACCTTCTTTCCTAATGACTTTATCCCTTTATTTGAACAAAACGGTTTCATTCTCTCTCTCGATCATTATATGCTGAAACAGGCCTGCCGCCTGATTCACTTCTGGATCAAAAACCATCTCCCACCAGTTCCGGTTTCAGTCAATCAGTCCAGGCAGACCTTTCTGAAGCCGGATTATGTTTCCCGGCTTCAGGAGCTGATAAAAACCTGGCAGATTCCAGATGGTTTCCTGATTCTCGAAATTACAGAAGGAATCGCTTTAAAAAATGAAACAGAGCTTAATTCCCTCCTCTCACAAATCCGGACTTTGGGAATTCTGACTTCCATGGATGATTTTGGCACTGGTTACTCTTCACTTACAGTTCTCGGAAACCTTCGGATTGATGAGCTCAAACTGGACCGGGGATTTCTTCTGAACGCGGCAGAACCATCCAATACCCGTGCCCGTATCATTATGGAACACACACTCCAGATGGCTGCCCGGCTCCAGATCCCCACAGTCACAGAAGGAATTGAAACAAAGGAGCAGGCAGAACTGGCCCGGGATCTGGGAAGCATTTATGGTCAGGGATATTTCTATGGGAAACCCATCCCTGCAGAAGAATTTCATAACAAATATATCATTTGCAAAAAATAGAATTCCCGGAATTTCTATGGCTTAGAAGTTCCGGGAATTTTTTATTTATGTTATAATGATTTTTCAGATATACAGGAGGCAGATATGATGAAAAAACAGATTTTATTATATAATATCAAAAATAGAAAAAGAGCCATGGACATCCGCCGGGTTTTAATGCCGTTAAAAATCCGCATCAAAACTATTTCTCCGGAAGAATTTGCCCATCCCATCGGATATCTTCTGGGGCTGGATGGATACGAGGCGTCAGACGCTCCTGCCGATGCTTGTTTCTTTGAAGATGAGATGATGGTCATGGCCGGATTCACCAGCTATGATATTGATCAGGTCATCCACGGATTCCATAAACGCAGAATCCAGGGAATTCCCCTGAAGGCGGTCGTCACACCTCACAATCAGGAATGGACTTCTTATAAATTATACGGAGACCTGAAAAAAGAACATGAAAAAATGACGAAATAGCAAAACCCCCAAAGTTCCAGTCCATGACGCTTTGGGGGTTTTTATCAAATAATTTCTAAAAGGTTACCGTTTTCGGTTCTTTGGTAAAGGATGAAAATGTCGCTGCGGCATCTTTCATATAGAATACCTGAGTATTGCCGTCATCCGGCGCGTACATCTCTTTCAGAGATGGATATGCATCCAGCAGAGAAGCTTTCGCTTCTGTCCGGTCATCTTCCACCAAAGTTGCCGCTACACGAAGCCAGTCTCCATCTTTCATGGCGCAGATCTCAACTTTTCCATTCTTCATGATCTGTTTGGATACATCTTTTACTTTTCCGGTCTGAATATACAGTTTCCCTTCAAACATATGTATCGTCCCAAAAGGACGCACCCTCGGCTGATCGCCGTCCATCGTAGCCAGATAATAAGTTTCCGCATCTTTCAGGAACTGATAAACTTCTTCCATGTTCATTCCTCACTTTCTGTCTATGCTTTGATTTCCTTACTTCCTGTCTGGATCAAATCTGCTCTACTTTCATTTTTTCGAACCCGTCCCTCCCAAGAACCGCAGACAAAGCCTGTTTGTATTCATCATACGTAAGACTGCCTTCCGGAACTAAAAGTTCAAAATCCGTGCCATATGCATTGACGAACAGGTTTGTTTCCTTCAAACCGTTTTTCATATAAAATTTTTTCCTGCCGGCCCTCTGCTCCGCATTGGACGCGGACGCATCCTGCTTCTCAATTTCCAGGATCAGCTTCCTGCCGCGGAACCTGTCCATAATCTTCTGAATTCCAATGCTTCCGTATCCTCCGCTGCGCTTTTCCGGCAGTATGGCATAATAATCCAGAATTGCCAGATCTCCTGCCAGCATATTAATATTTAATCCTATCAATTCTTCCTCTTCCATCAGAGATAAAATTTCCATCTTCCCTTCCTGCTCCAGTTTCCGCATAAAGTCAAATGGCTTTTTTTCTTCTGCCGGAAATGCCTCTTCATACAATGTCTTCAATCGATTTGCTGTCTCTCTTTTCATGTCATCAAATCGTATCAAATCCATATGTTCCTGACTCCTCTTTCTTTATTTTTATTCTTGTATTTTAATCTGACACGCCTTCATGGCTTCCAGTGCATTGGCATGACTCTCCGGTGTCACTCCCGCACAGCATTTTGCATCTATCATAATTTCCGCTTCCGGGAGCACAGATTTCAGAATCATCGCGTTAGAAATCACACAGATATCCGTACATAATCCGATCAGCTCAATTCTGCAGTCCTCTGTACCGCATGCTTCTGCCAGAACATCTCCCAGTTCTCTGGAACCAAACGCTCCCTTTTTGCAGAAATCATGAACCTCTGCCTTCGTCTCTGCCAAAGCCTGCAGAATCTCTCCATTGAGCGCCCAGCCGTCTTCACCGTAAATACAATGAGCCACCGGCAGATTCTTCCCTTCCTGAGTTTCCAGATAATCTTCCCCATGGGTATCCAGGGTTCCGTAAATATCCCCCTGGAAATTCCGGATCTTATCCGCTGCAGCAGTGACAATATTCTGAGCTTCTTCTGTTCCAAGAGCGCCATCGATAAAGTCATTCTGCATGTCCACAACAACTAAAATATGTTTCATTGAAGTTTTTCCCCTACCAGCTGATTGACCAGTTTTCCGTCTGCCTTTCCTTTCACTCTCGGCATCAGATTTTTCATGATATTTCCTTTATCCTTCATCGTTGGGGCGTCGATTCCAAGCTCAGATAATACGGCGTCAATCTCCGCCTTAATCTGGTCTTCGCTCATCTGCTCCGGCGCGAACTCTTCCAGAACCGCAAGTCTTGCTTTGCACTCATCAATAATGTCCGTGCGGTCTGCCGGACAGGAATCCATCGTCTCTTTTGTCTGTTTCATTTCTTTTGCGATAATTCCGTTTTCTTCTGCCTCTGTCAGATCTTCTCGCTTGTCAATCTGAGCGTTCTTTAACGCTGTCAGCAGCATGGAAAGGGCATCTTTTCGCTCTTTGTCCTTATTTTTCATTGCTGCCATCATTTCTTTTCGAATTACATCGATCATACTCATGTTTTTTTTCCTCCTCCTGCAAATCTCATATTGTGTCTATCTTAACACACCAGCTGCGGTTCTTCAAATCTCCCAAAAGTACAGATACCCTTCCACATCTCTTCTTGCACTTCCCGCAAGCCAGAAATTTTTATATCTGCGCATCTCCTCAAATTCTCCCTCTGGCATTTTTCCGGAACCGCTTTCCGCAAAAACATACACATAAAATGGTTCTTTTCTTTTTTCCGCTTCTATGATTTCTGCCGCATCTACATAAGCGCTTCCGATATCCAGCCGCTTCCCCTGGCGGGAGCAGACCGCTGTCTGCTCATATATTTCAATTCCTTCTGTCATAAACAAAAACAATTTTACCGGATGGATCCAGATACAGTCGTCTGATATCACTTCCATTTCACATGGAATCTGTCTTCCGGAAATATAATCTCTTAATTTCCAAAGACTCTTTCTTTCCCTGCGGTTTTCGGCCCGGAGGATTCCCATTCCTCCGAGTTCCGGCATCTGAGAGATTACTTTCTCTTCCAGCATCATCACCGCTTTCCCCTGAGCATGCTGGAAATGTGCTTCTACCGCATTTTGCAAAGTCGCTCCAATATACAAAACATCTGCCTTTTTATCTCTTTTTAAAATAGGGTACTCTGGAAATTCTATCTTCTCCTGCCAGATTGAATGCATGATGCCGCCTCTCTTTCTTCTCTTCCGGATTTTTCTAAGAGATAGCATATGCATTTTATCTTTTAATATTTACACTTTCCAACAGTTCTTGGATACGGAATCACATCTCTGATATTTGCCATACCGGTGACGTACATAACCATTCTTTCAAATCCAAGTCCAAAGCCGGAATGTCTGGTGGACCCGTATTTTCGAAGATCCAGATAGAAATCATAATCTTTTGGATCCATACCCAGTTCTGCCATTCGCTTCTCCAGTTTCTCCAGAGAATCTTCTCTCTGGCTTCCTCCGATGATCTCTCCGATCGCCGGTACCAGAAGGTCCATGGCAGCCACAGTTTTCTCATCATCGTTCATTTTCATATAAAACGCTTTGATGTCTTTTGGATAATCTGTCACAAAAACCGGCTTTTTAAATACTTTCTCTGTCAGAAATCGTTCATGCTCTGTCTGCAGATCAATTCCCCAGGATACTTTATACTGGAACTGATCATTATGCTGTTCCAGTATTTTTACAGCTTCTGTATAAGTCACTCTGCCAAACTCTGATTCCGCTACGTGATGCAGCCGCTCCAAAAGCCCTTTGTCTACAAATTGATTAAAAAATTTCATTTCTTCCGGTGCATATTCCAGAACATAACCGATGATATATTTGATCATCTGTTCCGCGATTTCCATGTTGTCTTCCAGATCCGCAAATGCCATTTCCGGCTCAATCATCCAGAATTCCGCCGCATGTCTTGTTGTATTGGATTCTTCTGCCCTGAATGTCGGTCCAAACGTATAAATATTGCGAAACGCCTGGGCAAAAGTCTCTCCGGCCAGCTGCCCGCTGACGGTCAGATTTACCGGTTTTTCAAAGAAATCTTCTTCATAATTGATCTCGCCTTTTTTCACTGCTGCTTCCAGATCCAGTGTCGTTACCTGGAACATTTCTCCTGCGCCTTCGCAGTCCTGGCCTGTAATGATCGGCGTATGAACATAAACAAAATCCCGTTCCATAAAAAATTTATGGATAGCATACGCTACCAGAGACCGTACCCGGAATACTGCCTGAAATGTATTGGCTCTTGGCCGCAGATGCGCGATCTTTCTCAGATATTCAAATGTATGACGCTTTTTCTGAAGCGGATAATCAAAGGAACAGCTTCCTTCAATTTCCACGCTTTTTGCCTGAATTTCAAATGGCTGTTTTGCCTCCGGCGTTGCCACCAGGGTTCCGGTTACAATTACGGCCGTCCCCACATTTAACTTTGCAGCTTCTCCAAAGTTGTCTAATTCTTTATCGTATACTACCTGAACCGGGTTAAAAAAAGTTCCGTCATTTATAATTAAAAATCCAAAATTTTTCGATCCGCGGTTGCTTTTCACCCAGCCGCATATTTCCACATCCTGCTGATCATACTCTTTATAATTTTTGTACAGCTGTCTTCCTGTTATCAAATTCATTTACAGAATATCCTCCAAATCATCATATTTAAAATTCAAAAAGATTCAGTCCGGTTTCTTCATCAAACTTTCGATCTACCGTGCCGTTGATTTCCGTCAATACCAGTTCTCCGGTTCCGCTGATCACAGCTTCCTGCAGATGTCCGCCAAATACATTTCCCTGCTCATCCGCAGCACTAATATGAAAATGTGCATAGGTCTCCCCGTTCATGGTGTTGATATTCCCGCCAATAGAAACGATTTCCAGATCACCTTCCCACGTATGACCTTTAAATACTTTTTCTTTCGTATCAAAAACGCCTGCTGTGACCTTTCCTGCAGCGCCAATCCCTGTCAGATACGCAAGCTTTATCTTCTCTTTTTCCGCAACGAATTTTAAGCTTTCTGCGATTTCTTCTCCGCGGTCCAGACGGATCACATACTGATTTTCAAATTTGCGATAGTCCATTGTCTGCCTCCTTCTAAATGTACCGGAATTTCTCCGGTTTTCCTATGATTAAGATTATAAAACAATCCCTTGCATCCAACAAGATACAAAAAGTCTCCGGCGGCTCCCTTTTTGCCGCACAGAGACTTCCTGTACTGTAATATCTGTTTCTTTTTATTTAGATTCCGGACTTTTCTGATTATCTCATGCTTTCATACAGATCTCTCAGTATTTCATCCGTAATTTTCACCGGATTGTTTTCAAGATTCGGATGATGGCTGATCCGAATCAGCTCATCAATCTGTTCATCTGTTAAATTTAAATCTTTCAGGTCAGTTCTCAATCCCATTTTTTCTTTCAGGTCGTGGATGGCGTCTGCCATTTCATCCACATCCTGAAATCCAAGCTTTCTGGCAAAATCCTGTACCCTTCCGTTTTCCACATCTTTATTGACTCTTGCGAAATAATCCAGAGTCAGGCCGCAGGCCTCGCCATGCGGAATATGATACAGATTGGTCAGCGGGAAAGAACATGCGTGGGATGATGTGGTTTTCGGCAGTGTGAACGCCAGCCCCGCGATGACCGATGCCTCACACATTTTTTCTCTTGCTTCTTCATCTTCCGGATTCTGATATGCCCGGTACAGATACTGAAATACCAGACCTGCCGCATGGACCGCACATGCGTCACAAATTGGCTGATGCCCTCTGCTCCAGTATCCTTCCAGAGCGTGGGATAAAACATCAATCCCGGTTCCCGCCGTTACTTTCGGCGGCATCGTATAAGTCAGTTCCGGATCGATAATGGCATAAGAAGGATAGAAACTGTCAGATACGATCGGTGATTTTTTCTGGTTTTTATGATCCGTTAAAACCGCCACACAAGTCACCTCACTGCCGGTTCCTGCTGTTGTGGGAACTGCAATGATCGGAAGATGTGTTTTTGGCAGAACCTTTCCCGTTCCATGATATTCCCGGATGGAGTCACCTGTCATGGCTGCCGCTGCCGCTGCTTTTGCACAGTCCATGGAACTTCCGCCTCCCAGTGCCACGACAAAATCAATCTTCTCCTGACGGATTATTTCGGCACAGGCGTCCACTTCCTCCACATCCGGATTCGGTGATATTTTTCCAAACGCACCTACCAGAGTTCCTTTGCTGTCTCCAATGATCCGGTCTGCCAGTCCATTGGTAAAGAAAAACGGATCTGCTGCCAGCAGGCCTCTTTTGCATCCCATAGCTTCCGCCAGATCTTTAATTTCTGAAACCCTTCCTTTTCCAAACCGGATCTTTACCGGCTGTAAATAATCCCAATTCATATGTCCCTCCTCTAATCGCAGTATTTCTCGTCTACCATTGTCAGTACTTCATCCAAAATCGGAAGATATTCTTCCAGCTCTTCTTTTGTAATGATCAGCGGAGGACAGATTTCAATGAAGTTCTCTCTTCCGAATGTCGCAAATCCCCGTTTCTTCAGTTCTGCAAAAATCCATGGCATTACCGGTCCCGGAACACCGTATTCCTGCATTGGTTCTCTTGTCTCCTTATTTTTTACAACTTCCAGTGCCCCAAATAATCCAATGCATCTTGCCTCTCCAATGCACTTATGTTTCTCTGCCATTTCATTCATAAAAGCGGAAACGATTTCGTGCATCTCTGCCACGTGCTCCCCAATTTTATGTTCTTTATAATAATTCATGGCTGCGACGCCTGCTGCGCAGGCAAGAGTGTGACCTGAATAGGTAAGACCGCACTGCAGAACATTTTCTTCAAAATATTCCGCGATCTTTTTATTTACAATCACTCCTCCCAAAGGAACATATCCGCAGGTAACTCCTTTGGCAAATGTGATCATATCCGGTTTAAAATCAAAATTCTGCCATGCAAACCATTTTCCTGTCCGGAAAAATCCTGCCATTACTTCGTCACAGATCATCAGGATTCCATATTTGTCGCAAAGAGCCCTGACTCCTTCCATATAACCATCCGGCGGAAGAATAACGCCGTTGGCGCCAACAATAGACTCCATTAAAATGGCTGCTACATTATTGGTTCCCTCATATCGAAGCTGCAGATCCAAGTCTGCCAGAGCCTTCTTTGTCACTTCCGCATCATCTTTTCCCTTTGTATATCCGTCCCGGTACATATGCGGATTCATAAATTTTACAAATCCATTGGCGCCTCCGATCTCTGCCGCAAATCTTCTCCAGTCACCGGAAGCATTGGAAGATCCGAGTGTCGCTCCGTGATAGCTTCGATAACAGGAGAAGATTTTTGTTCTTCCTGTTACCATTCTTGCCATTTTAATGGCGTTTTCGTTGGATTCTGCCCCTGCATTGGTAAAAAACACTCTCTTGTAAGTATCTTCTCCTGCTGCTTCCACCAGCATTTTGGCCAGCCGGCTTTTTGGTTCACTTGCATAAGCCGGAGCCATAAAGCACATTTTATCTGCCTGTTCTTTGATTGCATCTACGATTTCCGGAAGCTCATGTCCCAGATTGGAACATACCAGCAAAGATGCCATATCTGCATATTTATTTCCATCATAATCCCAGAAATAAATTCCTTTTGCCTTTTCCACCGGCAGAACATCCTGCCCTGCTTTTCCCCATGACTGGAGAATATATTTTTTATGCATTTCCTGTATTTCTTTTCCTTGTAAGCTCATCGTTTCTGCCCCTTTCTTTTATTCATTGTCATTTGCTTTTTTGTATCGTATCCCCTTTTATACCTTGATTCAATGTGTTGAAGCCTGGTTTTAAATAGGCTTTGGCACATTTCGAAACGTGCGCCTGCCTACAGGATTTCCTGGATCATAAACGCAATTTTAAACCTGGCGCGCACGTCCAGGCTGGACAGATTAAATCCTGTGATTTCCTCGATTTTATTAATTTTCTTGTTTATGGTGTTGCGATGCACATATAACTCCTCCGCCGCTTCTTTTACACTTCCGTCATGATTCAGGTAACACTCCAGCACCTTGCAGTAATCAGTCTGTTTCGCTTCGTCATATTTCAGCAGCGGCCCCATCATCTCCATATAATATTCCCTGACAATCTCCGTATCCTCCATGGCAAGGAGCAGCTTATACAGTCCCAGTTCATTGTATACAACCGCTGTTTTGTTCTGATTCCTTCTCTTTTGCAGCTTTAAGACGCCCTGAGCCTGACGGTAGCTCTTGGCAATACATTTCATGTTTTTTGTACACCGCCCAATTCCAATATAGCTTTTCTCTTCTTTTCGCAGCATACATTCATACTGCCTCATCATCTGCTGCAAAATTTCTTTCACTTCTTCGTCCGCCATCTGATGAAAAATCAGCAGGATTTCTTCGTCCTGTTCAAAGATAATCACGTCCCGGTATCGGTAAGAAAGCTGATTTTCAATATATTTTTGAAATCGCTGACGGCGTTCTTTCTCAACCGGCTGGGCGCCTTCCAAAATCTCTATGGCTGCCACACAGTACGACCATCCGGGAGAATAATGGTATCGTTCCAGAGCCGGAATATACAGATCTTCCTGTGTCGGGAAAAAGATCGCATTTTTTACCGCGCTGGATAATTCCATATTGGCTTTATCTTCCTCTGTGATCTTCAGGCAGAAAATCTGCATAATATGAGCCATATGCGTCTCCCACGGCACCGTGATCAGCGGGAAATTCCTTTCTTCACAATACTTTATGATTTTTTCCGGCACCTCTTTGATATACGGCCCGATATTTACAATGATTGCCGTTGCCTGATTATTGATAATGCATTTTACCATCTCAAAAAAATCTTCCTCTGATTTTAATGCCGCCCCTGTAGTAAATGCAATTTCCTGTCCTTCCAGAAATGTAGAAATTTCTATTGACTCTACCATATGTGTCCATCGTACCGCACGATCCAGATTATTCTTCCCCGCTAAGATCTGAATTCTTTCTTCCTCTACAGATTCCAGAAGCTTCCGCAGCGTTACTGCCATATGCATCCCTCCTTTTTCCCGCAGGCCCCGTTTCTATGGCACCAGCACAGATAGGCCGGAAACTGCCAGAAGAATATATGTCAGTTTTAAAAAAACTGACTGATTGATTTTCTTTTGTATTTTGTTGCCAATATAAATCGCCAAAAACAATGGTATGATTCCCAGGCCGGTTATTTTGAGAACCTCCGCCGTCATGCTTCCGTGAAGTTCATCTGAAATCATTAAAAATAAATTTAATATGACCCAGACCGGAGCCACGGTCGCCCGAAACTGATCTTTGTCTTTTATGACTGCAGAAGCATAGACCACCAGAAGCGCTCCTCCGGACACAAACATTCCATGCAGGATTCCCGCAGCCAGAAGACTTCCTGTTAAAAGCCAGCCCGGCATCTGAATTTCCCTTGGTATCAGAAGCTTTTTCAATGCGATCAGCAGAATGAAGATTCCATAACAAGGCAGAAGAAAATCCAGTGAAACCTTGTCAAAAATCCAGATTCCTATGATCATTCCGCTTCCCATCCAAAGGATGATTTTCCCAAGAATTTTGTACTGGATATATCTGCGGTTTTCCACCGCGATCCAAAGGCATGAAACAAAGGCCATAATATTTAATATGACCTTTGCCTCTGAAACACCAATCAGCTGTATGGATACCGGCATTGCCAGCAGCGTACCGGCAAATCCCGTAATTGCCTGAATGACGTTTGCCGCAAACAGAACAAGAAAGAAAATCATCGTTCTCATAGTTTCAGGGTCTCATTCTGTTCATTGATAATGTTTAGGATTTCCTCACGAATCTGCATGTATTTTCTCGTATATCTGGCGCTTTCTTTATTCACACCATCGATATCGTAAGTGAAATCAGTTTCAAATTCTTTTACGATTCTTCCCGGCCGGCTGGACATTACAATGATTCTCGTTGCCAGCGCCAGCGCTTCATCTACATCATGGGTGATCAGGAAAACCGTATTCTGTGTCTGACTCCAGATCTTCCGGATCAAGGTCTGCATATTCTGCCTTGTCAGGGCATCCAGAGCTCCAAATGGTTCATCCATCAAAATCATTCCCGGCTGATTGACCAGCACTCTCGCCAAAGATGCTCTCTGCCTCATGCCGCCGGACAGTTCATACGGCTTATGATCGCCAAAGTCCCCCAGTTCCACCAAATTCAGATATTTCCTGGTCAGTTCCTCCGTCTCTTTCTTTGGCAGATGCCGGACATTGGGGCCAAACGCCACGTTGTCATGGATATTCAGCCATGGATACAGCGTTGGTGTCTGAAACACGACTGCCCTCTCCCAGCTGGCGCCTTCGATTAGTTTCCCATTCATTTTTGCCTCACCTTCTGTTGGTTTCAGGAACCCTGCCATAATATTCAGCAGGGTGCTCTTTCCACATCCGGAAGGTCCCAGAACACAGATGAACTCTCCTTTTTCAATGTTAAGATTTACATTCTGGAGGGCTGTTACTTCTCCTCGTTCCCCATTATATTTCAAATTGATATTTTCCAATGTCACCACATGCTGCGGCGCTGCGTTTAAAATTTCTTCCATAAGCTGATCTCCCTTTCTGTTACTCTCCTAAGACTGCTTCAATATATTCCGGAGCGACTGCTTTTTCAAAGGTTGATTTATCCGGCACGCTGGTAATATTCTTCTGATCTTTCAGGAAGTTTGCAGTATCCAGCAGGTTGTCTGCCAGCTCGCCTACCTTATCACTGGTTCCCAGATATTTGCTGCTGATCTGATCTTTTGCAGATACCCACTCAGCTCCTGCAATCTGGGTTTTAATTTCATCTGCAGTTAATCCCAGCTGATCAGATAACGCAGAAACTGCCTCATTCTCATCCTTACTGTAAAGATCTCTTGCTTCCTGCATTGCCTTAATATATTTCTGTACCAGTTCCGGATGTTTCTCTGCGAAATCAGAACTTACAACTTCCACATTGGCTGTCATATAACCTTCTTTTGCTGCATCGCCATTGGATACAAGAATTTCTCCTCCATCATCCAGAATGCTCTGAAGCGCCGGCTGCCATACCCAGGCCGCATCAATGTCTCCTCGTTTCCATGCAGCATATGCACTATTCGTATCCATATCCAGCAGCTTCACATCAGATTCTGACATTCCCTGAGAGTTGAGATAACGAAGCAGACAGTAATGTGAAGTTGTCGCAAATGGCACCGCAATGGTCTTTCCTTTCAGATCTGCTATGCTCTTAATGTTGTCTTTCTTTCTTACTGCCAGAGACTCAATATTTCCAAGCACTTCATGGATCCAGATAACCTTTATGTCAATTCCCGTGGAAAGCGCCAGAGCAGCGGATGTGGTTCCTTCCAGTCCAAAATCAATACTGTTGGCTTTCAACGCATTATTGACGTCTTTTCCTGAGTCAAACTTCACAAGCTTTACTTTAACTCCAAGCTGGTCTTCCAGATAATTTTTTGCTTTTGCAATTCCTTCATCATTTGGCATTTCCTGCGTTCCGATTCTTACGGTATCCACTGAATCGGAATCAGAAGAACTGCCGCCGCTTTTACATGCCGTCAGTCCGGTAACTGCCATCGCCGCCGCAACGGCGCAGGTTCCTAATTTTTTCCAAAATCTCTTTTTCATATGCATTCTCCTTTTCTTTCTCGGTTCTCAGTCTTTTCCTTTCCACGGAACAACGCATTTTTCTGCAAAAAGAATAATTCCATTTAAAATAATTCCTGTTGCACTCATGACAATGATTCCCATGAAAATGATGTCATACCGCAGATAATTACTTGCATCCAGAACAAGCCATCCAAGTCCTGAACTTGCCGCTACCATCTCGGCAGCAACCAGCGTTGTATAACCTACGCCCAGCGCTGTTCTTAATCCCATAAAAATGTCTGGCAGACACGCCGGGAAAATAACTTTTGTAAAAACCTGTTTTTTCGTTGCTCCCAGAGTATATGCGCTGTTAATGTAATCCTTCTTTACCCTCATAACTGCGGATGTACACTGAATGTAGATCGGCGCGAAACATGCCAGAAACAGCAGCGCAATCTTAGATTCATTTTCAATTCCCAGCAGCAGTACCAGCAGTGTATAATATGCCAGCGGCGGAAGCGGACGATAAAATTCAATGATCGGTTCCAGCACTGCGCGGAATTTACTGCTGCTGCCGCTCAAAAGTCCCAGCGGCACGGCTACAACTGCTGCCAGCAGGAAAGATACCAGAAGCCGGTACATACTGGCTCCGATATGCTGCGCAAATGTAAAGCCTTTATATCCGTTCACCGCAATGTCCATAAATGCTGCCCACACCATCTGAGGAGTCGGAAGCAGTGTCGTATCAACCAGCCCCAGATTTGTTACCAAAAACCATGCGGCTAATATGATAACGACTGTCGCTATGGTTATGATCCTTTCTGTCGATAACTTCTTTTTCTTCATTGCATTACCTCTTTTTATTTTTGCTCGATTTATTGTTCCTGCGTTGCTAATAAGCATCGGCACCACCCTCTCCATTTCTGACCTGATAAGATTCAAAAATCGGCATTACAAAGATTTTTCCATCTCCAGGCGTTCCTGTATGATTGACTTTTATGATCGTTTCCACGGCTCTCTGAGCTTCTTCTTCCGGCACGATCAATGTAATCAGACGTTTGGGAAGCAGCCGGTGTCTGGCATTTTCTGATATGTCCCCGGCAAAATTAAATGGTTTCTTTCCCCGGCCTCTGACCCTGATACAGGTATAAGCCGGAAACCCTGCCTTCTCCAGCGCGTCTTTTGTTGCGCCGGTCATGTTCGGCCGGATGACCGCTAAGATTTCTTTCATAATCTCCTCCTTCTACAGGCCTTCATCTTCTGTGCTGATCGTATACGCCTCATCTACCGGGCTGATAAAAATACGTCCGTCGCCAGAATTTCCATTCTCGCCTGTTCTGGCATGTTCCATGATGATATTTTTTACTTTTTCTTTGTCTCCATCTTCAATTACCATGAAGATCATTTCTTTTGGAATTTCATCATAAAAAACATCTCCTATCTGAATTCCTTTTTGTTTTCCTCTTCCGTAAACCTCCATTTTTGTCACAGAGGAATATCCTTCCTGTAATAAAGCATCCAGCACTTCTTTTACTTTTTCCGGCCGGATGATTGCTCTCAATAACAGCATATCTGTCCTCCTTTCATTTTCCATCTGTGTTCTAATATATGTACATTGCATACATAAAGAACAGCGTTCTGTTTTCCCTAAAAATCCCCTACATGCAGGAAAGGCGCCAGCTGATCCGCTGACGCCTTTGCCAAGTTGTTTGTAATGAATTTAGGTCTTATTATAACCTTTTGTAAAAATAAGGCAAGGTGCTTCAGCACATTTATTTTTGTGCTGAAGTCTTTTTTTACAAATTACCATAATGACTGATATATTTTTATAATGTCTTCTTTCTGAATCTTCTTTCGCGTATTTGCCGGACTTCCGCTTGCGACAGCATCTTCTGCCATCTTAGGGACAGCTTCTAAAAATGCTTCTTTTTCTATCCCGTAACAATTTGGTGATCCGATGCCGCACTTCCGGCATAATTTTCTCACTTCTTCTATAAATTTTTCCGCTGCAGACTTATCATCGTCCTGACTGCCGGCAGCCTTAATTTCCCTTCCAAGTACAGCAAACCGCTCAACTGCCCCATCCATAACATATTTCAGACATGGGTGCAGCAATATCGCATTGGACGTCCCATGAGGCACATGAAACAAAGCGCCGATGGGCCGGCTCATCCCATGAACAATCGTTACGGACGCATTATTAAAGGCAATTCCCGCCTCCAGCGCCGCCAGAGCCATCTCTTTTCTGGCATTCCGGCTGCTGCCGTTTTCATATGCTTCCGGCAGATTTTGAAAAATCCTTCGAACCGCTGAAACCGCAAAAATATCGGTTAACGGCTGGGCTTTCCTGGAAGTGTAAGCCTCAACCGCGTGTGTCAGAGCATCCAGACCTGTAGATGCAGTCACACCGCGTGGTGCTGAAACTGAAAACTCCGGATCTACGACTGCCAGATCCGGCATAAAAGATTCTCCTTTCAGCAGCATTTTTACATCATTTTTTGTGTCAGTGATAATGGTAAACTGGGTAGCTTCTGATCCGGTTCCCGCTGTTGTCGGGACCGCGGCCATAGGCGGGAGTTTCGCTTCTACTGACACTCCCATATAATCCGCCATTTCTCCCCCGCATACAGCTTTCAGGGCAATTGCTTTCATCGCGTCCAGAGGACTTCCTCCCCCGATCCCAATCAGAAAATCGCAGGCTTCCTCTAAATATACTCTGGCTCCATTATCAATCATCCTGTCGGTCGGCTCTCCTGTTATGTCAGAGTAAACAGCATACGCGGTCTCCCTTTTTTCCAGTTCTTCCATGACTTTCTCTGCTGCCGCCATTTTTCTCACATTAGGCCCGCATACAATCAGGGCTTTCTTCCCCATATTTGCGATTCTGTCTCCTGCTGCTGCCAGCGCGTCTTCCCCTGTGATAATTTTTTTCGGGATAAAAAACTGCTCTGCCATCTTTCCCTCCCTATCTCATTGTCTCATCTGCAATTTTTAATACTTCATCCATTTTTTCCATTTCCTCCCGCAGCTGCTGCTCCGTAATGATCAGCGGCGGCGCGATCAGAATCATATTTTCATGGGAATATGTCATAAATCCGCGTTCTTCCAGCATTTTAATGATTTTTCCCATTTTTCCTTCGGGGTCTCTTCCATAAGGTACCAGAGGCTCTCTGGTTTTCCTGTCTTTTACCAGCTCAATGGCAGAAAATAATCCAATATAACGGACGTCCCCGACAATCTGATATTTTTTCTTTAACTGCTCCAGAATTTCACCCAGCACTGCGCCCACTTCATTAACATGATCCAGTATGTGATGTGTTTCATAATAATCAACACAGGCATTTCCCGCGGCACACGCCAGAGGATGCCCGCTGTAAGTCAGTCCGCAGGACAAAAGATGATCATCAAAATATGCCGCGATCTCACTGCTGACTGCCACACCTCCTAACTGCACATATCCACATGTAATACCCTTTGCAAAAGTAACGATATCCGGTTTTACATCAAAATTTTCAAAGGCAAACATTTTTCCGGTTCTTCCAAATCCGGCCATAACCTCATCGCAGATCATTACGATTCCATACTCGTCACAGAGTTTTCTGACTCCCGGAAGATAATTTTTCGGCGGAATGATCACCCCATTGGAACCTGTGATTGTCTCCATGACAATTGCCGCGATCCGGTCTGCCCCTTCATATAATATCTGCTCTCTCAGTTTTTCTACATAATATGTTCCGGCTTCTTCTTCACTGTCAAAATGAATCTTCTCCCGATACACATACGGATCAAAAAATTTTATAAATCCCGGAATTCCCGGCTCCAGAGGAAACCTTCTTGGTTCCCCGGTTAAGTTACCCGCTCCAAAAGATGATCCATGGTAGCTGCGGTAACGGCTCATTACCTTATTTCTTCCTGTATACATTCTGGCTATTTTAATTGCATTCTCGTTGGCATCGGCTCCTGCATTGGTAAAAAATACTTTTCCCATGTTGTCCGGCATCAGCTGAATGACCTTCTTAGCCAGCTTAGAGCGGCTTTCCGCTGCGTAGCTTGGAGCGATAAAGCAAAACTGATCCACCTGTTTCTTAATCGCCTCTCCAATCTCTTTATTTCCATGTCCAAGATTCATATTCACCAGCTGCGCTGACATATCGGTATAGCGGTTGCCGTCATAATCCCACAGATAAATATTATCTGTCTTTTCAATTGCTTTTGGATCCAGAGAGCCCTGAACTGACCAGGACTGAAGATTATATTTTTTGTGGTTTTCAATGACTTCTTTTCCATTCATTGTTATACTCCTCCTTCTGTGATTCTGTTTCTGATGTATTTCGTAATTTCAGTATAACAATTCCCACGGCCGCCACAAGAGCAGTACAGCCCTGATTCTATTCTCTCTTTTATCCAGTCAGCACATTTATTTCTTTTCCAGATCCAGGATTGCAAATGCCATCATAAGCTCGACTTTATCATGGATTCCTATGGTTCTTTTCCCCAGGATTTCCTTAATCTGATGAATCCGGTGATTGATCGTATTTCTGTGGCAAAACTCTCTTCTTGCTGTCTCCTGTACGCTGCAGTCCGTTTCCAGATAGGTTCTTAAGATTCTGACATAATCCGTCTGATTCTCCATGTCATAATCCAGGAGATTTTTCAGCTTCTGTTCTGCATATTTCTTCAAGGCTTCTTTTTCCGGATTGGTCACAAGCAGCTGATATATCCCTATATCATCATATATCAGCTGTTTCTGACCGGATTTTTCTGCCAGATCGATCATTTCCTTCGCGATCTGATAACTGCCTGGCAAATGTTCCACACCATTCAGATTTGGACCGGCCGCAGCTGCCTTCATCCAGAATGAGGCATTTTGTTTTTCATATTTTCGTACTTTTTCACAGCATTCCAGAATCTGGCTCTTATCCGCACAATATAAAATAATCACAATGTACTGATTAAATTTAAACACTATGATCCTGGCAAAATAAAAGGACAAAATATCTTCCAGCGAGGCAGCCAGCACCTCTCTTTCATGTTCCGGAACCATCTTCATATCCAGCAGGATCGGACAGAATTTATGATTCAGATCATATCCGTACCTTTCCAGTTCTGATTTATAAATTCCATGATCTGAAGCATAAAAGAGAGCATCTTTCATTGCGTTCACAATGCCCGCTTTGCGTTTTTCCTGATCCAGCAAAAGAGTGGAAATATATTTAAACACATCCACCAGATGTACTTCCCACGGCATTTCCATCAGCGCAAACTCATGCTTTCTCCCATATTCTTTTACGTTATCCGGTATTTTTTCAATATATGGTCCGATATTGACTACAAGACCGCTCGCATGATTTTCATGCAGCCTCTGTACAAACTTTAAAAGCCAGGATTCTTCATAATCCGCGATCCCCGTTGTAAAGATCAGCTCATTTCCATTGATATATTCTGCCACCTCCAGATCCTCTACCATGTGAACCCACTGTACCGGCCGCGCCATCCCTGCACTTCCATTGACCGAATGAATGGGAAATTTCTTTTTTATACTGTCATAAATTTCATCTAGTCTCATCTCTGCCTCCGTTTCCCTTACTTTTCATCCTTCTTTTCTGTGAGTATAAAACAAATGGCAGGTATAAAACAAGACAGCAAACCAAACAGAAAAAATCCCTCTGTCATGATCTTTCATCTGACAGAAGGATTTCTTCCGCTGTTTTATAATAACTTATTCAGGATTCTATTTTTCTACGATCGTCGTAAATTTCTCCCATGGGATATTAACTTCCGCGCCTTCGTTGATGATTGCATCCACATGCATCAGCAGTGGGAAATCATCCAGTGAAACAATGCCTCTCTCTGCCAGTTTGCGGACAGCGCGTGCCGTACGTGTGGCAATTACAATAGATTCCAGAGTCACTCCCTGAAGTTCTTCCATTGCCTGATCAAAGGTAAGTCCTCGACCAAGCAGAGTACCAATCTTACGTGTACGTCCGCCGAATACAGTTACATATAAATCTCCCGCTCCATGGATGATATTTTCCGGTCCTCCATGGATGAGATCCAGCAGATGGATCATTTCTTTTACGCCCTGTCCAAACAACGCTGCCTGAGAGTTGTAATGAACTGCTCCGATCTTTCCATCTCTCTTTTCTGCCAGTCCTACGGCAAGAGAAACGCCCAGTGCATAGGCATTCTTCATTGCAACTGCACATTCAACACCAACCACATCGGTAGAAAGGCTGATATGATAATAATCTGTTGCCAGCAGGGATTTGATATATTTCAGTGTTTCCATGTCATTTCCGCAGAAAGCTACATGGCTGTCGTCGTGGTCTGCCAGCTCATAGCTGGTACATGGTCCGCCGATAGCATTAAAATTAATGTGTTTTCCTTCCGGCTGTCTCTGGGCAAAGATATGCGGATAAGGAACCAGGGTTCCATCCTCTAAATCCACCATACCTTTTGTGACTGTAAGCAGCGGAACATCTTCCGGAAGTACCGGGAGAATTTCATCACAGAACCAGTCCAGTCCGAAACTGCTGACTCCTCCTAAAATCAGATCTGCGCCCTCTAAAGCTTCTTCCAGTTCTTCAATCTGATAATATTTGATTCCGTCATGCAGGGTTCTTTTTAATGTAATGTGGAAGTTATCTTTTCTTAATCCATCAATGATATCTCTGTCCAGAGGTGATCCTACCAGACGTACTTCGTGTCCGTTCTCAAATGCCGGAAATGTGATTGCAGAGTTCATCTGACCTGCACATACAAATGTTATAACGCTCATTTCTTTTCCTCCTGAATTTTAAGTTATTCTGTTACCTTATTTTAAATTATTCTGTTACCTTCTTGCAGGCAACAATATCCACACCAAGGCCTAATACATCCGGGATCACCACATCGCCAATCTGTATCGGCGCCTTGACAGTTACCTTATCTAACTCTTTCATAATATCATAAATTCTGCCCTTTGGAATATCTCCGGCTGTTTTTACCGGCACCCTTCTGGCTGTTTTCGCTTCGATCTTTACGGTGGAAGTGATGACTCTGGTCGGATTTACCAGTTCCTTCTCTCCATAAGCGGCTCCTCTTGGGCATCCGTTTCCGGTTACCTTATATCCGTTTTCTTCGTCTACTTTCAGATGGCATCCTTTCGGACATACAATACAAATTAACTCTGTCATGTTATGCACCTACCTTTTCTACTGACACGGTAATCTCACCATTTTCCACTTTATCTAAAAATGCCTTTGGAATTACGATCTTCTCCATCTCACCTGGGGCCATATGTTCCCGCTTGAAGGAAGCTAATTCTTTTCCATCAGATTTTACCTTGATCTGTACATCTTTGTAGACATTACGGGCACGGAACATAACTTCAACCATCTTATCCACATTGGATGGACGTACTTTCTGAGGTACGATTCCATTGACTCCGTCTCCATTTTTAATCTCAATATAAGTCTGATCTTTGGTCTCTCCGTTTTTGACATACTCTGCAGCGCTCTTTCCAGCCTTCTGGCTTTCTGCTGTTACAAAGTCTACCAGGTCATGCACATGAACTACATTTCCACTGGCAAAAATTCCCTCAGCGGAAGTCTCCATATTTTCAAATACGACCGGACCGCTGGTTGCCGGATCCATCTCGATTCCCGCAGATCTTGTCAGCTCATTTTCCGGAATCAGTCCAACAGACAGAAGAACCGTATCAACATCAAATTCAATCTCCGTTCCAGGAATCGGCTGATTGTTTTCATCTACTTTTTGAACGATAACTTTCTCAACTCGTTTATCTCCCTGAATATCTGTAATCGTATGAGACAGATACAGAGGGATATTATAATCTTCCAGACACTGTACAATGTTTCGTGTCAATCCGTTGGAATATGGGCAGAGTTCTACGCATCCAACGACTTTGGCGCCTTCCAGGCTCATTCTTCGTGCCATGATCAGACCAATATCTCCGGATCCGAGGATCAGGACTCTCTTTCCAACCATGTAGCCTTCAATGTTTACATATCTCTGAGCAGCGCCGGCTGTGAAAACACCTGCCGGACGGTCTCCAGGAATGGCAATGGCTCCCCTGGTTCTCTCACGGCATCCCATATTTAAGATGATCGCTTTTGCTTCCAGCTTCATGTATCCGTTCTTTTTATTCATGGCGTGTACACATTTTTCTGTCTCATCAACGTCAAGCACCATCGTATCCAGCATAACCTCAATGTTGGTCTGCTCTAACATATCAATAAATTTCCCTGCATATTCAGGTCCTGTTAATTCTTCCTTAAAATAATGGAGTCCGAATCCATTATGGATGCACTGGTTTAAGATTCCGCCCAGTTCCTGGTCACGCTCAACAACCAGTACTTTCTCTGCGCCGTTTTTATTGGCTTCTACTGCTGCCGCTAATCCCGCAGGACCTCCGCCGACTACAATTACATCATATTTCATTATCTGGCACCTCCGTCCTTGGTTTCTCCTGTAATAATATCTGTTCCCTTACGATCCTGAGGAACATCTTCCAATGGAATGTTTAATTCTCTTGCAATGATTTCCTGAACTCTTGGTCCGCAGAAACCGCCCTGGCATCTTCCCATACCTGCATTGCATCTTCTCTTTACAGCATCGATGGAAACTGCAGGAATCGGACGGTGGATCGCATTTATGATTTCTCCTTCCGTTACTGTTTCACAGCGGCAGATGATCTTTCCATAAGCCGGATTCTCAGCTACAAGTTTTGCTCTGTCTTCATGGCTCAAACCTCTGAAACGCGCAATCTTTCTTTCATCTACGATTTCTTTTTTGGCTTCCAGTTCCAGTCCGGATTCTCCTAACATTTTTACGATGTCAAGAGCAACAGCTGCAGCAGAAGACAATCCAGGAGATTCCATTCCTCCGATGTTGATAAATCCCTTATTCTTCTTATCTTCATAAATCTGGAAATCGTGTTCTTTTGTTCTTGCCCTGACTCCGGCAAAATTACGGATGGACTCTCTGAAATTGATTCCAGGCACAGATTTTAATGCAGTATTGCGGACAAAATCCAGTCCCTGTCTCGTTGTGGAAACATCGTTTCCGGATGTTGGCTGTGAATCCGGTCCTACGATCAGATTTCCATGAACAGTCGGAGCAACCAGAACTCCTTTTCCATTCTCATTTGGACATTGGAAAATAACATGGTTTACCAGATTTCCCTGGCTCTTATCCAGCAGATAATACTCACCTTTGTTTGGTGTGATCTCAAATGTCTTTTCATTGACCATTTCATTTACTTTATCCGCAAATACCCCGGCTGCGTTGCAGATATATTTTGCTTCTACCGTTCCCTGATTGGTTTCAATCTGATATCCTTCTTCTGTTTTCTCAATGCCGGTTACCTCGGTATTCAGTTTATATTCTACGCCATTTTGTACTGATACTTCTGCCAGTGCGATGGCAAGCTCCCAAGGGCTTACAATTCCTACATTTGGTGAATACAATGCTGCCAGTGCTTTTTCTGATACATTCGGCTCTTCTTTTCTGAGCTTTTCCTGATCCCAGATTTCCATATCCGGAACACCATTTATCTTTCCTCTTTCTTTCAGCTCCTCAATGGTCTTCTTCTCTTCTTCACTGAACGCTACGACCAAAGCTCCGATCTGTTTAAAAGGTACATCCAGTTTTTCACACAATTCTTTTGTATACTGATTTCCCTTAATGTTATATTTGGCCATCTTCGTTCCAGGTTTTGGATCATATCCGCCATGGATGATCGCGCTGTTTGCTTTTGTTGTTCCTACAGATACATCATTTTCTTTTTCTATCACGACCGCGTTCACCTGATACTTTCCAAGTTCATATGCTATAGAACAGCCTGTGATTCCCGCGCCGATAATTGCTACATCATACACTGTTTTTACCCTCCTGTTTTCGCTTGCTTTTGTTACTTTCTGACTTAATCTAATCACACTTTTTTCCCACTGTCAAACCCGCAAAACCGCTATTTTACGCGGTTTTCCGCTATTTCTAATTAATCATTATCTTTGATTAATTCTTTGAAAACCGGAGTCTTCTTTCTCTGTTTTTCACCATCTTCGAAAATCCTTGCATTCTCTATTAATCATTTATATAATATTAATAATCGAACTTTTAATTCAATTAATAATTTGTATTAATCAAAATAAATCACGACTTTTTGCACACAGATACCAAAAAATCAAAAATTTTACAAAGACTTTTCATTTGCGTATTTGAGACTTAACAATTAGAAAGGAGACTTCCTCATGGGCAAAAGGAATAAAGTTACCACAAGAGATATTGCAGAATATACCGGGGTTTCCCAGTCTACTGTTTCTATGATCTTAAGTAAAAAACCCCATGTATCATTCTCTAAGGAAACTGTGGATAAAGTGCGGGCTGCCGCCCAGGAACTGGGCTACCGCAAACCACAGGCCGGAATTAAGAAAAAAGACACTGCTTTATCCAGAAGCATTATCGTTATCTGTCCTATTCTTTCCAACGGCTACTATTCCATGATCATTCATTCTATTACAGAACGGGCTCAGGAATATGGATATACTGTTTTCACCATTTCTACTTTAAGAGATGTATCAAGAGAAGAACTCTATTTCAATCTTCTCTCCGGATTTGAACTGGCCGGAGTCATCTCTCTTTATCCTCCTTCCAAGATCGCCGAAGCCAATGCCCTGTCCAAGCAGGTCCCTGTTGTTTCCATCGGCGATAAGCCGGAAGCATGCCGTTTTGATTCTGTAGAACTTGACAGCAAAAAACCCGGATATATTATTGCAGAACATCTGATTTCACTGGGTCATACGCATATTACTTATGTGTCCACCCCAATCCGTCCAAAGGAAATCGGACGAATTCATCGTCTGAGAGGACTAAAATCCTGTTTCCGGGATCATGGCCTGAATCCTGACAATATAGAAGTAAAATCTCCGACTCTGGCTGCCTATGGAAGATATTCCTCTGATAATTCTGAATATCAAAATGGGTACGATCTTGCCGCAGAAGCTCTGGATGAGCACACCCGGTCTACCGCCTTTGTCGGCAACAACGATATGACCGCTTTCGGAATTATGGCAGCAATTTCAGACTACGGATACCGGATCCCTTCCGATTATTCTGTATGCGGTTTCGACAATATTCCTCTGTCCGCCATGCCTCAGATTTCTCTGACGACGATCGAACATGCGTCTATTTTCAAGGGACAGGAGGCTGTCGACATTATTTATAAGAAAAACGCACAGAAAGATAACTCTTCCAAACGCCACTATATTATGCGGATGGAGTACGAACCGGAACTGATTGTCCGCAATTCCACCGGAAAATGCAGACATTAGGCCTATTTTCTTCTCCATTTCGAATTTTTTCATTTGTATTAATTTTTTTGTTCCAGATATGAAACAAAATTTTGTCACTGGATCATCTGAAAAAAATGTCATTAGTGTGTATTGATTCCTGTACAATCTCTGGGTTATGATATAAGCATGATAAACGTTTATGCAAGTAAGAACAGGGAGGGCGCATGGCCAGCAAACTTCTAAATGATGATTTTCTGAATTTAATATGTCTGGATTTTTCATGCAGCACGGCAGAGGAAGCCATCCGTCAGGCTGGGAATCTTCTTCTTAAGAATCAGTATATTACCGAGAATTATATTGACGGCATGCTGCGCAGGGAACAAGAGCATCCAACTTATCTGGATTACGGCGTCATGATTCCTCATGGTACACAAGATACTTTGTCCTGCGTGCTTCATCCCGGAATTAGCATCGTTTCTATCCCACAAGGTTTTTCATATTTTGGACACAGGGTTTCTTTTGTCATTGGAATTTCCAGCCAGGAAGAGGATCCTCTGCAGGAATTAATGCAGATCACGGACATTCTTCTGGAGCCGGAAAAGCGCATCCGGCTTCTCAATCCTTCTTCAAAACAGGAAATCATCGATGTAATCAATGAAAATTATTTTGAAAAAGGAGAATTATAATATGGCAGAAGAAAAAACTACTGTATCACAGAAACTCCAAAAATTTGGCGCATTCCTCGCCGGAATGGTAATTCCAAATATCGGAGCTTTCATTGGATTCGGATTAATCACAGCCTTCTTCATGGAAACCGGCTGGACTCCTAATGCCAAGCTGGCAACACTTACAACACCAATTCTTAACAATCTGCTTCCTATCCTGATCGGTCACACAGGTGGTAAAATGACCGGAGGAGACCGAGGCGGCGTTATCGGTGCCTTTGTCACAGTCGGTGCAATCGTAGCCGTAGATGGAACCCCAATGTTCCTGGCAGCTATGATCCTTGGACCACTTTCCGGATGGATCATCAAGAAATTTGACCAGGCAGTTGACGGAAAAATCCCTGGCGGATTTGAAATGATCGTAAACAACTTCTCTTTAGGTATCATCGGCGGAATTCTCTGCTGTATCGCATATCTTGTATTCGGTCCTGTTATGGAAACGATTACAAGAGTACTGACAAACGGAGTTAACTGGATCGTTGCTCACAATGCTCTTCCATTATCTGCAATCTTTGTAGAGCCTGCGAAAGTACTGTTCCTGAACAACGCTCTGGATCATGGTATTTTCGGACCAATCGGTTACGAACAGGTAAAAACACTTGGACATTCTGCCCTGTTTCTTCTGGTTCCTAACCCTGGCGCAGGTCTTGGATTATTACTTGCTTACTGGTTCTTTGGAAAAGGCGAAATGAAGGATGCCGCTCCTGGAATGATCCTGATTCATTTCTTTGGCGGTATTCATGAAGTATATTTCCCATATGTATTATCCAACCCTCTTACGATCATCGGTATGATCGCCGGTGGTATAGTTGGAACAGGAACCCTGACGGTTCTTGATGTTGGTACTGTTGCCACACCATCCCCGGGAAGTATCTTCTCCGTCCTTGCATTGTCACCAAAAGACTGTATGCTCGGAGTTATTTTAAGCGTTGTTCTCTCCTGTATTGTATCTTTCGTAGTTAATGCGTTCTTCGTAAAACGAATGGTTGCAAAAGGAGGAGACACCTCTCTTGGAGAATCTGTAATACCAAAAGAAGCTATGGGAAGCGGAAGTTCTGCTTCTGAAGAATCTTCCAGCAATGCCAAAACAAATGACACAAGTCTCGGAGTTGACGGACTTGACGTATCCAACATCAAAAAAATCGTTGTAGCGTGTGACGCTGGAATGGGATCTTCCGCAATGTCCGCCGCAGCATTGAAGAAAAAAGTAAAGGCGGCTGGTCTTCCAATCGAAGTCATCAATACCGCGATCTCAAGAATTCCGGATGATGCAGACCTTGTCATCACCCATGTAGAACTGACAGGTACCGCAAAAGCTGCTCAGCCAAATAAGCAGCACTTATCCATCTCTAACTACTTAAAAGCTCCAGAATATGATCAGCTGGTAGAAAGATTAAAAAACGAACAATAAAATACATAACCATCAAAGACTAAGAGTCTTAGATTCTTAGTCTTTGATTCTACTATCAAAAAGAAAGGCATCTATGAAAGCAATTATGTATGGCGCAGGAAGCATTGGCCGTGGCTTCATTGGCGCATTATTATCCGAAATCGGCTACGAGGTCGTATTCATTGATGTCAACGAACAGCTCGTTGATACAATCAATAAAGAAAAAACTTATCCACAAATCATCATGAAAAAAGATCAGGAAATCCACTGGATCAAAAACATACGGGCAGTTAACGGAAATGACCTGGACGCAGTGCGTGATGAAATTGCAGATGCAGATCTTCTTGCCACTGCTGTAGGAGCTTCCGTTCTCGAAAAGATCGCTCCGATCATTGCCAAAGGTCTGATCAAACGCTGGGATGCAGATTCCGAAAACGCATTGGATCTTCTCATCTGTGAAAATCTCATGGATGCGGATGTTTTATTAAGGAACTGGCTTCTCCAGGCTCTTCCGGAATCCTATCATCCGATTATGGAATCCCGTCTGGGACTTGTGGAAACCTCTATTGGAAGAATGGTTCCTCCTCCAAGTCCGGATATTGATTCAGATATCCATCACCCTCTGGCCGTCCGGGTGGAAGCCTATGATTATCTTCCAGTGGACAGCGCGGCATTTAAAAATGCGATTCCTGATTATAAAAAAATCGTACCTTACACACCGTTTCACTATTATCTGGAACGCAAACTATATATTCACAACATGGCTCATGTAACAACTGCATTTCTTGGAAAACTGCTTCACCTGACTTACATTGATGAAGCTGCCGGGAATATTTACATTCGAAAAATCGTACAGGGCTGTATGACAGAAAGCGCTATGATGCTGTCCCGAAAATACCATATTGATTTCGCGCAGCTGCAGTTTCACATCGATGACCTTCTTTTCCGTTTCCGCAATCCTTATCTTAAGGATACCGTAGAACGGGTGGCAAGGGATCCGGTCCGGAAATTAGGTCCGACCGATCGTCTGGTAGGATCTGCCAGAAGCTGCGAACAACAGCAGATTGAACCTGTTTATCTTTCATTTGCCATTGCTCTGGGACTTTACTTTCTTGGCAGTGATCAGACGGAAGATTTTCTTGAACAGAAATGTCAGATTCATAAAAACGAACCGTTATTTGACCGAGTCATGTATTTTTATCATTTTATCGAACAAAATAATAAATCGTTGAATTCTATTATAAACTGTATTGAGGAAGTTCAATCAGATCTCAGGGGAGCAACTATTTAAAACACAGAAGAAAGAAGAGGCGAATCATGCTGATTTCAGATCGCTCTAAAGAAATAATCGAATATTTAATGAATGCAGCCGGTCCTCTAACTGTATCGGACCTTGCAAAAGAACTCCAGGTTACGGAACGAACGATTTATCGTCAGATGCCGGAAGTCACCAAAATCATCGAGTCTTTTGGCCTGACTTTGGATCATTCATCTGGCAGGGGCATGATGATTTTTGGATCTCTTTATAATATTAAACGGCTGAATACAGCCTTTGAAGGAGTAAAAACAGAACAAAATTATACCGCAAAAGAACGGGTTGATATGATCATTCTGATTCTCCTGAATGCAGACGGATATGTAAAAACCCAGTCTCTGGCAATCGATCTGAATACTTCTTCTCAGACAATCCGAAATGATTTTTCTTCTGTTAAAGATAAAGTTCATACACACAATATTGATTTTGAGACAAAAAAGAGTGAGGGTGTACGGCTGGTTGGAAAAGAAATTCCCAAACGGCATCTGTTTATCAATATCATCTTACAGAATATATCGCCTGACAATTTTTTCGACTGGCTGAAAGATGAGAAGTATAAACAAAATCCTTTTATCTCTCTCCTCCAAAAATTTGACTGTGAAAAATCTTTGAGGATTTTATATGAAGCTGTCCAGCCGGTGATCCACAAACGTCATCTGAATATTTCAGACAGCGAACTTCAGGAATTTCTGCTTCTCATTGGAATTTTTATCCGGCGGCACCCATTGGTTAGTGATATGGGAAGTGAGTCAGACCCATTAAAACTGAATCTCAATGTACCCGCCACAGAATCTGATTTCCAGGAAGATATCCTCTCGATTTTAAAAAAGAAGTTTGATATCATATTATATAAGAATGAAGAATCCTATTTTCACTGGATCATCAATTTATACGTAGGACGCACTCATTATCAGGTAAATCATCCCGCTTCCGCACTTCAGCTTCTTGATAATATCAGCCGTCTGATTGGAGAAATTGAATCCAAACTGCATGTTCCATTCAGTCAGGATAAAAATCTGGCAGAAAATCTGATGCTTCATGTTAATATGGCAATGGAACGAATCCAAAACGGCATCAATGTAACTAACCCTATGCTGGAAGAGGTATATCAGTCAAACCCCCAATTATATGAAATCGTAAAACAGAGTTTTCTGGATATTTTCCAGGCTGTCAATGTCCCGGAAGATGAAATCGGCTACATTGTGATTTATTTTATCGCTTCCATGGACTATTTAAGTCAGAAATCCATCTCTGTTCTCGTTGTCTGCTCCAGCGGCATTGGCTCTTCTAAGATGCTTCGCAGCCGCCTTGAGCGGGAGTTTACGGAAATTGATGTAAAAAAGATCATTTCCCTTCATAAGCTGCACGATGAAAATCTGGATGATTACGATTTTATTGTTTCAACTGTTCCTTTGGACCTGGACGAGGACAAGTATTTATGTGTATCACCATTGCTGAACGAAAAAGAAAAAGAAGAAACAAGAAAACGATTAGACGCTTTAAACAAAAAAGGAGATTATTATGAATGAGATTTTTAATGAAAACAATATCGTACTGAATGTATCTTTACGCGACAAACCGGATGCGATTGAAAAAGCCGGCAGAATTCTCTATGAGCAGGGTTATGTGGACGAACAGTATATTTCCTGCATGCATCAGCGTGAAGAGGTCATTTCCACTTATATCGGAAATAATGTGGCAATTCCTCACGGCATCGATGGATCAGAAAAATATATCAAAAAATCAGGAATTTCTTTCGTTCAGTGCCCGGACGGCGTTATGTATGGCGATGAACCTGCTTATATTATTATGGGAGTTGCCGGAAAAGATGGAACACATCTTGATATCCTTATGAAATTAGCTGAAGTAATCTGTGAGGAAGAAAATATCGAAAAACTCCGCAATGCAAAAACAAAACAGGAAGTTTTAGATGTCATTGGAGATTTAGAACTGTAATCATACACAAAATTTCTGAACAAAGGAAATTTTATGTATTATATATCAAATTGCTGATTTTTATAATAACTTACAGGAGGACTATTTTATGTTAATTTTAATTGATGACGCAGATTTAACAAAAATTGAGGAACTTTATAATATGTATCCTTATGATGGGGTTACAACCAATCCGACCATCTTAAGCAAAACAGGAAATCCAAATCCTATGGATCAGTTAAAAAAGATCCGTGCTCTGATTCCTTCTGATGCCATGCTTCATGCCCAGGTTCTTTCAACAGAAGCTGATGATATGGTAAAAGAAGCAAAACATATGGTTTCTGTTCTGGGCGAGAATACATATATTAAAGTACCAGTTACAGCAAATGGTCTGAAGGCCATTTCCATTTTAAGCAAAGAAGGCATCAATGTGACGGCCACCGCTATTTACGGCGTTCTGCCCGCTTTTATGGCAGCAAAAGCCGGAGCAAAATTCCTGGCTCCTTATGTGAACCGTCTGGACAATCTCGGATATGATGGTGTTCAGATTGCCAAAGACATTCATACAATGGTAAAATCTGCAGGATATGAAGCTGAGGTTCTGGGAGCTTCCTTTAAGAACTCACAGCAGGTTCTGGAAATGGGCAAATTCGGAATCGGTTCCGTTACAGTAAACCCGGATACATTAAAAGCTCTTGCATTCAATGGTGTCGCTGAAACTGCAGTAAAAGATTTCATCCATGATTTTGAAGGATGCTGCGGCGAAGGCAAAACAATGCTTGATTTTGAATAATTTTATACTACTTCTAAAAAAGAGCAGTCTTATTTTCCAGACTGCTCTTTCCTTATTTTCACTATTCTCTACATTCTCAGATCCGCATTCCAGTCAAAAATAATCCCTGTCGCCGCATCCATCTCGAACTCATATACTATGGAATCATACTGCAGCCGCCCTTCATAGCGTTTTTCTCCATCTTCTGATTCCTCCTGGACCTGAATCTCATCCGCAGAAACTCCAGATACTTTATCTGCCACAATATTTTTTGCTTCTTCTGTCGTAACAGCCTGACCGTTCTGCTGACGAACCCATTCTTCTTCTACTTCATAGTCGGCTCCCACGATTTTTCCGCCATGGATGGCAATCTCATAGTCATAATCACCATAATCCGTCTCAAATTCAATGTCGTAGATTGGAATACTGTTATCCCCATCGGTTTCTATCTTTATATTATATGCCTGATCTGAAGATACCTCCGCATCTTTCAGCGCTGTCTCCAGCGCCTGTTCTTTACTGATTTCTGCCTGAGCAGATGTGTTCTCACCCTGCTGTGGTTCTGCAGCCTGGGACTGATCTGCTGTCTGTGCGGAAGTATCCTGACTGCTGGTTTCAGAAGATACTGCTGTATCTGATGATGCGGCTGAACCTCCATTTCCACAGCCTGCCAGGATAAGCACGGCTGATAAAAGAATTAAAATTCTGATTTTTTTCATTGTTCGACCTCCTGATTATTGAATAAAAATTCATTTTATTTGTTTTCAATAAAATAACGTCGGACCCTGCTTTTTTATTGCATGAAAATACAGATTTTTATAAAAAAGAAAGAATCCTGCAAAGCAGAATTCTCCCGAAACAAAAAAAGACTTTGATATAAATCAAAATCTTAGAAATTGCGGGGGCCGGATTTGAACCAACGACCTTCGGGTTATGAGCCCGACGAGCTACCAGACTGCTCCACCCCGCGACAATATATAATGAGTGTATTTATAAAATGTCTCGAAGGCGCCGACCAGATTTGAACTGGTGATCAGGGAGTTGCAGTCCCATGCCTTACCACTTGGCTACGGCGCCACATGATATAGTATATTCAACTAGTAACAAAAAGATGACTCCAACGGGATTTGAACCCGTGTTACCGCCGTGAAAGGGCGGTGTCTTAACCACTTGACCATGGAGCCTCATCTTCATGGCCGCTTCACGGCCTCTCCTGAAGCGCTCTCACGCTTCCCAACTCCCCGAGCCGGGCTCGAACCAGCGACAGCACGGTTAACAGCCGTGTGCTCTACCAACTGAGCTATCGAGGATCATCTGAGATACTCATGTACCTTCAAAACATCATACAAAACCATTC
>NZ_BLYI01000071.1 GCF_016586355.1 Anaerostipes butyraticus
GATACAGAGTAGGAACCAAGATCACAGAAGACCTTTCCGGAGGACTTCTGCAGAAGGTAACAAAAGGAGCGTCTATCCTTGGTATGTTCGTCCTTGGAGCGTTGATCGAGCGGTGGGTAAGCATCAACTTTACGCCGGTAGTATCAACTGTACAGCTGAGTGATGGAGCATACATCGACTGGAGCAGTCTCCCATCCGGAGCAGAAGGAATCCAGACAGCATTACAGCAGTACGCGTCCGGACTGTCACTGACGCCGGAGAAAGTAACGACCCTGCAGGATAACTTAAATTCCCTGATCCCGGGATTCGTGCCATTGCTGCTGACGCTGCTGTGCATGTGGCTGTTAAAGAAGAACGTATCCCCGATCGTTATCATCATCGCCCTGTTCATCGTAGGTATCGCAGGACATG
>NZ_BLYI01000072.1 GCF_016586355.1 Anaerostipes butyraticus
TCATCGAAAAGATAAAAAAGAACAAAAAAGTGCTTGACAAAGTCACTGAGACATGATATTCTATAAAAGTTGCTGACAGAGATTGATCAGAACGATAGAAAAAATCTTGAAAAAAGTTCTTGACAAACAAACTTCGAGATGATAGAATATAACAGCTGTGTCGAACGGCACAGAGGAAGAATGAAGATTGACAACTGAACAATAAGACAACCTTGAAAATTCCGATGAATTTTTCAGGAAGGTTTTTAAAGAAAAACCGACGAACGTTCTTTATAGAACAGTAATGAACAAGGATAAGAAGCTAGTGCTTTCTTGACTTGGGACAAACCATTTA
>NZ_BLYI01000073.1:0-60000 GCF_016586355.1 Anaerostipes butyraticus
GCCATTGCTGCTGACGCTGCTGTGCATGTGGCTGTTAAAGAAGAACGTATCCCCGATCGTTATCATCATCGCCCTGTTCATCGTAGGTATCGCAGGACATGTAGTGGGATTATTATAAGAAAAAAATCTACATATGATTTTCAGAAAAGGCCCGGATTTTCCGGGTCTTTTTTGCCGGAGAAATAAAGAAAAATCTTTTTCATTCATAGTACCGCGGGCTGGACGGTCTTTCCCTAATAAGGTATAATAAAAAAGATAAAATTTTACAGAAAGAAATGGAGAAGTAAAATGGCTCAATCAATGAACACAAAAGTCGATCTTGTAATCAAAGCGACTTCTTATCAGGGTCTCAACAGCTATGGAAAGATCATGGTCGGAGACAAGGCTTTTGAATATTACAATGACCGTAACGTCAATGACTTTATACAGATTCCATGGGAGGAGGTCGATTATGTGGTCGCCTCTGTTATGTTCAAAGGGAAAAAAATTCCAAGATATGCAATTCAGACAAAGAAAAATGGTACATATTCTTTTGCCTCAAAAGAACCGAAGAAAGTTCTGCGTGCAATCAACAAATATGTGCCGTCAGATCATATGGTGCGTTCTCTTACTTTTTTTGATGTTTTAAAGAGAGCATTCCGGTCAAAATTCAAAAAGAAATAATTATAGGAGGAGAAAAGGATGGGTCATGTTTTAAAAATGAAACCGGTTTTCAAAGAAATGATTTGGGGAGGTCATAAACTAAAAGACGTTTATGGATACGACATTCCAAGTGATCATACGGGAGAGTGCTGGGCACTTTCTGCTCATAAGAACGGCGACTGCGAAGTGGCTGATGGAGAATTTGCGGGCAAAACGTTATCCTGGGTGTTTGAAAACCACAGAGAGTTATTTGGAAATATTGAGGGAGACCAGTTCCCTTTGCTGGTTAAGATCATCGATGCCAAGAATGATCTGTCTGTACAGGTTCATCCGGATGATGCGTATGCAAGAGCAAATGAAAATTCTCTGGGGAAAACAGAGTGCTGGTATGTCCTTCAGGCAGAAGAAGGGACAAAGATGGTTATGGGACATCATGCCAGAACCAAAGAAGAATTCGTAAAAGCAATTGAAGAAGATGACTATGATAATCTGCTGAACTCTTTTCAGATCAAAGAAGGAGATTTTTTCTATATTCCATCCGGAACCCTGCACGCGATCTGCAGCGGGTCTTTGATTTATGAAGCACAACAGTCATCTGATATTACATACAGAGTTTATGACTATCACAGAAAAGGTGCTGACGGCAAGGAAAGACAGCTTCATGTAAAACAGTCGATTGAAGTTACAAAGGTGCCGTCTGACAATGACAGAAAGCAGGAATTTGTTAAAACGAAACTGGAAAACGGTGAGAAAACCAGATATGTAGAAAGTGAGTTTTTTAAAGTAGACAAATATCAGCTGGAAGATGAAAATGTTATTAAAAATGATGCACCGTTCCAGATGGTCAGTGTTTTAAACGGAGAAGGAACAATGGATGGGGATGCCATCAAAAAAGGAGACCATTTTATTATTTGTTCCGATCAGAAAGAGACAAAATTCTGCGGCAGCCTGGAACTTATGATCACAACACTGTAAAGGAAAAAAGATGAGAGAGAAGATTTTTGGAGTATTGCAGAGGATCGGACGGTCTTTTATGCTTCCGATTGCAATTCTGCCGGCTGCAGGACTGCTTTTGGGACTGGGAAGTTCTTTTACGAATTCTGCAATGATCAAAACGTATGGATTAGAGAAGGTTCTCGGTTCCGGCACAGTGCTGAATGAGTTTCTAACTGTTTTAATGAAGGCAGGGAATGCAGTATTCAATAATCTTCCCTTGATCTTTGCCATTGGGGTTGCCATCGGCATGGCAAAAAAGGAAAAGGAGGTTGCGGCCTTATCGGCCGCAATTGCCTATTTTGTAATGAATGCTTCCATTAATGCAATGCTTGGCATGAGCGGACAGATTCTGGAAGATGGAACGATTGCGCCGGGAGTGCTGAATGGGACGATTACAACAGTTGTTGGAATTGAGACTCTGCAGACCGGAGTATTTGGTGGCATTATTGTCGGACTTGGAGTAGCGGCGCTTCATAATCGGTTTTGTATGATAGAATTTCCGGCGGCTTTCTCCTTTTTCAGCGGAAGTCGTTTTATTCCGATCATTAGTACTGCGGTTTATGTATTTGCAGGTATTTTATTGTTTTATGTCTGGCCGTTTGCTCAGCAGGGAATCTATGCTCTTGGGCATCTCGTGACAGAAACCGGATATTTCGGGACCTTTATTTTTGGGATCGTCAAGCGGGCGCTGATTCCTTTTGGTCTTCATCATGTTTTTTATCTGCCGTTCTGGCAGACAGGCGTAGGCGGTTCCATGGAAGTGGCAGGCAGAGTCATAGAAGGAGGACAGAATATCTTTTTCGCCCAGCTGGCAGATCCAAATACGGTTCATTTCAGTGCGGATGCGTGCAGATATTTTTCCGGTGAATTTATTTTCATGATTTTCGGACTTCCGGGAGCGGCACTTGCCATGTATCAGTGTGCCAGACCCGAGAGAAAGAAGGTGGTAGGCGGCCTGATGCTTTCCGCAGCGCTGGCTTCTATGATGACAGGAATTACAGAACCGATCGAATTTTCTTTCCTTTTCGTGGCTCCTATGCTGTTTGTGGTGCAGGTTGTGCTGGCAGGCGCGGCTTATATGATCGTCCATATATTAAATATTGCAGTGGGGCTTACGTTTTCAGGAGGACTGCTGGACTTTATCCTTTTTGGCGTCCTTCAGGGGAATGCGAAGACTGACTGGATTCGGGTGATACCGGTGGGGATTATTTATTTTGCTTTGTATTATTTTATTTTTAAGATACTGATACTGAAATTTGATTTAAAAACACCAGGGCGGGAAGATGAAGAAGAAATTATTTTTTATGAAGACAGCGGATCCTTCGAGATGGAGGATGCCGATATCAAAGGCATGGAACATACTGCGCTGATTGCCATGGGTCTGGGCGGAAAAGATAATATATATTATCTTGACTGCTGTGCTACCAGACTGCGCTGCTCTCTGGCAGATATCCGCAAGGTCAATGACAGGATTTTAAGGCAGACTGGATCCAGGGGAATCGTAAAGAATGGAAATGTGGTACAGATTATTTACGGTCCGAATGTAACAGTGATCAAGACCAATCTGGAAGAGTTTTTATCCAGTCATGTATCAGAACGAAAATTCAGGATTGTGTCGGATGACAGCAGAGAGGAGCAGATAGAAGAAGAAATCATCTGTATGCCGGCCAGAGGAGAAGTCATCGCTCTGGGAGACACGGAAGATGAAGTCTTTTCTGAGGGAATGCTGGGAGAAGGCTTTGCTTTAAGGCCTTCGGAAGGAAAAATCTATGCACCGGTCAATGGAAGAATCACTGCTGTATTCGGCACGAAGCATGCAGTGGGCATGACATCGGAAAAAGGAGCGGAACTGCTGATCCATGTGGGACTTGGAACGGTAAAGCTCAAGGGAGAGCCATTCTATGTGGAAGTGGAGCCTGGAATGAAGGTAAAACAGGGGGATCTTCTGCTGGAATTTGATATGGATATGGTTGCCGATGCCGGCTGCCTTCTGACGACGCCTGTGGTTGTAGGAAACAGCGAGGAATACGACAGCATTACCATGGAGAATACAGGAAATATGGAAATTGGAGCTCCGGTGCTGATATTAAGCAGAATCACAGCGCAGTCCGATAAAGAAAAAGAAGAATAAAAAAGACAAGGAAGTCTGGAGTGTCAGGCTTCCTTTTTTAATTTTTGTCAAAAATAGAACTGTTTTTTTCAGGAAGAAGCCTCCGGAAAATTGGAAAGTCTGCGCAGGAGGTGGTGATTTGGGAGAAAGAACCTCCGGTGGGTCAAAAAGCCTGCATGGGAGGAGGTAAGCAGGGAGAAAGAACCTCCTGCGGGTCAAAAAGCCTGCATAGGAGGAGGCAAGCAGGGAAAAAGAACCTCCTGCGGGTCAAAAAGCCTGTATAAGAGGAGGCAAGTAGGAAGAAGAAGCCTCCTGTGGAGTCCAAAACACATACAGGAGGATACTGCCATGAAGAAGAAACCTCCGGAGGTTTAAAAAATCAAAAGAGGAGGAAACCAGCAGAGGGACGACAGGAGACGTCTAAGGAGAAAAACTGAGAAATCATAAAATCTGCAAAAGTAGAGAAATAGAAGGGCGGATATACGGCGTTCACAAATTTTTAAGGAAATCCTAAACTTTCTTATGTTGACTTGAAGTTAACTTTAAAGTTTATGATGGAAATAGAAAGAGAGAAGGAAGGAGGCCTTTATGGAACTAAGAGAAACCGCATGGAATCTGCTGAAAACGGTCGATCAGGTGATTCTCGGCAAGTCCGGAGAGACAAGAGAAGTGCTGGCGGCAATGCTGGCGGGAGGCCACGTCCTCCTGGAAGATATTCCCGGAGTGGGAAAGACAAGCCTTGCAGTGGCATTTTCAAGACTTCTGGGGTTCCAATGGAACAGAGTCCAGTTTACACCGGATGTTCTGCCGTCAGATCTGACCGGATTTTCCATGTATCGAAGAGACACACAAACATTTGAATATCAGCCTGGAGCGGTATTCTGCAACCTGCTTCTGGCAGATGAGATAAACAGAACGTCACCGAAAACACAGTCTGCTCTTCTGGAAGTCATGGAAGAACGGCAGGTGACGGTGGACGGGGAAACAAGGGAAGTGCCATCGCCGTTTTTTGTCATTGCGACCCAGAATCCTTTCGGTACGGCAGGAACCCAGATGCTTCCGGCGGCCCAGGTGGACCGCTTCATGATATCGCTTTCTCTGGGATATCCGGATTTTGAAAACGAAATCGCCATGGCGAAAGGAGAAGACGCGGGAACCAGAGCAAAGAAATTAGAGCCGCAGGCAGACATTGAGACATTCGAAGAAATGCGCCGGCAGGTGAAAGAAGTATATATGGATGACGACTTGTATGAATATATCGTCAAGCTGATGACTGCCACAAGGGAAAGTCTGTACCTGGAAATGGGAGCCAGCCCAAGGGGAACCCTGGCGCTGGTGCGCATGGCAAAGGCTTCCGCGTGGCTCCGGGGCAGTGATTTTGTCATACCTCAGGATGTAAAAGAACAATTCTCTTATGTGGCGAAGCACCGCATTATCCTGAATGGAAAGGCCAGAGCGGACGGCGTAGCAAAAGAAGATGTCTTAAGAGGAATTTTGTCCACAATCCGGACGCCTGATTTTGGAAGGAAGAAAAAACATGCGTAAAATAGTTTATCTGGCGTTTTCTCTGCTTACCTTTTATCTGGCCGGAGTATACCGGCTGGATGTACTGATGTTTCTTTTTTTCACAGAAATCCTTTTATTCGCAGGAAGCTGTTTCCTTCCGGGGTATTTTCTGAAAAATCTGGATCTGCAGATCAGGCTGGAAGAGGGAGAGAACGGTTCGAAGAAAAATGAGCCGGTCAGCGGAAAAATCATCGTAAGAAACAAGGGACGGCTGCCAGTGACCTTATTTATCCTTTCTCTGACCTATAGAAATCTGAAAAATCCGGAGAAGAATCAGGAGACAAAACTGAATCTGAAAGGATATGTTTCTGCCCGGGATGTAACCGAAATGCAGTTTCAGATCGTATCCCAATACTGTGGAATCCTCCAGTGCAGCATCCGGGAACTGCGTGTCTATGATTATTTCCGCCTGTTTCGCAAAAAGAAGGCGGTAAATCTTCAGGACACACAGGTGCTTCTGCCGGAGGGAAAAGAAATCGAGCTGCAGGGACTGGAAGAATTTCGGAATATAGAAGATGCCGGCGACAGGCCAAGTGATCTCTGGGAGAAACGCCCGCCGGATGTGGACGATGTCAGAGAATATCAAAAGGGAGATGCCATGAGAGATATTCACTGGAAGCTGAGCGCCCGGAACGATGAATTGTTCATTAAGACATACCGGGAGGATGTCATACGTCAGGCGTCTCTGTTTCTGGATCTGCGGTATGAAGGAAACGCCCGGCTCAGAGAGATGGACGCATTTTTTGAACTAGCGGATTCTATTATCCGCATTTTTGTCAGAGATAAGATACACCTGCGGGTTTGGTGGTATGATGCTGCCGGAAAAGCCATGGTAGTGATGCAGGTAAGTGAAGAAGCCGACATCCGCAGGGCGGTGGAGGAACTGATCCGAAACGCCCGTTTCTATGCAGAGACAGGCGGAGACGATGCCATACAGTTGTACGAAAGCCAGATACAGGAGACGATGAGCCTTTGTCTGAATACGAAGTTTCAGCTGACAGGCCGTGGAGAAGTTCTGGCAGATTTTGCAAAAGATTTGGAAAGGCGGTGGAGTTCTGATTCACTTTCATAAAAAACAAAAAAACAGTGGAATGCAGCTTTATATCGGAAATTTTCAGACTCGGAAACCGTCCAGAGAAGGAATCTGGAGTGCTGCCATTTTTATATGTTATGTGAGCAGTCTTTTCGGGATTCTGTATACATTTCCGCTGAATTTATATATAAGCTATGAAAAATGGCCGGTTTACCTGACGGCGGTACTTTATGCGGCGCTTTTATTTCTGCGTCTGAAAAAGAAACATACGGTAAATACAATTCTGCTGGCAGGGATTCCGGTTCTGATTCTTCTGCTGTATTGGAGAGAACTGCCGGATCAATGGGCAGTTCTGTCGGACAGTCTTTCTCTGTCCGGGTCCGGATCCGGGGGAGATCTGACCGCCGGCATGATGCTTTTTGCAGTCGGCTGCGCCATCCTTCTTCAGGTGCTGATTTTTAAGGTCGGGGCAGGATGGGTGCTGTATTTCTACAGCATTCCGGTTATCCTTCTGGGGCCGCTGATCGGCAGAAATCCGGATTTTATCGGAATCTGCCTGTTTGCCCTGTATCATATCGGAACCAGTCTTTCCGGAAACATGATGTCCGGACGAAAACAGACCTATCCGGCGTTTTATAAGAAAAGCCATATGAATGTGGCTGGAAGAGGCATGTATTTCCTGGCGGCGGTATTTTTCGTATTCCTGGGAATCTCAGTGCTCCTGACCAGCCGGCATATGGAACAGCTGTTTGAAATCCCTGTGGCCATTGAACAGAGAATCCGTCAGACAACCATGGAAATCTTTCACACAGAGCCGGATAAGGGAAGGGTCAGTCGTGGGAACAATTATCCTTCGGGACAGCAGCTGCTGGAAATCATTGTGGATGAGAAGCCGCAGGATCCCATTTATCTGAGAAATTATATTGGTGGAACCTATGAAAACAGCCGATGGGAGGAGGCGGATGATTCCGAATTTTATGACAGATCCATACGGGGAGGCAGCAGGGACCGCTGGGAGTACATCGGCCGGTATGCCTTCGAAAACCGCCAGTTTTCTCTTCTGCAGTATATGGGTGACGGAGATCTGATGCCGTTTCGGATTGAAATACGCCGTCTTTCGAACGGATTGTCGGGATATTATACTCCGTATCTTTCCCGCTATCTGAATATGACAGAAGAAGGATATGTATTCTCGGCTTATACCCAGGAACAGTTTGAGAGTATTTTTGAAAATACGCCTCAGGAAGAACTTCAGTGGTATGAGAACCGGGAAAGCCTTTACGGTCAGTTTGTAAGAGAGCAGTATCTGGATGTGGACCGGGAAAGCCTGCCGAGACTTACCAGTCTGTGTGTTGAAAACCCGCAGCAGGGAATCGATCATATCACATCATACATTGTAAACACCCTGCACAGCATGGCGTCTTACACGCTGAATCCCGGCGTGATCCCGCTGGGAGAAGAAATACCGGAATACTTTTTATTCGAAAGCCACAGAGGATACTGTCAGCACTTTGCCACAACCGCGGCGCTGATGTTTCGTCTCTATGGGGTTCCGTCCAGATATGTCACGGGATATATGGCACAGCCGGACGATTTTGAGCAGCAGGCTGACGGCACCTGGAGAGCCGTCCTGGAAGATGGGGACGCCCATGCGTGGACGGAAGTCTATGTGGACGGCCAGGGATGGAAGGTAGTGGACGCGACACCGTCTGCGGGAGATGAATCTCAGACGTCACAGGCATCCACAGAAGAAAGCAGCACCCAGGCCGAAAATACGGCGCAGGAAGATGTGCAGGAAGAGACCGATACGGCACAGGAAAGTGAACATGCAGGAATTGACTGGCTTGGAATCATCCGGAGAGTCCTCTGGGTTCTGATGATCCTGCTGGCTGTGGGAGCCGCAGTCTTCCTGATACATTTCCGGAGAAAACGGAAACTGGAAGAAATCCGGAAACTTCCGGCAGATGAACTGTTTGTCCGTATGATGGAACTCATTGGAATGGGCGGATACCTGCGGGGCAAAAACGGAATGGAAGAAGACTTTGCCCAGTGTCTGTCAAAAGAAATTGAACGTATCACTCCGGAAGAAGCCAGAAGGCTCATGAACCTGGTATACCGGGAATCCTTTGGAAAAGGACATATTTCAGAGAAGGAACAGGAAGAAGCTTATCATATTTATGAAAAAGCAGGAAACTTTGTATATCCGAATCTGAAACGATGGAGAAAATGGTATGTGAGATATTGGAAGTGTTATTTATAATATCAGGCAGTTTGATGATGTCCTGAAAAATTGAAAGAATCAGCACCGGGATTCGGTGCCTTAACAGGAAGATAAGATGGAAACATTTTATCTTCCTGTTATTTTTGTACAAAATAACTAGATTATGAAAAACTTTTTATGTATTTTCAACAAAGTTAAAAAATTTTGAGGTCCACCGTTACTTTGACCCTCTTTTTCCGGATATATAAGTGAAGGCATGTAAGAGAAAGGAGGATATGAAACAAAGAACGAAGAGTAGCTGGGTGTGTAACTGAAAGTTTTAGCAAAATACAAAAAGGAGAATGTATGAAAAAACATATCAAGAGAGGATTATGCAGTTTTCTGGCGTTTGTTCTGATGTTCACGTCAGTGCAGTGGGCGGAGATCGGAACGGCGGTCCGAAAGATTTATGGAGCGCAGGAAACGCAGGGAAACCAAAAAGAGGTCATAGATGCGGAGAGTACGAAAAGTTCGACGACGTTTCAGCTGGCCGGAGGAAAGAAGCAGACCGTTTTTTATGGACAGGATGTCCGGTTCGAAGATGAGGATGGAAATCTCAAAGATTATGATCCAACCCTTGTCAAAGTAGATGGAGGAAAAAGCGAGAGCGGGAAGGATTTAAAGGAATATCAATATACCAACAAAGAAGGAGATAAGAAGCATTATCTGCCGAAAGACCTGACACAGGACACTCCGATTTTGATGGAAAATGGCAATTATGTCATTTCTTTTGCTCCAATTTATGGAGAAAAGAAGAAAGATCAGACATCCGGTGATCAGAGTTCCGGAAAGAGCCAGCAGGAAGGACAGACGGACGAGAACGCAGGAGAGGACGAACAGCGCGGGACAGAAGAGGATGCAGACTCGGAGCAGGAAAAGACGACAGAGGAAACAAAACCGCAGGCAAGATCCGCAGTAAAAAAAGCTGCTGTGAAAAGTCAGGATGCACAAAAGACAGAAAAAACGGCTTCAGACAAGACTGCTGCCGCAATGGAAAAAGCGGTGGCAGGAGAGAATGCATTTGCTGATATCCAGGAACTGACCCGGGGAGAGATAGAAAAAGAAGAGGTACTGAATGCGGAAGATGAGAAGGAAGAACTTCCAGTTAAAGTTTCCTATGAGTCTGATGATAAAGACTACATCTTTTCCTATCAATCACTGGATACCGGGATCAAGGAGAGCATTACACTGCATGAAGCGCCGGATGATCATAAGCTTCAGTTCCGATTTTATGCCAAAGGCATGACAGCCAAGAAAAATGTCTTAGACGGCGGCATCACATTCTTGGACAAAGAGACCGGAGATATTGTGGCGTCTCTGGAAGCTCCAAACATGAATGATGCTTCTGGAAATGCTTACAGTGAACAAATTTCCTATGAGATCGAAGCAATCGAGGGAGAAGAAGACACCTATCTTTTGACTCTGGTATTAGACGGGGATTATTTTAAAGACTCCGGGCGGAAATATCCGGTAACGATCGATCCGACGGTCACATGGAAGGGATCCACAGACTTTTGGGATGTATATGTCATAAACGGCACCTACAAAGACATGAACTTTTATGATTCCGGTGTCACAGTTATGATGGCTGGAAAAGCGAAGCAGGGAGTGTGCCGTACTTATCTGAGATTTAAAGATTTTACGGAAAAGATCAAAGGGAAATATGTAGATTCTGCGTCGCTGACCATTTATGAGACGGAAAACAGCCAGAGCGGTCAGGTGATCGAAGCACGAAGGGTGACGGCAGGATGGACCAGACCGGGTCTTACCTGGAGCAATCGCCCGGGTTATTCAACCAATTATGGCACAACGACGACAACAGGAACCGCACGCAAAGCAAGATCGATCAATCTGACCAGTCATGCCAGAGAGGTTGCGTCTGGTGCGATCGCATCTTGTGGGATCATGTTAAAGAATGCGGATGAGACCAAAAGTTTTGGAAAGTTTTATTCTTCCAGATATTCCAATGCGTCTTACCGGCCAAAGATGGTCGTAACTTACTATGACGGACCGACAGCGCCGGGCAGTGTGACAGCTTCGCCGCAGTATATCAAAAAAGATGGAAAAAGCACCATCGCATGGAGCGGAATTACATCGAAGTCACTGAAACAGGTTCAGTACCGTGTAGCGGCCCTGAACAGTGATAAAACAGAAGAGACGAAAGTCGTGAAAGACTACACGTCCACAGGAAAGAATACGGCAGGTGGAAATTATACGCTGGATGCGAAGAGTCTGAGACTGACGGATGGCATTTATCGAGTCAGCATCCGTGGACTGGACAATGGCGGGATTTACGGAACAAGGAAAAGTGTCTATCTGTATGTAGACAGCGCAGCACCGAAGATCACAAGTGCTTCCATTGATGCCGGGGATGGCAAAGGAACGACAGAAGACGATCCGTCTTCCAATATGACGCCGACGCTGAAATGGAATGTATCGGATTCCTATCTGTCAAAGATTGAGTATCAGGTTGGAAACGGAGAGAAAGTCAAGGCAGGAGATAAGGCCAGTGGTTCCGTCGAACTTCCGGCATCCTATTTTACAGACAGCGGGGCCTATGAAATTAAGCTGATTGTAACAGACCGGGCGGGAAATCAGACAGAAAAGACTCTTACTTATCATTTTACAGACCAGGCGCAGGCAGATGAGTATCAGCCGCAGGATGCTTCCGTTCGGAAATCCTATGGGAAAGCGGTCATTTCCTGGAAGAAAGAAGAAGCCCTTCCGGGAAGCATCTACTATGAGGTGCATCGGGGAACCAGTGAGGATTTCCAGCCGTCTGACGCGACACTGGTACAGAGCGCGGTCAAGAACGCATGGTGTGCAGACACTCTGACAGGAAGCGGAAAAGAATATTATTATAAAGTCCGTGCGGTAAAGCTGGCAAAAAGCGGTAAAGTACTGGGAGCCAGTCAGACGGCGGATGCAGGAAAGATCCGGCAGGATGGAAAGAGCGAATATCAGCAGTCTCTGGGAAGCAAAGATTATCGCGATACTGCGGAGGTTTCCACCCCGAACGGCACGGGAACGATTGATAAAGCCAGCGGAAATCTGACGTATGCGGCAGATGACTTTGATATTTCTGTAGGAGCCATGGGATTGTCTCTTACGAGAACTTATAACAGCCAGACAGATAAGACAGGTATGCTGGGGAACGGATGGTATGATACATTCCATAAAAACCTGTATCAGGTGGGAAATGATATTGTGTTCCAGGATAGTGACGGAACGTATCTTACCTTCCAGAAAGATGGAGACGGTTATATCTCCAAAGAGAGCAAAGATTATACATTAAAACTTGAAAATGTAAAGAATGGAGGATTTGAAGAACAGTCTCCGAACGAAGGCAGTGAGAGTATTTTGGCAAGATCCGGAGAATCCAGTGAGGACTATCGGCCAAGCCATAATGTTACAGTCTCATCCGGCGGGGAGACACAGATTGAGAAAGAAACCGTACAGAAGACCATCCTTTCCTCCTGTACGCTGACGGATAAGGATCAGAACGTTTATCGCTTTGATGCCAATGGATCCCTGACAGCGCAGGAAGACGCCAACGGCAATTATATCTTATATGAGTATGATGATCAGGGAAGACTTGCTGCGGTTACGACCAACAAGAACCAGACGCTGACCATGGAATATGATGCTTCTGATCTGCTCCAGAAGATCAGTCTGCCGGATGGCACCAAAATGGCGTATACTTATGATGGAGATGGAAACTTAAAAGAAGCCAGACGTCAGTCCGCGGATCAGGGGCAGACCGTGTCATATCCATACAGTTATGATCAGGAAGGCTGGCTTGTTCAGATCAAAGATGCGAAAGGAAACAGTTATGCCATCGCTTATGAAGACAAGAAGGCTGTAAAATTTACGAAGCCAAATGGAGAATACCAGAAGCTTGTCTATGGGGATGGAACGACCACTGCCACATCCCATAAGGGAGACGGTACACAGATCGCCAAAGATTCCATGACCTATGAAAAGGCCACAGGAAAGATCTTGTCTGCGGTAAATCCTGCGGGGATCCGGACAACCTATCAATATGAAAATACAGCCAATCCTCTTCTGCAGACAGGAACAGAAACAACGGTTTCTTACCAGACGCTGACAGGAAGCGGAGCATCACGGAGTGTAAACTTCAAAACAGATGTCAAAGTGACCACATCGACAACCTATGATGCCAATGAAAATGTGACAAAAGAAGTGGATGAGACCGGACAGACGACAACAACGACCTATGGCAGCGGAGATCAGGCAAACCTTCCGCAAAAGGAAGTGACAAAGAACAGTGATGGAGAGGCTGTTTCTGATATCGCGTATACCTATGATGAAAATGGGAATACCCTGACGGAAAAAGATTCCGTGGCGGAGACAGAGAGCCGTTACGCTTATGACGAGGATGACAACTGGGAGATGACCGATGAGTGGACGTATGAGGAAGGAGAAGAGATCTCTCATGAAGAGATTTCCTCAGAGGAAGCAGATCACGAAGTAGAAGAATCTTCTACGACCAGTCAGGGAGATGTAACAGAAGCTTCCACCACGAAATACGATGCCATGGGACGTGAAATCGAGAGCACCGATGAGAATACCGGCGAAGTTACAAAGACGACCTATGATTTCATGGGACGTGCAGTAAAGACAGAAAAAGAACTGGAAGGAAAAACGCAGACCGAGACGAAGGCATATGATGCAAATGGAACTGTGACGTCAGAGACCAGCAGTGCCGGTGTGACAACGACCTATACATATGATTCTCTGAACCGTGTCGTAAGATCAGCAGAATCTGCAGATGGACTCCAGACAGTAACAGAGACAGCTTATGGATATGAGGATGCACAGATCCGTACCTTAAGCGGAACGAAATCTTATGGAAATCTTTCGGTTGAGACGGTAAAGACCAATGGAAAGACGACGTCAAAGACATGGAAAGATGCATCAGGAAATGCGGTCCGTACGTTAAGCGGCGGGGTGTATACCGACCATGTGTTTACGGACGATGGGAAAGAGATCGCAGCCATTGTTCTTGGAACTTCTGTGTCAGGAAGCGGCAGGATCACATTAAACCTCTATGACAAACAGGGGCAGCAGACCCATACGATCCAGGATCCAAAGGTGGATGGAAATGAAGTCGGTACCAGTGAAGCATCGATCGTGACAGAAACGGAATACGATGCCAACGGAAACGAAGCATCTGTTACAGATGGAAACGGAAACAAGACAGCCTATGGCTATGACGATCAGAACCGTCTGACAGAGGTTGAACAGGGAAGCCTGAAACATAAGATCTCTTATGAAATAGGAGAGGACGGAAAGACAACGACCAGCCTTACCGATGCCAATGGTCATGTGAATCAGGAGGTTACCAATGCGGCCGGACTCACGGAACGCACAGTGGATCTGGGTGATGGAGACGAGAAGATTGCTGTGTCCTATGAGTATGACGAGAAAGGAAATAAGACGAAGGAGACTTATGGGAACGGAGCATATCAGACGTTCCGTTATGATAAGAAAAATCGTCTGATCAAAGCCGAATCTTACGAAGCGCCGGGACCGGCAGAGAGTGCGGGAAGCCGGACTTTGATGACAAAATACAGTTATGATATCCATGATCAGGTCATCGAGATGGCGGACTACGAAGTATCCGGGAATACAGAGACAGCATATCGCTACACAGAATATACTTATGACAGCAGGGGACGGATGACAGGATATGCCCAGCTCGACCAGAGCAGCCAGCCATCTGCGGATGAGATCAAGGCAAATCAGATTACGTACACATATAATGCAGATGGAAATCTGGAAAAGGTGTCTTATCCGGCGAAGAAAAACGGAATGACAGGGCTTTCTTATATCTATGACGCCAATGGATGGCTCAGCGAGATTAAAGCACAGACAGGATCTGCTCAGGAGACGATCCGTACTTATGTGTATGACGCTTATGGAAAGGTGACACAGATCAAAGACATCCGTGATATCGCATCAGGCGGCAGCAAAGCGGTACAGAAGGACTATACCTATGATCAGTTTGACCGCGTTACGAAGATGACCGGAAAAGATCTCGAAACCGGAAAAGAGATGGAGTCCTATACTTATGCTTATGATAAGAACTCCAATATCGTTAAGAAAACGGAGATCAACCGTTATTCTGCTAAGAAAGCAGTCAATGAGACAAAAGATTATACTTATGATGCTTTCGGACGATTGATCAAAACGGTCACGACCGATCATGCGGACGGGGATCAGAAAAAGACCGTCACCTATACCTATGATAATGCAGGCAACCGTCTGTCAGAAGATGATGGAAATGAAAAGACGACATATGCTTATAATGGACTGGATCAGATCAAGACAGCAACCGTGGAAAAAGGACAGGCAGTCGATTCTGTCCGTCAGTATTCTTATGATGGCAGCGGAAACGAGACGGAAGTAAAGGATACGAAAACGGGCGAGAGGACGCTGAAAGCTTACGATGCAAGGAACCGTCTGAGTGAAGTCGCTGTTATGACAAAGGACGGAAAAACTGGAGTGGTCCAGCAGAACAAGTATAATGGAGAAGATCAGAGGATCCGGAAGACCGAAGGAGACGCGACGACAAACTATTACTATCAGGACGGTATGGTATCTTATACGACCGATGGAGAAGGAGAACAGACATCCCAGAACCTGATCGGCCTGGAAGGAAACATCATTGGAACGCAGCGTTACGATGGTGAGAAGACCTCTTACTATCTCTATAATAAGGACATCCAGGGAAGCACCACCAGCCTGATTAAAGAAGACGGGACAGCGGATGCAGTTTATCGGTATACGGACTTCGGGGAAACAACGATCGAAGGAGATAACAAGGCCAGGAATGAGGTATGTTATACAGGTGGTATCTATGACAGCACCACAGGGCTCTATTACCTGAATGCCAGATACTACAATCCGGAAGATGGAAGATTCCTGACAGAAGACACCTACCGGGGAGAGACAAAAGAACCAGATACATGGCATTTGTATGCATATTGTAAAAACAATCCGGTAAATTATACAGATCCGAGTGGACATGTCGCAGTAAAAGTAGTTAATGGCATTGTAGGGGCTATACTGGGAGTAGGAGTAGATAGTGCATTGAAGTGTTTTTTACATTATGTGGCAAAGAAGGGCTCACTTAGAGGATTTAAGATAAGTGTCAATGAGTTTGTGTCATCAGCTTTCTCTGGATTAATGGATGGTATTTTAATGTCATCAAAGTTAAAGAGAAACGCACAGGTTGTAGCTGGAGCAGTAAAAGGGGCATTAGCATCATATATAAAAAATAGAAAACGTAATTTAAAAACAATAATGAAAAATATGTTCATTGATGCTGCTGTTGGTGGTGTATGTGGGCTTTTAGGAGGAAATGGAATTGCAAGAAAATATTGGAATAGAGGATTGTTTAGGAAAGGAAGTTACACATATAAAAAGGTTACGATTAAATACGGAACTAAAATAAAAATAACTTCTAGAAACTTTAAGATGACAAAGACGGTTGCAAAGGAGAGTGCAAAAGCTTTTGCGAAGGGGACAGGATTAAATGTTCTTGCCACAGGCACTATTTCTTTAATAAAGAAGTGTAAGAAATGGATGAGGTAATAACTTTAGATGAATTTGTAGTCCGGATATTTTTAATATCTGGACTACGAAAGTATAAAAGAAAAAATTATTTTTCTGAAAATCAAATTATGTTTTTGGTTTTAGATATGTAGAAGGTGAATAAATGAAACTATTTAATATGGAAAAAACTTTTAAGCGAGCTTTTTGGATAGCGGTGGTTCTTTGGTTGATTGCTACGATTGAAGTTGGATATATTTTTATATTGGTAAAAGAAGAGTGGAAATATACAGTAAATATAGATAATTGCGAGGCGGGAAAAGGGCGAATAAGAGAAATAAGGAATGGTTCAAAACAAGAAAATGGAGAAGTATTAAAGTACATTACTCTAGAAGACGGCAGTAAGATTTGCATCTTTAGAAAAGAAGGGGAATGGAAAGAGTATCCAGTTATTAAGGAAAAGAATCTGATGAATTTGCAGAAAGGAGAAAATCTTGTATATACACGAGATGAAGAAAATGCAATAAAAGGACATAATCTTGTGTATGATATAGAGATAAAAGGGAAGCAATATATGCCTCTAGGAGAGGTCAGAAAAGCTGATAAGATAAATAATGGGATTAATGTACTCGCAGTTGCTATGTTTGCTTTTTTTTCAATTTTTATGTTTGGAATGATGCTCTTTTTTTATAAAAATGCGGAAACGAGTGATATGTACATTAAAGAGGAAGAGGACTATGAAGAAATACAGGAGAGAGATAGAAGAAGAAAAATATTGGCCTTTGTATTTGGGGAATTTATGGCTCTTTGGGCACTCTACTCCATAAAAGATTATTTTCATTTTCATTTTCCTCTGACCCAGGTGTTTGCCTATTTGCAGATTATAGGAATTACTGCATGGAAGCTGAAAAAAGCGGAGACACGGCTGGAACGAGAAAAGATCGTATTGTGTGCTTTATATATTACAGTTCTCGTAACGATGATGATTTTTCTTTAACTGAAAAATAAAAAGGGTGGGTGAATTTGATTTGGAATACATTGGTTCAGTTTTTCTGATACTTTTAGTGTCTGTTATTTTGAGCTTAATTGAGACATTAATGACTATTGGTTCGGATTTCGGTGAGTTTAGAAAAATGTTTGGCAAGAAAAAATTAGTGTTTTGGATTATTGTAGATGCAGTTGTTTTCGGAATTGTAGATTATCTGGAAATTGTGCTGGGATGGAGAGTACCGCTGCGAAAAGTTTTTGCGCTTTTGTTCTTTCTTCTTTTTGCGGTTTATTGCTATAAACAATGCGAAGATGCAGAAGAAAAAAGAGATACGATGATACTTTTAGTGGTGTCATTTGTCATTATAATTGCAGGTGGGCAGTTGCTATGTGTACTGCTGGAACAATGGTAAAAAATGAGTCCTGCTATGTAAAGAACAACCAAAGCCGACCACTTATTTTTGTGCATTTTCCATAAAGTTAAAAAATTTGAGGTCTATCGTTACTTTGGCCTTCTTTTTCCGGATATATAAGTGAAGATATAAGGAAGGAAAAGAGAAAATGAAAAAATTAGTAAGTGTATTAGAAGTGCTGCTGGCGGTTATTTTTATATTGATTTCACTGTTGCTTTTATTGTTAATAGATCCAACAGGAAGAGATTGGGAGATCAATCTTCATGAAGGTTATATCATACAATCATTGAATGCAGAGGAACAGTCACTGATCCGGTGGACGAAAGAGCGAGAAGAGAAAGATTCTCTGAATTCCGCAGCACTCATTTTAGACGGAACTTTTAAAAAATTTTATGCAGATGATGATTATATTATGATTTTTGAAATGAAGAATAAAACATATTATTGTGTGAACAGAGAAAATGAAGAAATCATATTTAAAAGTCAGGATGAGGATAAAGTAAAAAATTTCTCCCAAAAAGTATTGGGAAAAAGAAATATCGAATGGGAGGAATTGGGATGAAAGAACAGAAAAGAATGATAGATATAACAGCTGTTTGTCTAATACCCATTGTTTGTATTTGGATGAAAAACAGTTATGAACATTATACTGCAAAACAAATTTCAATATTTATTGGAATTATGTTTCTTTTGATCAATGGCTGCCTGTTCCTTAAAGAGAAAAGGAAAAAGGATATGCTGATGAAAGGCACATTCGCAGTAATTTTTTTAGGTGTCGCTATTGGTTACCAATTTGATTCAAAAATGGCAGTGATATATATCGCAGATTATCTATGCTCAGCATTTATTGTTTTTCTTATGAAAAAAGGGTGGGAGTTAAGAAAAGAAAGAGCCAGAGCATTTACAAAAATGTTTTTATGTTTTGGTATTTTCTGCCTTATGTACAGCGGCAGCTCGTATTATTTGTTTGAAAAAAGCATACAGGATTACAGCAGTATGTATGAGATGGATTCCATGGATTCTCCAAAAGGAACATATACAGCAATTTCGTATATGTATGACATGAATGAAAAAGAGGAATACATTGTATTTGTTAAAATCAAAGAAAAGAAATCAGAAAAAGAGAAAAACGTATATTTGGCAGCGCAGGACAATTTGGATGTGAGAATGAAATGGATATCAGAAGAAAAGATGACAATAAATGGAGATAAATTAAATGTTACAAAAGACGTATTAGATAAAAGAGAATAGCAGGATATATTTAGATCATTGAATTTTAATCTAAGCTGGTTTTGGAGGAGGGAAAGGGAGAAGATATGTACGTTTATCAATTAATGTATAAGAAAGAGAAAAAAGGCTTTGCAAGCCTGATAGGATATTTCAGCAGTTATAAAAAAGCCAGACAAATCATGAAAAAATATAGTTCAGAACTTCCGGGATACAAAGACCATTCTCATGGATTCAAGATTAAGAAAATGGAATTGAACCGGGATAACTATTATTTTTATGATTAACAAAGGAAGTTTTATGCTTTAAAGATCAAAAAAACGCATATGCGAAGGAAGAGATTGCGTTCATATTTGTATTAGATGGTAGAACATATTTTATGAAAGGTTGGAAGGAGCTATATATACAAAATAGATTTTTTTGGAACAATATTGCAAGAAATAAAGATTCTCCTTATACCATTATTAATAGTACTGTTATTTAAAGATTTTATTATTAGTGTTGTAATGAAAAAAATTACAATTCTGTCATTTCTAAAAAGAGAAGTTAAGACTATTTTAAAAGAAGGAGTAGGATTATTTTTTTGTATTTTAATTTATGAATTATTTGGAAAGTTTATATTGGGCATTTTTGTTTTAATTGGGTATTTAATAATATTATTATTATCATATTTTTATAAAGGATCAGCAGAAGATAAAATAGATGGAATCAATTTAATGATAGTTATATTCGGAGCTTGGATTATGATTATGTACATAATGTAAAATTGCTATTTTTCAAAGAGGTTCCTTTTGAGTTAAAACGATAAACTAAGCATATCGCATAATATGAAAGGAGAATCGAAATGGGACAGTTAGATGAAAAAAAACTGATAAGGCGTTAGATAAAGCAGCGTTAAATCAGCATCAGAAAATATTAGATATAGTAGAAAAAAATTGTGATCAAATGGTATGAATCGTGCCAATAGAAAAAGTTAAAAATGAAGAAGAACGATATGAGGAAGAACAGGACCTGAAAAATTGTTATGTTTTTAAGGATTTAGAACCTTTTTTTCTGGAGAGCAGATTATGCAGAAAGAATGGATCCATCATAAAGAGGAAGAAGAGTAAAAAAGGGTATGTAATGACAGATAATTGGTATTATTATCAATGCAATAAAGAAAGTATAAAAATTTTAAGAAAGTACCCTGACTTGTATAATTTCGCTGATTATTGGTTTGATATTTGTTTTATAAAGAAGGACGAAATCGTACTGGAAACAATCTCACATGAAGAAATGTGTTCTGGATCAGAAGAATTGTTTCAGGAATTGCGATGATGATGTTCCTTTAACTGAAAACCAGGAAAGTGAGGGATAGTTATGAAAAATAATTTGAGAACTAAGAAATTTATAATTGTATTTATTGTTTTAATTGGATGTTTCCTGATAGCAGCAGGAGTGAAAGAAAAGAATCAAAGAAAATATTGGTCGGCAGAAAGCAAAGATGGAAAATGGGGATTATATGCTGTGGAAGATGAGAAAGGATTTTGGGAAGGATTCTTGATTTATTTCGGAAATACGAGTGGTAATATTGGAGAAATAAAGATTTCCGGAACAATCGGGGAAGAGAAAAGAGAAGAAAAGATAAATGCGGAAGAGTACATAAATGACTATAAAAAAATAGTGTCAAAAACAAGAGGGAAAACAAGTTACTATAGTGTTGTGATATGGGGATCAGATACCCCGGATATTATGCTAAAAATATATTACTATGAACAAGGAGAAAGAAAAGAAACGAAAGTAAAAATGGATGTTAACGCAAGTATTACATTTTCGAAGGAGAAGCAGAATTCTATGCAGCAGCAGGCAGGATGATCCTGCTGAAAAGTGAAAAAACGGAAAATTTTTACTGTGTTGATCCGGATCATAAGACAAAAAAATAAGGTTTGAGACAAAGGATAAGGAGGAATTTTCGGCTTATTTAAAACAGAATTATGACATTGATTCCTATACATGGACGGAAATAAAACAGAATTAGTCAATTCGATAAAAAGGAGAGACATATTATGTATATTTATCGTTTATCTCATGGATATGAGGAAGAGAATATAGAAGAAAGTAAGAGCAGCATTCAGCCTTTTTTCAGAAAGGGCTGGATGCTGAGAAATATAAAAGATCAAAGAAAGTTTCTGTCAGAGGTTTTTGATCAATGGAAAATCAGCAGAGATTTTAACGAATTTCTTGTATTATTAGCACAGACGTGGATAGCGTTGGAAGATATATACATAGAAGACGTGGATAAATATTATAATACAAATTTTTTTGAGAAAAAGTTATTTTTTTATCTCTTAGAGTATGGAGAAGAGACATTGATTCAAAACAAAAAATTCGTTTTATTAGATGGTTATATTCAAGCGACAACAGAATATTTCTTCTGGGGGAATCCGGAACTGAAAATTGAAGCATCAGAAGAAAAAGGGAAAAGATTATTGAAAAGAATACGAAAGGAAAATCCTGGTGATTTTATTGTGGAGTGGTTTTACAGTCTTATATTCGCAGGTCCAGGGGAATATAAAAAATTTTACAAGAAATTCGATGTAGGGAGCAGAATAAATGACGTATTTCCACTAGATACAGAAGTTGATCATTACTTTCGAAAACTAGCTGATTTATCAAGAGGCTGAGTGTGGTTTGTTATTCACAGTTGACATTCGGGAAGGAGTATGATACAAAGAAAAAGAAGAAAACAAAGGATTGAGGTGAAAACATGCGGAGATAAGCTTGCTAAGAAGAGAAAAGGGCACCGTTTTGATACACGGTGACAGTCATTAGCAGGGATATTCCGCAGATTTTCATGATCAGCAAGAATCATAGATATGAGTCAGACAGAGACAGCCGTTGGAAGAGACGGTGTTTTGTGCGATACGCCAAAGGGCGGCTCGCCGTGCTTGCACGAGTGTGCATCCGGCGTATATTCGCCGCCAGGTCTCATAAGTTTTGCATTTTGATGCTGCAGGAATTCCCCTGCAGTATTTTTTTGCGGTAAGCCCGGAAAATATCGGGCAGAAGGAGGTATGAAAATGTCAATGATTCGTGTTGCAAATGTAACCTTTGGATATGATACCAGTTCGGAAAATGTATTTGAGAATATATCATTTCAGGCAGACACCAGCTGGAAACTCGGGCTGATCGGAAGGAACGGAAAGGGCAAGACGACTCTGCTCCATCTGCTGGAAGGAAAATATCCGTATAAAGGTGAGATTCAGACCAGTATGCCGTTTCAGTATTTTCCCTTTCATGCCGGGAATCAGGAGCGGAACACCATTGATGTACTGGAGGATATGGACCCGCAGTATGAATTCTGGAAAATCCTCCGGGAGATGAATCTGCTGGGGATTCCGGAGGATGTGCTGTTCCGGCCTTATGAGACATTGTCCTGCGGAGAACGGACGAAAATCCAGCTGGCTGTTTTGTTCGCCGGAGAAAATTCTTTTCTTCTGCTGGATGAGCCGACCAACCATCTGGATGTGGAAGGAAGGGAATCAGTGGCCAGGTATCTGTCCGGAAAACAGGGATTTATTCTGGTATCCCATGACCGGGCTTTTCTGGATCAGTGCGTGGATCATATACTGGCCATCAACCGGAACAGTATTCAGCTGCAGAAAGGAAATTTTTCCTCCTGGTATGAGAATAAACAGAGACAGGATCAGTTTGAAGCGGCTCAGAATGCCAGACTGAAAAAAGAAATCCGTCATTTGCAGGAAGCTTCCAGAAGAGCGGGACAGTGGGCGGATAAATCCGAAAGATCCAAGATCGGCCATGACCCGGTCAAACAGACCGACTGGAAAGGAAGACGACCGTATATCGGGGAGAAGACGAGGAAGATGCAGGCCAGGAAGAAAGATATCCAGCAGAAACAGAACCGGGCGGTAAAAGAAAAATCCGGGCTTTTGAAAGATCTGGAGGAAATACAGTCCCTGAAGCTGCGCCCGAAAGGACATGAGAAAAAGCGGCTTGTCCGGTGTGAAAACCTGCAGATTCTGTACGACGGCCGGAAGATTTTCCGCCCTCTGACCCTTGAAGTATCCCAGGGAGAGCGGGTGAATTTAAGAGGAAGCAACGGATGCGGCAAATCCAGTCTGATCAAACTGATCCGGGGAGAAGAAATAGAGCATCAGGGCACAATTGAGACTGCGGGACACATGGACATTTCCTATGTATCTCAGGATACTTCCATGCTTCGCGGAACTCTGAGAAATTTTGCCCGGGAAAGAGGAGTGGATGAAACTCTCCTGAAAACCATCCTCCGGAAACTGGACTTTTCCAGGGAGACGCTGGATCAGGCCATGGAATGTTTCAGTCAGGGGCAGAAGAAAAAAGTGCTGATCGCAGCCAGTCTGTGCGACCGGGCGCATCTGTATCTGTGGGATGAACCCCTCAATTATATTGATATATTTTCCCGGATGCAGCTGGAGGAACTGTTAAAGGAATTTCAGCCGACGATGATATTTGTGGAGCATGACCGGGTGTTTGCGGACCGAATCGCAACCAGGACGGTGGAGATTACGCGCTGATATGATTGACAGGAAAAGGAGCCTTCTGTAGTATGGTCTTGTAAGAAACAATCAATGTCTGATCATTGAATACAGAGGAGGGAGTCATGAAGATAGAAAGTGTTAACGAAATACAAGGGAAAACATCGGGCATAACCTATGAGAAACTGCCGAAGCGTGCTCTTTCCTGCATGTATGCTTCGGCAGCCGTGGCCGGAATCATCGGCCTGATCATTCTGGGCGCGGTCAATTATTTCTGGATATTTCCGAAAGATATTGCGGCGGGGAAATGGGTTTCCCTGATTCTTGCCCTGCTGATCCTTGCCAATATGGCGGTCAGCCCGTATTTCAGATTTCACAGATACCGTTACAGCATCAATAAAGAGTGTATCGACATTATGGAAGGATATTTATTTGTAGAAAGGAATATCGTGCCCATTGAGCGCCTGCATAAGCTGCAGACAGCCAGAGGACCTCTGGACCAGCTGTTTGGAGTGGCAAAGGTGATCGTGACCACAGGAGGCGGAGATGTGACCATCTCGTTCCTGGAAGAGGAAAAGGCAGAGCAGATTGCGGATGCTTTGAGACGCAGGATCAATGAAATCGTAATAGAACAGAGGGATGCCTATGGAAAAGAATAAAAAATTCAGGAATCACATTTCCATTGTAGCAGAGCAGATTTTCGGCGGCCTGTTTGCTGTGATCGTACTTTTTGCGGTAAATTTTTTTCAGGACGCCGATGACCTTACCCGGGATGACCTGATGGTTGTATCGGACTATGGAATTTTTATCTTTCTTGGTGTCGCTGCTGTTTTTATCATTGTGGCGATCAACCGGCTTCTGGTCTGGGCAAGAACTTATATTTCCATCGAAGAAAATGCCATTGTGATCGAGAGAAATACGGTGAACCGGAAGAAAAATACCATAGGGATTGCCAGCATTTCCAATGTCAATATGGAGCAGAATCTTTTCGAAATGATCATGGGAACCTGCAAGATTAAGATTGATATCAACAGCCGTTCCACAGCGGATGATACGGATGTAAAGATTGTCCTGAAAAAGGCAGACGCCCAGGCGTTTAAAAAGGAAATCATGGAGAAAATGCAGGGCGCGGAAGAAACGAAACCGGAAGCTCAGGAAGAAGTGACATTTGATATCCATGCACAACTGGGAGATATCATCCGTCATGGCATTTATTCCATCAATATTTTATCGGTTATTTTGCTGGTGCTGGGAATCATCGGTTCCGGCGTGGCTGCGGTGCGTCTGCTGACCAGGCCGGATGTGATCGGATCCCTGCTGGGCATGGCAGGAGCGGCTGTGGTCGCGGTGTCTATTATAGTTTCCTCTCTGTGGGATACCTTAAAGGATTTTATCCGCTATTATGATTTCCGGGCCGGAAGAAAGGGCGACAGAATCTACATATGCTACGGCCTTTTGAAAACAGTGGAATATACCATCCCGGTGGATAAGATACAGGCTCTTGTGATCCGTCAGTCTCTGGTTGCCAGAATCTTTCACCGCTACAAAGCGGAAATTATCAATATCGGCATGGGAGACGAGGAAGAGGAGAAAAATTCATTCCTTGTTCTCTACGGAACTGAAACACAGCTGAAAGAGCAGATCGGCCTGCTGCTGCCGGAATTTCTGGATACGGTGGAGCAGAAAGTGGACAGAATGCCAAAGAGTGCCTGGGCGGCGTGGATGGTCCCGTTTCTTATCTACCTTCTGATGGTGTGCGCGGCAGGAGCAGTTGTATCAGGATTCCTGGGAAAATACACGCTTCTGATCTGGGGATGCGCGGCAGGGCTTATTGTTCTGGTTCTGGCGGGAATGGTTCTGAGCTATCTGTCCGACGGCACCGGCATTGGAGAAGATTTCCTGAAAGTCTCCAATGGATTCTTCGGCCGGGAGTATGTGGCAGTGCCTTATGAAAAGATCCAGTATGTGGGATGGAAACAGAATTTCATCGCCCGGGGCCTGGGAATCCAGAAAGGGAAGATTCATCTGCTGGCTTCGGGAAGCAATGACGTTCAGGATGTTCCGTACTTTAACCGGGAAGCGGAAGACAAAGTAAGAAATGGAATGCTGCGGTAAGAAAAACAGATGCCGGTGCCCCGGAAGATAAAAATCTGAATTTGTTGACAAACGGCAGAATCTGTGTCATAATATTCTGGAATTTTGAGCTGTGAACATACGTGAGTAAAGGAGATGTAGCGATACAGAGACGGAGTGTCACCGGCTGCAAGCATTCCGCGTGAACCTTCTTGAAATTTCAGTATGGGAGCTTTCCGGCGAAAAGCAGCGTGCGTTAAGCCGGATGCCTGTGTAGCAGAACATTACACAAAACGAGTGCAGAGTAAGAAAGAATACTCTGAAATAGGGTGGTACCGCGATAGATATACATCGTCCCTTGTTTTATGACAAGTGGCGGTGTTTTTTTATATCATAGGAAATTCCTGATTTACCGGAAATTTCATGGAGACCGCGCTGAAGTAAGAAAGGAGAAATATAAATGAAAGATAAAATCAACAGCATTTTATCAGAAGCGAAAAACAAGATTGCGGAAGCGGCAAACGAAGGTGAGCTGCAGAGCGTAAAGAGCTCCTATATCGGAAAACAGGGCTCTTTAAGTCTTTTGATGAAAGAGATGCCGAAGCTGGATGTATCTCTGCGTCCTGAGATGGGAAAACTTTTAAATCAGGCAAAAAAACAGGTAACAAAATTGATCGATGAGAAGAGAGTGGAATTAAAGCTGAAAGCTTCCGAAGTGTCTTCCGACTTTGACTGCTCTGTTCCGGGAATTCTTCCATCTGGAGGAGGACTGCATCCGATCACACAGATGTGTTATGACCTCAATGATGCATTCCGTTCCATGGGATTTGAGGTGTTTGAAGAAGATGAGATCACAAGTGAGATGTACGCCTTTGATAAACTGAATTTCCCTCCGAATCATCCGGCCCGTGAGAGCATGGATACTTACTGGATCGAAGGACATGACAGCGGCAGCACCAACGAAAAACTGTGCCTGCGTCCTCATCTGACAGGCGGAAGCGTTCGTTATATGCAGACTCATAAACCGCCGTACCGTTTCGTATACCCGGGACGCGTTTACAGAAATGAGACAACAGACGCTCATCATGAGAGAGCGTTCTTCCAGTATGAGGCGCTGATCGTGGATAAAGATATCACATTTACATCAGGAAAAGTCATGATCCAGAGCATTTTAAGCAAAGTATTCGGTACGCATGTGCCGGTGCGGATGCGTTCCGGTTTCTTCCCATTTGTAGAGCCTGGATTCGAGATCGATATGCAGTGCCAGGTCTGCGGAGGAAAGGGATGCAGCGTATGTAAACATGTAGGATGGATCGAAGTTATGCCGGGAGGTTCTCCGCATCCGAATGTACTGCGTGCAGCAGGACTGGATCCGGATGAATATACAGGATTTTATGTAAACATCGGACTGGACCGTCTTGTTATGATGCGCTACGGCGTGGACGACGTAAGACTGTTCCACAGTGGCGACTTAAGATTCCTGAAACAGTTTAAATAGATAGTAGGAGAGAAGAAAATGAAATTATCATTATCATGGATAAAAGATTATGTAAAAATTCCGGAAAATATGGATTTGAAAAAACTGGCGTATGATCTGACAATGTCCACAGTGGAAGTAGAGGACGTGGAAGAACTTGCCCGCCGTTTTGATCATATGGTAGTCGGAGTGATCGACCGGATTGAAGCTCATCCAAACGCTGACCGTCTGAAAGTATGTAAAGTAGATATCGGTGACGGCGAGATCAAGGATATCGTCTGCGGCGGCATTAATTTAAGAGAAGGAATGAGGGTTGCAGTATCCTGTCCGGGAGCGGTCGTACGCTGGCATGGAGAAGGAGAACCTGTTGTGATCAAGAATTCCAAACTTCGCGGCGTAGCGTCCTTTGGAATGATCTGTGCTTCCGATGAAATTGGACTGGGAGAATTGTTCCCGGCAGAGCAGGAAGCGGAAATTCTTGATCTGTCTGCTTTTGACGTTCCTGCAGGTACCTCTCTGGCAGATGCCCTGGATATGAACGATATCCTTCTGGAAATCGACAATAAATCAATGACCAACCGTCCGGATCTCTGGGGACATTACGGAATCGCCCGGGAAATCGCGGCTCTTTATGATCTGCCGCTGACGGAGATCGAACCGTTTGAAACGGATGTCACATCTGATTTCAAGGTAGAGATCATGTCTCCGGACCGCTGTCCGAGATATATCGGAGTCGAAATGTCCGGCGTGGGAGTGAAACCGTCTCCATATCAGATGCAGAACAGAATCTGGAAAGTCGGCATGCGTCCGATCAATGCGCTGGTAGATATTACCAACTATGTCATGCTTGCCACCGGAAATCCGACCCATGCATTTGACGCGGACAATATTACAGATCACATTGTCGTAAGGCATGCGGAAGAAGGAGAGAAACTTCTTTTGCTGAATGATCACGAAATCGATCTTTGCGAAGACGATCTGGTCATCACAGATTCTGAAGGTCCGGTAGCCCTGGCAGGCGTTATGGGAGGAGCCAAGGATTCCATTCTTCCGAAAACAGAGCGTGTCATCCTGGAAGTTGCCAACTTTGAAGCGACAGGAATCCGCCGTACTGCTCTTCGTTATGATAACCGTACCGAAGCATCTTCCCGCTATGAAAAAGCAATTGATCCGGAACGATGCGACCAGGCTCTGGCGCTTTCCATGAAATACTTCAAGGAACTGTATCCGGAGTTAAAAGTAACAGGATACTGCGATAATTACGTAAAGAAGCTTGAACCTGCAGAAATTGATGTGGATCTGGTATGGCTGGAGAAGAGACTCGGAAAACATCTGACCAACGATGAAATCCAGGGAAAACTGAATCAGCTCGGATTCGATGTGGAGATTCAGGGCAGCAATATGCATGTGACAGCTCCGACCTGGCGTTCTACCGGCGATATTTCCATCAAAGATGATGTGATGGAAGAAGTAGCCAGAATGTACGGATATGACAATTTCGAGGCGACAGAATTTACAACAACATTTACAGGAGCTATTAATCAGAAGGATAAGAGTCTGATTCGAAATATCAAAGAATATATGGCATTTCGCTGCGGTATGCAGGAAATTTATACCTATCCTTGGATGAACGATACATTTGTTCATGCGGTTCTTCCGAATACGGACGGAATTCTGAAGCTTTCCACGCCTCCGGCGCCGGATCTGAGCTATATCCGCTCATCCCTGCTTCCGAATCTCTGTGAAGCAGTTATGAAAAATGAGCGTTACTTCCATACGTTCTCCATTTTTGAGGAGGCACAGGTATTCTTCGACAGAAATTATACTTCTGTTTATGATGAGTCCGAATCCCTTCCGGAACAGCGCAGACATATCGGAGGCGCTTTTGCAAGCAGCGAGAAGGATATCACTGCACTGTTCAGAGAAGCAAAAGGCGTTCTGGAAAATATGCCGCGCTATACTCATATGGAAGCTTATGAGTTCAGAAAAGAAGAGAAACCGGTATGGGCCGATAACGTGGTATGGCTGAATATTTATCTGAACGATGAAAAAATCGGAGATATGGGACTGCTGGCCAAGAAAGCTTCCATGGAATGCGGAATCAAAAATCTTTCCGTTATGTTATTTGAACTGGATGGAACGAAGCTGAAACCATTAAAATCCAGAACAAATCATTTCGAACATCTTGCAGAGTATCCGGAAACAGATTATGATATTTCCATGCTGTTTGATGTGGATGCCATGTGGAAAGACATGTATGATGTGATCATGGGCAAAAAGAAAGCGAGCGCAATGCTCAAAGACGCTGCATTTGTGGATGAATACAGAGGAAAACAGATTCCGAAAGGCAAGAAGTCTGTAACGATTCGTCTGACCATTGGATCTGATGAGAAGACTCTCACATCTCAGGAAATTGAAAACGCAGCAAATAAAGTCATGAAGAAACTGACAAAACAGATGGGAGCAGAACTCAGAACACAATAAATTATAATGAGGACAGCCCTTGTATGAAAAAAGACATGCAGGGGCTGCTTTTTGGAATTTAGTAAAGGTAGCAAGTGAAATGAAAACAAGTGATTTTTATTATGATCTTCCGGAAGAACTGATCGCGCAGGATCCGCTGGAAGATCGTTCAAGTTCAAGGCTTTTAACGCTGGATAAAGAAACCGGCGAGATCTGCCATGATGTTTTTAGAAACATTAAAAATTATTTAAAGCCGGGAGACTGTCTGGTGTTAAATAATACGAAGGTCATACCGGCAAGGCTGATCGGAGCGAAGGAAGAGACCGGAGGCAAAGTCGAGGTCCTGCTGCTTAAGAGAAAGCAGGATAATGTGTGGGAAACCCTGGTAAAACCGGGCAAAAAGGCGAGACCGGGAGCAAGAATTTCCTTCGGAGACGGAATGCTGACAGGAGAAGTCCTGGAAGTGGTCGATGAGGGGAACCGCCTGATCCGCTTTGAATATGAAGGAATTTTCGAGGAGGTGCTGGATCAGCTGGGACAGATGCCTCTGCCGCCTTACATTACCCATCAGCTGAAAGATAAGAACCGTTATCAGACGGTTTACGCGAAATACGACGGGTCCGCAGCCGCTCCTACAGCGGGGCTCCATTTTACAGAAGAACTGCTGCAGCAGATTCGTGAAATGGGAGTTAAGATTGCCTGGGTGACCCTTCATGTAGGACTGGGAACTTTCCGTCCGGTGAAAGTAGAGGACGTTCAGGAACACCATATGCATTCTGAATTTTACCGGATCGAAGAAGAGGACGCCCGCCTGATCAATGAGACGAGAGCAGCCGGCGGAAGAATCATTTCCGTTGGAACAACCAGTACAAGAACCCTGGAATCCGTAGCGGACGAGGATGGAACCGTCCGGGCAAAAAGCGGATGGACCGATATTTTCATCTATCCGGGTTATCAGTTTAAAGTCATCGACGGGCTGATCACAAACTTCCATCTGCCGGAATCTACTCTGCTGATGCTGGTTTCCGCTCTGGCAGGAAGAGAAAATATTCTGCACGCCTATGAGGTGGCAGTCAAAGAGAGATATCGTTTCTTCTCTTTTGGAGATGCGATGTTCATTCATTAAAATCGTTTATGGAAATCCTGGAACGGGTGTGGAAACACCCGTTCTTTCTTTATTGCATAGGGAACTGCGTTCCTATGCAATAAAAAACGCTCCGCGAGGATCGCACTGCGGCGGAACGGAAACTGCCGCTCATGCGCCCGCCGCAGGCGAAGAATCCTGCAAAGCAGGATTTTTTCTTAATTTCACAGGAAACAGCGTTCCTGTCCGGAAAGCCTGATTTTTTATGCAATAAAAAATCAAAATGTGATATGATAAGAAAAGATTAAGAAAGATATTGAAATTTTAAACGAATAGTACAAAGAGGAGGAACCTATGAAACTTGCGTTTATTGGCACAGGGAAAATTATCGGGGATGCGCTGTTTGCCGTGGAACCTGTGGAAACCATTGAAAGGACTGCAATCTTTGCCAGACCTCACAGCAGAAAGAAAGCAGAAGACCTGGCGGCTCAGTATCAGATTCCGGAGATTTATACGGATTATGGACAGCTGCTGGAAGAGACGGCGGCGGACACCGTATATATCGGGCTGATTAACAGCGCCCACTATCCATATGCGAAGGAAGCACTTCTCCACGGGAAAAATGTAATCCTGGAGAAACCGTTTACCGGATTTTATGAGGAAGCAAAAGAGCTGCAGCAGATTGCGGAAGAAAAGAAATTATTTATTTTTGAAGCGATCACGATTCTTCACAATGAAGTGTTTGATGAAATGAAGAAAAATCTGAGGAAACTGGGAACACTCCGGATGGCTTTGTGCAATTATTCTCAGTATTCCAGCCGGTATGACGCTTACCTGGAGGGAGATATCGCTCATTCTTTTGACCCGGAATATTATGGCGGAGCGCTGTATGATATTAATGTTTATAACATCCATTACTGTGTGGGCCTGTTTGGAAAGCCGCTGGATGTGGAATATTATCCGAATATAGGGCCAAATGGAGTAGATGTGTCCGGAACTCTGGTGATGCGTTATGATGGGTTCAGCGCTGTCTGTACGGGGACCAAAGACTCTGACAGCCCGGGCTTTATTTCCGTTCAGGGGGAGAAAGGCTGGATGAAGATCGACAGCAAGCCAAATATTGCGGATGCACTGACGACCACATATGCCGATGAAAATGTAAAAGAGAAAGTAAGAGACGCGGCAGGCGCCATGGTCCGGGCGACGATCACGGAAAATTATAAGGCTCCTGAAAAACATCATCGGATGACCCAGGAATTCATTGATTTTGCCAGAGTGATTGATGAGAAAGATTATGAGACGGCTCATGAATTCCTGACGGAGACGGTGACAGTGGTCGGCGTACTGGAGAAAGCGCGTACAAAAGCAGGGATCAAATTTTAATGGAGCACGAGGAACATAACATATGAAAGTAATTGTTGTAGGCGGCGGCGCCGCTGGAATGATGGCAGCCTTTTGGGCGGCGAAAGAAGGAGATGATGTTATCCTTCTGGAGCAGAATGAAAAACTTGGGAAGAAGCTTTTTATCACAGGAAAAGGAAGATGCAATGTAACCAATGCCTGCGGGATTGAGGAGCTGCTGGACCATGTAGTTACAAATAAGGAATTTTTGTACAGCGGGTTTTACAGTTTTTCCAACGAAATGGTCATCGAACTGCTGGAGAAGCTGGGATGTCCGATGAAAATAGAAAGAGGAAACCGGGTATTTCCGTTATCCGACCGTTCTTCTGATGTGATCCGTGCCCTGGAACAGGGATTAAGGCAGAACGGAGTGGAAATCCGCCTGAATACGAAAGTAAAAAATATATTAAAGGACAACGGCTGCGCGGCAGGAGTCAGACTGGCAGGCGGGGATACTGTAAAAGCAGATAAAGTGATCGTAGCTACAGGAGGCATGTCCTATCCATCCACCGGATCTACGGGAGACGGATACCGGTTTGCCAGAGAAAACGGACATCATATAACGGAGCTTGTGCCGGCCCTGGTTCCCCTTCAGACAGCCGGAGATATCTGCTCCAGACTGCAGGGGCTTTCCCTTCGAAATATAAAAGCAGTGCTTACAGCAGACGGAAAGAAAGTCTATGATGAATTTGGAGAAATGCTGTTTACTCATTTTGGAGTCAGCGGCCCGGTTATATTAAGCGCCAGCAGTCATTTAAAACAGTACAGGGGAAAAAAACTGGAGCTTCACATTGACTGGAAACCGGCGCTTTCTGATGAGCAGCTGGATCATAGAATTTTAAGGGATTTTCAGAAAGTCATGAATAAAGAATTTAAAAATTCTCTGGATCATCTTTTGCCAAAAAAGGCGATTCCTGTTATGATTGAACTGTCCGGGATACCCGGTCATAAAAAGGTCAATGAGATCACAAAGGAGGAAAGGAGAAGACTCCTCAGTCTCATGAAGGATTTTACATTGACGGTCACAGGAGCAAGAGGATTTAAGGAAGCGATTATTACTCAGGGCGGGATTGACGTCAAGGAAATTGATCCCGGAACCATGGAGTCTAAAAAAATAAAAGGATTATATTTTGCAGGAGAAGTCCTGGATCTGGATGCAGTCACAGGAGGATTTAATCTTCAGATTGCCTGGTCTACAGGATATCTTGCAGGATCCAATTACTAGGAGGAAGAATTATGTACAGTATTGCAATTGACGGGCCTGCAGGAGCGGGAAAGAGTACGATTGCCAAAACGATTGCGAAGAAACTGGAATTTATTTATGTGGATACCGGAGCCATGTATCGGGCAATGGCCCTCTATTTTATCCGCAACGGTATTGATCCATTGGACGAAAATGCCATAAACGCGGCATGTGCAGATGTTCATGTGGGGATTGCTTACGAGAACGGTGCTCAGCAGGTTCTGTTAAACGGAGAGAATGTGACCGGGCTGATCCGCACGGAAGAAGTAGGGAATATGGCTTCAAAGACGTCAGCTTATCCTACGGTCAGGGCTACTCTTCTGGATCTTCAGAGAGATCTTGCGAAAAAAGCGGATATCCTGATGGATGGAAGAGATATCGGAACCAATGTGCTTCCAGACGCAGATCTTAAAATTTACCTGACAGCATCTTCTGAAATCCGCGCCAGACGCCGCTATAATGAATTGATCGAAAAAGGAGAAAAGGCAGATCTGGCTCAGATTGAGAAGGATATTATTATCCGGGACAAACAGGATATGGAAAGAAAGATTGCCCCGCTCAAGAAAGCAGAGGACGCGGTGCTGGTAGATTCTTCTGATATGACGATCGAGGAAGTTGTGGAATGTATTCTGGAAGAGTTTGAAAAAGTGAAATAACGGAGGAAGAATGGAAGTTATATTAGCAAAAACTGCCGGGTTTTGTTTCGGGGTGAAACGCGCGGTAGACACTGTCTATGAACAGGCAGGGAAACAGCATGTGTACACGTATGGGCCGATCATACACAATGAACAGGTGGTGTCAGACTTAAAAAAGAGGGGAGTCCGGGTTCTTCATTCGAAAGGAGAACTGGAAGAGCTGAAAGAAGGGACGGTAATCATACGTTCCCATGGCGTTCCAAAAGAAATTTATGATATCATCACATCAAAAGGTCTGGAACTTGTAGATGCGACCTGCCCGTTTGTGCGAAAGATTCACCGGATCGTGCAGAAAGCAGGAAAAGAAGGAAAACAGATCATTATAACCGGCAGTGCGGAACATCCGGAAGTTGAGGGAATCAGAGGATGGTGCAGCGGAAAAGTTACGATCATTTCAGAGGCGTCTCAGATGGATGAAATTGACTGGAAACAGCCGGCCTGTCTGGTCTCCCAGACGACATTTAATTACAAGAAATTTCAAGATATAGTTGAAATTATCGAGAAAAAGGGTTATGATATAGAAGTATGTAATACAATATGTAATGCCACAGAAGAGCGTCAGCTGGAAGCAAGATCTATAGCGAAGAATGTGGACGCTATGATTGTCATTGGAGACAGACATAGCTCGAACAGCCAGAAGTTATTTGAAATCAGCAGCAAAGAGTGCCCGAGCACTTTTTTCATACAGACACTGGAGGAGCTGGATTTGAGGCTTTTTGAATCGACTGGTAAGGTAGGTATTACAGCGGGGGCCTCAACCCCACAGAAAATTATCAAGGAGGTTCATGCTAGCATGACAGAAAAGAGTTTTGAACAATTATTAGAGGAAAGTTTAGTCACGATTCATAATGGAGAAGTAGTTGAAGGGACTGTTATCGATGTAAAACCGGATGAGATCATCCTGAATATCGGATACAAAGCAGACGGTATCCTAACAAGAAATGAATACTCTAATGATTCCGCCAACTTGGATTTGACAACAGTTGCAAAAGTTGGTGATACAATGGAGACAAAAGTCCTGAAAGTAAATGATGGAGAAGGACAGGTACTCCTCACTTATAAGAGACTAGCAGCTGAAAAAGGCAATAAGCGTCTTGAGGAAGCTTATGAGAATAAAGAAGTACTGAAAGCGCCGGTAGCACAGGTATTAGACGGCGGACTGAGCGTTCTGATCGATGAGGCGCGTGTATTCATTCCTGCAAGCCTGGTTTCTGATTCTTATGAAAGAGATCTTAAGAAATATGAGGGACAGGAGATTGAGTTTGTGATCAGTGAGTTTAATCCTCGCAAGAGAAGAGTGATCGGTGACCGCAAACAGCTTCTGGTAGCCGCTAAGAAAGAAAAACAGAAAGAATTATTCGAAAGAATCGAAGTCGGCATGAAGATTGACGGAGTCGTTAAGAATGTGACAGATTTCGGTGCATTTATTGATTTAGGAGGAGCAGACGGACTGCTTCATATTTCCGAGATGTCCTGGGGACGTGTTGAGAATCCTAAGAAAGTATTCAATATTGGAGATAAAGTAACTGTACTGATCAAGGATATCCAGGGTGAGAAGATTGCTCTGAGCCTGAAATTCCCAGAAGAGAATCCATGGCTGACAGCAGAAGAGAAGTACAAAGTTGGTAATAATGTAACAGGCCGTGTTGCACGTATGACAGATTTCGGTGCGTTTATTGAACTGGAATCCGGAATTGATGCCCTTTTACATGTTTCTCAGATTGCCAGAGAGCACATCGAGAAGCCGTCAGATGTACTGAATATCGGACAGGAGATCACAGCAAAGGTAGTTGACTTCAAGAAAGATGAAAAGAAGATCAGCCTGAGCATGAAAGCGCTTCTGAATGAAGAAGAAAAATCAGAAGAATAAGAAAAAAATCAGAAAGGGGATTTCCGAGAGGAGACCCTTTCTTTTTTTGCACGATTAGCCGGGAAAGATTTTTCCTTGCCTGATCTATTGTAAAAAACAGCGTTTTGCGATATAATGTTCTTTAAAAATACAATTTTGTATGAAATTATGAAAAGGAGAAAACCATGGAAATAAAGAAATTTAAAAAAGTTTTGGTTGCCAATCGAGGCGAGATTGCGATCAGAGTTTTCCGTGCATTAAGTGAGCTTGGGATTACTACGGTAGGCGTTTTCTCAAAAGAGGATCGTTATGCTCTGTTTCGTTCCAAAGCAGACGAATCCTATCAGCTGAATCCGGATAAAGGACCGATTGACGCGTATTTAGATATCAATACCATTATCCGAATTGCAAAAGAGAAAAACGTAGACGCGATTCATCCTGGCTACGGATTCCTTTCAGAGAATCCAGAGTTTGTAGATGCCTGTGAAAAGAATGGAATTACTTTTATCGGTCCTTCTTCTGATCTGATGAGAAAGATGGGAGATAAGATTTCTTCTAAGCAGATGGCAATCGAGGCAGATGTGCCAATTATCCCAGGCGTCGATCATGCGGTGCATGAACTGGATGAAGTACTTAAAATTGCAGATCATGTAGGATATCCGGTTATGCTGAAAGCTTCCAATGGAGGCGGCGGACGCGGAATGCGTATTGTAAATTCTGCTGAGGAGATGCCGAAAGAATACGCAGAGGCAAGAGATGAGTCCAAGAAAGCTTTTGGAGATGACCAGATTTTCGTTGAAAAATATTTAAAGAGCCCGAAACACATTGAAGTACAGATCCTCGGAGACGAATATGGACATGTGGTCCATCTTTTTGACCGTGACTGTTCTGTACAGAGACGGCATCAGAAAGTAGTAGAGTATGCACCTGCATTCAGTGTGCCGGATGAAGTGCGTCAGCAGATTTTTGACTGTTCCATTCGTCTGGCAAAGCATGTTGGATATAAGAATGCCGGAACTCTGGAATTTCTGGTAGATGCAGATAATAATGCTTACTTTATTGAGATGAATCCAAGAATTCAGGTAGAGCATACGATTACTGAGATGGTAACAGGAATTGACATTGTACAGGCTCAGATCCTGATTGCCGAAGGATATCCGCTGGATTCTGAGGAAATCGGAATTCCGTCTCAGGAATCTGTTGAGTGCAACGGATATTCTATCCAGACACGTATTACAACAGAAGATCCTTTAAATAATTTCCTTCCGGATACCGGAAAAATTACGGTATATCGTTCCGGAGCGGGAAATGGAATTCGTCTGGACGGAGGAAATGCTTACGCAGGAGCAGAGATCACACCATATTATGACAGTCTGCTTGTAAAGGCAATATCCCATGACAGGACATTCAAGAGAGCCGTGGATAAATCCATCCGTGTGTTAAAGGAAACAAGAATCCGAGGAGTAAAGACTAATATCCCGTTCCTGATCAATGTGCTGAATCATGAGACATTCCGTTCCGGAAACTGTTATACAACATTTATTGAGGATACTCCGGAACTGTTCCTTCTCCCGGAAAGCCAGGATCGTGCTACAAAGATTCTGGAATTCCTGGGACAGAAGATGGTAAACGAACAGCACGCAGAAGAAAAGCCATATTTTGAAAATATGGTTCCTCCAAAGTTTGACCGGGAACGTCCGGTATATGGAGCGAGAGATGAATTCCGGAAACTTGGAGCGGAGGGATTCACTCAAAAGATTTTAGGTGAAAAGAAATTATATATCACAGATACAACGATGAGAGATGCTCAGCAGTCTCTGATGGCAACCCGTATGCGTACAAAAGATCTGGTTGGAGCATCCGATGCGACCAACGCATTTATGCAGGAAGCATTTTCTGTGGAAGCATGGGGCGGAGCCACCTATGATACGGCTTACCGTTTTCTGAAAGAATCTCCGTGGAAGAGACTGGAATTGTTAAGAAAGCATATGCCAAATACTTTGATCCAGATGCTGCTGCGCGCGTCTAATGCAGTTGGCTACAGCAACTATCCGGATAATGTAGTCCGTACGTTCATTGAAGAGGCAGCCAAGAGAGGTGTGGATGTTTTCCGTATTTTTGACAGTCTGAACTGGGTGGAAAATATGAAGATGCCGATCGAAACTGCATTGAAGACCGGAAAGATTGTTGAAGGAACCATCTGTTATACCGGGGACATTACGGATCCAAATGAGACAAAATATACATTGGATTATTATGTAAAGAAGGCAAAAGAACTGGAAAGCCTTGGCGTTCATATTTTTACGATCAAAGATATGGCAGGTCTTGTAAAACCGTATGCCGCCAAGAAACTGATTTCCGCGCTGAAAGAAGAATTGAAGATTCCGGTAAATTTACATACCCATGATTCTACGGGTAACGGAGTCAGCACGCTGCTGATGGCAGCAGAAGCCGGAGTCGATATCGTAGACTGTGCCATTGGATCTATGAGTTCCATGACAAGTAATCCGTGTATGAATTCTCTTGTAGAAGCCCTGCGTGGAACAGAAAGAGATACAAAATTAAATCCGGATGAACTGACAGAATTAAGTCATTATTACGAAAGAATCCGTCCGGTTTATAAACAGTTTGAGAGTGGAATGGATGCTCCGAATACAGAAATTTATAAATACGAGATTCCAGGCGGTCAGTATTCCAACCTTCTGGCCCAGGTGAAAGAGATGGGAGCGGCAGAGGATTTCGAAGAAATCAAAGGTCTCTATAAAGATGCAAACCAGCTGCTTGGAAATATTGTAAAAGTAACGCCGTCCTCCAAGGTAGTCGGAGACTTTGCGATTTTCATGTTCAAGAATGGTCTGACAAAAGACAATATTCTGACAGCAGGAAAAGATTTATCCTATCCGGATTCTGTTGTAGAATATTTCCAGGGAATGATCGGGCAGCCAGAGGGAGGATTCCCGGAAGAGCTGCAGAAAATCGTTCTTAAGGGCAAGAAGCCGATCACAGTGCGTCCTGGAAGTCTGCTTCCGGATGAGGACTTTGATTATATCAAAAATGGATTAAAGGAAAACTTCTATACTGAAAATATGGAAGACCCGGAAGTTCTTCAGCAGAAAGCATTGAGCTATGCTCTGTATCCAAAAGTATACGAAGATTACTGCAGACATTTTGAGGCGTATAATGATGTAACCGGACTGGAAAGTCATGTATATTTCTATGGTTTAAGAAAAGGTGAGGAGACAGTGCTTCGCCTGGATGAAGGAAAATATCTGATCATCAAATTCATGGATATGTCAGAGCCGGACGAAGACGGATACCGCCTGCTTGACTTTGAAGTAAATGGATCCATTCGTGAGGTTCGGGTTCTGGATAAGAATCTGGAGGTAAAAGCAGATGGAAGGGTTAAGGCAGACAAGTCAAACCCTGCGCATCTTGGTTCTACGATTCCTGGAACTGTAGGAAAAGTCCTTGTAAAAGAGGGCGATGAAGTAACTGTCAACATGCCGCTGATGACAGTAGAGGCAATGAAGATGGAGACGACTGTGGTTTCCAAGGTAGAAGGAAAAGTCGATAAGATCTATGTAAAAGAAGGCGAACAGGTTAACCAGGAAGATCTTTTGATTTCCTTTGAGATTGCAGAATAAAAACAGAAAAATATGGAATTCTAAAAGAAGGAAGTGCATGCTTCCTTCTTTTTATATGTGGACAAATACAGTTGACGGAAAGGCAGGATAGATATGAGAGAAGAGCAAAGAGATGAAATGAAAGAAACCGGTGGTCTGGATCTGGATGGAATCCATATAATGACGATCATTGGAGAAATTGAGGGTCATCAAAATGCGGCTCAGGGGACAAAGACAACGAAGTATGAGCATATGATACCGGATCTTGCCAGAGTGGAACAAGATGACCGGATCAGAGGGGTGCTGATTCTAATTAATACGATCGGAGGAGATGTGGAATGCGGCCTGGCTCTGGCGGAGCTGATTGCTTCTTTAAGCAAGCCGACAGTTTCTCTTGTTCTGGGAGGCAGTCATTCCATTGGAGTGCCGCTTGCTGTGTCTGCGGACTATTCCTTTATTGTAAAAAGCGCGACTATGATGATTCATCCGGTCAGGACCGGAGGTACTTTTATCGGAGTCATACAAAGCTATCGGAACATTGAAAAAATACAGGACCGGATTACCAGATTTATCAGCGATCATTCCCATATGAAACAGAAGGAGATTGAGCGGCTGATGCTCGCGGTGGGCGAACAGGTAAAAGATGTGGGGACGGTTTTGTCGGGAGAGGAAGCCGTTGAGAAAGGACTGATCGATCATCTGGGAGGCATGAAAGAAGCCTTTGCCAAGCTGGGTGAACTTTGTGATACTGCATCTGAATGTACAAAATAATGTACAATAAATTATGCAGAAAATATAAAAAATCCTTTCATTTTTATAATGCATAGTGTAAAATAGAAAAAAGGATTGTTTTTTATTTAACAAACAGGTAAGGAGGATGCAGATGAGAGGAATTGAAACCCCTGTCCGTGAGATACGGAGACGCGTATTTAAGGAAATTGCAAAGTTCGCATATGAACAAAAAGATCTTAGTAAGATTGAGGATTTGCCATATGAGATTGTTCCTGGAGAGATTGCGCGGTATCGCGACAGCATTTACAGGGAGAGGGCGGTTGTAGGAGAAAGGCTCCGCCTTGCCATGGGAATGTCACTGAGACCGGCAGACAAGCCGGCAAGAATTACAAAAGGAATCGATGAGAGCAATATTGCGGAAAAATATTATGAGCCGCCGCTTCTTCAGGTTATTCCGTCTGCCTGCAATGCGTGCAAGGACAAAGCTTATATTGTAGGAGAACAGTGTCAGGGATGTATGGCTCACCCTTGTATGGAAGTCTGTCCGAAAGATGCCATCAGCTTTGTAGACGGATATTCTCACATTGATCAGGATAAATGTATCAAATGCGGTCAATGCAGCAAAGTCTGCCCATATGGAGCGATTTATGAGAGAAGAAGACCATGTGAGATCGCCTGTGGCGTAGGAGCGATCGGAACGGACTATGCAGGACGTGCGCAGATCGATCCGGAGAAATGTGTTTCCTGTGGTATGTGCATGGTCAGCTGTCCGTTTGGAGCAATTGCGGACAAGTCACAGATTTATCAGCTGATTAAGGCAATGAATGAAGGAAATGAAGTAATTGCTATTCTGGCGCCTGCTTTTGTGGGACAGTTCGGTCCGAAAGCAACGCCGAATAAGATCAAAGCCGCTCTGCTGGACATTGGATTTTCTGATGTTTGGGAAGTTGCGGTAGGTGCTGATGCTGGTGCGCTGGAAGAGGCAGAACATTATGCTCATGGAGTTGCAACGGGAGAAGTACCGTTTCTTCTGACTTCCTGCTGTCCGTCCTGGGCAATGCTTGGAAAGAAGTATTTCCCTGAAGTGATTGATCAGATTTCCAATGCCCTGACGCCTATGGTTGCGACAGCAAGAGCCGCAAGACAGACCAATCAGAACGCAAAGATTGTTTTTGTAGGTCCATGCGTTGCCAAGAAGCTGGAAGCGTCTCGTAAGTCCGTTCGAAGTGAAGTGGATTTTGTTATCACTTTTGAAGAACTGGCGGCGATGTTTGAGGCAAAAGAAATCGATTTCAATACTTACGATAAGGAAGTGGAATTGAATGATGCCTTTGGAGCAGGAAGAGGATATGCGGTCGCAAGCGGTGTTGCCGGCGCGATCGAGGCCTGTGTAAAAGAATATTATCCAGGCACGGATATTAAGATCGATCATGTGGAAGGTCTGGCTGAATGCCGCAAGATGCTGCTTCAGGCAAAGGCAGGCAAGAAGAACGGCTACCTGATCGAAGGCATGGGATGTCCGGGAGGCTGTGTTGCCGGTGCCGGAACGAATATTCCTGTAAATAAAGCCAATGTTCAGGTTAAGAAGTTTGTAAAAGAAGCAGAGGCCTTTGTTCCGCCGGAGACAGCAAAATATTAGGATCAGACGGAGCAGAGAATATACAAAAGAGAAGAAGGGAACAGTCTTGCGGGACTGTTCCTATTTTCGTCTGGAATTTTTGGAGGAAAGATATAAAATCAGGACAGAAAACGGATATGGAACTATGACTTGCGTATTTGCGTATTTAATTGTACAATGAATAAATAATAAGAAAGGTAATAATTTCTATGGCAGCAAAGAAAACAGGAAGAAGGAAGACGTCCGGGAGAAGACGGAAGAAAAAGAAAGATTTTGAACCCTTTTACAAAGAGATTGCGGTTCTGATTGTCTTTGCACTTTTTCTTTTTTTATTTTTCAGTAATTTCGGATGGTGTGGTTATCTTGGTGACAGCATCAGTTCTTTTTTGTTTGGTGTTTTTGGCGGAACCTATTATATCATGCCGATTGCGGGACTCCTGCTGTCCCTGCTGCTGATTTCTAATGATTACAGCAGTCTGGCGGTAAAAAAGACTTTTTTCTCGCTGCTGCTTTTATGTATGATTTCTGCTATCCTGCAGATGTTTATAGACATCAGGGCAGAGGATCTGAATGAAGCTTTTTATTTCAGCAGTAATCAGCATTTGGGCGGCGGCGCAGTCGGAGGCTGGATTTGTTCTCTTTTATATCAGGAAATCGGACTTGGGGGAACGATCGTGATTGTATTCTTTCTCTCATTGATTTCGGTGATTCTGATCACAGAGCGGTCATTTCTTTCATTTTTAAGAAAAGTGACAGCACCGTTTATGAAAAAAGGAAAAAAGAAAAAAAGAAAAAGAGCACAGGGGACGAGAACAAAAGCCAGGGATTTCGGAAAGGTACAGCCAAAAAAATGGCTGCATAAAATACCTGATCTGAAAATCGGCCGTCCAAAGCCGGAAGAAGCCAGCGCAGAAGTGCCTCAGACGGAAAAAAGCGGGAATACAGCAGTATTTGATTTTCCTCTGACAGAGGAGGAATTAAAGGAAAATACAGAATCGGCAGCAGTTCTGGAAGAAACCGAACCGGAAGTGATTCTGGAACCGGAACCAGTCAGAGAAGTCAGGGAGAAAAAATCAAAGAAATCTGAAGAGACTGCAGAAGTGGAGATCCTTCCGGCAGCCAGAGAGGATGGAAGTTATGTCTTTCCTCCGATCACACTGCTTCAGCGGGGAAATTCCGGACAAACCATCAGCAGGACTGAGATGCAGAAAACGGCAAACAAACTGCAGCAGACACTGGAGAACTTTGGAGTACATGTAAAAATTGACAAATACAGCTGTGGGCCATCGGTCACAAGATTCGAACTCCATCCGGAACAGGGAGTGAAAGTCAGCAAGATCGTAGGACTGGCGGATGATATTAAGCTGAATCTGGCAGCGGCAGACATCAGGATTGAGGCGCCGATTCCGGGGAAGGCGGCTATCGGAATTGAGGTTCCGAATAAAACCAATCAGATGGTTATGTTCCGGGAGCTGGCAGAAAGCAGAAAATTTAAAGAATTTGATTCAAAGATCACGTTTGCGGTAGGAAAGGATCTGTCTGGAGACATTGTAGTCTCGGATATTGCCAAAATGCCGCATCTGCTGATCGCGGGAGCGACCGGATCCGGAAAATCCGTATGTATCAATACGCTGATCATGAGTATTTTATACAAAGCCAGGCCGGATGAGGTGAAGCTGATCATGATTGACCCGAAAGTTGTGGAATTAAGCGCATATCAGGGAATTCCGCATCTTCTTATTCCGGTGGTTACGGATCCGAAACAGGCGTCCAGCGCTTTGAACTGGGCCGTTATGGAGATGGGAGAGCGCTATAAAAAATTTGCGGAAGTCAATGTAAGAAACCTGAAAGGATATAATGAAAAAGCAGCAAAAGCTCAAAAAGACAAAACGGCGGGAGATGATTTCCAGCCTCTGCCGCAGATTGTCATCATCATAGATGAGCTGGCGGATCTTATGATGGTTGCGCCGGGAGAAGTAGAAGACGCGATCGTGAGACTTTCTCAGCTTGCCAGAGCAGCGGGAATTCATCTGATCATCGCTACACAGAGACCGTCTGTGAATGTCATTACCGGTCTGATCAAGGCAAATGTACCGTCAAGGATTGCTTTTTCTGTTTCATCGGGAGTCGATTCCAGAACGATCATTGATATGAATGGAGCCGAGAAACTGTTAGGAAAAGGAGATATGCTTTTTTATCCGTCAGGATATCAGAAACCGATTCGAGTGCAGGGGGCGTTCATAAGCGATGAAGAGGTTGCCAAAGTCGTTGAATTTCTGAAGAGTCAGAATGCAGAGCAGGAGGATGCTTACGGTTCTGAAATTCAGGAAAAGATCCAGACGGCCGCAGTTAAGGCTGCGACTTCGGAAGAGCGGGATGAATATTTTGAGAAAGCCGCCATGTTTATCATTGATAAGGATAAGGCGTCGATCGGGAGTCTCCAGAGAGCTTTTAAAATAGGGTTCAATCGGGCTTCCAGGCTTATGGATCAGCTTTGTGAGGCAGGAATTGTCAGCGAAGGAGAAGGCACCAAGTCACGCAGGGTCCTCATGAGCCAGGAAGAATTTGAACAATATAAAGAAGAATATTTGTAAACAAAAGAACCATGAATATACTGTAAAGAAAGGATGACATTATGAAAACAGATATTGAAATCGCACAGGAAGCAGAATTAAAGCCAATCAAAGAAGTGGCAGCCAGCATCGGAATCAAAGAGGATGATCTGGAACTGTACGGAAAATATAAGGCGAAATTTGAATCCGGCTTTATGGATGAAGTAAAGAACAATAAAGATGGGAAATTAGTTCTGGTAACAGCCATCAACCCGACACCGGCAGGAGAAGGAAAAACAACGACCAGTGTGGGACTTGCCCAGGCATTGAACAAACTTGGAAAGAAGACGATCTGCGCTCTGAGAGAGCCGTCCCTTGGACCGTGTTTTGGAATCAAAGGCGGAGCCGCAGGAGGAGGATACGCACAGGTTGTTCCGATGGAAGATCTGAATCTTCATTTTACAGGTGATTTCCATGCGATTACATCTGCGAACAATCTTCTGGCAGCAATGCTTGATAATCATATCCAGCAGGGAAATCAGTTAAGGATTGATACAAGAGATATCGTCTGGAAGAGATGTCTTGATATGAATGACCGTGCCCTCAGAAATATTGTAGTAGGGCTGGGACGCAAAGTGGACGGAGTTGTAAGAGAGGATCACTTCGTTATCACAGTGGCATCTGAAATTATGGCAATCCTCTGCCTTGCCAATGATATGAAAGATCTGAAAGAACGTCTTGGAAAGATCATTGTTGCTTACAACATGGACCGCGAGCCGGTAACAGCAAAAGACCTGAATGCGGTAGGAGCCATGGCAGCCTTATTGAAAGATGCCCTGAAACCAAACATGATCCAGACTCTGGAACATACTCCTGCATTTGTGCATGGAGGACCGTTCGCTAACATCGCTCATGGATGCAACAGTGTGCAGGCAACGAAACTGGCGCTGAAATTATCTGATATCACTATCACAGAGGCAGGATTTGGAGCAGACCTTGGAGCAGAGAAATTCATGGATATCAAATGTCCGATGGCAGGACTCAGCCCGGATGCAGTTGTCCTTGTAGCTACTGTACGTGCGTTAAAATATAACGGAGGAGTGCCGAAAGACAAACTGGCAGAAGAAAATCTGGATGCTCTGAGCAAAGGCATCGTAAACCTGGAAAAACACATTGAAAATCTGAAACTCTTCGGAGTTCCGGTAGTTGTAACACTGAATCAGTTTGTGACAGATACCGACGCTGAGCTGGAATTTATCAGGAAATTCTGTGAAGAAAGAGACTGTGAATTTGCTCTTTCCCAGGTATGGGAAAAAGGAGGAGACGGAGGAATTGAGCTTGGAGAAGCAGTGATCCGCACTTTGGAAACGAAAGAAAGCCACTATCATCAGCTGTATTCTTACGATGCGTCTATTGATGAAAAAATTGAGACCATTGCCAAAAAGATTTACGGTGCGGATGGAGTCAGCTATTCTCCGGCAGCTGCCCGTCAGAAAAAACGTCTGGAAGAACTTGGATTTTCCAATCTTCCAATCTGTATGGCAAAGAATCAGTACTCTTTATCTGATGATCCAAAGAAACTCGGACGTCCGGAAGGATTTGACATTACGATCCGTGAAATTTACGTCAATGCCGGCGCTGGCTTTTTAGTAGCTTTGACCGGAGATATCATGACAATGCCTGGACTGCCGAAAAAACCGGCAGCAGAAGGAATTGATGTAGATGAAAACGGCGTGATCAGCGGATTATTCTAAAACAGCAGGAAAAGGAAATAAAAAAATGGCAAAGATAATTGATGGTAAAAAGATTTCAGCGGAAATCAAAGACGAAGTAAAAGAGGAAGTCGCAGCGCTTAAAAAAGAAGGAAAAGAAATTGCCCTGGCTGTAATTCAGGTAGGAGCAGATCCGGCTTCCAGCGTTTACGTACGAAATAAGAAAAGAGCATGTGAATATACAGGAATTCGTTCCGTAAGTTATGAACTTCCGGAGGAGACGACACAGGAAGAATTAATGAAGATTGTAAAGGAATGCAATGAGGATGCCGCGGTTAACGGCATCCTGGTGCAGCTTCCTCTTCCAAAGCATATCAACGAGGATGAAGTTCTGCTTGCAATCGATCCGAAAAAGGATGTAGATGGATTTCATCCGGTCAGCGTAGGAAATATGGTAATCGGTGAAGATGGATTTCTGCCGTGCACACCGGCAGGGATCATTCAGCTTCTGAAACGTTCCGGCGTGGAAATCGATGGAAAAGAATGTGTCGTGATCGGACGAAGCAATATCGTGGGGAAACCAATGTCCATTCTTTTGCTGCGGGAAAATGGAACAGTGACTACCTGTCACTCCCATACAAAAAACTTAAAGGAAATCTGTAAAAGAGCGGATATTCTGGTGGCGGCCATTGGAAAACCGAAGTTTATTGATGACTCCTATGTCAAAGAAGGCGCGGTTGTTATCGATGTTGGAATTCATCGAAATGAAAATAATAAATTATGCGGAGATGTGGACTTTGATAAAGTTGAGCCGGTTGCTTCTGCAATTACTCCTGTTCCGGGAGGAGTCGGTCCTATGACGATTGCAATGCTGATGAAAAATTGTGTAGAATCAAAAAAATTGTTTGGAGAATAAAGAATGAAGATATTATTTATTTCTCTTGGATGTGATAAAAATCTGGTAGACAGCGAAGTAATGCTCGGAATGCTGGCAGAGAAAGGATATACTTTGACAGATGACGAAACGCAGGCAGATGTGATTGTAATCAATACCTGCTGTTTTATTCACGATGCAAAAGAAGAGAGTATTGAAACAATCCTGGAGATGGCACAGTACAAAGAACAGAATCTGAAAGCCCTGATCGTGGCGGGATGTCTGTCTGAACGCTATAAAGACGAGATTCTGAAAGAAATCCCGGAAATTGACGCTGTCCTTGGAACGACAAGCTATGATTCCATTGTGGAGGCTGTAGAGGCGGCTCTTGCGGGAAAAACATATGAACATTATGAGAGTATCGATTATCTCCCGGATCATCCGGAAGTAAAAAGGGTTGTAACAACAGGAAGCCATATGGCGTATTTAAAAATCGCTGAAGGGTGTGACAAAAAGTGCACTTACTGCATCATTCCAAAAATCCGCGGACGTTTTCGCAGTGTTCCAATGGATGAACTGCTGCAGGAAGCACAGAGACTGGCATCGGATGGCGTCAAAGAACTGGTGCTGGTTGCTCAGGAAGTCACATTATACGGAAAAGACCGGACAGGGAAAAAAGAACTGCCTGCACTGCTTCGGAAATTGTGCAGGATTGCAGGAATTGAATGGATCAGGCTTCTGTACTGTTACCCTGAGGAAGTTACGGATGAACTGATCGATGTAATGAAAACAGAAGAAAAAATCTGTCATTACATTGACATACCGATTCAGCACAGTGAAAATCGGATTCTTCAGAGAATGGGGCGCCGTACCAGCAGGGAAGATCTGCTGGAAGTTATCGGGAAACTGCGGCAGGCTATGCCCGATATTGCAATCCGTACAACTTTGATCAGCGGATTCCCGGGAGAGACAGAAGAAGATCACCAGGGACTGATGGAATTTGTAAAAGAATGCCGGTTTGAACGGCTGGGAGTATTCACATATTCTCAGGAAGAAGATACAGTTGCGGCAGAATTTGAAGATCAGGTGCCGGAAGAGATGAAAGAACGGCGCAGAGATGAGATTATGACGCTGCAGCAGCAGATTTCGTTTGAACATACAGAGGAAATGGTAGGGAAAGTCATAAAAGTCATGATCGAGGGATATCTCTATGAAGATGACATCTATGTGGGACGATCTTATATGGATGCCCCAAAAGTAGATGGATGTGTTTTCGTAAATTCCCCGGAAGAGTTAATGACAGGTGACTTTGTTTATGTTAAAATTACACAGGGAAAAGAATATGATGTCATAGGAGATGTAACGTATGAATTTACCAAATAAACTAACGGTATTAAGAGTGTTGATGATTCCGGTTTTTTTGTTCTTCCTGTTAGTGGATGTGGCAGGACCGGCAGGCAAATGGATCGCGGCTGCTGTTTTTATCCTGGCGAGTCTGACCGATTTTCTGGATGGACATATTGCCCGGAAATATAACCTGGTAACAAACTTTGGAAAGTTTATGGATCCTCTGGCGGACAAACTTCTTGTCTGCTCAGCCATGATCGCACTGGTCGGCATGGATCGTCTGTCTTCTCTGGTAGCGATTATTATTATCGCAAGAGAATTTATCATCAGTGGATTCCGTCTGGTAGCTTCCGATAACGGTGTGGTGATCGCGGCCAGCTACTGGGGAAAATTTAAGACTAACTTCCAGATGTTTATGATCATTATGCTGATCATCGATCTTGGAAATAAAACAGCGGTGCTGATTGAAAACATCCTGATCGTGATCGCAGTGGCACTGACGATCATCTCTTTGATTGACTATTTATATAAAAACAGACAAGTATTATCAGAAGGGAATTAAATTATATGACGGCAGAAATTATTTGTGTAGGAACAGAAATTTTATTAGGAAATATTGTGAATACCAATGCCGCCTACTTATCAGAACGCTTAGCCGCTTTAGGCATAAGCGTTTTTTTTGAAACGACAGTAGGCGACAATCCAGAGAGACTGGAACAGGTTGTTCATCAGGGACTGGAACGATCCGATATTCTGATCTTATCGGGAGGACTGGGACCAACAAAAGATGACCTGACAAAAGAAATCGCGGCAAGGGCCTGTGGTCAGAAATTGAAAGAAGATAAGGAGGCCATGAGGCGCCTGAAAGAGTATTTCAGTTCTACCAGGCTTCCGATGACAGAAAATAATCTGAAACAGGCAATGGTGCCGGAAAATTGTACTGTGCTTTATAATGAAAATGGGACGGCTCCCGGTATGGTAATCCATGAAGAGAGAGGAAAAGAAGTCATTCTGCTTCCTGGACCGCCAAGTGAACTGATTCCGATGTTCCATCATCAGGTGGAACCGATTCTTCAGAAACTGAGACCGGGAGTTCTTTTTTCGAAAGTCATTAAAATTGACTGCATGGGAGAAAGTTCTGTTGAAACAGAAATCCTGGATTTGATCGAAAAGCAGAGCAATCCAACAGTAGCTCCGTATGCAAAGCTCGGCGAAGTGCATCTGAGAGTTACCGCAAATGCGGATACGATGGAAGAAGCAAAAGAACTGGTAAAACCAATGGTCATGGAATTACGGAGACGTTTTGGAAACAAAATCTATACGGAAGAGGAAGATATCACACTGGAAGAAGTGCTGGTAGAAAGCCTGGCGGAGAAAAAATACACGATTGCTGCCGCAGAATCCTGTACAGGAGGAATGTTTACAGGCAGACTGGTAAATGTTCCCGGCGCCTCTGATGTACTGAATGAAAGCTTTATTACCTATTCTAATGAAGCAAAGATGAAATATCTGGGAGTAAAAGAAGAGACCCTGAATACAGTTGGAGCAGTCTCTGAAGAAACAGCGGTACAGATGGCTGAAGGAGCGGCAAAAGCAGCAGATGCGGATGTAGGCGTGGGGATTACCGGTCTTGCAGGACCAGGCGGGGCAACAGAAGATAAAAAACCTGGCTTGGTCTATATTGGAGTCTGTGTGCATGGAAAGACAAAGGTCAAGAAATATCAGCTGAAGGGCGATCGACAGAAAGTACGTCAGGTGACCGTCAGCCGTGCAATGACAATGGTTCGTCTGGCATTATGCGAAGAATAAAAAATCGAACAAATATTCGTGCGAACACTTGTTTTTCTCTAAGGTCTGTGATATACTGAAGCCATTCACAAAAAGATAGATGATAGAGAGAAGACGGGGATTACTGCTGCCCGGAGAGTATAAATTTTGAGCGAAGGAGAAAGAATATTATGAAGCAGGACGAGAAGTTAAAAGCCCTGGATGCCGCACTGGTTAAGATTGAAAAAGATTACGGCAAGGGCTCTGTCATGAAACTGGGAGATTATCAGGCTGACCGGACCATTGAGGTGACGCCGACCGGATCCATCAGTCTGGATATCGCGCTGGGAGTCGGAGGTATACCAAAAGGAAGGATCATTGAGATTTACGGGCCGGAATCCAGTGGTAAGACGACCGTGGCACTTCATATGGTGGCGGAAGTGCAGAAGAGAGGCGGCATCGCCGGTTTTATTGATGCAGAACATGCTCTGGATCCGGTTTACGCCAAGAATATCGGGGTTGATATTGATAATCTCTATATCTCTCAGCCGGATACAGGAGAACAGGGACTGGAGATCGCGGAGACGATGGTGCGCTCCGGAGCGATCGATATTATTATCGTGGATTCAGTAGCGGCACTGGTTCCAAAGGCAGAGATTGACGGTGATATGGGAGATTCCCATGTGGGACTTCAGGCTCGGCTGATGTCACAGGCATTAAGAAAACTGACCGGTGTTGTCAGCAAATTCAACTGCACAGTTATTTTTATCAACCAGCTTCGTGAGAAGGTTGGAGTTATGTTTGGAAATCCTGAGACAACGACAGGAGGAAGAGCGCTGAAGTTTTATTCCTCCATTCGTCTGGATGTCCGCAGAATCGAGACCTTGAAGCAGGGTGGAGAGATGATCGGAAACCGTACAAGAATCAAGGTCGTAAAGAATAAGGTAGCGCCTCCGTTTAAACAGGCGGAATTTGATATTATGTTCGGAAAAGGAATCTCCAAATATGGAGATCTTCTTGATCTGGCGGCCCAGGCAGATATCATCCATAAGAGCGGTGCCTGGTATGCATACAATGGCGAGAAGATCGGCCAGGGTAGAGAAAACAGCAAGAAATATCTGGAAGAACATCCGGAGATCGCTGAGACAGTGGAGCATGCAGTCCGGGTTCATTATGGTCTGATTGAAGAGGAACAAAGCCCGGAAGAAAATAAAGGAACTGCGGAACCAGAGAAAAAGGCAGAGGAATAATGCAGATTACCAGGATAGAACCGAAAGGTCAAAAGCAGGTCAGAATCTTTCTGGATGAAGAAAGGTTCTGCCTTCTTTATTTAAATGAATTCAGGGCACTGGGATTCCAGGAGGATCAGGAACTGAGTTCGCAGGAGTGGACAGAACTCTGCGGGCTCCTCCTGTACAGAGCAAAGCGCAAAGCGCTCGCTCTGCTGAAAAGCCGTGACCGTACAAGAAAAGAGCTGAAAGAACGGCTGCTTCGGCTGGAATATCCAGAGCGGATTGCGGAAGAAGCTGTCACTTATGCTGAGTCTTATGGATATATTAATGATGAAGAATATGTAAGACGCTATATGGAGTACAGAGCAGTTTCCAGAAGTGCTCTCCAGATCCGGCAGGAACTGATGCAGAAAGGAATTGACAGCCATATTATAGAACGTATATGGGATGAATACGAATATGATGAGACGGCCATACTAGAACAGCAGATGGAAAAACGAATTCGTCAGAAAGGTCCTGTGACAAAAGAAAATTTTCAAAAATATTACGGATTTTTTGCGAGAAAAGGCTTTTCTTCTAATTCAATTTTATATTTATTAAAAAAATATAAACAATAAAGAATTTAGTTGATTATTATCTGAAAGCGATATATAATGCAAATCAAGGGTGTTCCCTAACTGTTAATCAGCATATAACATGTGAAGGAGTATTTGTTGATATGAGAAAAAAATCACATATTTCATTAGCCGGACAGATTATGGATTCATTGGAGTTAGGAGATGTCTTTGACTATAAACTTCCATTTTACGTAGGAAGCATTTGGCCGGACTGCAGACCTTCTTTTGTTACGACACCCCATAAGTTTGATGTTACTTATCAGGATATCGAAAAAAAGATGAAACAGTTTGTATCCAATTATGACCCGGAGAGAGGGATGGATATGCGCCACTGCGCAAGACTGGGAGTCATCATTCATTATATTGCAGACTATTTTACATTCCCTCATAATAATCATTACGATGGCAATGTAAAGGATCATTGTTATTATGAGAGAGATTTAAAACATGAGATGAAAGCATTTCTTGCCACAGAAGAAGCTTTCGAGATCAAGGAACAGGTAGCGGCATACGATTCCATGGAGGAGCTTTCCAGCTATATCCGAAGCATTCATAACAGCTATATGAAGCTGAAACATACGGTCCAGGAAGACATCCGCTATATCGTGCATGTATGTACGACAGTTGTAAAAAGTGTGCTGAATATGGTAAGCAGGGTATTCAGACCAGTTGCGGTAAATATTCAGTATGTATAGAGACTGAACGATATAAGCCGGGAACAGGAGATATTCTTGTTTCCGGTTTTTGTTTTATAGGAAATTGCTTTTGTGTAAACAGGATTCTTTCTTGTGAAAAAAACCGGAAATCACTTCCTTCTGCTGAGGGGCGGTGATCTCCGGTTTTTATAAAATGCAAAGATTAATCTTCTTCTGAAATTTCTACAATCTGACGTTTTCTTGCGTCTGCATTGTTTTCAAGATATTCATCGTAAGTACATTCTTTGTCAATCAGTCCATTTTCTGTAATTTCCATAATACGATTTGCGGTCGTCTGGACAAACTGATGGTCCTGAGAGGTAAACAGCAAGGCGCCGCTGAAGTCTTTTAAAGCTTCATTCAATGCCGTGATGGATTCCATATCCAGATGGTTGGTCGGTTCATCCAGAATCAGGATATTAGCGCCGCTGATCATCAGTTTTGATAACATACAGCGGACTTTTTCTCCTCCTGACAGAACTCCGACTTTTTTCAGTGCGTCATCACCGGAAAAGAGCATACGGCCAAGAAAACCACGCACATAAGTTGCATCTTTGTCATCAGAATATTGTGTCAGCCATTCCACAATAGTTTCATCCTGGCTGAAGTCTTTGGTATTGTCTTTTGGAAAATAAGACTGGGTTGTGGTAACACCCCATTTATAAGTTCCCTCATCCGGCTCCATTTCACCGGCAAGAATTTTGAATAATGTGGTAACTGCCTGTGTGTTAGGACCAACAAAAGCGATCTTGTCAGTAGGTTTCATCAGGAAAGAAATATCATCCAAAACTTTAACTCCATCAATAGTTTTAGAAAGATGCTCTACCATGAGGGCATCGTTTCCGATTTCACGGTTTGGCTTAAAATTAATGTAAGGATATTTTCTGCTGGAAGGTTTCAATTCATCCAGCTGGATTTTATCCAGAGCCTTTTTCCTTGATGTTGCCTGCTTGGATTTTGAAGCATTGGCACTGAATCTGGCAATAAAGTCCTGGAGTTCCTTGATCTTTTCTTCTTTTTTCTTATTAGACTCTTTCATCTGACGGGTCAGGAGCTGGCTGGACTCATACCAGAAATCATAGTTTCCGGAAAACAGCTGAATCTTGGCATAATCAATATCAGCAATATGAGTACAGACTTTATTCAGAAAATACCGGTCATGGGATACGACGATGACCGTATTGTCAAAATTGATCAGAAATTCTTCCAGCCAGTAGATTGCGTCCAAATCTAAATGGTTGGTTGGCTCATCCAGAAGAAGAATGTCTGGATTTCCAAATAAAGCCTGAGCTAATAACACCTTGACTTTCTGAGAACCATTCAGATCTTTCATCATCATATAATGAAAATCATTGGAGATTCCAAGACCATTTAATAAAGTAGCGGCGTCAGATTCGGCTTCCCATCCATTCATATCGGCAAATTCAGCTTCCAGTTCGCTGGCACGGATACCATCTTCATCTGTAAAATCTTCTTTGGCATAAATCGCGTTTTTTTCCTGCATGATTTCGTAGAGACGCTGATTGCCCATCATAACAGTGTCCAGTACGATAAAATCATCATACTGATAATGATCCTGCTTTAATACGGAGAGACGCTGTCCGGGAGTTATGGAGACATCTCCTTTGGAAGGCTCAAGTTCTCCGGAAAGAATTTTAAGGAAGGTAGATTTTCCGGCTCCATTGGCGCCGATCAGTCCATAACAGTTTCCCTCTGTGAATTTAATATTAACATCTTCGAACAGAGCACGTTTACCCAGGCGCAGAGTTACATTATTTGCTTGTATCATACGTGATTAAACCTTTCTATATCAATGAGTATTTTATAGTGTCATACCTCTTCATTTTACAGAAAAATAGGACTTTTGCAAGAGAAAATCTTTAAGAAGCAAAAGAAAAATGAAATTGTGCAAGTAAAAATACTTGACAAAGGGGATCGGATTAGGTAAACTAACACATGGTAAAGGAAAAACGCTTTACAGGAGGATTCAATGGAGCGAATCGTCAAGCAGAATTTATTGTATGATTTTTATGGAGAATTGCTGACGGAACATCAGAAAGAGATTTACGGTGAACATATCCTGAATGATATGACGCCCAGTGAGATTGCAGCCGATCATGGGATTACGAGACAGGCAGCATATGACATGATTCGCCGGTGCAATAAAATTCTTGAAGGCTATGAGGATCGACTTCAGCTGGTTCATAAGTTTTTAAAGACCAAGGAGAAGGTGAAGGAGATTCATACTTTATCACAGAGAATTCTTCATGAAGATAAAGAGCAGATGAAGAATGATATCAGACAGATTGAATGTGTTTCCAATGGAATTTTGGAAGATTTATAAATGAGGTGATACGATGGCATTTGAGAGTTTATCCGAAAAACTTCAGAATGTATTTAAAAATTTAAGAAGTAAAGGAAGACTGACAGAAGCAGATGTAAAAGCGGCGATGAAAGAAGTTAAGAGAGCTTTGCTTGAGGCGGACGTTAACTTTAAAGTCGTAAAATCCTTTATAAAAACTGTGCAGGAAAGAGCAGTCGGACAGGATGTGTTAAACGGCCTGAATCCGGGTCAGATGGTAATCAAGATCGTAAAAGAAGAGATGGAAGCTCTTATGGGATCTACGATGACAGAGATTGCTCTGCGTCCGGGAAATGAGATTACCATTATCATGATGGCGGGACTTCAGGGCGCCGGTAAAACGACAACCTGTGCAAAGCTTGCCGGTCAGTATAAGAAAAAAGGAAAACGTCCTCTCCTGGTTGCCTGTGACGTGTATCGTCCGGCGGCGATCAAGCAGCTTCAGGTGAACGGAGAGAAAGTAGGAGTTCCTGTTTTTACCATGGGGGATAAGCAGAACCCGGTGGATATTGCGAAAGCAGGCGTGGAACATGCACAGAAGAATGGCAATAATATTGTAATTCTGGATACTGCAGGCCGTCTTCATATTGATGAGGATATGATGGGAGAACTGGTAGCGATCAAACAGAATGTAGATGTTTACCAGACCGTCCTTGTGGTGGATGCCATGACAGGGCAGGATGCAGTTAACGTTGCAAAAGAATTTAATGACAAGGTAGCAATTGATGGAATTATCGTTACAAAGCTGGATGGTGATACGAGAGGCGGGGCCGCTCTTTCTATTCGAGCAGTAACAGGAAAACCGATTCTGTATGTTGGTATGGGAGAAAAGCTGGAAGATCTGCAGCAGTTCTATCCTGACCGAATGACGAGCAGGATCCTCGGCATGGGTGATGTGCTGTCTCTGATTGAAAAAGCAGAATCAGCCATTGATGAGGAACAGGCTCTGAAGATGACGGAAAAGATGAAGAAAGCATCTTTTGACTTTAATGATTTTCTGGAACAAATGGATCAGATGAAAAAGATGGGAGGATTATCCAGTCTTTTGTCCATGATTCCGGGAATGGGCAGCAAGCTTCAGGGAATTGATATCGATGACAGTATGATGGATAAGACTGCGGCAATCATCTATTCCATGACAAAGGAAGAGAGAGCAAATCCGAAGATCATCAACGGTTCCAGAAAGCGAAGAATCGCGGCAGGAGCAGGGGTTCCGATTGCTGAAGTAAACCGGCTGTGTAAACAGGTTCAGAACCAGAAACAGATGATGAAACAGATGTCTGGCATGTTAGGTGGCAGAGGTGGAAAAAAAGGTGGTTTCCGATTACCTTTTTAAGCCTTAATATATAATGCTAATATTTTTTAATGGAGGTGAAACAAATGGCAGTAAAGATGAGATTAAAGAGAATGGGACAGAAGAAAGCTCCTTTTTATAGAGTTGTTGTTGCAGATTCAAGATCTCCTAGAGATGGAAAATTCATCGAAGAAATCGGTACTTATGATCCAAACCAGGATCCTAGCGTAATCAAATTCGATGAAGAAGCAGCAAAAAAATGGTTATCTACAGGCGCTCAGCCAACAGATACAGTTGCAAAACTGCTGAAAGCTGCAGGAATCGAAAAATAGTTAGGAGGCGCGCATGAAACATCTATTGGAAGTGATTGCAAAAGCCCTCGTTGATCAGCCGGATAAAGTAACCGTGACAGAAAAAGAGACAGCAGATACAATCGTGCTGGAACTTCATGTCGCAGAAGGCGACATGGGAAAAGTCATTGGCAAGCAGGGACGTATCGCGAAAGCGATCCGTACTGTCGTAAAGGCTTCGGTTGACAAAGGTGACAAGAAGATTGTCGTAGACATTCAGTAGAAAAAATATCCCATACACGACGTGTTTTGCGTTGCGTATGGGATTTTTTTTATTTTTTCGTATTTTCCAATTCAATTTTTGGGGAATTCTCAAAGAGAGAAAGAATGTGCCGGAGAGAGTCTTCCAGCTCATCCTGGACAGTTTCCAGCTGCCTGGAATCTACATTATAGTTAAGGAACAGCTTTTCAATATTCTCTGTTACATGATGTCCCAGATGAGAAATCAAAAGAAAGGTATCAAAGTTATGACTGTTCTTTGCGTTTTTAAAACGAGTCAGATCCTCTGTGATAAAATCAATGATTTCCTGATCACTGGCAAACTTTCCATGGATCATTGCATAAGGCTGGACTCTTTGGAGAAAATATTTGTTGTGCCGGGTAATGTTGAACACATAAGAAACAATCAGTCCGTCTCCCAGATCAAATTCGGCAATATGCATGACACTGTTAAATTCCTTGATGGAAGTAGCGCCCAGCTGACGCAGATTAATATTGATATAGTCTCCAGTTACCGTGTTTTGATTCATATAATCAATCTCCTTTCTTTTTATTTTAGGTTGTTATGCAAAACGGATTAACAAAAATACAGTACATACTGCAATGGATAAAATCATCATTGGAAAACCAATTTTAAAATATTGGCCAAAAGTAATCGGATGTCCATTATTTTTGCTGATTCCGGATAAAACGACATTTGCAGAAGCGCCAATTAAAGTACCGTTGCCTCCGAGACATGCTCCAAGGGATAAGGCCCACCAGATTGGGGTAACATCCATTCCATGAGACTGCATAGACAGAATCAAAGGAATCAAAGTTGCTACAAATGGAATGTTGTCCAGGAAGGAAGAAACGATTGCAGATACCCATAAAATAATAAGCATGGTAAGCATTACGTTTCCGCCAGTGACGGCAATCAGTCCATTTGCCAGCATTGTAATGATGCCGACTTTTTTTATTCCGCCGACAACGATAAAAAGTCCGATGAAGAAGAGAATGGTCGGCCATTCTACACTCAGTATGATTTCTTCGGGATCCTGTTTTCCGATTAAGAGCATGACACATGCGGCAGCGATCGCAATTGTAGCGGATTCAACTCCCAGCTGGTCATGGAAGACAAAACATGCAGCTACAATGATGACGACAATAATACTTTCATGCATAAGACGCCGGTTTTTGATTGCTTTTTTTTCGTCCAGTTTCATGATTTTCTCAATTGCTTCATTGGTAACAAATAATTTTTTACCATATATAAAATAGAAACAGATTAAAACAGCAATGACAACAAACACAATGGCAAATCCTGTATTTAAGATAAAATCTACAAATCCAAGATTTGCGGCGCTTCCAATCATAATATTAGGCGGGTCACCGATCAAAGTGGCGGTTCCTCCGATATTGGACGCCATAATCTGAGAAATGATATATGGAACAGGATCAACTTTTAAAATGTTGGTGATGGCCAGAGTCATTGGTCCAACAAGAAGTACGGTAGTTACGTTGTCGAGCATTCCGGAAAGCAGGGCAGTTATGATAATAAAGGTTACCATAATCGGCCAAGGACGGCCTTTGGCCAGTTTCGCAGCCTTGATTGCTATGTACTCGAAAATTCCGGAGTTTTTTATGACTGCAACAGTCAGCATCATGCCAACCAGGATACAGATTGTATCTACATCTACAGCTTCGACACAGTCCTCGATGGTAAGGATACGGGTTAAAACAAGTAATACCGCACCGGTAATTGCAGCTACCGTATTGTGGATTTTTCCTGTAATGATCGCAGAGACCGTACACAGGAAGATGACGATAGCAATAATTTGTTGAAGTGACATTTTTCTATCCTCCTAAATCGTTTGTCATAATTATATTAATCCTAATAAAAAATATTTCAAGTATATTTTTTGAGTTATTTAGAAGTTTTTTTAATAGAGAAGAATGCAGGATAATAAAAAGGAGCCCCGAGGACTCCTTTTTGGTCAAAGTTTTGTTACAATCTGGTCATATAAGTCCAGATTGCAGTGCTGGCTGGAAGAAGAAAAATGTTTGCAGTTCAGACAGCTGGGAGATTTTGCGTCATCTCCGGTGCTTACGTTTTTTACGGAGTGATCACATCCGCAAGGACAGTATTCGCTGCATTCTTCTGCTACCTGGCGGTAAACCTGATTTTGATTTTTCATAATATAAAGCCTCCTTTGATAATTGATACCTTTATATTATGAACAAAATCATTCCGGATAATTCAGATTATTTTTATCTGCACAGTATAAAGCATTGTTTAGATAACGATCGGCAAGATATTTTGCCATTGGAAGATTCATATCCAGGTAATTGCCGCAGTCCCGGGCAGAAGCGCCGGGAATATCACCTTCAAAATCCCGAATAAATTCAAATGTACCTATTATAAGTGGAAGAACATCGGAAGATGTATAGTCTCCTGCGAGAATAAGGTAAAATCCGGTACGGCATCCCATCGGACCGAAATAGATAATTTTATCCTGCCATTCAGGATTGTTTCTTAAAAAGGTTGCGGCAAGATGTTCGATTGCATGCATTTCGGCTGTGTTCATGACTGGTTCGCGATTTGGAGCAGTCATACGCAGATCAAAAGTAGTCAGAGATTCTGTTCCGACAGTATCCTGCCTTGAAACATAAACTCCCGGCAGAAGTTTTAAATGATCAATTGTAAAACTTGCTATCTTTTCCATAAAAATAAGATTCCTTTCTATGTATAATAAAAAATGATCCTTTTTTATTATACATAGAAATCATGAAAAAAAAAGAAAAAAATGATTGACACAGAGAAGAAAGGGTGATATTATAAACAACGTTGCTGATGAAAGCACCGACAGAAACGGGCAGAATTCAGCAGAATCTTTGATAAAAGACAGAAATGGCTTCTATATTATCTGCTAACAGAGAGTGTTTAGAGAAAGAAAGAACCAGAAAAAAGTCTTGACAAAGATTGCAAGATATGATATTATACAAAAGTTGCTTCTCTTATTGAGGTAAGCACAGGTCATCGAAAAGATAAAAAAGAACAAAAAAGTGCTTGACAAAGTTACTGAGACATGATATTCTATAAAAGTTGCTGACAGAGATTGATCAGAACGATAGAAAAAATCTTGAAAAAAGTTCTTGACAAACAAACTTCGAGATGATAAAATGTAACAGCTGTGTCGAACGGCACAGAGGAAAGAAAAACGTAAGGAGATTGCGTGAAACCTCAGAAGCAAAGCTTCTTCGGTCGCGGCAGAGCCGCGAATATAAAAATCAATCCCTGCAGCTCGGAAAGCGAGCTTTTCAGCCTGCAAAATTGCTTTTTGTGCACGCAATACTGCTAACGCGGACATTGACAACTGAACAATAAGACAACCTTGAAAATTCCGATGAATTTT
>NZ_BLYI01000074.1 GCF_016586355.1 Anaerostipes butyraticus
CAGTAAAATATCAAAAGACAGGAAGCTATGCCGTAAATTCTATCCATGGAGGTAGCATTATGGAAAAAGTTTACGACAAATGTTGTGGTATTGATGTGCACAAAAAACTTATCATCGCTTGTTTCAAAAAAGGCAACCAACAAGAGATTCGTGAGTTCGGTGCAACAACTAGAGAACTCCTTGAAATGGCTGCCATGGAAAGCACAGCCTCCTATTGGAAACCTTTATATAATATCCTTGAATCTTCCGGTCTGAATGCTATCGTGGTGAATGCCTGCCATATGAGGGCAGTTCCAGGACGTAAGACAGATGTAAAGGATGCGGAATGGATCGCTGATCTTCTTATGCATGGCCTGCTCCGGGCAAGCTATATTCCTGACAAAGACCAGCGAGAACTGCGAGAACTCGTTCGTTACCGCAAGAGCCTTGTCAGGGAACGTAACCGCGAACTGAACAGACTCCAAAAGATGCTGGAAGGCGCCAATATCAAAATATCCGGTACGATCACAGATATCAATGGCAAAAGTGCCAGAAATATCCTGGAGTACA
>NZ_BLYI01000075.1 GCF_016586355.1 Anaerostipes butyraticus
TTGTCCCTCTGCCTGCAACATGAAAAAGAAAAAAGCCGGAAACCCGCATAAATGCAAGAAAAAATGCCATCCCCGGCTTCCGCCAAAAACAGCATCTTCAGTACGCGATGAGGGGTTCGAACCCTCGACACCCTGATTAAGAGTCAGGTGCTCTACCAGCTGAGCTAATCACGCATATTTTATTCATTTTCAGAGGTCTTATCTCTGACGCAAGATTTATTATATACGATTGTATCTAAGAATGCAAGCATAAATTTCATTTTTTTTATTTTTTTGTTTTGCCTTGTGAATTGCCGCAGTACATTCTATAATGAAAGAAAAGAAAAGCATCACCTGTAAAGGAGTCTGCTATGGCTGGAAATCATAAATTTGAATCAAATAAAAAATATTTTACGATCAGCATTTATGCCATTGGCGTCATTTTGATCGGCTGCATCATCTATCGTTTTGTCACTCAGTGGTCTGGTACAAAAGAACTGATTTCAGAACTCTGGGATATTTTATTCCCATTTTTTCTTGGATTCCTGATTGCTTATATCATCAATCCTGTCATTGGTTTTTTCCAGAGAAATCTGTTTGCGAAATTGATTCCTGATACACATAAAAAACTGCAGCGGGGACTTTCTATTTTATTCAGTTATGTTTTGTTCCTCGGTGGAGCTGCCGTCTGTCTTGTTTTTGTCATTCCGCAGCTGATCGAGAGTCTTCAGGAACTCTCTCTTCAGATACCGGGCATCGTTGAGGCGCTCCGGCAGCTGTCTGATAAATATATGAGGTCAGGCACAGGTCTTCTTCCAAAAGAAGCCGTCACTTCCATCGAAACCAATGTCCTGCCGAAGATCATGTCTATGTCCAACGATTTCTTATCCGGACTGATTCCATGGTTCTATAATCTGACATTATCTCTGGCAAAATGGATGTATAACCTTGTAATCGCTCTCGTTACTTCTATTTACATGACCATGGATAAAAAGATTATCGTAATGTTCCTTAAGAAAATAATCCTTGCTGTCTTTTCAGAGAAAATTTCCTACTCTATCCTGAGGAAATGCAAGGACTGCCATAAGATATTTTCCAGTTTTATCATTGGAAAATCCATTGATTCTCTGATCATTGGAATTCTTTGTTTTCTTTTAATGACTCTTCTGCGGCTTCCATATGCCGTGCTGATCAGCGTCATTGTCGGAATCACCAATATGATTCCTTATTTCGGCCCATTCATCGGCGCCGTGCCGGGAACTTTCATTCTTTTTATTGTCAGTCCGATGAAATCTCTGATTTTTGTTATCATGGTCTTCCTGCTTCAGCAGTTTGACGGTTTTGTTCTTGGACCGAAGATTCTTGGAGATTCCACCGGCGTACGGCCGCTGCTGATTCTTTTTTCCATTACAGTCGGCGGGGCTTACTTTGGCCCGCTGGGCATGTTTCTTGGAGTTCCGTTTTTTGCATGTGTTCAGTATCTCATTGAAAACTGGATCGACTACCGTCTTTATAAAAAAGAAATAACCTTAACAGAAAAAGATTTATAAAAATAAGACGAGGCAGCTTCCTTCTGCTTCGTCTTACTTTTTATGCCTTTTCTTTCTGCTGAGCAATCTTTTCCGCCAGATCATTTAAGTATACCCAGCGGTCCATCTTCTCTTCCAGCGTCCGCTCCGTCTCCTCTTTCTCAACCGTCAATTCTGACAGTTTTCCGGAATTGGTCGCGTTTTCCATGACCTCCTGATCCAGCTTCTCTAATTTTTCTTCCAGTGACGCAATCTCATCATCAATGGTTTCATATTCCTTCTGCTCTTTAAATGTGAATTTCAGCTTCTTCTGATGCTCTTTCTGAAACTTCTTCGCCGGCTTCTTTTCTTTTTTCTCCACCGGTTCTTCTTTTTCCCGGCTCTTTTCCAGATAATCCGTATAACCGCCTTCGTACTGGCGGAGTTTTCCGCCCTTTTCAAAAGCGAAAATACGATTTACGATCCGGTCCAGAAAATATCGGTCATGGGAAACTGTGATCACAATTCCCTGGAAAGAGTCCAGGTAGTCTTCCAGAATCGTCAAAGTCGCAATATCCAGATCGTTGGTCGGCTCATCCAGAATCAGAACATTGGGAGCTTCCATCAGCACCTTCAGAAGATACAGCCGTCTCTTTTCTCCTCCGGACAGTTTACACAATGGTGTATACTGCAGTTCCGGCGGAAACAGAAATCGTTCCAGCATCTGGGACGCACTTGCCTGTCCCTTTGCCGTCTGAATATATTCCGCAGTATCCCGAATATAATCAATGACTCTTATATCACTTTCCATTTCACGGTTTTCCTGAGCGAAATATCCAATCCTGACCGTCTCTCCCTTGATGATCTCACCTTCATCCGGCTGCACAGAACCCGTCAGCATCTTCATCAGAGTGGATTTTCCGCATCCATTCGGACCGATAAATCCCAGCCGGTCATCTCTCAAAACAATATAGGAAAAATCAGAGATCAGATTTTTCCCGCCATATCCTTTTGTCACATGAGAAAATTCGATGGTTTTCTTCCCAAGTCTGCTGCTTACAGAGTCCATCTCCACATTCTGCCTGACTTCCGGCCCCTTAGCATTCTTTAAGGCTTCAAACCGTTCGGTCCTCGCCCGCTGCCGGGTGCCTCTTGCCTTGATGCCCTGCTTCATCCATTCCATCTCAACTCTTAAAAGACTTTTCCGCTTCCTTTCAGAAGCCATCTCCATCTCTTCTCTCTGAACCTTCAGTTCCAGGAATCTGGAATAATTGGCGTCATATTCATACAGTTTTCCCCTGTCGATCTCTACAATCTTATTTGTTACCCGGTCCAGAAAATACCGGTCGTGGGTTACCATGATCAAAACGCCCTTAAACTGTCCCAGATATTCTTCCAGCCACGAAACCATATCATGATCCAGATGGTTGGTCGGCTCATCCAGCACCAGAATTTCTGTCGGATCCACCAGCGTCCTTGCCAGCGCCACCCTTTTCCTCTGTCCTCCGGATAAATGTTCCGTCCTTTCCTCAAAATCATAAATTCCAAGTTTTGTGAGGATCGTCTTGGCTTCGCTCTCAGTCTGCCAGTCCTGATGTATCTTTCCCTCCATCACATAAGACAGAATCGTCGGATTCCCGGAAAATTCCGGATTCTGCGGAAGATATGATATCCTGATCCCGTTCGCACAGATCACTTCACCCTGATCTGCTTCCTCAAGCCCCGCTATGATCTTTAATAATGTACTCTTTCCGGTTCCATTGACTCCAATGATCCCGATTTTATCTCCTTCATGGATTCCCAGGGAAATATCATCAAAAATCACTTTATCCCCGTAATCCTTGGATATGTGTTCTGCATTTAATATGTTCATACGCTTCTATTTTGCTTTGTCCATTGCTTCCTTTAAAATCTCTTTTGGTACGGCGCCAATGATCTTATCTGCCACCTGGCCGTCTTTGAAAACTAAAAATGTCGGCACTGACATAACTCCATACTGGGCTGCCAGTTCACTGTCCGCATCAATATCAACTTTGCCAACTTTGACCTGACCGTCATATTCTTCTGCCAGTTCTTCCACAACTGGTCCCATCATTTTGCATGGTCCGCACCATGTGGCAAACATATCAACCAGCACCGGCTGTTTTGAGTTTAAAACTTCCTCCTGGAAATTTTCCTTTGTAAACTTATATTCCATATAATACTCCTATTCTTCTCTGCACAGACACCGCCTGGCTTCTTCCATGGAAGCGCAGAATCTGCAGATCCACCGGTTCACACAGGGATGCTGATAGAGAAACAACTGAATACTTCTTTGATATTTGCTTAGTTTCATCATTTATTCTATCACTTTTGCTTTATAATATGCAACTGCTTTATAAATCATGACGAAATGCCGTCAGACGGCAGATTGGATTTCCTTTTGCAGAAAATTTTTCTTCATACTCTGTCATAACATTTCCTTCGTTGAATTCACTGTTATGAAGATCATAGGTACAGTTCTCCAGAATCCATCCTGCTTCTTTGATCTGTTCCAAAGAGAAGTCAAACAGATCCCGGTTGTCTGTCTTGAATATCACTCTTCCCTCCGGCGCCAGAATATGATGATACCGTTCCAGAAATCTTGTAGAGGTAAGCCTTCTCTTTGCATGTCTGTCCTTTGGCCATGGATCGGAGAAATTAAGATAAATACGCCCCACTTCCCCCGGTGCAAATACTTCTTCAATTTCCTCGGCATCCATTCGGATGAGACGCAGGTTCTTTCCTTCAAACTCTTCTGTTTTTTCCACTGCGCGTACCAAAACACTGGAATATTTTTCAATGCCAATATAATTGATTTCCGGATTTCGTTCTGCCATTTCCAGGATAAACCTGCCTTTTCCCATTCCTACCTCAATATGGATGGGATTCTTGTTTCCAAATTCTTCTTCCCACTTTCCTCGATAGGTTTTTGGCTCCTGGATGGAAAAATAACTTTCAATGATCGTCTCTCTGGCTCCCGGCACATTTCTCAAACGCATAATTTTATCTGCTCCTTATCTTTCTTTCCTGTTTTTTTGACAATCTTTGTTGATTATAACATAGTCACTGGTTATAATAAAGAAAAAAGAAACGGAGGGATTTCCAATGGAAATTGAACGCAAATTTATTGTTTCAGAGCTTCCTGAGAATTTACAGGATTACCCACACCATGAGATCGAACAAGGCTATCTCTGTATGGATCCCGTCATCCGCATCCGCCGGATGGACAAACAATATTTCCTGACCTTTAAAAGCAGGGGGCTGCTTTCCCGGACAGAGTCCGAATTCCCTCTGGATAAAAAGGCATATGAGCACCTTCTTCCCAAAATCGATGGAATTCTGATCCAGAAAACCCGTTATATGATTCCTACAAAACATGGGTATATGATCGAACTGGATGTCTTCCATGATGTCCATGAAGGCCTTATTATGGCAGAAGTCGAATTCCCGAGTGAAGACGCCGCTCTGGAATATGAGGGTCCTGAATGGCTGGGAGATGAAGTAACTTTCGATGCCCGGTATCAGAATAACAATCTGGCCAATCGATAGCCGGATTCAAATAAAGCGAGGATATTTTTTCATGTCACATTCAGAAAAAAACAGCAGATTATTTTACCCGGATTTTATCCGGGTAATTGCATTTTTATGTATTTTACTTTTTCATTTTCAGGTGGAGACCAGCCATTTTGCGGTCTTCCGCGGGATTCCTGCTATCAGTTCCGGAATTTGCGAGATTGACCTGGGACAATTGGGCGTCTCCTTATTTTTCATTTTATCCGGCGCTTCCCTTATGATATCAAAAAAACCGTTTGACGCGGTTTCTTTTTACAAAAAACGTTTTTTCACTCTTTTTCCTGCGTATTATCTGGTATGGGGCGGCGCGTTTCTCGGCACCCTGCTTTTGTCCCCGGAGAGCCTCGATGGAACACCTCCCTGGACCATCCTTCTGACAATTCTGGGGCTGGACGGCTACGTTTACAGCATATGTCCCAACTTTTATAAAGTAGGAGAATGGTTTTTCGGATGCCTGCTGCTGATCTATCTGTTTTATCCGCTGCTTCGGACCGCCATGGAAAAACATCCGAAAATTTTTCTTCCGATTGTCCTTTTGATCTGGATTCTGCTCATGCGGTTTGTCCCAACGGCTCTCCGTCCGGATCATACTTTTTATCTTCGGATCCCGGAATTTTTGATCGGTATGTATTTTATGAAATACTGGAACCGGAAAATCTATTTTCAGGGGCTGATTGGTGTTTTGATATTTTTCTGTTTCCTTTTTCTGTCGCCTCTGCCTGAAAACTTTCAGGTTCTGTGCCTGGCAGGAACCGGAACCGGCGCCTTTATGATCCTTCGGGCACTGGCATGCCGAATCAGCCGTTTCCCACTTCCACGCATAAAAACCGCCATCACAAAAACCGCCGGTATTTCTTATGAAATCTTTCTGCTCCACCATTTTGTCCTGATTCATCTTCTGCGGATTTTCTTTGCAAACCGCATTCTGACTCAGGGTATGGGCATCCTTTTATTTGCCGGCTGGTGTCTTCTGATTGGGATCACCGCATGGATCCTCCATCGATTCCTTTCATCTCTCTCAAAAAGCTTTTTGACAAATTAATCTGACAAAAATACTGCCGCACGTTTCATTCCGTGCGGCAGTTTCATCTCTATGCTATTTCTGGATCATTTTTTCCCGGATCAAAGCTCTTTTCAAAGCCAGCTCAGCTCTTGCCAGATCTATATCAGCTGCTTTTGCTTTCAGGCGCTCCTGCGCGCGCTGTTTCGCGCGTTTTACTCTTTCCTGATCGATCTCTTCCGGCCACTCCGCAACTTCTGCCAGAATGCTGACAGAATCCGGTGTAATTTCAAGAAAGCCGCTCATCAACGCTGCCTGCCGTTTGGTTCCGTCTTCCTGTGTAATCGTAAGAACTCCCGGAGCCACGATCATCGTTGTAGGAATATGTCTTGGATAAACTCCGATTTCCCCTTCCGTCGTCGCAAGTTCCACCATTGACGCATTTCCCTCATAGAAAATCCGCTCCGGCATAATAATTTCCAAACGCATTTTTTCCTCTGCCATCTGACCACCTACTTCTTCGCTTCCGCTCGTTCTACGACTTCTTCAATCCGGCCTGCATTTAAAAACATTCCTTCCGGAATATCATCGTGTCTGCCTTCCAGTATCTCTTTAAATCCCTGGATCGTATCACTCAAAGGTACATACTGCCCCTGTTTTCCGGTAAACTGCTCCGCTACAAAAAATGGCTGTGACAAAAATCTCTGAATCTTTCTTGCCCGGTCTACGATCAGCTTCTCATCTTCTGATAACTCGTCCATTCCAAGGATCGCTATAATATCCTGAAGTTCCTTATATTTCTGAAGGATCTCCTGAACTCCTCTGGCAACCTGATAATGCTCTTCGCCTACAATCTTAGGATCCAGAATCCTGGAAGTTGATTCCAGAGGATCCACCGCAGGATAAATTCCCATCTCTGAAATAGACCGGGACAGCACCGTGGTCGCATCCAGATGGGCAAAGGTCGTCGCAGGAGCCGGATCCGTCAGGTCATCTGCAGGAACATATACTGCCTGCACCGATGTGATCGAACCTTTTTTTGTTGAGGTGATCCTTTCCTGTAAAGCTCCCATTTCTGTCTGCAGCGTTGGCTGATATCCAACCGCGCTCGGCATTCGTCCGAGAAGGGCAGATACCTCGGATCCTGCCTGAGTAAAACGAAAAATGTTATCAATGAACAAAAGAACGTCTTTCCCTCCTTCATCCCGGAAATTTTCCGCGATTGTAAGTCCTGTAAGCCCCACACGCATGCGGGCTCCCGGAGGTTCATTCATCTGTCCGAATACCATGGCTGTTTTATCGATGACTCCGGATTCCTGCATCTCATAGTAGAGATCATTTCCCTCTCTGGTACGTTCTCCAACACCGGTAAATACAGAATATCCGCCGTGTTCTGTTGCCACATTCCGGATCAGTTCCTGGATCAGAACTGTCTTTCCTACACCTGCGCCTCCAAATAATCCGATTTTTCCGCCTCTTTGATACGGACAAAGGAGATCAACAACTTTAATTCCTGTTTCCAGCACCTCCGTATCTGTAGACTGCTCACTAAATTCCGGTGCCGGTCTGTGAATCGGCAGCCTTTTGGCTCCCTTCGGTGCCGGTTTACGGTCAATCGGTTCTCCCAGGACATTAAACATACGCCCCAGTGTTTCTTCTCCCACCGGAACCGAGATCGGACCGCCAAGCGCTTTTGCTTCCATTCCCCGTACCAGTCCGTCTGTCGTGCCCATCGCAATGCACCGTACGGTATCATCTCCCAGATGCTGTGCCACCTCCACGACCAGTCTTTCTCCATTTTTCAGAGGAATCTCCACTGCGTCATTGATTTCCGGAAGCTCTCCGCTGCTAAATTTAATATCCAGAACCGCACCGATCACCTGGGTAATTTTCCCTGTATGATTCTCTGCCATTATATGTCCTCCTACCAATTCTTATTTTAACGCCTCTGCTCCTGAAATGATTTCTGTCAGTTCCTGGGTAATTGCTCCTTGTCTTGCTCTGTTATAGGCAAGTTCCAGCTCTGAAATCATCTCTTCGGCATTGCTGGACGCAGAATCCATCGCCTGCATCCTGGCACCATTCTCACTGGCCGCCGATGCTGCCAGCGCTCCATAAATCATGCTGCACACATACTTTGGAATCAGCATGGATAAAAGTTCTTCCGGCTGTGGTTCAAAATTCATCAAAAGCTTCCCTCCTGCGCCTTCTTCTTTTTTGTGCCCGGGCTCGATCGGCAGCAGCCGAATCAATCTTGGCTGATGAACAACCGTGCTCTTAAATTCTGTATACGCAAGATATATTTCCCCAATCCTGCCGTTCTCATAGTCCCGAAGCACTCTGTCTCCAAGCTTTCTCGCATCCTCATATTCCGGTTCATTGATCATATCTGAATCATCTGATACAATCTGATATCCCTGATGTGCCAGGATTTCCATTGCCTTGTGACCGATTCCATAAATCAATGTCTGGTCTCTGCTCCATCCGGTATCCCGGATCAGCCTGGCAATATTATTGTTATATCCTCCGGCCAATCCCCGGTTGGAGGAAATCGTTATAATTCCTTTTTTTGAAACTTCATTTCTCTTAAGATATGGATGATCGATTCCCTCTGTTGTCCCGAGGATAGACTCCATCGTCTGATACATTTTCTGAAAATACGGTTTCGATTCTTCCGCCCTCTGGCGGGCTCTCTGAAATTTCACTGTAGAAACCAGCTTCATTGCCTTGGTAATCTGTTCCGTATTTTCAATGCTGTTTTTACGTCTTTTTATATCAATCATTGATGCCATGATGTTCCACCTTACTTTCTAAAAGAGGCTTTGCACTCATTGACCGCCTGTATGATCTTTTGTTCTGTCTTCTCTCCGATCTCTTTGGTTTCCCTGATTTCCTTCCATATTTCAGGATACTTTGTATCGATCAGATCAAACAGCACATCCTGAAATTCCAGCACCTGACTGGTTGGCAGATCAAGAAGATATTTTTTTACTGCCGTATAAATGATCACTACCTGCTTCTCAATCGGAAGCGGCTGATACTGCGGCTGCTTTAATACTTCACGAATCCGCTCTCCCTGATCCAGCCGCTCTTTTGTATCCTGGTCCAGTTCAGATCCAAACTGGGCAAATGCTGCCAGTTCCCTGTACTGAGCCAGATCCGTACGGATCGGTCCCGCAATCTTTTTCATCGCTTTGATCTGAGCCGAACCTCCTACGCGTGACACTGAAAGCCCTGCGTTGACTGCCGGCCGGAATCCTGAATGAAACATTTCTGTTTCCAGATAAATCTGCCCGTCCGTAATAGAAATTACATTGGTTGGAATATACGCAGATACATCTCCTGCCTGGGTTTCAATGATTGGCAGTGCCGTTAAAGAACCTCCGCCAAATTCATCCGACAGGCGGGCTGCCCGTTCCAGGAGTCTGGAATGGAGATAAAACACATCCCCCGGATACGCTTCTCTTCCCGGTGGTCTTCGAAGCAGCAGAGAAAGCGTCCGATATGCCGCCGCATGCTTGCTCAGATCGTCATATACGATCAGCACGTCTTCTCCTCTTTCCATCCATTCCTCTCCAATGGCACACCCTGCATACGGCGCAATGTACTGAAGCGGTGCCAGTTCACTGGCTGTTGACGCTACAACGGTTGTATAGGCCATAGCGCCAAATTCCTCCAGCGTTTTCACAATACCGGCAACGGTTGAGGCCTTCTGCCCAATGGCAACATAAATGCAGTGAACTCCCTGATTTTTCTGATTGATGATTGTATCAACCGCGATTGCCGTCTTTCCTGTCTGCCGGTCTCCGATGATCAGTTCTCTCTGTCCCCGGCCGATCGGCACCATTGTATCAATTGCCTTAATCCCCGTCTGGATCGGCGTGTCAACCGACTTTCTGGCAATGACGCCGGAAGCCACTCTTTCAATCGGCCGATATGTTTTTGTCTCGATCGGCCCTTTTTTATCAATCGGCTGTCCGAGAGCATTGACAACCCGGCCGGTCATGGCATCACCTGCCGGCACTTCAACGACTCTTCCGGTTGTTTTCACCAGATCGCCTTCGTTTATATTTCTTTGACTTCCCAGCAGGACCGCCCCTACATTGTCTTCTTCCAGATTCAGCACCATGCCGTACACCTCTCCCGGAAATTCCAGCAGCTCTCCCTGCATCGCTTTCTCCAGACCGTAGATTCTGGCAATTCCATCTGCCACCTGTATTACAGTCCCCACATCAGAGGTCTCAAGCTTTGTCGAATACTGCTTAATCTGCTCTTTGATCACAGAGCTGATTTCTTCTGGTCTTAAATTCATGTGGCTGATCTCCCTCCTGTTCTATAATTGTATTTTTGACAGATATTTGGCCATGGAATCCAGTTTGGTCCGGATGGAACTGTCAACCACCCGGTTATCCATCTGAAGGATCAGTCCTCCAAGAACTGTTTCATCTGTCGTATAGGAAACATCAAGCCTGTCATAGGAAGATGCCTCTAACACCTTCTTTTCTATCTTTTTCTTCTGAGTCTCAGATAATGAACATGCTGAAATCACTTTTAAAACACCTGTGCCCTGAAGTTTCTTTATCTTCTGCACAATATAATCCAATGTTTCTTCTATTTCTTTCCAGCGTCCTTTTTGAATCATAATAATCAGAAATCCCATCATATCATCCGATACGGTATTCCTGAATATATTCTCTACGGTCCGCATTTTCTGTTCCTTTGTGATCTGAGGATGGCAGAGAAATTGAGAGAGTTCCTCATCCTGTTTCAGGATATCCTGCATTGCTGCTGTCTCTCTTGCCGCCTCATTAAGTCTTTCTTCTTCCATCTGCAGTGAAACATAGGCGTCTCCGTAGATTCTGCTTACTCTTGAAGCCATGTCTTATCACTCATTTCCTGTAAAGTCTCATCCACCAAAGCAGCCTGTTCCTGGGCGCTGATTTTCTCAGAAATAATCTTTCCTGCCATCATCACTGCTGTCTGGATGATTTCCTGTTTCATCTGATCTTGGGCTCTGGCCTTTTGAAGTTCAATCTCATGCTCCGCATTGGCGAGGATTCCCGAAGCTTCTTCTTTCGCTTCCGCCACGATTTCCTCCTTCCGCCGCAGTGCCTTCCTCCTGGCTTCTGTCAGAATGGCGTCTGCTTCTTTTTCTATATTTTTCAATTTGTCCTCATATTCTTTTTTCAGCCTGGCAGCCTCTTCCTGGTCTGCAGCTGCCTGGTCCAGTTCTCCTGCAATCTTATTTTTTCGCTCCTCCAGTATCCTGCGCACCGGCTCAAACAAGAGATAAGAAAGCAGCATAAACATGAGGAATACTGCTATCGCCTGAAAAATCACATCAAAGCCAAGCTGAAGATCCAGTCCAAATATTCTTCCGTCCACGTCCCGGCCTCCCTTCGGCTATTTGGCTTAAAGTCTTCCAATCAATGGATTTGCATACAGCAGGATCAGTCCGATGACCAGTCCATAGAGACCTGTTGTCTCCGCAACTGCCTGTCCCAAAAGCATGGTGGACGTAATATCTCCTTTCGCCCCCGGATTTCTTCCAACCGCAGCGGCTCCCTGTCCTGCCGCATATCCCTGTCCGACACCTGGGCCGATTCCTGCAATCAGTGCCAGCCCTGCTCCAATGGCAGAGCATCCCAATACAAATGCCTCACTTGAAATATTCATAATTTTCCCTCCTGCAACTTTCTTCTGGTTTTGTTTTAAGTGTCTTCTAAACACCTCTTTTATCCGCTATAAATGTCATTGTCAGCATTGCGAACACAAATGTCTGGATCGCACCTGAAAACAAATCAAAATATACGTGGAGAAATGCCGGTATTCCCAGCTTCGCAAATACCGGGAGCAGACCATACCACAGCGCCATCATGATTGTCCCTGCCATGATATTTCCAAACAAACGCAGTGACATGGACAGCGGAGTCGCAAACTCTCCAATCAGGTTGATCGGAAATAAAATCGGTATCGGCTCAAACAGCTCTTTGATCACTCCAAGTTTCTTAGTCTTAAAAGCACTGAACTGGATCAGCACAAATGTGATCAGAGCCAGGGCAAGCGTTGTTCCATAGTCAGCTGTTGGAGGACGAAGTCCAAACAGCCCGGATGTATTGCTGATAAAAATAAAGACCATGATCGCTCCAATGTAATTAACAAATGGTCTCCAGTGTCTGCCCATGCTGCCCTGTACCAGTCCATCCAGTGTCTCAACCAGCATTTCCACAAAATTCTGTACCCCTGCCGGCTTTTCGCTTCCTTTTAAGATTGCCTTTCTGGCAGCAGCGGCCAGGATCAGAATAAAGATCATCACGATCAGCGTCGTAACATGTGTCGTTGTGATCCATACCTGCCCTCCCATGAACCGAAGCGGAATCAGTCCATGCACCATAAAATCCACATCACTGCCGGATACTGCGGCAATCATCGGAAGCCCTGTCATTTCCATGGCATAACCTCCTTTCTGTTTTAATTTTTTGTAATTTTTGCCGTAATATACTTATGAATCGGTTTATTTAAAAAAGCGGATATCTTACTGGATAAAAATCCAGCGACAACTCCGATAAAGCATATGAGATTCCCTGCTTTGATGCTCAGCACCAGAATCAGAAGCATGATAAAATACCGTATCATAGAACACTTCACCATATATCTGCTTGCCTGATGAACTTCCATATACAAAGAATTCTGAATGCAGACTGTCATATGAATCAGGATCCCAACAGATGCCGCGGTTCCCACAGCCGCTCCCAGAAGATACCATAAATTCCCTCTGGTTATTATCATGCCCAAAATTCCGGATATCACTCCACATAACAGAACTCCTATGATCAAATCTAAAAACATCTCATCCATCTGCCGCAATTTATCTCTCATCTCTGTCCTCCTTGTCGTCATGATCTGTACGTTCTATCAGAGAGTATACCGCTTTCATTCCTCCGAGGATACCTAAAATTAAAAAAAAGAGAAAAAAATGTGTAGAAAATTTCCGGTCAATCCACAATCCCAGAAACATACAGAAAAAGATGGACGTCAGCATTGTGATCCCGATCTGGGTGATCAGACTCAGCATACGGAATATGGGACCGTATTTCTTCATAACGATTCCTCCTTTCCATCTGATTGCATCCGCTTTTTTCTCATCGTTTCCCAAATACGCTTCTATCTTTTTGTATATTTTATCATAAAATCATATAATTTCCAACAAAATATTGATCAAACTGCACAAAACAAATCCCGTCACTGCCGGCAGCAGACAGGAAAGAATCATCCAGCTTATCTTTCCTGTCTCTCTGCGCACCGCTGCTGCCGATGCAGCACAGGGCCAGTGAGCAATCGAAAAGATCAAAAAGGAAACTGCTGTCTGAAGATTCCACCCATTAGACAGCAGGATTTCCCGGATCTCTTCCAGTCCTGTCACATTTCCAATGGCTCCCTGAGCCAGATATGCCATAATGATAATCGGCATTACAATCTCATTCGCCGGAAATCCCAGAAGAAATGCAGTAAAAATCACTCCATCCAGGCCCATCACCTGCCCGAGAGGCTCAAAAAACTCGGTACAGACAGCCAGAAGCGAACTGCCGTTTTCTTTTACATTTGCCAGGATCCAGATCAAAGCACCAGCCGGAGCTGCCGCCATGACTGCTCTCATAAGCACAAACAGTACCCGGTCCCGTACAGAATGCAGAATCACTTTTCCAATCTGCGGCTTTCGATAAGGCGGAAGTTCCAGTACAAAAAAAGAAGGTACGCCTTTAAGCAGAGTCTCTGACAAAATCCTGGAGACAAGCAGGGTTAATGCAGCTGCAAAGATAATCAGGGCTGTCAGACATACGGCTGGGATCAGAGAAGATTTCCACACTGCTCCTGAAGTAAAAAATATGGAAATCACCATAAGAATCGTCGGAAATCTCCCATTGCAGGGCATAAAAACATTAGTCAGCACCGCGATGATCCGCTCCCGGGGCGAGTCAATGATACGGCATCCTGTGATTCCTGCCGCATTGCATCCCAGTCCCATACACATGGTCAGGGCCTGTTTCCCGCATGCCTTGCAGCATTCCAGAGGACGATCCATGTTATATGCGGCACGTGGCAGATACCCAAAATCTTCTAAAAGAGAAAAAAGCGGGAAAAAAATCAGCATCGGCGGCAGCATGACCGAAACAACCCAGCCAGTCACACGAAAAATCCCGTCTGCAGTCAGTCCGCAAAACCACCGCGGCAGATCCATCTGCTCCAGAATTATCTTAAGCTTTTCTCCGGCCCAAAAATTCACAGTCAGAAGAAAATCAGAAAAACCATTTGCCCCAAAGATAGTCATCCATAAAATGAAAACAACAAGTAAGAACATAACCGGAAATCCTGTTTTTCTGCTTGTAAAGATACGATCCAGCTTCCGGTCCCTTTGATCTGGATATGGCTGAGCTGAAACAACCTGTCTGCAGACAGCTTCTGCTTCTTTCATCCTTGTTCTGATATCTTTCGCCGGAATCAGACAGTTTTTCTGTTTTCCTGCCGTTTCCAGAAACTTCCTGCATTTCTCAACCGATGACCGGCTGTGTGCTGAAATTCCAATGACCGGTACATCCAGGAGTTCTTCCAGTTTTTCCAGTTGGATTCGAATTCCTTTTTTCTCCGCTTCATCCATCAGATTAATGCATACCATGACAGAAGGACAAATTTCCATAACCTGAAATACAAGATTTAAATTTCGTTCCAGGCAGGTTCCGTCACAGATAACCATAACAGAATCAAAGTCCTCTCCCATCAGGTAATTTCTGGCTATTTCTTCTTCCGGCGAACGGGAGTAAAGAGAATATGTCCCTGGAAGATCTATGATGCGAAAAATTCCATGTTCCGTCTCGCAGATTCCTTCTGATATTTCCACGGTTTTTCCGGTCCAGTTTCCTGTATGCTGATTCCGTCCAGTCAGCTGATTAAAAATCGTACTCTTCCCAACATTTGGATTTCCTGCCAGCACAATGGTCTTCTTCTCCTTCACTCTTTCTCCTCCATTTCTACATAAATTTTTCCTGCATCAGAGGTTCTAAGAGCAATCACCGCGCCGCGGATTCTATATGCTTTCGGACTTCCAAAGAAACTTTCTCCTATGCAGGTAATTTTCGTTCCTTCCGTAAACCCCAGATCCAGCAGACGCCGTTCCTTCTTTTCTTCCATTATGATTTCTGATATCCTTCCCTGACTGTCCGGTTCCATTTCAGATAATCGGATCTTTATACACATATGGACTCCTTTGCACAAAGATTCTCCTATCAGACTATGCCGCGATCCTGATTTTGTGCAAAAAACAGTCCTGCACTTTACTTGGATGGGAGGGGGATAAGTAAGAAGCAGAACTTCCATGCCTGGCAGAAATAAAAAAGCTGCCGTATCCATGATGATATCAAATCATGGATACGGCAGCTTCTGTTCCTATTTCAGCTTTCACCGAATCTATTTTTTTGTATATTTTGATGTAACTTTCAGTCTTGCCATTGCTCGTGATAAAGCAGCCTGTGTATGATAATACTGCAGACGACTCTGTTTCTGACGCAGGCGTTCTTCCGCTCTTTCCTTAGCTTCTCTTGCACGGATCACATCAATGTCTTCCGGACGTTCCACCGTATCAACCGCGATCAAAACGAAATCTCTCGTAATGTCGGCAAAACCTTCTCCTACTACAGCCGTGCGCCATTCTCCATTGACTTTAAATCTGAGTTCACCTGCAACTACAGCGGTTACTGTGTCCTCATGGTTTGCCAGAACTCCATACAGACCATCCATGGCAGGAAAGATCACCTGCTCACACGCTCCGCTGTAAAACTTCTTATCACTGGCAATAATCTCAAAATAAAAGGTTTCTGCCATATTATGACACCTCTTTCGCTTTTTCCTTTACATCTTCAATGGTTCCTGCCATCAGAAATGCTGATTCCGGATACTCATCCATCTCACCATCCAAAATAGCCTTAAATCCTCGGATCGTTTCTTTGATTGGTACATATTTACCTGAAATTCCTGTAAAGTTTTCTGCTACGTGGAACGGCTGAGATAAGAATTTCTGAATTTTTCTTGCACGGTATACCGTAACTTTATCTTCCTCATCCAGTTCTTCCATTCCGAGGATTGCGATAATATCCTGAAGTTCCTTATATCTCTGCAGAGCTTCTTCTACTCTTCGGGCAACGTTATAATGTTCTTCTCCTACGATATCTGGTTCCAGGATTCTGGAATTAGATTCCAGAGGATCCACGGCCGGATAAATTCCCTGCTCGGAAATAGATCTTGACAATACGATCGTCGCATCCAAATGTGCAAATGTCGTTGCAGGAGCCGGGTCTGTCAAGTCATCAGCAGGCACATAAACTGCCTGTACAGATGTGATAGAACCGCTTTTTGTAGATGTGATACGTTCCTGAAGCGCTCCAACTTCATTTGCCAGAGTCGGCTGATAACCTACCGCAGACGGCATACGTCCGAGAAGGGCAGATACCTCAGAACCAGCCTGCACATAACGGAAAATATTATCAATAAACAGCAGCACATTCTGTTTCTCTACATCCCTGAAATACTCTGCCATAGTAAGACCTGTCTGCGCTACCCTCATACGGGATCCCGGCGGCTCGTTCATCTGTCCGAACACCAATGCTGTGTTTTTGATAACTCCTGATTCCGTCATCTCTCCCCACAGATCATTTCCCTCACGGGATCGTTCTCCAACACCGGTAAAAATAGAATATCCGCCATGTTCTGTTGCGATATTATGAATCAGTTCCTGGATCAGGACAGTTTTTCCTACTCCTGCTCCTCCAAACAATCCGATCTTTCCACCTTTGGCATATGGCGCCAGAAGGTCGATGACCTTGATTCCTGTTTCCAGCATTTCTACTACAGGACTCTGATCTTCAAATTTCGGCGGTTCTCTGTGGATCGCCCATCTTTCTGCGTCTTCCTCTATTGCTTCTCCATTATCAATCGTCTCTCCGAGAACATTAAACATTCTTCCCAGAGTCTGCTTTCCAACCGGAACCTTGATCGGTCCGCCGGTTGCTGTAACTTCCATGCCTTTATGTAATCCTTCACTGGCTGCCAGGAGAATGCATCGCACCGTTCTGTTTCCGGTATGCTGCGCAACTTCCATCACAACCTGTTTTCCATGATTATCTACAGTTAAAGCGTCATTGATAAAAGGGAGGTTGTCGGTCTCGAATTCTACATCGATAACGGGACCTATAATCTGTACGATTTTTCCTTTTTCCATGTTCTTTCCCTTCTTTCGCTGTAATTATTTCTTCCTTAATGCCCTTGCACCGCCGACTACTTCCGTAATCTCCTGTGTAATGGCTGCCTGACGGGCACGATTATATAAAAGACCCAGTGACTGTATCATTTCCCGGGCGCTTTTGCTTGCCCCTTCCATCGCCATCATTCTGTCATTCAACTCGCTGGAAAATGATTCTACCATTGCTCCGTAAACCAGACCTTTGATGTAATTCGGAACCAGACGGTTCAGCACCGCGTCAACGGAAGGCTGAAAATCTGTATATCTTTTTGGTCTGGTACGGCCGGCCATAATATATTTTTTTGGATTCAGCGGCAGCACCTGAAGAATCTTCGGTTCGGATTCCATCTGAGAGATCATTTTTGTGTAAATGACATAAACTTCGTCCAGTTCTTCTTTCAGATACAAATCCAGAAGTTTTTCCGCGATTCTTCTTGCGCGGTAAATAGTCGGATTCTGTGTTGTATATAAGAAATCATCATCCATGGAAGCTTCATTGCGTCTTCCAAAATAATTTCTTCCCATGTATCCGATCACAAAAAGTCTCGCGTCCGGATCTCCTTTAATCTCCTGCTCTGCCATCTTTAAAATATTATGATTATAAGCTCCGGCCAGTCCACGATCCGCAGTCATGATCAAATATCCTCTTTTTGGCTTTTCTCCTTCCTTTTTCTTCCGCAGATACGGATTTTTCAGATCCGGAGAATGAGCGATGATATCAATCAGCGTTGCCTGGATCAGTTCAAAGTAAGGTTCTGTCGCTTCCAGCTGTTTCCTGGCTTTTTTCAATTTTGAGGAAGAGATCAGATACATCGCATTGGTGATCTTTAATGTATCCTCAATACTCTTCATTCTGTTTTTTATTTCTCTCATATTTGCCATGGAAATCACCTACTTCATATATTCAAGAATTCCCTGTTCGATTGCCTGTGCCAGTTCATCTGTCAGCACTTTCTTATCTTCAATCTCTTTTACGATTTCCGGATGCTTCTGTTCAAAATAAGCAACCATTTCTTCTGTCTCATGGCGAAGTTCCTTCAACGGAATCTCATTGAGCATCCTGTGAGACGCCGCATACAGCAAAATAATCTGCTTGGAAAGAGACATTGGATGATATAATGGCTGTTTCAAAAGCTCAATCAGGTGAGCTCCGTGATTCAGTGTTGCCTTTGTATTATCATCCAGATCAGAACTAAACTGAGTAAAGACCTCAAGTTCTCTGTACTGGGCCAGATCAATTCGCAAATTTCCTGCGACTTTCTTCATAATCTTCGTCTGGGCTGCTCCGCCGACACGTGATACGGAAAGTCCTACATTGACTGCCGGACGCACACCTGAGAAGAATAATTCACTTTCCAGGAAAATCTGTCCATCTGTGATGGAAATAACGTTCGTCGGAATATAGGCGGATACGTCTCCAGCCTGTGTCTCGATGATAGGAAGAGCTGTTATGGATCCTCCTCCATGTGCCTCATCCAGACGGCAGGAACGTTCCAGAAGTCTGGAATGAAGATAGAATACATCTCCAGGATACGCTTCACGTCCAGGCGGTCTCTCCAAAAGAAGGGAGATTGCACGATATGCCACGGCATGCTTGCTCAGATCGTCATATACGATCAGCACATCTTTTCCTTTGCTCATGAAATATTCTGCAATCGCTGTTCCTGCATAAGGAGCAATATACTGCTGGGACGCCAGATCACTGGCAGAAGCAGATACGATGATGGAATAATCCATCGCGCCATGCTTTGTCAGATTTGTGACAATCTGAGATACAGTAGATGCTTTCTGTCCGATTGCTACATAGATACAGATGACATCCTGTCCTTTCTGATTTAAGATCGTATCTACAGCAATCGCTGTTTTTCCTGTCTGACGGTCACCGATGATCAGCTCTCTCTGTCCTCGTCCGATCGGGAACATAGAGTCAATCGCCAGGATACCTGTCTGAAGAGGCTGATCGACGGACTTCCTTGCGATAACGCCTGCAGCCTCATGTTCGATCGGGCGGCGCTCCTGTGCTTCGATCTCGCCTTTTCCATCAATTGGTTCTCCGATCGCATTTACGACACGTCCGATCATCCCATCTCCTACCGGGATATCAGCCTGTTCGCCGGTTCTTGTGACCTTAGAACCTTCTTTTAAACCATGATCGGAACCAAGCAAAACGACTCCGATGCAGTTTCTTTCAACATTCATTACCAAACCATGGACCCCGGTTTCAAATACAACCAGTTCTCCATACATTGCCTGATCCATTCCATACACAGTTACGATTCCGTCTGCGATCTGGATGATCCGGCCTTCTTCTTTTATTTCTGTTTTTTGATCATAATTTTCTATCTGATCCTTTAAAACAGCCACCACTGTTTCCGGGTTAATACTGCTCACCTGATTTTCACCTCCATGCAAGATTTTGCTTCATTTTCTCCAGTTTTCCTCTCAGGCTCCGGTCAAGAACCTTATCTCGAACTTTTAAAATAAACCCGCCGATCAAAGAGGCGTCTTCTTTTAATTCAAGTTCCACCTGCTCTGCCTGGTATTCTTTTTTCAAGTATTCTCTGATTCGGGCAAGCTGTCCTTCTTCCGGTTTTGTTACATAATACAAGGTTCCCGTAAGAATCTGCTCTTCTTTCTGGATCAGTACTTCACAATAGTCAAATGCTTCCAGAAGACACTGTGCGTCATCATTTCGGCAGATAACTTTTATAAAATTTCTGATCTCAGGCGGAAAAAGTTTATCAATCACCTTTTCCTTTTCTTCTTTGGAAATAGTCGGATTCACAAGCGCTTTTTGAAGTTCTTCGCTTTCCCTGAGAATCTTCGCTGCATTCTGTCTGTCTTCTTTTGACACCTTCAGATCAAACAGAGCCTGTCCATAGGACATTGAAATCATCTTCATATCAGACACCTGCCTCTTTCAGGAAATCGTCCACAATCTTTTCGTTTTCTTTGCTTCCGGCTTCCTTCTCTACGACTTTTGCTGCTGCCATCAGAGCAATTCCCGCAATCTCTGACTGCAGTCCCGCCATAGCCTTCTGTTTTTCTGCCTCGATGTCTTTCTGGGCATTTTCTTTCATCTGTACGATTTCTTCATCCGCACGTCTTACTTTTTCATGATATTCGTTTTTGGCCCGTTCTCTGGCGTCTGATACGATCTTTCCAGCTTCATCTTTTGCTGCCTTTAAAGATTCTTCATATTCAGACTTCATTTCAGCCGCTTCATCTTTTGCTGCCTTTGCATCCATCAGATCTTTGGAAATCATTTCTTTTCTTTTTTCCATGATCTCTGAAACCGGTCCGAATAAAAATTTTCGAAGCAGCAGATAAAATACGATGATGTTAATGATCGGCCAGAGAATGCCCCAGTTCAATTGCAGAAACATATCTCACCGCCTCCTGTTTTACTGCAGTACGATTAATAAGATTGCTACGACCAGACCATAGATTGCTGTTGACTCTGCAAGTGCACATCCAAGCAGCAGTGTCTTGTTGATATTTCCTGATTCTTCCGGCTGTCTTGCAATGGCGTTAAGCGCTCCGTTTGTCGCGATTCCAATACCAATTCCTGCTCCTAAACCTGTTAAAACTGCAATTCCTGCTCCTAATAATCCCATAATTCTTTCTCCTTTTTTCTTATTCAATTGACTCATTGATAAACAATGATGTCAGAAGTACAAAAACATATGCCTGAAGTAAACCATCAAAAAAATCAAAATAACAGCTGAACGGCAACGGCACGATTGCCGGGGCTGCAAATGTAATCAGCTCCATCAGGACGAAACCACCCAGGATATTTCCAAACAGTCGCATACAGAGTGATAACGGCCTTGTGATCAATTCCAGAAGATTTACCGGAATCATCATAGGCATGGGCTCTGCATAGCTGAATAAATATCCCTTCAGGCCTTTTTCCCTGATACCTGAAAAGACGATCAGAAACAAGCTTATGATCGCCAGTCCTGCGGTTACATTTAGATCTTTTGTCGGCGGTGCAACCCTGAAAAATCCTGAAATATTGGCACAGCCAAGATAAATCAGAACCGTTCCCAGAAATGGTATGTACCGTTTTCCCTTTTCTCCCAGAAGATCACCGATGAATCCATAAATAAATCCAACTAGTGCTTCCACATACACCTGCGGTCCTTCTGGAACGACTTTCAGGTTCCTTACAAATATGATGCAAAGCAATATGACGATTGCCATGATTCCCCATGTTATGACCGTGGATTCCGGTACCGGGATTCCTCCCGCAATGGGAATTACAAAGCTGGTCTTAAGCTCTAATGCTTCCATCAACTCATTTGCCAATGAACCCATTTCCTCACCTTCTTTATCTCGAGATTTGGAATACTGCCAACGATACAGCATTCCCTAAAACAAGAGGGCATTTACATAACGACCCTAAAGTCTGTAAACACCCTTGTCTGTTGGTTATTCTATGCCTCCTTTTTTGATTTGTCAATCTTTTTTTCGTTAAGATTTTGTATAATTCCTTATGGAACATGCACAAAAGATAAGGTAAATTTTTAGTAAAACCAGACAAAAAGGAAAAGAAATTCTCTAAATTTCTCCAAAAAAAGGGAGCCGCCGGCTCCCTTTTTTTAATCTTCTATCATATTGATTCTTCGAATATGTCTCTCGTCATTAGAAAATTTCGTTTCTAAAAATGTATCCACAATATCCATCGCAAGGCCTTCTCCTATTACTCTGGCTCCCATCGCAAGAATATTGGCATCATTATGTTCTCTGGTTGCTCTGGCGCTGAATGTATCGCTGCACAAAGCTGCGCGGATTCCCGGAATCTTATTGGCTGTAATGGAAATTCCAATTCCGGTTCCACAGATCAGAATTCCCTGTTTTACCTCACCTTTCTTGATTCCCTGGGCAACTGCTTTTGCATAGATCGGATAATCGCAGGATTCTTCGGAATAGCATCCATAATCTTTTACTGCGTACCCTTTCTCTTCCAGGTGCTTGATAACAGCCTTCTTCAGCGCGAATCCACCATGATCGCTTCCAATTCCTATCATTTCATTTCCTCCTAATCTTTCTTGCCATATTTTTTGTATCAAACGGGTAATCTGAATAAAGCAGCGCTCATAGTCATCATCCCCCATGCCATATGGATCGATGACTGCACCTGCAATTCTGGCATATTCATTGATCGTTGCCACTTCTTTATATCCATGATATTCTTCCAGAACCTTTTCTTTCTGTTCTTCTGTCATGGTCAGGATCAGATCACTTGTTTCGACTTCTTCCTGCAGAAGCTGGTGCGATTGAAAATCCAAAATCTCAATCCCGCTGTTTCGTACCATATCCGCTGCCTTTGGATGAACCGGCTCAGGGAAAAGAACGACAAGCCCTCTGGAAATGACTTCTATGTCTTCCTGGTGAGCCTCCTTCAGATACTGTCTGAGTACCGATTCCGCAATAAAACTGCGGCAGGTATTATTGGTACTTACCATTATAATTTTCTTCAAGATATTCTCCTTTTTAAACTCGAATGATTTCGTGGCCTGCTGCTTTCACCAAACGATTCATCACCGCTTCCTCAAGCGGCTCTCCTTCAAATCCCTCAGAGTAAATGATATCAACATCTTTTTTATCAAATCCCCGCAAAACATCATACAGACCGGACATTACCGTCTCCATGTTCTTTCTGGTTCCTACAGACACAACCTCATCCGCCTGATACGCTCCCAGTGATTCATCCGTTGCGATAACACCGGCTTTGTGTCCGAGTTTATGTGATTCACACACCATCTCATTAATCTTCGCCGCTGTCTTCTCCGGACTGCCCAGAACCAAAATCATCCGTGCCTTTGGAGCATAATGTTTGTACTTCATCCCCGGAGCTTTCGGAACACCTTTATCAGATGCTTTCAGAGAAGTATTCATCTGGACCTCACATCCGATAACATTCTCAAGCTCTTCCCTGGTAATCCTGCCCGGACGCAGAATGACCGGAGGATCAACTGTAAAATCAATGATTGTAGACTCCACTCCGACCTTCACAGGTCCTCCGTCCAGAATCATCGGAATTTTTCCATTCAGATCCTCCCACACATGCTCTGCTTTTGTCGGACTCGGCCTTCCTGATGTATTGGCACTGGGAGCGGCAATCGGGACTTCAGCTCTTCGAATCAGTTCTCTGGCTGTCGGATCTGACGGCATACGAACCGCCACTGTCTCAAGCCCTCCTGTAACACACCGCGGAACCTTGTCTGACTTCTTCAAAATTACAGTCATCGGACCCGGCCAGAAACATTCCATGGCTTTTCTGGCAGTATCCGGAACATCCTCTGTCAGTTCCTCTATCATATCTATGTCGCTGATATGAAGGATCAGCGGATTATCTGACGGTCTGCCTTTTGCCTGATATATCTTCCTGACCGCTTCTTCCATAAGTCCATTCCCTCCAAGACCATAAACAGTCTCCGTTGGAAATGCGACCACTTCTCCCTGCTGGATCAGCCGGGCTGCTTCTTCAATCTCTTCCAGAGATTCTTCAATTTGATGAATTTTTACTAATTTTGTCTCCATATTCTCTCCTAAACATACGGTATAATTATAACATCATTCAAATCAAAAAGAAAGGACGTATTATATCCGGTCCTTTTTGAATATATTAATACAAAAAGAAGAGGTCATCTGAATGGGAAAAGAAAAAAAAATGTTCTTCCTGGGCTGTCTGATCATATTGATGCTGATTTCCTTTTCTTCCATCACTTTCCCGATTTTCGTCAGTCAGACGCTGAAAAAGCAGCATGCGGTGCTGATCGACCCCGGACACGGGGGATCAGATCCCGGCAAGGTAGGCAGCGGCAGTGTATTGGAAAAAGATATCAATTTATCCCTTTCTCTTAAATTGAAAAAGATTCTGGAAAAAGAAAATCTTAAAGTATATCTTACCCGGGATGGGGATTATAATCTTGCGTCTTCTTCCGCTAACGTTCAGATATCCGACTTAAAAAACAGAAAACAGCAGATTTTTGATCTGGAGCCGGCCGTTGTTATCAGCATCCATCAAAACAGCTATCCAAGCGGTTCTGTAAGCGGCGCTCAGGTATTTTATTACCAGGGAGCTTCCCGGAGCAAGCTTCTCGCCGATTCCATCCAGTCAGCCCTGATCGCCGGTCTTGATCCATCCAACCACCGGCAGGCAAAAGCCAATACCTCCTATTATCTTCTCCGTGATAATCCTTATCCTACGGTCATTGTAGAATGTGGTTTTTTATCCAATGAGGAAGAAAAGAAAAAGCTTCAGTCCAGAGCCTATCAGACAAAAGCCGCAAAATGTATCTGCAGAGGACTGAAAGCTTATTTGAAACAAACGCAATGATGAAACCCTGAAACAAGAAAAAATCCTGCTCAGAAAGTTTTTGTATCACAGGAATTCCCGTGATATAAAGAAAGCCGGGAATTCCCGCTTCCCGGCTTTCAAGCTCTTTGCATCATTATTCTCTTATTTTTTGATAATCCACGGCAAAAATCTCCCCTTCCCTGTTTTCAATGAACTCTTTCATGTAAGAATCATCTTCCTTCAATATAAGATCTACATGTTCCAGATTACGGCTGTTAATCGTAACTCCATCCACACGGACTGCCAATCCCCGGGACAGATAATAAGATAATTCATCATGATTCGTCATAACTCCCTCCCATCTGCTGTTTTTGTACGTACATATTCCAGCAATTACGCGGTATATTTCTGTATCCTTATATCAAACGATAGAAGATACTGTCGCGACATACTCTAATTATATACATAATTGTAAATTTTTTCAATATTCATTTTGGAGATTTTTGTAAAATCATGAGAAGTACTTTACACTTTTCAAAAGTAATACTATAATAAACATCAAAGTAAGGAGTGATGATTATGAAAATTGAACGTATCAGCGATAATCAAATCCGATGCACTTTAAATAAAGAAGATCTTAAAGGAAAGGAAACCCTGCTGAACGAACTGGCTTTTGGTTCTGATAAGGCCAAGGGACTGTTTCGTGAACTGATGAAGAAGGCCTCCGCCGAACTCGGTTTTGAGACCAATGACATTCCGCTGATGGTGGAAGCAATTCCAGTTTCCAAGGAATGTCTGGTTCTTGTGATTACAAGGGTGGATAACCCGGAAGATTTCAACGAGCACTATAAGAAACTCGCCAAGAATCTTTCTCCGGAACATATCCATATATCAGAAGAAGATGATCTGCTGGATTTCCTGAATGGTCAGACAGATTCTCCTCTGAAAGATTTCGAGGAGTCCATGAAGTTTGCTCTGGCAGATTCCACAATGAATATATATTATTTTAATACTTTGGAGGAGGTAGCTGCTGCTGCCAGGCTGATCCGAAACTACGAGACCAGAAGCAGCCTTTACAAGGATCCTGACAGTCATTATTATTATCTGACTCTGAGTTCAGTTTCCAATGATGCCAGTGATTCTGTGATGGAAGAAATTCATTCTATTCTGGCAGAATACTGCCGGCGTCTTCCAAATACTTATGCGACGAAATCTTTATTTAATGAGCATCTGAAGCCATTGATTCAGGCCAGAGCTGTAGAAGAGATGAGCCAGTATTGAGCAGAAAACAATAACATATAAGGTAACTTTTAATTATAACCAAGATCAGATGTGTTTTTGCACATCTGATTTTTTCTTTTTCGTTTCTTTTTCCGATACAGAAAAGGTAAAGAACAGAGCTGTTTTTCTGAGAAGAAGCAGCCGGAAAATTGGAAAATCTATGCAGGAGGAGGTAATTTTGAAGAAAAAGCCCCCTGTGGGCCCAAAAACTCTCATGGGAGGAGATCACTTGGGTTCAATGACCTCCTGTGGGTCAAAAAACTCTCATGGGAGGAGATCAATTCGGTGAAAGATCCTCCCATGGATCAAAAAAATCTTACAGGAGGCAATCACTTTGGATCAATGTCCTCCTGTGGATCCAAAAACTCTCATGGGAGGCAATCACTTTGGATCAATAACCTCCTGTGGACCCAAAAACTCTCATGGGAGGCAATCAACTAGATGAAAGGGTCTCCCAGGAAGAATAAATCATCAGTAGGAGGAGTCAAGCCAGGTAAACTGAACCCTATAAAGTGGACACAGCAAAAACCGATTTGGGATGTTTTTTGGAAGCCCGTCCCATACTGTGGACACAGCAAAAACTAGTTTTGGATGCTTTTTGAAAGCCTGTCCCATACTGTGGACACAATAAAAGCTGAT
>NZ_BLYI01000076.1 GCF_016586355.1 Anaerostipes butyraticus
ACTGTCTCTTCCATTCTGTTTCCAGTGTCATCTCCCGTATGTTTTTCAAGCTCAATCAGACCAAAAATTTCACTCCCGGATATATCATGGTCCTCCACACTTTTGGCCGGGATCTCAAATGGAATCCCCATATCCACTGCCTCCTCTCCGAAGGCGGTCACGGTAATGACGGCTCCTGGCGTCATGTCAGGCACTTTAACTATGACTATCTCCGCAGTGCTTTCCGCACCGCTCTCCTCAATGAACTGGAAGTCAGGATCGGCCCTTCTTTTAAAAAAGTCAAAGCCAAATGTTACAGCGAACATGTGCATGGTTTCTATGTCTATGCGAAACCTAATCTCTGCAACCCAAAAATAGTCGCCAGGTATATTGGCCGTTATCTTGGCAGGCCTGTCATCGCTGCTTCCAGGATCGATCACTATGACGGTGATACGGTCTCTTTCCACTATCACCGGCATGAAGATGATAAATATATAGAGGAGACTTTACCTGTCATGGACTTCATAAAACGCCTCATCCGCCACATCCCGGAAAAGCATTTTAAGATGATCCGGTATGGCGGTCTGTATGCCAGACATCGTAAGATCGATCGTAAGCTGTATCACGTCATACCAAAAGAAAAGCACAAGAAACTCCGCAGTTTTGATCGCTGGCAGGAGGCCATCCTGCATTCTTTTGGCTATGATCCTCTGGAATGCCCTGACTGCCATCATAAAATGGTATTCCTTGAACTCTATTTCAACCATAAACGTGTATCTCTCAAAGAAATGTACGAGAACGCCATGTCCCGTTCTCGTGGAAAGAGGTCATCTGCTTAGCTTTTTCAAAGTTCCTTTTCTGTGGTATACTCCTATCAAAGGAGGCGATACCGATGGATCCACACACAGAGAGACTACGTAAAAAATATATGGATGATCCCCCAGAAGGCATATCGTCTGAGGACATTCGCCACATGAGCGAGGACGATCTTCTGGATATGGATTATTTCCTGAACGAAGATGTTGAGTTTGACGATGAATTCGGAGAAGAAGGTTTTTATCTTTTCTGACCCACATCGTCTCTTTGTCATCCCCAAACACATATTTATCTAACATACGTTCGATAGGCATGTGTTTCTTTTATGCTGTCATAAAAACGGAATTTCCTATAAAACAAAAAATAAGAGTCTGCAAAACCTTAAAAGCTTTGCAGGCTCTTACACTAGGAAACAAAGTCAGCTCATCTTCTAAAAAATATGTACTGATTTTTTTAGAAAAATGTCTATCGTTCATACATAATCTTATTTTTCACTATACACTTCAGTATTTTCAGCAACCATCGGCAAACTTTGATCGTTGTGCTCTGCATAATCAATAGGATTGGCCTCCACATCTTTTGGCAGCTTAATATCAACACCATCTGATAAAATGAATTTTCTAAGCAAATTATCTACCTTAACGTTAACCTTAGGAGGTATGATTTTTCTTCCTTCGGCTTCTTCAAAATATTGCTTTGCTTTCTTCTTATCAACCGTCTTTTTCAATTCATCAAAGCGGCCAAATTCATTGATATTATGTACATTTAATTTTAAACTCATAATTTCTCTAAGCATGGTCTCATTCAATCCTAAAGCAGATGAAATCCTGTGCACCTGATCATCTTTTGCTTTTGACATGTATTGCACAATATAGTCTCTGAAAGTTTTCCCTTCTTCAACCTGTACATCTCCGCGCTGGATATCATGTAAGAAAATATCGGCATATTTCTGTTCTTCCTGAGAAAGCATGGCAAATGTTTTGTGGAGTTCTGACTCAGCCTGTTCGAGTGACTCTTTGGTTGTACCATCCAGCTGCAGCAATTTCATATATTTTTCAAAGCGAGAATTCATATAGTCAGCATCAATAACTCCTGTATCAATTTCCGTAATATAACTTACAAGATCATACGGAACATCATCGCTGCTGCCGGAAGAACTGTCTGTTGATGACAACTCCTTATAACGCAGAACTAAAACCAGATATTGCTGTTCATCAAAAAGCATATCAATTTCTTGTCCCGATTCTTGATCTTTATAGTTGGAAACATCCCACTTAAAACCTTGGATTTTAGCAGCCTCTAAATGATCATTCAATTCTTTTAAACATTTGGCAAATTTTCTGCGCACTGCAATATCTTTTGGCAGTTTTTCAAAATTATGAATTCCCTCATTGGAAAACAATGCAGATATTTCTTCAAAAATGTCATTCATAGCTTTCAAATTTTCAGGGAGATGCTGTGCAAACAATCCCCATGGTTTTTCTCCGGAATACAACTTAACAGCCGCCTCAATATTTTTTTCGATTGTATGCGGTCTTCGATAATATTTAATTGTACCAAAAGGCTTATCCGTGCCAAACAAACGATTGGTACGTGAAAAAGCCTGTATGATATTTTCATACTCCAGCATTTTATCCAAATATAATGTATTAATCCATTTGGAATCAAAGCCTGTCAGCATTTGATCGACTACAATAAGCAGATCAATTTGCTTGTCCGGCTCCCTTTCTATTCGCTCATATGGTTTTTTATGTGCCAGACGTGCCGCAATATCTTTTTTCATTTTATCAAATGTTGCAGCTCCAAAACTTTGGCCATAACGAACATTATAATCTTTAATGATTTCAGCCAGTCCTGCTTCTTTATATGCAGCACCTCCATTGTTGTCAATATTCGGATCAAACAACGCAGTTACTTTTAAATCTGAACCTTTTATCAAGCGATAATAATTTATTGCCTCCGGAATACTGCTTGTTGCAAAAATCGCATGAAATTTGCTGTTGCGACTGAGTGTTATCCAATTTTTCAATATGTCTTTCACCACAGTATTGATATGTTCCTCTGTTCGATATTGAGAATTCGGGAGATAATCTTCAATTCCCTTGATATAAGCACCACTCTCATTTTTGTATCCCGCCATTGGCACTTGGGAAGAATCCATATATTTATAATATACTTTGCTCTTTTTAGGATCTGAAACTGCTTCCTGCTCATTTTTAGCTTTTGCTTTTTCCAAGGCTACTACTTTTCGTACATCTTGATCCTTAAAAGTCATCACCTTATGAGGGTCAAACCCTAGAACATTTTCATCACGAATTCCATCTGCTATACTGTATCTATGAAGTTCATTTCCGAATACTGTTGCCGTGGTATTCTTTTTCTTTTGATTTTCCTCATGAATCGGAGTGCCGGTAAAGCCAAAGAAAATAGCCTTTGAAAAGGTATTTTTTATAGTAATGAGCATATCACCAAACGTAGAGCGATGAGCCTCATCTACAATAAACACAATACGCTTTTGATTCAGAGTTTCAATATCCTTTTCATTCAATCCACCGTCTTCTTCTTTAATATTACTCATTTTTTGAATCGAAGTTACAATCAATGTATCTGCCGGATTGCTGCTTTTTAATTTTGTAATGAGAACACCTGTATTTTCTGTTTCCTGAACATCTTCATTTTCATTGGCGAATCCTCTGTATTCTTTTAATGACTGTGTGCCCAGTTCGATTCTGTCCATTAGAAATACAACTTTATCTGCATCTTTCGAGCTTGCTATCAACTGTGCAGATTTAAAACTTGTCATTGTTTTTCCTGAACCTGTTGTATGCCATACAAATCCACCAAGCTGATTTTTCTCATCCCATTTCGTTTTTGCTACCTTATCTGATATGGCACTTGCGGCATAATATTGGTAACTGCGCATGACTTTTAATACTCCGTCAGAATCATCTGCAACCGTATAAAATCCAATCAGCTGGTGAGCCATGGGAATGGAAAGCAACGTAGACACAATTTTATTCCATTCATTGATAGGCTCATTATTAAAATCCGCCCAATGAAAATAATAACACGGATTAAATACTCCTTCCTGCCCAGGATTTGCAAAATATACGGTTTCTTCCGGCGCCATTGCAACGAAAATCTGCACCAGAGAAAACAACCCTGTAAAAACACCTTCATGAGAATACTTTTCTATCTGATAACAGGCTCGACTGACAGGTATCCCGCTTTTTTTCAATTCAATATGTATCACCGGCATCCCATTAATTAGCAGCATTATATCTCCGCGGCGATCATTCAATATCTTAGATTTTGTAGGAAATTTCGGCTGCTGTACGATTTGATAGCAGCTGTCACCGCCTGCAATTTCTCTTCGGTCATATATTTTTAGGCTTACTTCTTTTCCAAAATGCAGTGTATCGTCTGGATTATCCCTTACAACAGCAACACTCTTTCCATTAATAAATCCATTTAATTTCAAAGGAGTTTTCAACGTTTCTATCTGCTCAATAATTTGCTGCATCTCACTGTCCGTAAGAGGGCAATTATTCAGTCTGTCAATATCTTTATTGTTCTCAAAAAGAATATCAGCCCAGTTTCTCAGTAAATCCTGCTCACTATAATTTTTTAAAACCTGACTGCTCCATCCATTTTGTGACAACAGCTTTATCACTGCCTGTTCAAAATCTGATTCTTTATCAAAAGCCATGGAAACTCCCCCTTTCTAAACAAACATTTTTTCAAGACAAGATTTTTTGATTTGTTTCAGTTTTTCTAGCTTACGCTGGTGAAGGGTGATAAGGTTGTCGATGTTGCGGAAGAATGCTCCAATTTGTTGCTGTTCGGCATATTCGGGAACCATAATTATTTTTGCTAAAAGTTCGTCTTTAGTTATACCTTTAATAGAAGTACCCTGCACAGCATTAAGCTCTGATTGTAGCTTTTTGTAGCAAGCATAAACAGTGAAAAAAGGTTCAGTATTTAGCTTGCTTAACGACAGAAAATCCTGACTTGTTGTATAAGGAAATGGCATAAACGCAAGCTTTCCGACACCTACACGGGTAATGATTGCTATTGAATTTTGGGGTACAAGTTGAGTCGCAGAATTATTTAACCCTTCCTGTGTTATATGCTTTCTCGGTTCTACCCCAAACAACTTTCCGTCAACTACGTCAGAGGATTGTATCCACGGAATATTTCCGTTCCAAAATACTTCATTTGATGTAGCAGGAGTGCCACCTCCATAGGTCTTTTCAGCCAATTCGGACAACTTACGCTGTTCCCAAGCATCAGTAAATCCTTTAAATCTAATTTCTGGATACAAACATCCATTTTGAGGAAACATCTTTTCTAACATTGCCTTTTTCAAATTAAACAACTTGGTATACTTACGCTGGTGAATGGTGATAAGGTTGTCTAATTTTTCGATATAGTCACCTATAGCTTTTTGTTCAGCAAAATTTGTATATGGAATCTGTATGGTTTTCATTCCCCCAATATCAATACTTCGTCCATCTCTAATTCCATAAACGTGAGGTTTTAAATCGCAGTCAATGAATTTTTTTGAGCGAAAATATGAATAATAAAATCTCGAATCAGTGCCTTTTCCGTGTAATGTATGATACGCAGGGCTTATAATTCCTGTATTTTTAGCCATTTCAAGACCACCTTCAAAGGAACGAAGATGTACTATAAAATCTTTCTCTCTCACCAACTTATAATTTGATAAGTTTGCTTTGTCATACATTAAATTCCTATCTGATTCATCTCTGATAATTGTTCCCGCTCCTTGGACAATCATTAACGCCGGTAATTCCTCATGATTCTTTTCAGAGTATTCTACAAATATCTCTCCAAGCTTACGCTGTTCCCAAGTGTCAGTATATCCTTTAAATCGAACTTGAGGTGTTTGTTTCCTTTGATCCATATTATTCACCTCCAAGCATTTTTTTTAGTTCCGCTAAACCTGCCATATCAAATTCATTCCCGCAAAGTTCATCAATCATGGAACAAAGTGATTGTTCTGTTTCTTCTATTTCTTTTTCTACCTGTTCAAAGGTTATTTCATACTTTTTAGCAAGGTAGTCTATTTTAGAAACCAACTCATTTATCATATGATCCGGCAATTTCATCAGACTTTCAATAAATGGTGTAATCCATTTTTCTTTTAAAAGATTGAAGGTCTGTTCATCTGACAGGCTTTCGATGGTTTCTTTTGTTTTACTTTCCAGTTCTGCGGAGAGCTTTCTAATTTCCGCTTTCAGTACTTTCTCCTCTGTAATCAAATCGTTTGCGATACGCAGTTTCTCCATTGTTTCTGGCTCTATACTGTCAGACTTTAATGCCTTTTTCAATTTTGAAGCAACAAATTTATCTTTTGCATCATTCATAAAATCAGCTTCTTTTTCTTCTTCCGTTAAAGAATCCACAAGCTCCTCATATTCTGAACTAATTTCAGATAATCGATTTTCTTTCTCTTTCCACACATTTTTAATATCTGTAAGCAGAACATCCTGTACAAGATCAAATGGCAAAATATGGCCAATCCAGCCATCCTGTACTTCCTCTTCTTTACTTTTCTTCTTTTTAAGTACCATATTGGGGTCAACTTTTTTTACTGCTTCGAATCCTTCCGTTTGAATCATTTCTAAATCTACAGCAATTTTACTCCATGCATCATCAAGAAGTTGATATGCTTCGTATTTATCAATCAATGGAACATTGGATAACCTATCAAAAATATCATCGGATAAAAGCTGCTCCGTTTTAGAAATATTGAGTACCATAATATTACTGATAAGTTCCTGATACAAAGAAGACTCCATACCAGAAAAAGCATCTGCATATCTATTTTCAAATGCCAAAATATCCTTGTTCTGTTTAATAGCCTTTTTTACCTCGCCCACAGAAAGCTTATAATAATCAGATGAAGTTTGTTCAAATATTGCTTCTTTTAAATCAGGAAATGCCTTCCAGTAGTCCTTCAGTTCATCTAATTCAGCTGCAGGAATACCTCCAAACATTGAAGCATAAATATCCCAGGATTCCGTCTTCTCTGATGAATCTACATATCTTGGAATATTAAGATTATAATCATTTTCTCTGATTTCCTCTTTGCTTACAACCTTTGAAAAATGATCTACACTCTCACGATGTGCTACAACATCTACAATTTTTTTAATATCGCAGGCACGAAGTTTATTATTCTTCCCTTCTTTTACAAATCCTTTGGAGGCATCAATAATCAAAACATCATTCGCAGAACGTTTTTGTTTTAGCACCATAATAATGGTTGGAATGCCTGTACCAAAAAAGATATTTGCCGGCAAGCCAATAATGGCATCGATTTTGTCCTTTTCAATCAGATTTTTTCGGATTTCTCCCTCTTCTCCTCCACGGAATAAAACACCGTGTGGAAGAACGATTGTCATAATACCATCCTTTTTAACATGATAAAGATCATGCAGCAAAAATGCATAATCCGCTTTTCCTTTCGGTGCAAGCCCATATTCCGCATAACGAGGATCTGTTTCTTTATCTGTCGGATTCCAATTTTGAGAATATGGCGGATTGGATACGACTGCGTCTACCGGCAATAAACTATATGTTCCAACCGGATCGCTGTCCTCAAAAAAAGGCCAGTCATCTTCTAAAGTATCTGCGTTTCTTGTTACAATGTTATCGGGTAAAATATTACGCATTACTAAATTCATACGGGTAAGATTATATGTATTTTGTTTTAATTCCTGAGCATAATATTTGATGTTATTTTCATTTTCCATAAATTTAGCCACACTCTTACCGATATTGATAAGCAATGACCCAGAACCGCTAGTTGGATCGTATATTTTGATTTCTTTTCTGTCTTTCAAATGATCTGCCACAATTTCAGACATAAGCAAAGACACCTCATGTGGGGTGTAGAACTCACCTGCTTTTTTTCCAGCATTTGCTGCAAACATACCTATTAAATATTCATATATAAAGCCCAAAACATCATAGTCCTGCTTTCCATCCATCGGAATCTCTTTAATCAGCTGAATCAAATCGCTGACTGCCTTTGACTGAGATGCAGCACTATCTCCCAGTTTGGAAAGACCCGTCTGCAGAGTATCAAAAATCCCTTCGAATACTTTCTTGTGAGTTGGATTAATCAAACGACTAAACGCTGAAAGTGCATCTCTTACATCTTGTACACTGAAATCCTTTCCCTTAGCAAGCCAGGTGGAAAACAGATTTTCATACGAAATGAAGTAACCAATATTTCTTTGCACACTTTCTACCGTTTCATCATCTTCCTCTGTAAGTTCCGGAAGATATTCCTCTGTCCAGTCATTTTCTTTTAAATACTTTACTTCTTTCTCAGACAGAAATTTATAGAATATAAATCCCAATATGTAATCTTTGTATTCATTCGCCTCGATTTTGGAACGCATTTTATTTGCAGACTCCCAGATCTTGGCAGCTAATTGCTGTTTATTCATTTATTTTATCTCCTTTTATCTTCATAGTTATATTTATAACCACTGCTTTGCAGGCTGTCAATTTTTCATTTTATTTTTTGAAAATCCAGTTAAAATCCTTTTTTATTTTTAAGAATTTTTCTCATCCAGCATAGTCCCCCATATACTCAAATTATGCCCCACAACAGACCAAAACTATACTCTTTCATCGAAAAAATATCTACATACCTCATACCTTCCTATCTGCTGTACCAAGACAATTCACAAAATCTTCCCATTGAATCATTTGATATTGGCCAGGTATTATTTCTAAGGCAATCATTCAAATAATTTTCAATACAATTCAAACATATAGTTTTTATAAATTCAACTGGTATATTAAGTTCCCATATATTGTCGTTCACTTCTTTCCCATCTTTAAGATACATTCGATTAACACTCATATAATATGGTTCCTTATGCATTGAGGCAGTTGCGATATGGTTAGAAGAAAACTCATGAGAAAGCCTGCATCTCATCCGATATAACAAATCAACATAACGGTGTTGCCATGCTAATTTTTCCTTTTTTCTTTTATCTAAGACTTCCTCAATTTTTATTAACAAAGAACTTGCTTTGTTTCTAACAAATTGATCAGTTGGATGATAAACTCCTCCATCCACAAATTCAGATAAATCTACATCCCCATTGAGTTCATTTTCAACATGATAAAATAAAGTAACTGGATCAACAAATTCAATATATGAACATATATTTTGATATCGAATAACAAATCTAGTAAATATTTTCTGCATTCCCACATCAGGATAATTTGCTACATCCTGAGCAAAAGATTCCAACAACGAAAAATAACAAAGAAGTTTTACTTCTTTGTTTTGAACATTCTCTACATTTTCCACTATTTTATAGACATATTTTCTGAGATCTTCTACTTCCTTTTTGATAAACTCTTTGTTTTCCATAATACCACTCTCTCTTTTAGACACATCACCAGCATAAATTCTTTACACTTCAATCTTTAACTTACTTACAATAAATTTGACTTTAAAAACCTTTAGGTATAATATAATATTACCTTATACATATGGCTATAAGGGCGGAGCATTTCTGTCAAGTCTGACCGAATTGATAATTCTATGAGTAACGTTACACATAGAACCACCAATTCTAAGTTGGATTCGTTGAACATGATACTCCTTTCCAGTATGGTTATTATACTATGGAATGCTATCAGATGCACGTAGGACAATACTGTTCATGTACCTGCCTGTTAACTTAGGGATGTTGTCCCCCATGTTAGCAGGCATGATGCATTTTAGGGGATAAAATATGAAAACACAAAAAGAATATAATCAATGCCAACAACTTAAATCTTGCCATAGTTGTAGTTCAAACCATAAATGTCAAAAATGGGTTGATTTTGTTAAACACCACAATGATACCAAATCATATGCGCATTTTGATCTGCGTGTGTCTCTATCTATGCCATCTATTAGAAAATACGTAATGGATCCGACTAAAATAGTTACTCACAGTTTCTATCCATTCATCCACTTTGTCAAAAAAAACTCCCGATATGGAAAAAAAGGACCTAAAAAACCCCGAGAACTATACTACTGTTCACATTTGGATAGATGTGTTTATCAGAGATATGCTTTTTTATTAAATTACCAATATAATATATGGGCATGTCAAAATAACATCAATGATGTTGCTATCGCTTATCGAGATAATCTAGGGAAAAACAATATTGACTTTGCCAAAGATGCTTTTGACGCAATACGCAGATTTTCTCAATGTTTTATCCTGGTGGGTGATTTTACTAATTTCTTTGACAATTTAGACCATCAATATCTTAAGAAAATGATATGCACAATTCTCGGTGTTAAACGCTTACCACAGGATTACTTTTCTGTCTTCAAAAATATTACTCGCTTTTCAAGTTGGGATTGGAAATATATTGTAAAAGCAGCTGAAGAAAGCATTACAGAAAGAGGAATTCGCCAAAAACTCAATAGCAAAGATACAATACTTACTAAGGAACAATTTCAAAAGAACAAAAACAATATAAAAAAGAATGTTTCTGGAATAGGCATTCCTCAAGGTTCACCAATTAGCGCTGTACTATCTAATATTTACATGATAGAATTTGACAAATACATTAAGCACTTTGCAGCAAGTAATGGCGGAATCTATATGCGTTATTCAGATGATTTTATTATCATCTTACCGTACAAAAAAGATATTGAAATTAAACAATTCACAAATTTTATTTTTTCCTATATAGAATCAATGAAAGGACTAGTTGACTTGCAAAAGGAAAAGTCAGCCTGTTATATTTATAAAAATGGAATTGTATATGAAAACAATCAACCATCTAACATAAACTACTTAGGATTTCTATTTGATGGGAAGAATATTAAAATACGTCCACGTGCTATAACTAAATACTATTACCGGATGCGCCGCAAAGCCCATACCATTGGATACAATAATTGGACATCTCCTAAAGGTAAACATATATCTGCAAAAAAACTTTATAGTATTTATTCTCACAATAATGAAAAGCAAACTTTTATTGATTATGCCAATAGAGCAAAATCAACCTTAAAACTCAATGATGCAGAAACAAATGCATTGATAAAGCGTCATAAGCAAAAAATTGCTAAAGCCATTAAGGAGGGGCAAATCAAAAAAAATAATTTCACGTGATTCTGAATAAAATAATCATAGACAAATCTTTTACATTCTTATTTCACAGAAGCCAAAACACCTTGGCTTCTGTTTTATTATTAATATAAATTACACCATCTTTAATTGTTCGTATGTTTCTTTTAAAATTCTATAGAAATCCCGTTCCTTTTCTTCCTCATTTCCCAGCTCATCCACATTGACCGTACGACAGTCTGGGATGTGGCTTGTAAAAATATCATAAAATTTTGTATGTTCAATGAAATATGCATATTTAGAATAAAACGATCCTGCAATGTCTGCATATTTTTCTTTTGGTATCTTTCCATCTAGATACTGCTTTATCTAACAAGCAATTTATCTTTCACGATCGTTGTATTATCTGTTCTCACGATTCTAATAGATACAAAACAAGAAGACTTATTGTGGATTCTCCTGAACTTCTCTGGCATCCGCTCTTCTCTGTTTACAGTCTGAATTTAAAAATCAATTTCATACTCAAAATATCTTCGGGATTCGTTCTTTGCTTCACTCACAACAGTCGCATTGCCAGATACTTTCATCCCTTTCAGAAAAGCATCAATCTTTACAGCATCGCTTTCTTTTAGTCCTGAAGAATTGCTCAGCTTAATGGAAATCTTATGATGATGGAAACCGTCTCCGCCTTTCATCCTCAAATGAATCAGATTTTGAACATTGTCATCTTTCAAAAGATATACAAGTTCTGGTTCTTGAGGAGCATGTCCTTCCATAAACATCTCTGCCGCAACATCATTGACGGAACACTTCTCCTCTGACAAATCATGCTCGCCTTCAGCATTTCCAACGCCTGCTGCCTTTGCCTGTGCTTTTGCCTTAGTTTCAGAAAAAGATATCCTTTCCTCCTTATAAATCACTCTGAAATGTTTTGCTCCAAGATCCTGTGCCACTCGCTGAAGTTCATTCACACGCACCGTTTTAAGATAACTGAAGTACTCATCCAAAGCAATGTAAGTATTTTTATCTGTAGGATTCACATAATAAAATTCGCACTCAGCATCTGGATAAAACTGCAATCCAAATACATTTAACGAATCCTTAAAAATATTTACAACACGGATTCCGCCCTTATTTGACAAGAATCCAATGGATCCCTGACAAACATCACTTTCCGCATATTTCTTATCTCTTTCCGTGACACGAATGAACTTAGACAGCAAAAATTCCGTTTGTTCCAAGGTATCTAAAAAAATAGGCTGTAATGACCTTAATTCCATACGCCTATGGCTGTCCTCAACTCCTTCTTTTACCGCAGCAGCTCTTTTCTTTACTGTATCACCGACAGCCCCTGCAATCACTGAAACGTCTGAAATGTCAAATTTCCCGTCATTATTCTGATCCATGGCCTGAACTGCATGCGTCTTGGTTTTATCAATCAATCCTTTTGCTGCACTTCCTACATTTTCCAGAACTGAACCCAATTTCTTTTTTTTCATCATTTTCTCACCCTCTATCTATGATTTCTGTATCTCTGAGCAATCAGATACTCAGCTGCAATTTTATATATATTTTATCTTACATGTTTATTAAATTGATTACAATACCATCTGCGTTTTCAAAATTTTTTTCTATTTCATTGCTCCATTTTCACAGAAAATGGCATTTTTCAATTTCCAATCAAAGAATCATAAACCGGTTTATCAAATCCATCCCAATAAAAAAACACCGCATCGCTGCGATGTTTTTCTATTACTCATATATACTCTATTCCATTTTCAAACACATATCTTCATTTATGACTCATAATTATTTTCTAAATATGTAAGTCCTTTTTGCAAAATACAGTAATTCCCCCTGCATAAAGAACAGCGGCTCCAATTCCAAGCACAACGGCACCGATAATCGCATTGCTCTCGCCAGCGACAACGCCATCTGCATTAAAAAGGGTAAAGAAAGTAAAGTATTTTGCTGCTTCTGCCTTTTCACCGGTATTGGCAAGCATTTGAAGAACATACATCAGCACTGGGATGCCTGCTCCGAAGGCAATGCTGTATTTGGTATCCGAAAAGACACAGGACGCGAGGAAACAGATACTGCCAATAAATAAATGCAGGCACATCAGGGCGGCATTTAATTTTAACAGCTCCGAAATCACAAGTTCTCCCGGAAAGCTGGTTTCTGCGATAATTATCTCCAGTCCCGTGGCATATATCATCAGAATTAAAATACCACTTATAAGAACTGACATTTGTGTCAGTGCTACTGTTTTTCGTTTTACAGGAGCTGCAAGGAGCGTTGCCATTGAACCCTTATCTGTGTATTTGGCAACTAAACCATTGCCGCGCAGAATGCAGAAAAGCATTGGAAACAGGAGTAAAATAAAACCATAGAGATATGAAATCATAAATCCGATCAGAGTTGTCGCACCGGCACTCATACCGACAGAAGCCATAAGTTCCGGCATCAGTTCATAAAATTTGTCCAGAGACACCATCATTTCCGGGTCATACATACTGATAATAATAGCAACATACATTGTGATGACAGCCCCAAATATAACAAGCATTTTTACACTGTTTTTTACTTCTCTTTTATACAAAGTCCAATTAAGCATGATCATCACCTCCGTAGTAATCCATGAAGATTGCTTCCAGTCCCCGCTTTGCTGTGACTGTAACGCTGTTATCGGTACAGATACCGTCGAAATCTTTTGCAAACGCTTCCGCCTCTTCCGGAGTATCCAGGTGAACGGTATATGAACGCATATGACGTTTTCTCAGAGTTTCAACTGAGTCAACAGTTACAAGTTTTCCGTTGCGGATGATTCCGATACGGTCGCAGGTGCGCTCTACTTCTTCAAACATATGGCTCGATAAAAAAATGGTTTTGCCCTTTTCCTTTTCTTCGGCCATCAATTCGATAAAGCGGTTCTGCATTAAAGGATCAAGTCCGCTTGTTGGCTCGTCCAGAATCAGTATATCCGGGTCGTGCATAAAGGCGGAAACAATACCAAGTTTTTGTTTCATTCCTTTGCTCATTTTTTTGATTTTATCTTTGGGGTCTAACTCAAACCGCTCAATCATTTCCGACATTCGATTATCCCTTTTTAGACTGCGGTATTCAGAGATAAATTTTAAAAACTCCTTTCCGGTCATATCATCAAAGAAACTGATTTCGCCGGGTATATATCCAAGGCTTTTCTGAATTTCATCACGGTTTTTCCAGCAATCCATTCGGTTAATCTGACAGCTGCCGACTTTGGGCTTGATAAAGCCCATCAAGTGACGAATTGTCGTAGTTTTTCCTGAACCGTTCGGTCCTAAAAAGCCAAACACCTCGCCTTTATCAACACTGATTGACACATCGAAAATCCCTTTCCCGCCGCCATAATCTCGTGAAAGATTCTGAATATCTATAGCGCTCATAAATGCTCCTCCCTATATAAGATTTTTAACTGTAATCATGCTTTCAGCATTTTTCGCTCTTATCATCCCTGAGTTTTTTGTTGATTTTTTTGTTTAATTTATTTCTCCAATCCTGTGTGTAGGTTCTGGTATTTTTCAAAAGTTCATCTACAAAACCTGCCACATCCTTTCCTGTTATTTCCAGGACATTTTTTCCGTCTGCAGCACTTTCTTCAAACAGGTCGCTCAAATCACATTGTACTTCCATCATATCGTAACCTGAACCACAGCCAAATTTCCACATATGATTTTGAATTTGTTTAAAAACATACTGGTAATCTTTCGGCAAATCCTTAACTCTCTGCATTTCCTTTTTATACTTACGTTTATTTTTTACCATTTTGCTGAAGTTGAAATACTCGTCAAAAAACTGTTTCATTTTATTTATTCTCCCTTAACTTATTGATTTTTGATTCTAAAAAATCCCATTTTCGCCAAAAAAGTTTAAGTTCTTCCCGTCCTGCTTCATTAAGAGAATAAAGCTTTTTCGGCGGACCAAGTTCAGATTTCTTTTTTTGCATATTTACAAGTTGATTCTTTTCAAGTCTTATTAAAATCGTGTAGACGGTTCCCTCAACTACATCTTCAAATCCCAAAGCATTTAACTGACGGGTAATCTCATATCCATAAGTATCTTCTCGGCTGATAATTTCCAGAACACAGCCTTCAAGTATTCCCTTTAGCATCTCTCTGATATTTTCCGTAATTTTCACCTCCGCTGCCATATAATAACATCTAGTCTGTATTACTTAGTATCAGTACAATATATTACTTAGTATGTTGTGGTCAAGCGTTTTTGTAACACTTGTGGCTAAAAAATATCGATTTATGCAATTCGAGCTTGATATGGTGTTTGATACCCATTGAAACTATGTGGGCGCACATGATTATATGTGACATATGCAAATTCCTCCACCATCTGATAGAGTGCCTCCTCGGTACGAAATTCATATAGATTTGTGCATTCATTCTTCAAGGTATTGAAATACCGTTCCATTGGTGCGTTGTCATACGGGCATCCAGCTTTACTCATACTTTGTGTTACATGAACGGATTCACAATACGCAACGAATGCTTTCGATGTATACTGTGCCCCCTGATCGCTATGAAGGAGTAATTCTCCTTTCCGCATCGGCTGCGAATCCAAGGCTTTCTGCAAAGTACGGATGGCAAGTTCTGATGTGATATGGCGATCCGTTATACTCGCAATGATGCTGCGGTCATAGAGATCAAGAATACTGCAGTTATAACGTACCTCTCCATTTTTCAGGAACAGGTAGGTGAAATCTGTACACCATTTTTGATTTGCCCGCTCAGCAGTGAAATTTTGAGCCAGCTTATTCTCAAATACCTTGTGTGGCTTCCCGTGCATATATTCTGGCTTTTTCGGACGTACAATCGCATACAGCCCCATCTCTTTATTCATATACTTATGAATGGTGATCGGACTGTAATAGAAGCCTTTGCGAGCCAGATAAACAGTCATGCTTCGGTATCCGTCCACTCCATTGTGCTCGTGGTAAATCTCTCGGATCTGCGCCTGTACCTTAGATTTTTGGGTATAGTAATCCGCCTTCCGGTGTTTCCGGTAGTTATAGTAAGCATTCGGGCAAATATTCAACCGACGCAGCAGCCAGCGAAGCCCAAAATCTTTCTGATATTTTTCGATAAACCGATAAGCCTCTAATCGATTTCTTTTGCAAAGAATGCCGCTGCTTTTTTTAAGAAAAGATTCTCCTTGCGGAGTTCTTCATTCTCTTTACGGAGCTTGAGCATTTCTTTCATATAATCGTATTCTTCTTTTGTTTCCGGGCTTGTCTGGCATTCTTCGCTGAATTCTCTGCACCACTTGGAGATACTGGCTTTTGAGACGCCGTATTCAGCTGTGATACTTTTGTAGGTGCGTCCTTCCTCCAAATGGAGACGGACAATCTTCTTTTTAAACTCTTGTGTGTAATTCTGTGGCATGATAAGAACCTCTTTTCTCATTGTTTTTAGTATATCTTATTAGCCACTTTCGTTACAACTTTATTATAGCACTTC
>NZ_BLYI01000077.1 GCF_016586355.1 Anaerostipes butyraticus
GCGGGTGTAGTTCAATGGTAGAACTCCAGCCTTCCAAGCTGATCACGTGGGTTCGATTCCCATCACCCGCTTAGAAGACAGAGGCATGTAGAAGTAAGATACTTTTACATGCTTTTCTCTTTTTCAGGAACAGGAGAGAAAATAAAATGAAGATCAGAGAATTTGTACCAGAAGATCTGGAGGAAATGAGAAGCATATGGAATCAGGTTGTGGAGGCGGCAGATGCGTTTCCTCAGGAAAAAGATCTGGAGGCAGAAGAAGCATATGATTTTTTTAAAAATCAGGCGTTTACCGGAGTGGCAGAAGAAGATGGAAAGATTGCCGGATTATATATTCTGCATCCCAATAATGTAGGACGGTGTGGACATATTTCCAATGCGTCTTATGCGGTGAGACAGGATATGAGAGGACAGCAGATCGGAGAAAAGCTGGTACGTCATTCTATTCAGAAGGCAGAGGAACTGGGATTTGGGATTCTTCAGTTTAATGCCGTGGTGGCATCCAATCATGCCGCAGTCCATCTCTATGAAAAAATAGGATTTGCAAAACTGGGCACTATTCCGAAAGGATTTCGGACACGGGACGGGTATCAGGATATTATTTTGTATTATATACCGCTGACAGAAGAATAGAAGAGGCAGATGAGAAGTTTTATATCTCATCTGCCTCTTTGTTATTGTTCCAGATAGAAGCAAGTATATCAATACACTGATCAATACCCAGAGAACCGCTGTTTAGCATAATATCATAATTTTTCGGGTCACCCCATTTTTGCTCCGTGTAAAATTCATAATATGCTTTGCGGCGGAAATCTTTATCCAAAAGCCGTTTCTTTGGAGACTCAGCAGATTCGCCGTATACTTTCAGAATCCGTTCCATACGGTCATCAAAGTCTCCGTGAATAAAGACTCTGAGACAATGGTGCAGATGAAAGAGAAGATAATCAGCACAGCGTCCGATGATAATGCAGTCAGAACGATTGGCGAGATCAAAAATGACCTTTCGCTGGATCTGCCAAAGATGGTCCTGGAGAGTCATGCCGTACTGGTCTCGTGCCTGAAAGGAATTGACCAGCGGGTTCGCATGAGGCGTCATCTCATCCTGCAGACGAATGTATTCCTGGGTCATACCGCTTTCAGCGGCAGTCATCTGGATGATTTCCGCATCATAATATGGAATATCAAGCCGTTTGGAAAGTTCTTTTCCAACGGTCCTGCCGCCGCTTCCAAATTCGCGGCTGATCGTGATAATTCTGTTTTTCATAAATATTTCTCCTTTGTTGATTTTATATTTGGCCGGTCTGCAGAAGCAGCTGCAGCTCTGAGTAAAAGTATTCTTTATAACAATAATACCATAAACAGACGAAAGAAGGTAATATTATGAAAGGATGAAATAATCCGGGAGGAAGGAAAGAGTGACTTTTTTGTGTCAGACATTGAAAACCGGTCTCTGTACGTGCTATGATAATCGAAGGATAAAAAACAGCAAAGGAGAGAAAGATGGATTACAATAAGCTTGCACTGGAAATGCATGAAAAACATAAAGGGAAAATAGCAATCAGCCCGAAAGTAGAAGTAAAAACAAGAGATGATCTGAGTACGGCATATACTCCGGGAGTAGCGGAACCGTGCCGGAAGATCAGAGATAATAAAGAAGACGTATACCGATATACAGCCAAAGGAAATCTGGTAGCCGTCGTATCTGACGGAACCGCGGTGCTGGGACTGGGAGATATCGGACCGGAAGCAGCCATGCCGGTTATGGAAGGAAAAGCCCTCCTGTTCAAGGAATTTGCGGATATTGACGCATTTCCAATCTGTCTGGATACGAAAGACACAGAAGAAATCATTGAGACGGTAAAACGGATTGCACCGGTCTTTGGAGGAATCAATCTGGAAGACATTTCTGCGCCGAGATGTTTTGAGATTGAAAGACGTCTGAAAGAGGAACTGGACATTCCGGTATTCCATGATGACCAGCATGGAACAGCGATCGTTGTTGCAGCCGGCCTGATCAATGCCCTGAAATGTGTTGGAAAGACCATGGAAGAAGCGGATATCGTGATCAATGGAGCAGGATCCGCGGGAATTTCCATCTGCAGACTGCTGCTTCAGTTTGGTGTGGGCAATATTGTACTGGTGGATCAGAAAGGCGCTTTGTGTCCTGGAGAAGAGTGGATGAACGATGCGCAGAAGGAAATGGCAGAGAAGACCAATAAGAACAGACAGACAGGGCCTTTATCTGAGATCATAAAAGGAAAAGACGTATTCATCGGAGTTTCTGCTCCAAATATTGTAACTGCGGAGATGGTATCCGAGATGGCAGACAACGCGGTTATTTTTGCCATGGCAAATCCAACTCCGGAAATCATGCCGGATGAGGCGAAAAAAGGCGGCGCGAAGGTAGTCGCAACCGGACGTTCTGATTTTCCGAATCAGATTAATAATGTTCTGGTGTTCCCGGGAATTTTCAGAGGGGCGCTGGATGCCAGAGCCGGTCAGATTACAGAGAATATGAAGATTGCCGCTGCAAAAGCTATTGCAGGAATTATCAGCGATGAGGAACTGAATGAAGAGTATATTATTCCTGGGGCTTTTGACGAGAGAGTTTGTGATGCAGTTGCAAGAGCGGTAGCGGAAGAAAGCAGAAAATAAGGAAAATTGTATATGATTTTAAAACGCAGGATGGAGTAAAATGTGTTATACTAAACATATTGGTTAGAATAAATAGAGTTTAAGGAGAATTTGATGAAAGCAAGTGGAATTTTGTTACCGGTTTTTAGTTTACCGTCCGATTATGGGATCGGCTGTTTTTCAAAAGAAGCATATCAATTTGTTGATTTTTTGGAAGATACAGGGCAGAAGTATTGGCAGATACTGCCGCTGGGAACTATAGGAGCGGGGAATTCTCCTTATCTTTCTTTTTCAAGTTTTGCGGGAAGTACGTATTATATCGATCTGGAACAGCTGGTGGAAGAAGGGCTCTTAAAGCAGGAAGAGATCGATCCGTACAAAGAAGAGAATACATCAAAAGTAGACTATGATCAGGTAAGAGAAAGCCGTCTTGAGCTGCTTCAGACGGCATACAAACGATTCAAGCCGGACAAAGCATTTCTGGAATTTAAGAAAGAGCAGGGGTACTGGCTGGATGAATATGCAGAGTTTATGCATGACAGGGAAAAAGAATTAAGTGAAGAATATTTCCGCTTTTGTCAGTATCTGTTCTTTACGCAGTGGCTCAGGTTAAAGAAATATGCCAATGAAAAGGGAATCCAGATCATTGGAGACCTGCCTTTTTATGTGGCGCTGGAAGGAACTGCTTTTAAATATCACAAAGAGTTGTTTAAGACAGATGAGGAAGGAAACCCGACAGTCGTTGGAGGATGCCCGCCGGATGCTTTTGCGGAAGACGGACAGGTGTGGTCCAATCCTGTTTATGACTGGGAAGTTCATAAAAAGACCGGTTATAAGTGGTGGATGGAGCGGCTGAATTATAATTTCCTGATTTATGATGTGCTGCGTCTGGATCATTTCCGCGGATTTGACGAGTATTTCGAAATCCCTGCGGAAGATGAAACAGCGGTGAATGGACAGTGGGTGAAAGGACCAGGATATGACTTTTTCAAAGTGATGAAAGAAAAACTGGGAGATAAGAAAGTCATCGCGGAAGATCTTGGATTTTTAACGGATGCGGTACATAAACTTCTGGCAGACACGAAGTATCCTGGAATGAAAGTGCTGGAGTTTGCGTTTGGAGCGTGGGATGACAGTATTTATCTCCCTCACAAATATCCGGAAAACTGTATTGTCTACACAGGAACTCATGACAATGATACAGTAGTCGGCTGGTACGAGACTATGTCAGAGGATGACAGGAACTTTCTGGAGCATTATCTGGAATACAGTACCATCGACAGAACCGGAAAGATTTATCTGGATCTGATTTCTCTGGCACTGGAAAGCCGGGGAGATACGGTAATCATTCCGCTTCAGGATTATATGGGTCTTGGAAGTGAGGCAAGAATCAATACACCTTCCACAGTAGGAGATAACTGGGAATGGCGTGTGAAAGAGGAACAGCTGGATGAGGATCTGAAAGAGACGATTCGTACGCTGACAGAGAAATACCGTACAAGAGCTCAGGAGCGGTCTGAGGAAGAACGAAAGAAAAAAGAAGCAGAAGAGGCTGCGGAAAAAGAAGAACAACATACAGAAGAATAAGATATTTGATGGGCATGATTTCGGTCATGCCCGTTTTTTGTGCCGTGAAGCATACAGGGGAAAGAAGTATATGGGAAGAGGAAAGTTTTCTGAGGTTATAGAAGCTTTTTCCCGGGACGATATGACAGGCTGTCGGCTCTTGTATAAAAACAAAAACTTTCTTGCTTTTTCACAGGGGAGGTGTTATAGTACGTCATGGATGGTATTCTTGAGAGAAATCATACCGCTAATTAGAACATCACCTGACGAAAGTAGGTGATAACATTCAGAAAGTAGGATTTATCGGAGCAGGAAAGGTAGGATGCTCCCTTGGAGATTACTTTAAGCGCAGCGGAATTGAAGTTGCGGGATATTACAGCCGTACACAAGCGAAGGAAGCAGGTGGAGCGGCGGCACAAGACGGCACACATATCGATTCGATTGATAAATTATTAACAATATGTGATGTTCTATTTTTAACGGTACCAGATGATGCGATTGCAGATGTCTGGGAACAGATCAGAACTTTTCCAATTCAGGGGAAGTACATTTGTCATTGCAGCGGATCCTTAAGTTCTGCTGTTCTTTCTGGAATTCGGGAGACCGGCGCGTACGGTTATTCCATTCATCCAATGTTTCCATTTAAAAGTAAAAAAACTGCATATGAGGATTTAAGGCATGCTTTGTTTACCGTAGAAGGTGATTCCTGCCATATACAAGAAGTAAAGGCTCTGATCCGGCACTGCGGCAATCCGGTTGTGGAAATCCACAGGGAAGATAAACCATCGTATCATGCGGCGGCTGTTTTTGCTTCCAACCTGATGGTAGGGCTGATGGAAGAAGCCGTCCAGCTGCTGATGCAGTGCGGCTTTGAAAGAAAAGAAGCCATGGCAGCTCTGAAACCGCTGGCAGTGTCCAATCTGGAAAATATTTTTGAAGCCGGAACAAGAGACGCTCTGACCGGACCGGTAGAACGCCATGACCTTCAGACAGTGAAAAAACATCTGAAAGTGCTGGGAGAAGATAAAAAAGATACTTATATTTCTCTTACAAGGGAGATCATAAAAATTGCGGAAGACAGACATCCGGAAATATCATATGCAGACATGAAACAAGTATTGGAGGAAGAAAGATGAAAAAGACAGTAAGCACGTTACAGAAGATGAAAGATAACGGTGAAAAGATTTCTATGCTGACGGCGTATGATTATTCAACAGCAAAACTGTTTGATGAGGCGGGAATTGATACGATGCTGGTAGGAGATTCTCTGGGAATGGTGATGCTGGGATATGATTCCACAATTCCTGTGACTGTGGATGATATGATTCATCATGGAGCCGCTGTGTGCAGAGGTGCAAAAGAAGCATTGATCGTTGTGGATATGCCGTTCTTATCTTATCACACATCTGTTTATGATGCCGTTGTAAATGCAGGAAGGATTATGAAAGAAACAGGATGTACTGCTGTAAAACTGGAAGGCGGGAAAAATGTATGTCCGCAGATTAAGGCAATCGTGGAAGCCCAGATTCCGGTATGCGCCCATATTGGTCTGACTCCTCAGTCGGTAAATGCTTTTGGAGGATTCAGAGTACAGGGAAAGAGTGAAGAAGCCGCAAAAGAACTGATCGAGGCCGCACTGGCTGTAGAAGAGGCAGGAGCTTTTATGGTAGTCCTGGAAGGAATTCCGGCAAAACTCGCGGCAATCATTACATCAAAGCTTCATATTCCGACGATCGGTATCGGCGCGGGAGCTCAGTGTGACGGACAGGTGCTGGTATATCAGGATATGCTGGCTATGTACGGAAATTTTGTTCCAAAATTCGTAAAACAGTTTGCTCAGGTAGGAGAAATCATGAAAGGCGCGGTTGCAGATTATATGAAAGAAGTGCAGGAGGGAACTTTCCCGGGAAAAGAGCACACATATGCAATCAGTGATGATATTATAGAGAAACTGTATTAAAGGAGAAGAAAAAGATGAAAATCGTTGAAACAATAGAAGAAGTAAGAAAACAGGTAAAAGAGTGGAAAAAACAGGGACTGTCTGTAGGGCTCGTCCCAACTATGGGCTATCTTCATGAAGGACACCAGAGCCTGATGGAAGCTGCCGGAAAAGAAAATGACAAAGTAGTTGTCAGCATTTTTGTCAATCCAATGCAGTTTGGGCCGACAGAAGATCTGGCAGAGTATCCAAGAGATCTGGATCATGACGCAAAAGTTTGTGAGAAAGCAGGAGTTGATCTGATTTTCCATCCGGAACCGGAAGAAATGTATGCACCGGATTTCTGTTCTTTTGTGGATATGACCGGATTAACAGAAGGACTTTGTGGAAAAACAAGACCGATTCATTTCCGCGGCGTCTGCACCGTAGTGAATAAGCTGTTTAATATCGTGCAGCCGGATCGTGCTTACTTTGGTCAGAAAGACGGGCAGCAGCTTGCAGTGGTACGCCGTATGGTAAGAGATCTCAATATGGACATTGAGATCATCGGCTGTCCGATTGTCAGAGAAGAAGATGGTCTTGCGAAGAGTTCAAGAAATACATATTTATCTCAGGAAGAGAGAAAAGCAGCGCTGATTCTTGCCAAAACCATTCGCCTGGGAGAAGAAATGGCGAAAACGGAAAAAGATGCGCAGAAAGTGATTGAGGCAATGAAGAAAAACATAGAGACAGAGCCTCTGGCAAAGATTGATTATGTAGAAGCGGTAGACGCTGTATCCATGGAGCCTGTAAAAACTCTGGACGGTGAATGCATGCTTGCCATGGCGGTTTATATCGGAAAGACAAGACTGATTGACAATACGCTGTTAAACGCTTAGGATAGAAGGAGAAATTGAAAGATGAATATTAGCATGTTAAAAGGTAAAATTCACAGAGCAACGGTGAAACAGGCAGAACTTGATTATGTAGGGAGCATTACGGTGGATCCGGTGCTGCTGGAAGCGGCAGGCATTCTGGAGTATGAACATGTACACATTGTTGATGTAAACAATGGAAGCCGTTTTGAGACATATACGATTCCGGGTGAGCCGGGAAGTGGCATGATCTGCCTGAACGGTCCGGCGGCGAGATGTGTGGCAACGGGTGATAAGATCATTATCATCGCCTATGCAGATATGACGCCGGAAGAAGCGAAAACCTTTGAACCGAAAGTAGTATTTGTAGATGATGAAAACCAGATTTCACGATGCACCAATTATGAAAGGCATGGACGTCTGGAAGATATGTAGGAGAAGAGTATGTTAAGAGGAAAGACTGTAGTATTAGGTGTAACAGGAAGTATTGCCGCTTATAAAATGGCAAATGTAGCCAGCATGCTGGTAAAGCAGGGATGCGAAGTTCATGTGGTCATGACGAAGAATGCCACGAATTTCATCAATCCGATCGCCTTTGAATCGCTTACCAATACAAAATGTCTGGTGGAAACATTTGACCGGAATTTTCAGTTCCATGTGGCTCATGTTTCCCTGACGGATAAAGCGGATGTGATGCTGATCGCTCCGGCATCTGCCAATGTGATCGGCAAGATTGCAGGAGGCATTGCGGATGATATGCTGACGACCACAGTGATGGCATGTCAGAAACCTGTGATCATTGCTCCGGCAATGAATACCAAAATGTATGAAAATCCGATACTGCAGGATAATCTTAATAAACTTCGCAGATTTGGATATGAAATCATTGAACCTGCATCCGGACATCTGGCCTGCGGAACAAGCGGAGCAGGAAAGATGCCGTCAGAGGAAGTACTGGTGTCCTACATTGAACGCTGTATTTCTAAGGAGAAGGATCTGGAAGGAAAGCATGTGATGGTAACTGCGGGGCCTACGGTAGAGGCCATTGATCCGGTAAGGTATATTTCCAATCATTCTTCCGGACGTATGGGGTATGCCATCGCAAAAGCAGCTATGCTTAGGGGAGCCAAAGTTACTCTTATTTCCGGTCCGTCCAGTCTGGAGCCGCCGATGTTTGTGGATGTCATAAAAATTCAGAGTGCCGCGGATATGTATGAAGCGGTCATGGCACATAAAGATGAACAGGATATTATCATCAAGGCAGCTGCGGTAGCCGACTATACACCGGCGGAAGTCAGTGATGAAAAGGTAAAGAAAAAAGATGATGATATGGCAATCCGGCTGACAAGGACCAGAGATATTTTAAAAGCGCTGGGAGAGAACAGAAAAGAAGGACAGTTCTTGTGTGGATTCTCCATGGAAACCCAGAATATGCTGGAAAATTCCAGAGCGAAGCTTAAGAAAAAAAATATTGACATGATCGTAGCAAATAATCTGAAAGAAAAAGGCGCCGGATTTGGAACAGAAACCAATGTGGTAACTTTTATCACAGAGAAGGAAGAAGCAGAACTTCCGATCATGTCAAAAGATGAAGTGGCAGATCAGCTTCTGGATTTTATTTTAAAACAGAGCAGGGATAAAAAAGATTGTAAAAATTAAATAAAAATTCGTACAAAAACTGGTTTCCTTCCATGCCTATGTTATAATATATGTACAAGAACAAAAGCAGATGAAAGGAAAACAGAATGAAAGCAGTGAACAAAGTCCGTCTGATTTATCTGCCGGCCATTATCCTGCCTATTTTTGTCATGATCGTGTCGATTCTGGCATTGGGGTTCGGGTATGTAAGGATCAATAATACTGATATTTCGGCAGATGGATTCGAGAGATTCGTGAATCCGCTGAAGACGATGAATAATTCAACAAAAGAGATTTATCGGGAACTGGAAGAAAAGATCCTGACGGATCCGTCGGCTCTGGAAGATAAAGGATATCTTGAAGATGTCAATCGGCGTCTGTCTGAAAAAGATTCCTATCTTCTGCTGCGGAAAAATCAGAAGATTGTATATCGGGGAAGCAAAGACAGCAGTCAGGCTTTGGAAGAGAAACTGCCAGCGTACGGAAATGATGAAAGTGATCAGGACAGAGGCTTTTTCGTCAGCAAACCAGGCAATTATCTTGTAAAACAGCAGGATTTTGAATATCAGGACGGCGGAAAAGGCTCTGTTTTTATTATGACGGATTTAGGAGCCGTGCTGCCGCACTACCGGAATATCATCATCCAGGTATGTTTTGCAGTGGTGGGAGTACTGATTCTTACAAGCACCTTTTTGTCATGGTTTATGTACCGGGAATTTGTCGGACCGATCCGTGAACTGAAAGCCGGAGCAGAGCGCATTAAAGATGGAAATCTGGATAATGACGTTGTGATCCGCAGCGGCGGGGAAGAGATTCGGGAACTGTGCGATTCTTTTAATGAGATGAGGGCGGAATTAAAAGATTCCATTGATGCCCGTATGGTATATGAGAAACAGAACCGGGATCTGATCAGCAATATTTCTCATGATCTGAAGACGCCGATTACGGCGATCAAAGGATATGTAGAGGGCATTATGGATGGCGTGGCAGATACACCGGAGAAGATGGACCGGTATATCAAAACGATTTATAATAAGGCAAATGACATGGATGTGCTGATCAATGAGCTGTCCCTGTATTCTAAGATTGATTCCAATATCATTCCATATAATTTTGAAAGGATCAATATCAATGCGTATTTTAAAGACTGTGTGGATGAGATTGGAGCGGATCTGGAACAGAAAGGTATGATGTTTTCTTACCGGAATTACTGTTCAGAAAACGCCATGGTGACAGCGGATCCGGAACAGCTGAAGCGGGTGATCAACAATATCATTAACAATGCCTGTAAATATAATAATAAGGCAAAGGGAAAAGTCAGTATAACCCTGACAGAATTTGACCGAAAGATTCAGGTGGAGATCAAGGATAACGGAATGGGAATTTCCAAGGAAGATCTGCCGCATATCTTCCGGAGGACTTACCGGGCAGATATGTCCAGAAACTCCGCCGGAGGAAGCGGACTGGGCCTGTCCATCTGTAAGAAGATCATAGAAGAGCATGGCGGTGAAATCTGGGCGGAAAGCAAACTGCGCGCAGGTACGACCATATTCTTTACACTAAATAAAGTACTGGAAAAGCCAAAGGAGAATAAGAATGAGTAAAGTATTAATCGTGGAGGACGAACTGTCCATCGCAGAACTGGAAAAAGATTATCTGGAATTAAGTTCGTTTGAAGTGGAGATAGAGACGGACGGGAAAAAAGGCATGGAAATGGCGCTTAAGAATGATTATGATATGATCATTCTGGATATTATGCTGCCGGGAGCGGATGGTTTTGAAATCTGTAAACAGATCCGCGCAGCAAAGGAGATACCGATTCTTATGGTGTCTGCCCGGAAGGAAGACATTGATAAGATCAGAGGTCTGGGACTGGGAGCAGATGATTATATTACCAAGCCATTCAGTCCAAGTGAGCTGGTAGCGCGTGTAAAAGCACATCTGAACCGTTATCAGCGTCTGATCAACAATCAGGCGGAAGTCAATGACGTGATTGAGATCCGGGGACTCAAGATAGATAAGACAGCCAGAAGAGTCTACTTAAATGATGAGGAAAAGATTTTTACAACGAAAGAATTTGATCTGCTGACATTTCTGGCAAGCCATCCAAACCGGGTATTTACAAAAGAAGAATTATTTAACAAGATCTGGGATATGGAATCTCTGGGTGACATTGCAACAGTAACAGTCCATATTAAGAAAATTCGTGAAAAGATTGAGACGGATACGGCAAAACCGCAGTATATTGAGACCATATGGGGTGTTGGATACCGGTTCAAGATGTAGGAGAAGCTGATGAGAAAGAGGAAAAAAGTAAATATCGTATACAAAGATAAAGATATCGTAGTATGTGAGAAACCGGCAGGAATGCCGGTTTCCAGTGATAAAACAGGAGATATGGATCTCTGGCATCAGCTGAAGAATCAGCTGTTTTTTGAAGAAGGACTGGATGCGGAGCCGGAACTTTATGTGGTTCACAGGCTGGACCGCCCGGTAGGAGGGATTATGGTATTCGCCCGAAGCAAAAATGCCGCCGGAGAACTGAGCCGTCAGATCCGGGATAGGGAATTTGAGAAGGATTATCAGGCTGTTCTGACCGGATGGCTGCCTCAGGATGAAGGAACATGGAGAGATTTCCTGAAGAAAGATCCGGAGACGAACTGCTCCTGTGTCGTGCCGGAAGGCACTGATGGAGCAAAAGAAGCAGTTCTGGATTATGAAGTGATCGACATGATGGAATCTTCAAAGATGAAGTTTACTTACTGTCTGATTCATCTTCGAACAGGTCGTCATCATCAGATCCGGGTGCAGACATCGTCCAGAGGATTTGGAATCTGGGGAGACACGAAATACAATCCTCTGTTTCAGAAGACCAAAAAGACATATCGGGAGATTGGGCTGTATGCCGCAAGAATCGCGTTTGTCCATCCGGTATCCGGAAAAAAGATGGAATTCAAATCGGAACCTTCTGGACAGGCATTTGAACTTTTGGAGATGGAAGATTTTTAAACAGGAGCAAAAGACATGAAATTCAGACCATGTATAGACATACACAACGGAAAAGTAAAACAGATTATAGGAGGGAGTCTTCTGGATCAGGGAGATCAGGCAGAAGAAAATTTTGTTTCTGCGCATGACGCGGGCTTTTATGGTAAACTATATAAAAAGAATCAATTATCCGGAGGCCATGTGATTCTGCTGAATGCCAAAGACTCTCCATATTATGAAGCTGACCGTATGGAAGCGGTAAAGGCGCTGGAAGCTTTTCCGGGAGGACTGCAGGCAGGCGGAGGAATAACCGATGAAAATGCTGCATATTTTATCCATAAAGGGGCGTCCCATGTTATCGTAACTTCTTTTGTATTTTCAGATGGAGAGATACGCTATGACCGGCTGGAACGTCTCAGGGATGCAGTAGGAAGGGAACATCTGGTACTGGATCTGAGCTGCCGTAAGAAGGAGGGGGACTATTATGTCGTTACAGACAGATGGCAGAAATTTACCAAAGAAAAGATGAGCGGCAGTCTTTTAAAGGAACTGGAAGTTTACTGTGATGAATTCCTGATTCATGGAGTTGATGTAGAGGGAAAATCCCAGGGAATCGATCATGAACTCGTAAAGATCCTGGCGCAGTATCAGGGAAATCCTCTGACATATGCCGGAGGCGTCCGGAGTTTCGAAGATCTGGAACTGCTTAAAAAGTATGGGAAAAGCAGAATTGATGTAACGATAGGAAGCGCTCTGGATTTATTTGGAGGCCCTATGAAGTTTTCAAAAGTGTTATCTTACTGCGGCCAGTAATGAAAAGGAGGGAGAAGATATGAAACTATTATATGAAGCAAGTAATTTTACAATACAGGTACACTGGGTAGTGCCGTTTGCGATTCTTGGATTCATTGGACTGATGTTATTGATTTTTGCGAAAAAGCCGTTTTTTAAGCTGTTATCGGCGGTTTGTCTGATCATATGCGCTGTGGCGGCTCTGCGGTTTATTTTCGGATATATGCAGATTATCCACACTTATAAACAGGGAGATTATCAGACCGTGGAGGGATATGTAGAGAATTTCGTTCCGGCGTCTGACGGCGGAGAAGATGAGGAAGATATGGAGGAAGAAAGTTTCGACATCAAGGGGGTTCATTTCTCTTATGGAGACCGGTTCATCAAGAAATTCGGATATCACCTTCCGTCCACTCAGGGAGGTTATATTAAACAGGATGGACAGTATTTAAAGATCGGATACATTAAGACAGATAAAGGACTGGTCATTGTCCGGATTGAAGAAAGACAAAAATAATAAGAACATAAAGACATAAAAAAATCCTGCGTGCCGGACAGCACGCAGGATTTTGACTTCATACAGAAATCCCTTGTTACTTGCGCAGATACTGTGCGCTTTTCTTTGCGAGTTTCGCACGGATGCCTTTTTTCTCAGGTTCCGGCGGAGCTACATTTCGTAAATTCTTGATCTTTGTAATATAGATGCCGCTGATCACTGCTTTGACTTCAGTCTTTACAGGAACGTCATCGAAGATTGCTTCATCACATAACAACGGGGTGATCTTTGGTCCGATCTTAACTTTTACGATAGGAACTTTTGCCATCTTTGCCCGTTTTGGAATATTGTCAATGATCATTTTAGGAAAACCTGCATCTGTCATCTTCATCCGCTTCTTGTCGATTACCAGCATGGAAACAGTCTGCGCCATCTCATCCAGCTGAGCGCGCTGTTCTTCCTGCTTCTTCTGCATCTTATTGCCGACAAAATACAGAACGGCGAAAACAATTGCAATAACTACAGCAATGATTAGTAGGACTATCCATATGTTCATGATATTTCTCCTCCTGTTACTTTTTGACTATCTGTTGTATTATAGCACTTTTTTACTCACTTGTCTTATGTTTTTTACGCATTTCTATAATTTCTTCACGGATGGATGCGCCCAGATGTTTTTTCTGGAGGCGGTCCAGCTGATCCGGATAGATCGGATCTCCAAAGGAAATGTAAACAGTGCTTGGCTTTACGGTATATTTCCGGTTATTTTCGAAGATATCCGGTGTTCCGGTAATCGCGATCGGAATGATCGGCACATTGGCTTTCAGAGCAGGACGGAGACTTCCTTCTTTGAAGGTATGAGGTTCCGGATCCTGGCTCCTGGTTCCTTCCGGAAAGATTACCATGGAAAAGCCCTGTTTTAAATATTCGGTTCCCTGGTTCATGGTTTTTAAGCCTTCCTTAATGTTGGTCCGGTCCAGAAACAGACAGTTGATAAATTCCATCCAGTGTCTCAGACATGGAACTTTTGACATCTCTTTCTTGGCAAAAAAACCAACGCCAGTAGGGGTCGCAACGTAACTGCATAAAATATCATAGTAGCTGCTGTGGTTTCCAACATATAAGACAGCAGTATCCGGAGGAATCTTCTCTTTCCCGTCAACAATGACCTTGACTCCGGCAAAATGCAGACAGATGTGAAATGCATTCATGACCATCCGCTGCGCCATCGCTGAACGGCGGTGGGACTGTCCGGTCTTGTTCCAGTGGTTAAACAGAGGATACAGAGGGGCAGTCAAAGTAAGGAAAAAGAATAGATAGATGATATCGGCTAAAAAACGTATCATTTGTTTTCTCCCTTCTTAGTTTCATGTTTTTGATCAAGCAGATGATGTTTCAGCTGGTAAAGCGGAAGTGACAGATCTACATAGACCTCCTGAGGATTCAGACGCCGCCGGCTTTCATCCCATAAAGTATTCAGTTCTTGCTGACAGTAGCTGCGGATTTCCATAACAGAAGGACTCTCATAAACACATTTTCCTTTCAGGAAAACAGGAACGAGAAGCTCACGCATCTTATAAGTTCCGCCCTGTAATGTTGATTTCTTCCAGGTGGCAAGCGGGTCAAAAATGGTCAGATCTTCTGACGGATCATAGGACTCATCAGAAAGACAGATCAGATCCCCTCGTATTTTTCCGGTTTCAGAATCATAGAGCCGGAAAATGATCTTATCGCCGGGATTGGTGATTTTGGCCGGGTTTTCGGAAATCTTGATCTTAGCCGTAAATGTATTTTCCCCTTCATGGCGGGAAGCAGCCAGCTTATATACACCGCCAAATGCCGGGCAGTCAGCAGACGTGATCAGTTTGGTGCCGACACCCCATGAGGTAATCGGAGCGCCCTGGTGAATCAGACTGGCAATTAAATGTTCATCCAGATCGCCGGAAGCGGAGATGACCGCATCCTCAAAACCGGCATCGTCCAGCATCTTTCGAGCCTGTTTGGAAAGATAGGCCAGATCCCCGCTGTCCAGCCGGATTCCATATTTGGCCGGAGTACGTCCGGCATCTTTCAGTTCCTGGAAGACACGGATGGCGTTTGGCACGCCGGAACGAAGAGTATCATAGGTGTCTACCAGAAGTGTACAGGCGTCCGGATAAAGATCCGCATAAGTGCGGAATGCTGTATATTCGTCATCAAAACTCATGATCCAGCTGTGAGCATGGGTGCCTAAAACAGGAATATCAAACAATTTTCCAGCCAGTACATTGGAAGTACCGTCACAGCCGCCGATTACGGCAGCTCTTGCGCCGTAGGTTCCCGCGTCAGGCCCCTGAGCCCGTCGAAGACCGAATTCCATCACACCGCTTCCTCCTGCGGCATATACGACTCTGGAAGCCTTTGTCGCGATCAGACTCTGATGATTGATGATATTTAAAAGAGCAGTCTCTATCAGCTGAGCTTCCATCATTGGGGCGCATACTTTCACAAGAGGTTCCATTGGAAAGACAACGGTGCCTTCCGGGATTGCGTAAATATCACCGGTAAAATGATAACCGGCCAGATATTCCAGAAAATCTTCATCAAATATGTGAAGCCCTCTTAGATAATCAATGTCTTCATAAGAAAAAGAGAGGTTCTTGATATAGTCAATCATTTGTTCCAGGCCGCATGTGATCGCATAGCCGCCTCCGGAAGGATTTTCCCGGTAAAATACGTCAAAAATTACGGTTTCATCATTTTTAGATTTAAAATATCCCTGCATCATGGTCAGTTCATAAAGATCCGTCAGCAGGGTCAGTTGGTTGATGTCCATGAAAAACTCCTTTCATGTGATTTTGTGATTTTTCTGAAAAATGAATAAAATCACACATACTCATAGTATATCATAATTCGGCGGGAATCAGCAATCTTCTACAATTCATTTTCAACAACATTTTGAATCGCGTCTGCAGCCTCACATTCATCATTGCCTGAAATCTTAAAAATTATCTCATCATTGCAGGAAACTCCGGCACTCATAAGCGCAATCGGATTTGAAGCATCATAATCTGTTCCACGAAATGACATAATAATAGTGGATTCAAATTTTCTTACAGTGGCCGCAAGATTCGCACAAGGTCTGGCATGGAGACCCTGAGCCGCTTTGATAACAAAAGTGCGTGTCTGCATAGGAAAATTCTCCTTTCATATTTTTTTCCATTGTAACATAAAATAGTAAGACGGACAAAAGGAGGATGAAAATGAGATACAAAATGACATACATATTTTTAGGATTGTTTTTATTTTTTTCTATTCCATATTTAATTACAGTATTTATGGCGCCGAAGGATGAAAAGAGAGAAATCAATTTTGAAACATATGACAGCGGATATAAAATTGAGACAGACGATGGGAAATCAATTGATCTGGAATCCTATCTCTGGATGATTCTGCCGGAACAGATTTCTCTGGATTATGAGGAAGAAGCGCTGAAAGCCCAGACAGTTATTTTAAGGACCGATATCGTAAGACGGATGGGAGATTCAAAGAAAATAGAGGAAGAAAAACTTCCCTATAAAAGGATATCTGATAAAAAGCTGAAAGAAGCCCTTGGAAGCAAAAAATATTCACTGAAAGATCAGGCAAGAAAGCGTGCAGTCAGCGATACTCTTGGGAAGGTGATCGTATATAAAAACACATACATAGAGCCGTTTTTCCATGGACTCAGTGTTGGAACCACATTAAGCGGAAAAGAATGGTTTGGAGAAGGATATCCGTATCTGCAGGCAAAGGACAGCCTGGAAGATGTAGAGTCCCGGGATTATATGTCAGTCACTGTATTAACTTACGGAGAAATTTTAGAGAAAATAAAAGAATCATATAAGACAGATCTGACGACAGATCAGCTGAAATCAGATCTTGCCATCAGTCAGGCCACAAAAAACGGATATGTAAAACAGGTCAGGGCAGGAAATCTTAAGATATCAGGGACTGTGTGGGCACAGTGGTTTTCTCTGGCTTCCAATAATTTTTATCTGGAACCGTATGATGGGAAAATGAGGATAATCTGCCTGGGACAGGGAAACGGACTGGGAATGAGCCAGTACGGGGCTCATAAAATGGCTGAGGAAGGGAAAGATGATCAGCAGATTCTCAAATACTATTATACAGGCGTGAAAATCAGAGACATAAATGAATAAACAAGAAAGAATCGGCAAAACTAAGTCTGAGGTGATGATTATGAGAAAAAACAGCAGGCAGACCCCTTTTACTCTTAGAAAATATTATGGGGTTATGATCATTGGTTTTGCCTTGTTTCTTGGAATTATGGCATATTACAGTGTGAAATTCAAAGAAAAACGGGAGCTGGCCAAACAGGAAGTGGAACTGGAAAAATCTGTAGACGCAGCAAACAGCGCCACACAGGAGACCACGGAGGCGACAGAAAGCACGGAAGATACGACAGCGGCATCGACCGAGGAAGCAGCCCAGACTATGGAGCAGACAGTCACATATGATGGAAAGACAAAACTTTCCTGGCCGGTTACAGGAAATGTGGTGCTTCCATACAGTACCGAAGCAACGGTTTATTTTGAGACACTGGATCAGTATCGTACAAATCCGGGTATCCTGATCGAAGCTAAGGAAAATGATTCCGTGAAAGCGGTAAAACAGGCTAAAGTGACAGAAATTAAAAATACCGCAGAATACGGCAAGATGGTCTGTATGGATCTGGGAAGCGGGTACACGGCAGTGTACGGCCAGATGAAGGATCTGACGGTAAAGGCCGGAGATACGGTAGAAAAAGGACAAGTAATCGGAAAAGTCGCAGCACCTACAAGTTACTATACATTAGAAGGAACGAATCTCTATTTTCAGATGGAGAAAGATAAAAAGAGTGTTGACCCGGGAAAATATTTAGAATAAGATTGGAACCAGAAAGGGCAATCTGCCGTATAATAAGAAAGAAGCAAAAGACAATAACAGCAGGGGAAACCCGGCTGATGTAGAAGAAAGGCCGCCGAACTTCAGGCGGTTTTTTCTTCGAAGAAACGGGGGAAACCATGAAAAATTATACATATATGCTGGAATGCGGAGATGGTACACTGTATACGGGATGGACCAATGATCTTGAGAAAAGAGTAAAAAGACATAACGAAGGGAAAGGGGCAAAGTATACAAGAAGCAGGCTGCCGGTAAAACTGGTGTATCAGGAGCATTTTGATACAAAGCGGGAAGCAATGAAACGAGAAGCGCAGATCAAGAAAATGACAAGAAAAAAGAAGCTTCTGCTGATCAGAAGTTATCAGCAGAAGCTAAAATGTATGAAAATGAAAGATGAATAAAAGGTAAGATACAATTTAAATCTGGAACATCAGGATCATATGGCATGCGCTGCCGCCCATGACGAACAAATGGAAAATTTCATGAAGTCCAAACTCTTTCCAGTGGTGTTCAAACCACGGAATTTTCAGAGCATAGATGATGCCGCCGGCGGTATAGATCAATCCTCCTGCAAGGAGCCATGCAAAAGAAGTCCGGGACAGACTGTGGATGATCGGAGCGATTGCCACAATGCAGAGCCATCCCATGGCGATATACATAACGGAGGAAACCCATTTCGGGCATCCGATCCAGAACATTTTAAATAGAATGCCAAGAATGGCAATGATCCAGATGACAGTCAGAAGTCCATAGCCGACTTTCCCGCCAAGGACGATCGTACAGATCGGCGTGTAAGATCCGGCAATCAATACAAAAATCATGGCATGATCCAGCTTTTTTAAGACTTTGTTGATTCGCGGCGAGATATTGAAAGAATGATATGCGGTACTCGCTCCATACAGACCGATCATACTGAGAGTAAAAATCGTCAGGGAAATGATCCTGATATAATCTCCGGTCATAAAACTCTTGATGATCAGCGGAACAGAGACAAGAGCTGCAAGAATCATTCCGATAAAATGTGTAATTGCGCTTCCAGGTTCTTTTAATTTATGATTTGACATAGGATGACCTCCAATCCAAAAAGTTCTTAAGAAAATGTTAAGAAGTTTTTAACAAAATGATAAGTAGTTTTAAAAACTACATCTAACTTTTCTATATACTACACCTGTTTGCATAAGAATGCAAGGGTTTTCATAAAAAATTTTCTTTGTTATAATAAGGAACGGGAGGAAAGAGATGAAAAAACAAAAGAAAGCCTATAAGATTGTGATCGATTATATTAAGCAGCAGATTCGCAATCGTGAACTGATGATCGGCGAGCTGCTGCCTCCGGAGCGTGAACTGTCAGAAAAACTGGGAGTCAGCAGGAATTCCGTCCGGGAGGCGCTTAAGATCCTGAGCGTTATCGGGGTGATCTCAAGCCGTCAGGGGGCGGGAAATTATGTATCCTGTGATTTCGATCATTATCTGGTTGATACCTTTTCTATGATGTTTATTCTTGGAGAACTGGATTACGATCAGATCAATCAGATCAGGATTGGCCTGGAAATGCAGGCTTATGCGCTGGCAGTAAAGTACGCAGACAATTCTGAAATTCTTCAGATGCAGGAATACGTGGAAAAACTGGATCGGAGTCAAAATGAGGAAGAGAATACTTTATGGGATAAGAAGATTCATTATGCGATCGCCAAGGCTTCCAGAAATGTTCTGATTCAAAATATTTTAAATGCTCTTTCTGAAGTGATGGATGTGTTTATTGAAGATATGCGGCGGGAAATCCTGCGGACAGAAGAAAGGAAAGAGATGCTGCAGGAGTTCCATAAACAGATGGTGGAATACCTGATAAAGAGGGATGCAAAAAATGGACAGAAAGCTCTGATGCAGCATTTTGAGATGATCGATCAGATTATTCATGAAGAAATGAAAATTTAAGCTAAAAGCAGGGAAACCGATAAACCCCATGAAATCATGGGATTTATCGGTTTTTCTAAAAAATGAAAAGAGTTTAAGAAAACTATAGACAAAAATGAACAAAAAATATATAATAGGAACATAGATTGGTAGTACCAATAAGGAACTTCAGATAAAGCCTTATTTTTTTACCAGACAAATTGGTAGTACCAATAGAACGAACACGAAAATAAAAAGAAACAGGAGGAGCGGATATGGATATTTTGGTATGCATCAAACAGGTGCCGGCGTCAAATAAAGTAGAAGTCGATCCGGTGACCGGCGTACTGTTAAGAGATGGAGCTGATTCTAAGATGAATCCTTATGATCTTTATGCGTTGGAAACAGCATTGAGGATTCGGGAAAAGGAGGGCGGAACGATCAGCGTAATCAGTATGGGGCCGCCTCAGGCAGAAGCAGTGATCCGGGAAGCCTTTGCCATGGGAGCAGACCGGGGAGCGCTGTTGTCAGACCGTAGATTTGGCGGAGCGGATGTACTTGCGACCAGTTACACAATCGCCCAGGGAATTCGGAAAATGGGAAAATTTGATCTGATCCTGTGCGGCAAGCAGACGACAGACGGAGATACGGCGCAGGTTGGTTCTGAAGTCTCTGAATGGCTTGGAATTCCAAGTGTATCCAATGTCAAGAAAATTGAAAAAGTAGAAGCGGATGGCATTACGGTAGAGATGGATCTTCCAAATGAGCTGGAAATTGCCAAAGTTGCCTATCCATGCCTGCTGTCTGCAGATAAGGATATTTTCCAGCCAAGACTTCCTTCCTATGTAAAGAAGATGGAAACAAAAGACAGGGAAATCGAAATTTATTCACTGGATGATATGGAAGACAAAGATGAAACTCATTATGGACTGAATGGTTCTCCGACTCAGGTAAAAAGAATTTTTCCTCCGGAGAAAAATGATCACAGAGAAGTGTGGACAGATGAGGGCGATGTAATGGCAGACAAGTTGTTCCATATGATGAAGGAAATGAAGTTTATTTAAGGAGGAAAAGATTATGCCGAAATTAGTGATTCATCAGGAAAAGATAGAAGATCCCAATGCGCTGGCAGCTATCTGTCCTTTTGGTGCCATGGAAGTAAAAGACGGAGAAGTTTCCATTAACGCCGCATGTAAGATGTGCCGGCTGTGCGTAAAGAAAGGGCCGGAAGGCGCGGTAGAATATGTAGAAGACGAGAAAAAAGAAACAATCGATAAGAGTCAGTGGAAAGGCATCGCAGTTTATGTCGATCATGTGGATGGCGAGATCCATCCGGTTACCTATGAGCTGATTGGAAAAGCGAGGGAACTGGCAGGCAAGATCGGACATCCGGTGTATGCACTCTTTATGGGAAGCAATATTCAGGAAAAGGCAGAAGAAATCCTCCATTATGGAGTCGATAAAGTGTTTGTTTACGATGATCCTCAGCTGGATCGTTTCAAGATTGAACCATATACGGCCGTTTTTGAAGATTTTATTAAGAAGAATCAGCCGACGGCAATCCTGACCGGAGCAACGACGGTTGGACGGCAGCTTGCTCCAAGAGTGGCAGCCAGAATGAAGACAGGACTTACAGCAGACTGTACGATTCTTGATATGGATGAAAATACAGATCTGTCACAGATCCGTCCGGCATTTGGGGGAAATATCATGGCTCACATTCTTACGCCAAATCACAGACCGCAGATGGCAACAGTACGTTATAAAGTGATGAATGCGCCGGAGCGGCAGGAAGATATTTCAGGAGAAATCATTTCCTGTTCTGTGGATAAAGATTTATTAAAATCTAATGTGGACGTTCTGGATATTGTAATGAAGGAACAGGAACAGTTCATTGAATCCGCAGATGTTCTGGTGGCAGCAGGCCGAGGTGTGAAAAAGGAAGAAGATCTGCAGATGATAGAAGAACTGGCAGATCTTCTGGGAGGCCAAGTTGCATGTACCAGACCTCTGGCAGAAGCGGGATGGCTGGATGCCAAACGGCAGGTAGGATTGAGCGGAAGAACTGTCCGTCCAAAACTGATCATTACCTGCGGAGTATCCGGAGCCGTTCAGTTCTCTGCGGGAATGAACAATTCTGAATGCATCGTAGCGATTAATTCAGATGAAAAAGCACCGATCTTTGAGACCGCTCATTATTGTCTGGTGGGAGACCTCTATGATATTGTACCGAAGCTGATCGAAAAAATTAAGGCTGTGAAAGGGGCGTAGGAATATGAGTTATAAAAAATTTGATGAAGCCGATCTGGCTGTCATAAAAGATATCATCAATGATCCGGAAAGGGTTTTATATAAGGATCAGATCAATGAAGAATACAGTCACGATGAGTTAAGCGGAACAAGCAGTTATCCGGATGTCGTCGTGAAGGCCGTATCTGCGGAAGAAATTTCCCAGATCATGAAATACGCTTATAACAATAACATTCCAGTAACACCGAGAGGGGCTGGCACTGGACTGGTAGGTTCTTCGGTTGCTATGGAACACGGAATTATGATCGATTCCAGTCTTATGAATCACATTCTCGAGCTGGATGAAGAAAATCTTACAGTGACTGTGGAACCAGGAGTTCTTTTAATGGAACTGGCATCCTATGTAGAAGATCATGATTTCTTCTATCCGCCGGATCCAGGAGAGAAATCAGCGACCATCGGAGGAAATATCAGTACCAATGCCGGAGGAATGCGTGCAGTAAAATATGGAGTCACCAGAGATTATGTAAGAGGTCTGGAAGTTGTTCTTCCAAATGGAAAGATTGTGGAATTTGGAGGAAAGGTTGTAAAGAACAGTTCCGGATATTCTCTCAAGGATCTTATGATCGGATCTGAGGGAACCCTTGGCTTTATCACAAAAGCCATTTTGAAACTGCTTCCGCTTCCAAAGAAAGCCATCAGTCTGCTGATTCCGTTCCCGACACTGAAACAGGCGATCGATACAGTGCCGCTGATCATTCAGTCAAAAGTAATTCCGACGGCCATTGAATTTATGCAGAGGGAAGTCATCATTGATGCGGAGGAATATCTGGGTAAGAAATTCCCGGATTCTCAGTCTGACGCTTATCTTCTCCTGAAGTTTGATGGAAATTCAACGGAAGAGATAGAAGCAGCCTATGATAAAGTAGCAAAATTATGTCTGGAGCAGGGAGCCATTGATGTCCTGATTTCTGATACAGAAGAAAGAGAAGAGTCCATCTGGAAAGCAAGAGGCGCTTTTCTGGAGGCGATCAAGGGGTCCACAACCTATATGGATGAAGTGGACATGGTTGTACCAAGAAACCGGGTTAATGAAATGGTGGAATATCTTCATAACCTTCATACAGAAGTGGATATCCGGATTAAAACATTTGGACATGCCGGAGACGGCAATCTCCATTCCTATATTTTGCGGGATGACTTAAGTCAGGAAGAATTTGAGCGCCGCATGGAACTGGCCATGGAAAAAATCTACCAGAAAGCAAAAGAACTGGGCGGTCAGGTATCCGGAGAACATGGAATCGGTTTTGCCAAGAAGCCATATCTGAAAGAATCTCTGGATGAAGATAATCTTGCATTGATGGCAGGAATCAAAAAAGCATTCGATCCAAAGAATATTTTAAATCCTCATAAAGTATTCCAGCCATAAACAAAATGGATGGAAAAAAGAAACAGATCCCGGCTCGCACGGGGTCTGTTTCTGCTGGAAAAAAATTTCTAAACATCAGAAAATGTCCGGACACTTGACAAAAGAAAGGTCATCTTTTAAAATGAAAACAGTAATAATTATTGTTATGAAAGGAGTGTCCTATGCAGCCAGCAACAAAGAGAAGTAAACAAAGAGATGCAATCATAGCTTTTCTCATGACACGCAAGGATCATCCGACAGCGGACACAATATATATGAATATAAAGAAAGAATTTCCGAATATCAGTCTGGGAACTGTGTATAGAAATCTTGCTCTTTTGTCAGAAAGAGGGGATATCTTAAAACTCAGTTATGATAACGGAGCAGATCGGTATGATGCGTCTGTTGAGCCACATTATCATTTTATCTGCCAGGAATGCGGAGAGGTTGAAGATATCGAGATGGAATCCTTCGACCAGGAAATTATAGAAAAAGCAAGTCAGCATTTTCCGGGAAAGATTACAGAAAGTGTGACTTATTTCAGAGGAACCTGCGAAAAATGTTTGAGAAAAATTCTTGACAAGGATATAGACTAGTGTTAAGATAAATCTAGAAAACAGGAATAATTCCTATTTTTAAAAGAGAAATACTCTCTTTTGATTCTAGTCGTAACACAAACAAAGAAAAGGAGAACACGATTATGAAGAAATGGGTTTGTACAGTATGCGGATATGTATATGAAGGAGAACAGCCGCCGGAGAAATGTCCACAGTGTGGAGTACCAGCAGAGAAATTTAAAGAAATGGCTGGAGAAAGAGAATGGGCAGCAGAGCATGTAGTAGGAGTAGCACAGGGAGTCAGCGAAGATATCTTAGCAGACTTAAGAGCAAACTTCGAAGGAGAATGTTCAGAAGTAGGAATGTATCTTGCAATGGCAAGAGTAGCACATAGAGAAGGATATCCAGAGATCGGATTATATTGGGAAAAAGCAGCGTATGAAGAAGCAGAACACGCAGCGAAATTCGCAGAGCTGTTAGGAGAAGTCGTAACAGACAGCACAAAGAAGAATCTGGAAATGAGAGTGGAAGCAGAAAACGGAGCAACAGCTGGAAAATTTGACTTAGCGAAGAGAGCAAAAGCAGCAAACTTAGATGCAATCCACGACACAGTACACGAAATGGCAAGAGACGAAGCTCGTCACGGAAAAGCCTTCGAAGGATTATTAAAGAGATACTTTGGCTAGACTACAAGCCATGCAAAATGGAAAGAACGAGAACAGGGAGCAAGCTAGC
>NZ_BLYI01000078.1 GCF_016586355.1 Anaerostipes butyraticus
TATTCAAAGCTTCATTCATTAACTGCTTTTCGTCCATTGTCCTTTCTGATAAATACTAAAATTCGTATTTACTTTTCCTCTCATTAGTGTTTAGAATTATGATTAACTTTTAATTATAATAAGTGTATCACATATTTTCCTCGACTTCTATAAAATTTACTGCAGCTGACAATGTAAATTTACTGCAGAAATTATAATAGCAGAAAATGTCAGATATGTATCTGATATTCGTATATTACAAATGGTACGTCAGAAAATATTCTAAACTTATTTATACGTTCTGAGCTATTATGTATACTATACTCATTAGAAAAGTATGTTTTTGGACTACCCGATCCTTAAGTTGATAATTGTGATGGTTTTTCCCATTCTATCTTTTGGTTGGCAATCGCAATTACTCTGTAATTCGCCATACGGGTCCCACTATATTATCAAGTAATTTTCCTTTTAAAATCAAGGATTTTCAAGTTACTATCTCAGATGAATAAGCCAAGAAGATGGGCATTTCTCTGTATCTGGTACGAAAATAGTTAATTTTGGTACACAAAGTAAAGCATCCTGATTTTTCGTTTTACATGGCTTTGTGTGTCCCTTCCATCTATGGCGGCGTAGTTCCCATGTAGGCAAATGGCTGTGTAAAAAAATAGGCATGACAAAAGCCGGAAGATTTTGGTAAATTGAAAACCTTCCGGCTATGTAATTTCTGTATTCACTTATTGTAGTATTATTATGAGAAAGATTAATTTGATTATGATTTATCGAATTAATCCCTGCTAATCTGTCAAAATTTGAATTGATCCATATTGGTTGACTACACCTGCATTCTCCTCTTCTGGATAGTTTTTTAATAATATTCTATATCCATAATCAAAATACGCCGCAGGGAATAAACTGCTTAAAGATAAAAATTCATTTGATCCCAACCATTTAAACCCGATACTCGTTGGTATTTTTGCTATTCCAACAATCAAATCGCTACAGTCACCGGGAAATTCTACATTTTTTTTAATCATATATGCATGTTGCGCATGTGGTCTCAAAAAATAAGACGGTGTTGCCTTTCGGAGATCAACCAAAGTTGTATCTGTCCCTTTATAAACTCCAAATTGCTTTGTTTCCTCTCTTGCATCAGAAACCATAAGAATAATATAAGCATACTCTTCTTTTGAGTCATAGTAATATACATACTCATGCGTATTAATTGACACAGCTTTAGCTTGATGTAACGCAAACCACAAAGCCACCCATACATTATCTACCAAATCAATATATGGTGTTCGTACACCATAATGTTGAATTAAAGGTTCAAAAACAGCTCTATTATATTGTCTAAAAATCCTTTTTCCTTTAATTGCTGCATTAATTCGTTCATTATATTTCCATGTTATACTATCAAGCCTAGTCTTTCCACGATAGAGAGAAGGAATCATTGAACCATTATATAAAGAAGTTTGACCTCTAAAATACACATTCCCTATTTTGTTGTTTTTATATTTTCCAAATCCGATAAACTGTGTTAAGTCGTGCACTGTTTCAATTAAATAGACATTTATACTACTTCCACATGCCAACTTAACTGTTTCTACAGCAATATTTGAAGGTGTTTTCTTTTCAAAATTATCAATAATGTAATACATTTTTCTCCTTATAAAAAATCCTCCTTAAGGAACAATGAGGATTCCTGTAAACACTATATTAAATGACAAAATATTCTAATTTCTGTTCCTAATAATTATAGGTTACTTTTTTTCATTAAGCAATACTTTAATAATTATACTGTATTTTTTAAGCACGAGAGTTTTACAGTAACATATGCCCCTTAGTTTTGACAAGTAAAAATAATTCGCACTAAATCCATTGAGGATACACAGCTTCACTTCGAAAATAAAACTATTTTCGCAGTGAGGTCAAAATGGTAAGAAAGGAATAAAGGATCCAAAAGAAACTTGAAAAAAATCCGACCAGGGAACTCAATAAGGTCTAAAACAGATTTTACAGTCAGCTATCCTGAAAATTCACTCAGACAAAAGATCTCAGGCATCCAAGCTATATCACATATTCAAACCGGATGATACTCGGTACTTTGTATTATAAGGGAATCGCAAAGATCGACAGCATGCAGAAAATGCGCGAAAGATTCAATGATGCGACGATTTCTAAAAATATATCCCTATTCATAGATGGGAAAGAAAGGGCGTATGTCCTCTCCCCACCACGCAACAGAAAATGAATATCTGAAAAAGCTGGATCCAAAGGAATTGGAAGCGGTCAAGCAGAATCTGGTGTATCATCTGATCCGGGGACAGTGTTTTGAAAATATGAGATAGAAGAGATGGGACTCAGTTCTACATTGGCAGAAGGAAGCTGAACGAGCATTGCCTGGAGATGAGGTGTGATAAGGGGACAGAGAAAGAAACTATCATATACCACAGGGATATGCAGAAGGCAAAGATCCTGTTTGGAGTAAAACTGGTAGCGAGTATCGGTGGGGTGAGGTCATCGAGAACTATGGGAAGATGGGGAACGTCAGAAAAAAATGAGCAATGATGAGATCAAACAGGACTGTGAAACGAAAGCATTCAAACGTCTGGCGGAACGGATCAAGAAGAGGTTTCCCCGTCTGCCGATCCTGCTGGCAGACAGTCTATATGCATCAGATTTGATCATGGCTTTGTGCAGGAGATATAGATAGAATTTTCTGATCCGTTATAAAATGGAGTATACCGAGTATAACAGAGGAATATAAATAGATAACGGAGAAAAAGGAGAGGAGAGCAGAAATTTCCAATGGCTGAGCACATGAGGATCACCGAAAGGAATGCAGAAAAGATGGGTAAACATCACGCATAGTTGCAACTGGAACGACCAGGCGTAGAAGAACCATTATCTGATGGAACAGATATCGGATTTTATGAAACAGCTGTATAAGTATTATCATCTGAAGAAAGTATAGAGTATGAGTGTAGATAACTTTTCAGATCACATAAAAAAGTTGAAAAAAATTTAAGAAAAAAGGCAGGTCATAGGGAGATTTACCTGTCAAAACTGTATGCCACTTTCAACACTTGACAAATATTTATATCCTCTCTATAATATTTACTGGTTAAAGATGTATGACCAGCATATACTATGATTGAAAGTATCTTGATGGCCTACGTGGCTCAAGAGCATATTTTTTAGAGGAGTTAATTTTTGTTGATTCCTCTATTATTTATATTTTAAATTTATGCTCATACAGAATCACCATAGCGTCCTCATTTTGAAACAATACTGATTGCATCCATTGTTTTAGGTTTCAATATCTAATGTTCAGAAATAATAATACTATGAAAATAACTCATCTTAAATTTTCATCACTCAAACTTGGCATATCCTTTGTCGCCATTAACTATATTTATTTAAGTTTTTGTGGCTTCACACCGATATTTATTTATATATACATCAGTTATTTTAGTTCACTGATTTTCTGTTGCCAAAATATTACCACTTCATCTTATATGTTCCAAAACAGTGGTCTTCGCTATTTTGAATAAACTGCATCATTCTTAGAAATGGAGACAAACACAGTACTACAGTACTGATTCATACTGATCCCCTCTCTTTTAGAATGCCGAACAAAAAAGCTGTGCAGACTCTGAGGGATTCTTAGCTTAAATTGTCCGGAATAATCTTCTGAATTATCTGGCTCATACATCTAAATTCCTTCTTCCTGTGTAACTTCAATCCATGCCTTCTTTGCATCTACCACATTTGCAACCATAACTTCAATCTTTTCTCCACATGTAATACAGCCCGACAAATCAGGATAAGAAACCACATATCCGCCTTCATCTTTATATTCTATGATTTCCACTCTATAAGACACCTTCATATAATCATACAGTGTCTTCATCGTTTCTCACCTCACTTTCTACAATCAATCTCACAAGTTCCTTATAAACCTTTTTAATTTGTTCATGCTTTGGTATCGTAATTGGCCAGCATCCAGATTTTCGAAATGTATAATGACTACTACCTGTGGATTTTCAGGCAAAATTTCCACGAAGTTTTTAGATTCTTCTGCTGTTTCGGAAAAATTTCTTTCCCATTTATCTGCTTCTCCTTTGGTTTTAAACCCTCGTTTGTTCTTTTTTCGGCGTACTCCCCGCAGTCTTCATAATAAAACTAGCTACGCTATAATTTCCTGTCTCTTGTTGCGACATATCATCTCCTTTCTTCTACACTACCATTCCATAAAACTTTTACTGAAAATACTTTCCTGGCACTTTACCTGAAATCACTCGAAACCTTTTTGCTTTCAACTCATCATTTAGTACTCAAATGATTTTATATGCGGATCCTTTGGATACTCCGAGTAATTCAACAACTTCATCTGCGGTAACATACATTTTTATCGTAGTGGAGTAGTATCATTTAAATGCAGTCGTTAAATCCACCAAAAGATGATAATATATCATTAAGGAAGGTGGAGACATGCAATACGATAAGGAATTCAAACTACAGGCTCTTGAACTGTCCGATGAAATTGGCGTCAAGGCAGCTGCAGA
>NZ_BLYI01000079.1 GCF_016586355.1 Anaerostipes butyraticus
CATTATCCAACCGCCTTCCGGACAGGATTATAGGACGGTATCCGGGGATGCAAACGAAATATTAGAGTCTGTCTTAGGCAATGCCTTTGGCGGACTTTTTACATTTCCGGAAGAATCAAGTGAGATTGATATTCCGTCCTATCAGTTTGACAGGTATACAGGTGCATTGACTGGATTTACGAAGATGCTGGCTACAAAGAATGCAAGGCTGAACATCGAAGTGATCCAAGGCGGCGCAAACGAAGCTTTTGAAATCATGTTATCTGCTGTACCGATTCAAGACTTGTCAGAAGAAATTGAGTATTCGCAAGACTCAAGAGTAAATATCAGCATCAAAGAGAGTAGGCGTGGAATCAATCACCTCATCTGTCTGGGCAAAGGAGAACTGAAAGACAGGCAGGTGGTACATCTCTATGCGCAGCTGGATGGCAGCATATCCCAGAAGCAATATTACAAAGGATTGCAGGAGCGCACGGCAGTGTACGACAATAACAACGCCGAAGATTTAAACGAACTAATCGAGGGCGGAACAGAGAAGCTACAGGAAGATATGAATTATAAGAAAATGAATCTTGAAATACAGGACATGGATCTGCAGATCGGGGATATCGTAGGCGGAAGGGATTACAACAGTGGATTATCTCTTAAAAAACCGGTCGTACAGAAGATCGTAAAAATAGAAAGCGGAACAGAAGAAATAGAGTACAAAGTGGAAGGAGAAGAGTAGATGGCATTAGATATTGTAACAAGTTATCAGGGATTTGATCACATCACAGCGGATCAGCTGGCAGATTTCCAGCGCGGGCTGCTGGGGGACAGCTGTATCCTGCCAGTTGGGAGTAAGATGGAAGTCAATATCCAGACGGCAAACCAGATCACGGTAGCGGACGGAGTGGTAGTCTACGATGGAAGGGAAATCCATATCCCATACGGCACGTCTGAAAACGTGGCAATCACATCCGGCACGCAAGGCATGTTGCGAAATGATATTGTCTGCATCCAGTACAACCGAGACGAATCCGAAGGGATTGAGAGTGTTGAATTTGTCACGATTGCTGGAACACCAGCGGCCAGCGATCCACAGGATCCAGCATATAGCAACCTGGATATCAGGACAGGTGTGTTTATGAGCCAGAAACCATTTTGCCGGGTAAGGCTTAATGGGACCGCTATTGAAGCGATCGATATGTTAGTAGAGGTGTATGATAAGGGAATCTATCAATTAAATAAAGATTTAATCGATACAGATTGGATTTATCCTACAATTTCTGGTGGATTTGTGGAATACGCAAGCGGATGGAAGCCACGTTATCGAAAAATAGGAAAATTGGTAGAGATATGCGGAGCGGTAAAGCCGACAAAAAATACTT
>NZ_BLYI01000080.1 GCF_016586355.1 Anaerostipes butyraticus
CCTGTATCTTTCGATATTGATTCTTCAAGGTTTTCAGATACTTTTCTATCTGAACTGTTCCTTCGAAACTCCCTATCTTCTGAATGTTTTCCATCTGCTGATCAATGATTCTCTGCTCATTTTCCATATCAAGAATCTGCTGCCGGACTGCTTTCATATGGAGCACCATCAGATTCTGTTTTATATTCAGGAACTCATGTTCCTGCCTGATCTGATCCTGATATTTCCTGTAAATCCAGATGCTAAGACCAATAAATCCAAATATTAAAATCACTGCCGCTATAATCCCATACTGATATGTACTTGCTAATCTTGTCTGATCTTCTACCATAAGCTGGGCAAATCCGATACCAACATACAAAAGAAAGATTGCACCCCAAAATTTAGGATGTTTTATTCTATATTTATCCAATATCGGAAATTCGCCTTTCCAGAAACGATGAATCGAACACCGTGCCATGAAAAAAATCAACAAACAGGAGAAAACAAATAGAATAATTCTCCAGGTTGCAGCCGAAAGATAACTACTGTCCGTCATTCCCGCTATGGCCAAAGAAATTCCACCAGCAAATAAAGTAAATAATTCTGTAAGCATGCCGCAAAGAGCACATTTCACCAAATCAGCATCATACACAAACCAAATCACAACTAAATTTAAAATTGCGGTCATTATTTTCATAACGATATAAATCGCATATATCAAAATATGATGTTCCATATATTGGCTGAGCAGAATATTAAAAAACACATCCATGATCAATACTTTCAGCATATAACAGCTGATGATCCATATTACAGAGTGTCTTCGTCTCAGCATTTCATTTAACATTAATATCGCAACAATAACCTGAACCACAGCAATCACACTAAAATTCAATACAACAAACTTTTGTTCCATTAAGGTTATCCAGGCCTGCTCCCACATTATTTTTTCTCCCTCTGCATTTGAATACTGATTTGTTTTTCTTCCCCTTCTTTATCGAACACTGCAATCTGCCCATCATATGGCGTTATTCTTATCGACAGCTTCCGTTTC
>NZ_BLYI01000081.1 GCF_016586355.1 Anaerostipes butyraticus
GGCGAGAGCCTGGAATTGAAGAGAGGGTCGTGGAAGCGGCCAGCCAGAATGGGCTTGTAGCTCAGGTGGTTAGAGCGCACGCCTGATAAGCGTGAGGTCGGTGGTTCGAGTCCACTCAAGCCCATAGGGAAGAGACAAACAGTCTGATTCCCAGTCAGCGTAAAGGATATAGATCATTTACGCGGATGTACCTTGAAAACTTCATACAAAACCAGAAAAGAGTCATTCTTTAGAAAAGAATGAGTCAAGACATCAGATTTCATCGAGAATTAACAACGAAGAAAGAAAACACAAAGCCCGCTGATGTAACGCTATGCATCAGTGAGGAATGAGAGGATCG
>NZ_BLYI01000082.1 GCF_016586355.1 Anaerostipes butyraticus
AAAATATAAAATCCGATCAGGAACCCAACTCAGGAAATGGATCATAAAGTATAATAGTCATGAGGAACTGAAATCTTCTGGAACGGGAGGCTGTATCATCATGACAAAAGGAAGAAAGACCACCTTTGACGAACGGGTCGAGATCGTCCAATACTGTATCACTCATGGCCGCAATTATACGGAAACATCAGAAAAATATGGAATATCTTACCAACAGGCCAGGAATTACACCATAAAATACGAATCTGGAGGAGTGAATGCCCTGAAGGACTGCAGGGGGAAAAGAAAAGCTCCGGAGGAAATGAGTGAACTCGAAAGACTGCGTGCTGAGGTAAAACTGCTGCAGGCAGAAAAGGAACGGGCAGAAATGGAGATATCCTTCTTAAAAAAACTCGAAGAAATAGAGAGGAGGCGGGGCTG
>NZ_BLYI01000083.1 GCF_016586355.1 Anaerostipes butyraticus
TAAAAAAAGTAAAAGAAGTTTTGAAAAATCAAATTTCTTAGTTGACGAAACGCAAAAATATGGTATAATCCTGTCTTTGACAGTTGTTGGAAGGAAAAATCGCTGTATCCCTTGTATTTACTGGGCTACAGCGATTTTTGCCGTTGTTTCGGACTATAGTAATTTATTCCTTCCCCTTGCTTTTTTTCTGGATCGTTCTCATCTTACTCTTAGTCATGAATTGATAGTCTGTCCGAAAACCACAGGCCTCATGAAGGTCATCTGTGATCGTCTCCCGTTTATATAATGGGATGAATCCCTGTTCCTGTATCTTGGCAAAGTTCATGCCTTTCAGAGTCTCCAGCAGTTCCTCACAGGTATATTTCAGATCCAGCTTTTTCTCAAGATAACGGTAGATGGTCAATGCCAGGAAACAGATCAGGAAATGTGCCCTGATCCGGTTCTCTTCCCGTAAATAGACCGGCCTTGCAGAAAAATCTGTTTTCATGATCCGGAAGCATTCCTCGATCTGCCATCTGCCTTCGCTTACTTTCAGGATATCACCGACTTCATCATCCAAAAGATCTGTGCATACTGCATAGAGTCCGTCATACTGCGCCTCTTCCGCGATCTTATCCTCATCCAGATACTGTTTGATATCCGCGGCTTCCCCATCTTTTGTGACCGCCATCTTTCCAATGAAACGTGCCGGGTCATTCGGGTTCTTCTGGTTCCTTTTGGCCTTCCCGGAATCCAACATCTTTTGTGCTCGCTCCACCTGTTTGTCGCGGATGGATCTCTGATACGCGGCATACTTTGGGGAATAAGTTATGATCAGGCGCTGGTGCAGCTTTTTTGTGGTATACGGTTCATCCTTATAATAAAGTCCTTTGTCATCTTCCGGCAGTTTCGTGATATCGACAGGCTTGTCATCGGAGACCCGCTTAAATCCCTGCGGACTCAGTGCCCATTCTTTTTCTTCTTTCTTCAGCTTTTTGATCGACTGGGTCACGATATAAGCCCGCTCTCCCATATGATTGTATTCCCGGATGGATTCTGAAGCCAGTCCGGCATCGCTGCAGTAGATAAATTTCTGACAGCCGAAATCCCTGAGGATTTTCTTCTCCAACGGCTTCAGGGATGTCTGTTCGTTTGCATTTCCCGGGAAGAGAGAGAACGCAAGGGGGATCCCGTCCCCATCCATGAAAAGTCCCATCTGGATGATCGGATTCGGTCTGTGCTCTTTTCCTTTCCCGTACTTCTTACTGCCGTCTTCCTGTTCGATCTCGAAATAATAATTCGTGCAGTCGTAGTAAAGGATCTTATCATTCCTTTGTCCCAGGAAATGGCTGTTCTTATAGACTTCCGCCTGGATCATATCGCATTCAGCACCAAGGACATCCAATGCGCGGTATACATCATGGAGTTGATAGGAAGGCCTTTCCAGGAACTCTGATGCGACCTTATAGGAAGAACGTTTGCTGCAGGGCTCCAGGATCCTTGCATAGATCAGGTCGGAAAGGATTGCATTGATGTCATATTTAAACTTATATCTTTGTTTCAATTTCCGACAGATCTTCTGCATCTGCATCTGATAATAGATCGACTGGAGGAAAAGGTAGCCGCCCCGGTAAAAGACCTGTTTACCATAATCTAACTGCCTGTCTGCACGGAAAGTGAGTTTTATCTGTTTTTCTTCCTGTTCCTGCTTGTATTTTAAAGTTTCTAACCGTGCTTCCTCCCTGGCCCAGGCCATGACATCATCCCTTGTCGGACCGTGTTCTGGTAAAAGTTCTTTTAAAGTCCCCAGTTTCCTGACGATGACAGAAGTACTGACTCCTTTGTCATTGACATAGCCTTTTGAGATATAAAAAGATTCAGCGTTCTTGGATTTCGAGGTTACAACTCTCATAGAAAAATACCTCCTTTTATACATTTTACAATACATTGCAATAAAATACAATATATTAAAACAGAAAAATTGACATAAAAAATGCAGGTTTTATGCGGCCTGCAAGGTATTTTTCTATTATTCAACTGTCAAACTCCCGTATTCAAAGCTTCATTCATTAACTGCTTTTCGTCCATTGTCCTTTCTGATAAATACTAAAATTCGTATTTACTTTTCCTCTCATTAGTGTTTAGAATTATGATTAACTTTTAATTATAATAAGTGTATCACATATTTTCCTCGACTTCT
>NZ_BLYI01000084.1 GCF_016586355.1 Anaerostipes butyraticus
TGAAGCGCTCTCACGCTTCCCAACTCCCCGAGCCGGGCTCGAACCAGCGACAGCACGGTTAACAGCCGTGTGCTCTACCAACTGAGCTATCGAGGATCATCTGAGATACTCATGTACCTTCAAAACATCATACAAAACCATTCTCACACTCTGCCTTCTTTTGGTCAAAGCCTCGACCGATTAGTGACAGTCAGCTCCATGCGTTGCCGCACTTCCACCTCTGCCCTATCTACCTCGTCGTCTTCAAGGGGTCTTACTACCTTTCGATATGGGAAATCTTATCTTTAGGGGGGCTTCACGCTTAGATGCCTTCAGCGTTTATCCCTTCCAGACTTGGCTACTCTGCTATGCACTTGGCAGTACAACAGATACACCAGCGGTCCGTCCATCCCGGTCCTCTCGTACTAAGGACAGC
>NZ_BLYI01000085.1 GCF_016586355.1 Anaerostipes butyraticus
TGAAGCGCTCTCACGCTTCCCAACTCCCCGAGCCGGGCTCGAACCAGCGACAGCACGGTTAACAGCCGTGTGCTCTACCAACTGAGCTATCGAGGATCATCTGAGATACTCATGTACCTTCAAAACATCATACAAAACCATTCTCACACTTCGCCTTCTTTGGTCAAAGCCTCGACCGATTAGTGACAGTCAGCTCCATGCGTTGCCGCACTTCCACCTCTGCCCTATCTACCTCGTCGTCTTCAAGGGGTCTTACTACCTTTCGGTATGGGAAATCTTATCTTTAGGGGGGCTTCACGCTTAGATGC